>NZ_JBQENG010000026.1:0-309 GCF_052044585.1 Phyllobacterium sp. 22552 | reverse complement strand
ATCGCGGGGCCCAACATTAGGAAAGCCGCCAGCAAGGCGGCTCTTTTAGAGTGCGGTATTCTGTCCATGAAAAATTATTGACTCACGTCGACGTTGAGAACATTAATAGAACATACACGGCAGCGGCGGCCGTTCCAATTACATTTTAGGATTATGAAAACCTGCCTGTGTGGGGGCGAACAGGCTTGTCTCAATGGAGAAAAGCCATGGAAGAACCGGACCGAGATTATGAAGGTGAAGCTGACCAGCTCATCGCCGAACATGGCGGCGATGCCAATGCTGCCATTACCAAGCTGGTCGAGGAACGCG
>NZ_JBQENG010000025.1:0-340 GCF_052044585.1 Phyllobacterium sp. 22552 | reverse complement strand
CGATGGCGTGTTTTTTACCTTTCGCGATACCGGCTTTGATTTCGTTCACCAGATCTTCACGGCTGAATTCCACTTCCGGTACCACCACGAACTCACAGCCACCGGCGATAGCGGCCGCCAGCGTCAGATCGCCGCAGTAACGGCCCATCACTTCAACGATGGAGATACGCTGGTGAGAAGAAGAGGTGTCACGCAGGCGGTCAATCGCTTCAACAACGGTACCCAGCGCAGTGAAGTAACCGATGGTGTAGTCAGTGCCTTTGATGTCGTTGTCGATGGTGCCAGGCAGACCGATGCACGGGAAACCCATTTCGGTCAGACGTTTTGCACCCATATAAGA
>NZ_JBQENG010000024.1:0-384 GCF_052044585.1 Phyllobacterium sp. 22552 | reverse complement strand
AGGTCTGGAGCTGCAGGAATAAGGAACACAATATGTTCGGCACCAAGAACAAATTACGGGATTAAGGCTCAACTTGCGCCCATGCGCAGTTCAACTATCATCGAGAAAAAGCGGCCGAGTGGAGTTTGAAATTTCACCGGCCGACAAAGCAACCGGGGGCGAAGTCAGGCATGTGCAACCTCTATAAAATATCGACTGGCTTCGATGCGGTCCGTAACCTCTTCAACGGGATCGGAAACCGGACAAACATCACAGATTTCAATATCGACATTTATCCGGACTACCCCGCGCCGGTCGCGCGCAAGGATGAAAACGGCGAGTTGGAAGTTTCAATGCTGCGTTGGGGAATGCCAACGCCTCCGGCCTTTATCAAGGGCGAAGTCG
>NZ_JBQENG010000023.1:0-410 GCF_052044585.1 Phyllobacterium sp. 22552 | reverse complement strand
TTCATCCAGATATCAAGCTCTTCGCGTGTGCGCAGTATGACGGGCATTGCCTTGGGATGGATCGGCTTCACAACCTCATTGGCGTCAGTGGTCAGGAATGCGAAGATATCAGCCTGAACAGGGCCTTCCTTCTTCTTTCGCATACTGAACCAAGGCGTCCAGATGCCAGCAAACCAGAATAGAGGTTGCTCTTCATTGAGGGCAAACCAGTACAGCGGCAGTTTTTTCGTGACCGGATCGCGCACCTGACCATATTCGGAAAAGCTCGTTGCCGGAACGATGCAGCGGCTTTCTGGCCCCAGCCATCGCCTCCAGTGCGGAGACTTCACATTGCGGATATTGGTAACACCATAATCGACTTCGCCCTTGATAAAGGCCGGAGGCGTTGGCATTCCCCAACGCAGCATTGA
>NZ_JBQENG010000022.1:0-448 GCF_052044585.1 Phyllobacterium sp. 22552 | reverse complement strand
TTCTGGATTGGCACGAGTTTCAAGATGAACAAGACGCTGGCGGAGGCTTTGGCCTTTGCCGAAGCTCTTGCTGCCGGTGATGAAAGCCGCGATCAGCGGTTTCAGCGCTTTGTCATTCCGCCGTTCACAGCGGTGCGTGAAGTCAAAGCCGCGTTGAAAGACACAAGCGTCAAGGTCGGTGCCCAGAACATGCACTGGGATGACGCCGGCGCATGGACCGGTGAAATATCGCCGCTGATGCTGAAGGACTGCAATCTCGATCTGGTCGAGCTTGGACATTCCGAGCGCCGCGAGTTTTTTGGTGAAACCGACCGCACGGTTGGCCTCAAGGTCGCGGCAGCCGTGCGTCACGGCTTGACCCCGTTGATCTGCATTGGTGAAAGTCTGGCACAACGCGAGGCCGGAGAGGCCGACGCCGTGCTTGCTGCGCAAGTGCAAGCTGCCCTCG
>NZ_JBQENG010000021.1:0-493 GCF_052044585.1 Phyllobacterium sp. 22552 | reverse complement strand
GAATAATTCTGTATGGCAGTGAATGGTCCGCTGCCGGTTGAACTGTCTGTGGCCGTAATGGCAAAATTGAACGTGCCCGCGGCTGTTGGTGTGCCGCTAAGGGCGCCCGTTCCCCCGTTCAAGGTAATGCCTGCTGGCAACGCACCAGCTGTAACCGCATAGCTATAGGGAGATGTCCCACCCGATGCCGTAAATGCCTGGCTGTAGGCCGTCCCTGCAGTAGCGCCTGGCAATGCACCAGCCGCCGGAGCAAGGGCAAGTGTGGTTGGGCTGACCGTGATTGACACGGTGGCAGGTGCCGACGTGCCTGACGCATTCGTGGCGGTGTAGGTGAAACTGTCCGGTCCTGCATATCCTGGTGTTGGCGTATAGGTAATTGACGTGCCGCTTGCCGTGGCGGTGCCATTGGCAGCCTGGGTAGCCACGGCAACCGAGGCGGGTGCACCGCCTGTGATATTCAGCGTAATCGGATTGGCATTCGAGTTGAAGGCAA
>NZ_JBQENG010000020.1:0-529 GCF_052044585.1 Phyllobacterium sp. 22552 | reverse complement strand
GCGAAGATCGCGGCTGTGGCCAGGTCGGTGCTCGGCACTGCTGTACCTGTCCTTTACGGCGGCAGCGTCAATCCTGAAAACTGCGCCGAACTGATTGCCTGCCCGAATATTGATGGCCTTTTCATTGGTCGCTCTGCTTGGGCCGCAGAGGGCTATCTTGATATTTTACAGCGGGTCGCAAAAGCAATTCCAGGAAAAGTGGGAACCGGTTTTCCGTCCGGAATTGCGTAAAGAACAGATCTAGAAAGGAAAAACTCATGAAAATAGCCATTGGAGCCGATAGTGCGGGTAAGCCTTTGCTTGATGTCATTGCTGCGCATCTTGCGACAAAGCCGGAACATGTCGTTGCAGATCTGAGCCAGTCCGGCTTTTATGCCGATCTTTCGCAAAAATTGGCGCAGACAATTGTCGATGGAGCCAATGAGCGCGGCATTCTCATCTGCGGCACAGGCATTGGCGTCAGTATTTCAGCAAACAAGGTGCCGGGCATTCGCGCCGCGCTGACCCATGATACCTATTCCGCCGAGCG
>NZ_JBQENG010000019.1:0-533 GCF_052044585.1 Phyllobacterium sp. 22552 | reverse complement strand
TTGACCCGAATTCTCGGAATCAACGGCCATGTCATCATGCAGCCAATGGATCGGCCATTGGATGATTTTGACGCTGTTATCAAGCGTGTCGATGCCGTGCCAGGCGTATCTTTTGCCATCCCCGTCGTCGAAGGCCAGGTCCTGGCCAAAGGCAATGTGGGGGCCGGATCAGGCGCGCTTGTCCGCGGTTTGCGCGAAGACGATATCGCCAAGCTGCAACTTGTGGCAAAGAACGTGCGGCAGGGCACATTTCAGGGTTTTAACACCGCAGGCGGCGTAGCAATAGGTACGCGCATGGCCGAGAATATGGGCTTGGGCCTCGGTGACCGGCTGACGTTGATTTCTCCTGATGGCGATGTGACGCCGCTTGGGATGGCGCCACGGGTCAAATCCTACCCGGTGACTGCCATTTTTGAGATTGGCATGTCAGAATATGACGCCTCAATCGTGCTCATGCCGCTCGAAGAATCGCAGCTCTATTTCAATCAGGACAACAAGGTTCAATCGATCGAAATATTTGCCGACAGACCGGA
>NZ_JBQENG010000018.1:0-618 GCF_052044585.1 Phyllobacterium sp. 22552 | reverse complement strand
CATTTGGTCTGAAAGGGTCGGCTTGACTGCAGGCGTCCCCTCGAGGGTTGCCGCCTCCTCGACAATCCGGCCAGGATTCAATGTCTTCAAAACCTCGATTTGCTGTACCCGCGAGTCCGATGCGCGACGATCAGCAAGGTTGATAATATTTCCGACTTGCTGACCTTCGATTGCGGCATGAGGAGCATCGACAAAGCTGGTCAGCCCTTCAGACAGCCAGTGATAACGTCTTGCCTGCCGACTATTCCCATTCATTCCCTGCTGGACAACCACCCACTTTCCATCATCAGCAACAATGAAACCGTGGAGATAAAGATCAAATCCGTCCTGCAAGGCGGCACTGTCGACTTTTGCGACCAGTCTGCTTGCCTGTCCCAGAGCTCTTGCGTCAATTCCTACACGCTCTCCAATCGCATTCAGCTCCGAAGGCGTTTTTCGCGAGTGAGAGCCGCGCCCGCCGCAAACATGAATTCCCAATTCATGCGACATTGGGGTAAGGCCACGTTTCAACGCGCCGATCACACTGGTTGTGATACCTGAGGAGTGCCAGTCCATGCCCATCACTGCACCAAAGGACTGAAACCAGAATGGGTGAGAAAGCCGACGTAAAAGTTCATC
>NZ_JBQENG010000017.1:0-664 GCF_052044585.1 Phyllobacterium sp. 22552 | reverse complement strand
AGGTCTGGAGCTGCAGGAATAAGGAACACAATATGTTCGGCACCAAGAACAAATTGCGGGATTAACGCCCGCTTGCGCGCAATCAAGGATCGAATATCATCGCGTGATGGGCGGCCGCAGGGGGACTGAAATGCCAAAAGGTTTTTTCGAGACGCTTGAAAATGATATTCTCGGTGGTGAAGTCGTATGGCGCTGCACTTTCACTCACGGACATAGCAGCAGCAGCACAATCAAAATCATCCGTCCAAGTTCGACAAAACCCGATTATGCTACCCTCAATATCCACGTCGATCGGGAACAGGTGTATCGCGCCCAATTTGAACTAGAAGAGATTCTCAAGCTCATCGAAGATACCGCTTCGCAATTGCAAGCCACTGCGGCCGATATCAAGCGGTTCATTGCGGAATCACCACCTCCACCGCAGCAAGAAAATGAATGGGGCCGTTAGGCATGTGCAACCTCTACAAAATATCGACTGGCTTTGATGCGGTCCGCAATCTCTTCAATGGGATCGGAAACAGGACAAACATCACCGACTTCAATCTCGATATTTACCCGGACTATCCCGCGCCGGTCGCGCGCCAGGATGAAAGCGGCGAGCTGGAGGTATCAATGCTGCGTTGGGGAATGCCAACGCCTCCGGCCTTTATCAAGGGCGAAGTCG
>NZ_JBQENG010000016.1:0-691 GCF_052044585.1 Phyllobacterium sp. 22552 | reverse complement strand
GCCGAACATGGCGGCGATGCCAATGCTGCCATTACCAAGCTGGTCGAGGAACGCGCCTATCTTACCAAAGAGCTTGAATATGCTTCGCTTGCCATGGGCTTCGGTTTCGCCCGTGGCTGGAAGCCAAAGCTGTCGAGGCATTGAGATGGCTAGAAGCAGAGGCGAACCGCCACCCACTTTGATTGACAAGGAATATCCTTTTCAGGTCGCGTTGCATTGCGAGGACGTAAGCCTGCATTTTGACCGGGTGAGCTTCTTGTCCCAACAGCTCGACTGCTATCGCTTGAGGCGGAATGTTTACGTTCATCCAGATCGCTACATTGTCTACATGTTTGCAGAACAGCGAAACGCCGAGTGCTTTTTAAAAGCATTTGAAGCCGAATGGATAACGCCTGAACAAAGCAGGAGAGGCAATTGGGTGCCACGCTATACGCGCATGCTGGTGGGTTATGGTCTCGAAAAGACACCTTAGAGGCATCCGCGAAACGACGCGGTTCTGTGATCTCGAACCGTGGGACGATCTTTATGCCTATTGCTACAAATGTGGCCAGATAAGCCGTTTGGATCGGGATTCCCTTCAATGGAAATACGGCGCGCATGTTCGCATAAACTCGCTGACGAAGAAGCTGAGCTGTCAGGTCTGGAGCTGCAGGAATAAGGAACACAATATGTTCGGCACCAAGAACAAATT
>NZ_JBQENG010000015.1:0-2962 GCF_052044585.1 Phyllobacterium sp. 22552 | reverse complement strand
TAGACCCCACTCCACAAAACTGTCAACAACACTTTCTCAAAAAAATCCCCAAAATCTAACTTTTATAAAACAAATCCCAATCCCTGGGGATAACTCAACAAAATGTAGGGCAAAAAACAAGGGGCGCTGCCTGCGCAACGCCCCTTCAACATTCACATAGATCCTGCGACGAGGATCAGGCCAGCGTATAGGCGGTTTTCACCGTCGTATAAAACTCGGCAGCGTATTTGCCCTGCTCACGAGGGCCATAGCTTGATCCCTTACGTCCGCCGAAAGGCACATGGAAATCAACACCGGCAGTGGGCAGGTTAACCATTACCATCCCAGCTTCGGCATTGCGTTTGAAATGAGTCGCATGCTTCAGGCTCGTCGTCGCAATGCCCGATGAGAGGCCAAAAGGCGTATCATTTGCTGTATGCAGCGCCTCTTCATAATCCTTGACGCGGATGACACTGGCGACAGGACCAAATATTTCTTCGCGAGAAATACGCATTTGATTCGTCGCTTCCGTAAACAAAGCGGGCTGCAGATAGAAGCCGGGATTATCCCGTGTCAGCCGTTCGCCGCCAAAAGCGAGCTTTGCACCCTCTTTTTGACCGATAGCAATATAATCTTCATCCTGCTTGAGCTGGCTCGCATCGACAACGGGGCCAATATGCGTCCCCGCCTTCAAAGCATCATCAACTATGATGGTTTTCAGTTTTTCCGAAACAGCAGCAACGAATCGGTCATGGATGCCCTCGGTGACAATGATTCGAGAAGATGCTGTGCAACGCTGACCGGTTGAGAAAAACGCACTATTTACAGCGGCGTCGACCGCGACGTTGAGCTCGGCATCATCCAGAACAACAAATGGATTTTTACCGCCCATCTCCAACTGGAATTTGCGCATATGCTCAATTGATGCTGCAGCGACGCGTTTTCCCGTACCGACAGATCCGGTGAAAGTGATCGCATTGACATCGGCGCTGTCGAGAATTGTCTGCCCTACAACTGAACCCTTGCCCATGACAAGATTAAGCACACCCTTTGGCAGGCCCGAACGATGCAGGATATCGACAATTGCCCAAGAGCAGCCTGGCACGAGATCGGCTGGCTTAAAAACAACAGTGTTTCCATAGGCAAGCGCAGGGGCGATCTTCCAGGCAGGAATCGCAATGGGGAAATTCCACGGGGTGATGATGCCGACAACGCCAACCGGTTCTCTCGTAATTTCAACACCGATATTCGGACGAGCACTTGGCAAAACTTCGCCTGCAAGCCGCAACACTTCTCCGGCAAAGAAGTCGAAGATTTGCGCTGCACGCAAAGTTTCACCAATCCCTTCGGCCAGTGTCTTGCCTTCTTCCCGAGAGAGCAATCGGCCAAGTTCATCCTTGCGGGCAGTGATCTCATCTGCAGTTTTGCGCAAGATTGCATGACGTTCGAGAATTCCAGAACGCGCCCAAGCAGGAAAGGCCGCTTTTGCAGCAGCAATGGCCCGCAACGTGTCCTCAGCCGTCGCTCTCGCATATTCCCCAACCACATCATTGGTGTTGGAAGGATTGATATTGGCAATGGCGTCGCCACCGGCCCATTCGCCGTCGATCAGATTTTGGTGCAATGTCATGATTGTGTTCTTTCGTTCTGTTCAGTTGAATCAATACCATAGGAGACAGGCGTTTCAACGGTTAATCCAGAACATTTGGCTTTTCGGCCATATGGAGCTTGATTGGCCGGGTAGAATGCTGCGTAAAGGACTGCTAGTTAAGCTTATCGAGCACGCCGGAATATTCGTCCGCTCACAAGAAGCGAATAAGAGGAACGTCCACATGCCCTACTCATTGTTTAATCTTGAGGGGCGCCTCGCGCTCGTTACTGGGTCCAGTCAAGGTATCGGCTTCGCTTTGGCAAAAGGTCTCGCATCATATGGTGCGACGGTCGTCCTCAACGGCCGCAACCGGGAAAAACTTGCAGCAGCCGTCACCAAACTCAGTGCTGAGGGGTATAAGGCGCATACCTCGCATTTCGATGTAACCGATATTGGTGCGGTCAAGAAGGGGATTGATAAGATCGAGGCCGAGATCGGTCCGATTGATATTCTCATCAATAATGCCGGTATGCAATTTCGTGCTCCCCTGGAGGATTTTCCGGATGATAAATGGCAGCAATTGCTGCAAACAAACATCTCGAGCGTTTTCTACGCCGGCCAGAGCGCTGCTCAACACATGATCAAGCGAGGCCGCGGCAAGATTATTAATATTGCTTCGGTTCAGAGTGAACTGGCCCGGCCATCCATAGCGCCATACACGGCAACGAAAGGCGCTGTTCGTAATTTGACGCGAGGCATGTGCACGGATTGGGCGAAATATGGTCTGCAAATCAACGCTATCGCACCCGGCTACTTCAAAACCCCATTGAATCAAGCATTGATCGGTGATCCAGAGTTCTCCACTTGGCTGGAGAAACGGACCCCGGCAGGACGATGGGGAAATGTTGAAGAATTGGTTGGCGCTGCAATATTCTTGGCAAGTGATGCCTCGTCCTTTGTTAATGGGCAAGTCATCCATATCGATGGCGGGATTACAGCTTCAATATGATACGCATTATAGTAATGGGCGTGAGCGGTTCGGGAAAAACCTCAGTAGGAGTTGCGATCGCCGAAGCCTTAAAGCTTCCTTTTTTGGAAGGCGATACGCTTCATCCCGAACGTAACGTCGAAAAAATGTCTTCCGGCATTCCTTTGACGGATGATGACCGCTGGCCGTGGCTCGACAAAATTGGCATTGAACTGGCTGAAGCCGAAAATGGGCTAGTGGTGTCTTGTTCAGCTTTGAAAAAAAGCTATCGCGAACGTTTGAGAGAGAAAGCTGGCGGACCGCTTGCATTCATTTTCCTGGATGGCGAAGTCGAGGTTCTACGCTCACACATGGGTAAGCGCACGGGTCATTTTATGCCGGTTTCGATGTTGGACAGTCAGCTT
>NZ_JBQENG010000014.1:6253-6479 GCF_052044585.1 Phyllobacterium sp. 22552 | reverse complement strand
TGGTTGCGGGGACAGGATTTGAACCTGTGACCTTCAGGTTATGAGCCTGACGAGCTACCGGGCTGCTCCACCCCGCGTTACCAAGACCGGCGCTGACGCCGTTTGCAGCCCGGACTTCTCCGTTTGTCCGGCCTCAAAAGCGAAGGTGCTTTTTCGGCTTTCGGACGGGGCGCTGCTCCACCCCGCGTTACCAAGACCGGCGCTGACGCCGTTTGCAGCCCGGACT
>NZ_JBQENG010000014.1:2500-6153 GCF_052044585.1 Phyllobacterium sp. 22552 | reverse complement strand
TTGTCCGGCCTCAAAAGCGAAGGTGCTTTTTCGGCTTTCGGACGGGGCGCTGCTCTACCCTTTTTGTGGCAGGAGGGCATTGCTGCCATTGCCATTGTGCTTTTGGTATTGTCCAGATTACCCGGAATGTTTGCCAAAAGCAAAAAGGCCGCGTCCTGAACGTATTCTGGCGCGGCCTGATTGGTCTGTTATGTATTGTTGTGTGATTTGAGCAGCATTTTGTTGCGTTTAGCAGACCTGGCAGCGACCTACTCTCCCGCGTCTTGAGACGAAGTACCATTGGCGCAGGGGCGTTTCACGGCCGAGTTCGGAATGGGATCGGGTGCAGCCACCCCGCTGTAACCACCAGGTCAGCAAAGCGCAACAAAATGAAGAAGCTGGAATTGTTTGTTTTGATTGTTGGCGATGATCGATCTTGCGTGCATTTGCCCGCAAGGCCGACTTGGCCGTCGCCGGTTGCCCGGCGCGCTGTCGCAGCGCCCGCACCAAAGGTGCGATAGGGCGCGTGAGACAATCCATTTCATCGCTTTGCGATGGATATGAGTAATGAGAATGATCAAGCCAATCGAGCTATTAGTACCGGTAAGCTTCATGCGTTGCCGCACTTCCACACCCGGCCTATCAACGTGGTGGTCTTCCACGGCTCTGATAGGGAATACTCGTTTTCAGGTGGGTTTCCCGCTTAGATGCCTTCAGCGGTTATCCCGTCCGTATATAGCTACCCTGCTATGCGGCTGGCGCCACAACAGGTCCACCAGAGATACGTCCATCCCGGTCCTCTCGTACTAGGGACAGATCCTGTCAATATTCCTACACCCACGGCAGATAGGGACCGAACTGTCTCACGACGTTCTGAACCCAACTCACGTACCGCTTTAAATGGCGAACAGCCATACCCTTGGGACCTGCTCCAGCCCCAGGATGCGATGAGTCGACATCGAGGTGCCAAACAACCCCGTCGATATGGACTCTTGGGGGTCATCAGCCTGTTATCCCCGGCGTACCTTTTATCCGTTGAGCGATGGCCCTTCCACGCGGGACCACCGGATCACTATGACCGACTTTCGTCTCTGCTCGACTTGTCAGTCTCGCAGTCAGGCGGGCTTATGCCATTGCACTCGACGACCGATTTCCGACCGGTCTGAGCCCACCATCGCGCGCCTCCGTTACTCTTTAGGAGGCGACCGCCCCAGTCAAACTACCCACCATACACTGTCCCGGATCCGGATAACGGACCGCGGTTAGACATCCATATAGGTAAGGGTGGTATTTCAAGGATGACTCCACGAAGGCTGGCGCCCCCGCTTCAAAGTCTACCACCTATCCTACACATGCCGACACGAATGCCAGTGTAAAGCTATAGTAAAGGTGCACGGGGTCTTTCCGTCTAACCGCAGGAACCCCGCATCTTCACGGGGAATTCAATTTCACTGAGTCTGCGTTGGAGACAGCGGGGAAGTCGTTACGCCATTCGTGCAGGTCGGAACTTACCCGACAAGGAATTTCGCTACCTTAGGACCGTTATAGTTACGGCCGCCGTTTACTGGGGCTTCAATTCAAAGCTTGCACCTCTCCTCTTAACCTTCCAGCACCGGGCAGGCGTCAGACCCTATACGTCGTCTTGCGACTTCGCAGAGCCCTGTGTTTTTGGTAAACAGTCGCTACCCCCTGGTCTGTGCCACCCTCCTCTACTTGCGTAAAAAAGGGTCACGCTTCTTCCGAAGTTACGCGTGCAATTTGCCGAGTTCCTTCAACGCAGTTCTCTCAAGCGCCTTGGTATTCTCTACCAGTCCACCAGTGTCGGTTTAGGGTACGGTCTATACGCGGGAGCTATTTCCTGGAACCGCCCCGAAGCCCCTCCAATCCAATAAGGAGGAACAACATACGCGATCCGTCACTACCCGCAGGCCCACGAATATTAACGTGGTTCCCATCGACTACGCCTTTCGGCCTCGCCTTAGGGGCCGGCTAACCCTGCTCAGATTAACTTTAAGCAGGAACCCTTGGACTTTCGGCGAGGGAGTCTCTCACTCCCTTTATCGTTACTCATGTCAGCATTCTCACTTCTGATACCTCCAAAGGCCCTCACGGGTCCCTCTTCAACGGCTTACAGAACGCTCCGCTACCACTTGCTTATTGCTAAGCAAATCCACAGCTTCGGTGTATGGCTTTAGCCCCGGTACATTTTCGGCGCAAAGACCCTTATTTAGACCAGTGAGCTGTTACGCTTTCTTTAAATGATGGCTGCTTCTAAGCCAACATCCTGGTTGTTTTGGGATCCTCACATCCTTTCCCACTTAGCCATAACTTAGGGACCTTAGATGGTGGTCAGGGTTGTTGCCCTCTTCACGACGGACGTTAGCACCCGCCGTGTGTCTGCCGATTAGTACTCTTCGGTATTCGGAGTTTGGTTAGGTTTGGTAAATCGGTGAGATCCCCTAGCCCATCCAGTGCTCTACCCCCGAAGGTATTCGATCGACGCTCTACCTAAATAGATTTCGCGGAGAACCAGCTATCTCCAAGTTTGATTGGCCTTTCACCCCTAGCCACAAGTCATCCCAATCTATTGCAACAGATGCGGGTTCGGTCCTCCAGTAAGTGTTACCTTACCTTCAACCTGCTCATGGCTAGATCACTTGGTTTCGGGTCTAATCCAACGAACTGAACGCCCTGTTCAGACTCGCTTTCGCTGCGCCTACACCTACCGGTTTAAGCTTGCTCGTCAGACTAAGTCGCTGACCCATTATACAAAAGGTACGCTGTCACCCAGAACAAATCTTGGGCTCCAACTGTTTGTAGGCATTCGGTTTCAGGATCTCTTTCACTCCCCTTGTCGGGGTGCTTTTCACCTTTCCCTCACGGTACTGGTTCGCTATCGGTCATGCACGAGTACTTAGGCTTGGAGAGTGGTCTCCCCATGTTCAGACAGGATTTCACGTGTCCCGCCCTACTCAAGGACTTTTGTTCGCATTACGTGTACGGGGCTATCACCCATTCTAGCCACCCTTTCCAAGGTGTTCCACTTGTCTCACAAAAGCCACTGGCCTGGTCCGCGTTCGCTCGCCACTACTTACGGAGTCTCGTTTGATGTCCTTTCCTCCGGGTACTTAGATGTTTCAGTTCCCCGGGTTCGCTTCTAACCCCTATGTATTCGAAAGTTAGATACCTTATTATGATATCTAGAAAAATGAATTGTTCTTCGAACATTCGTCCAACAACTCAAATTTTCTAGATATCTAAGGTGGGTTTCCCCATTCGGAAATCGTCGGATCAAAGGGTATTCGCACCTCCCCGACGCTTATCGCAGCGTATCACGTCCTTCATCGCCTGTGCATGCCAAGGCATCCACCAAATGCCCTTAAGACACTTGATCATTCTCATTGCCAATATCCATCCTTGCCTTAACGAGCATCTTGCACCTGTGGGGGATACCAACAGGCTGCTAAAACACCCAGCAACAATCGATTTGACAAAAAAGACCAGCTTCTTGAGATAAATTCGATGGCTCTGCGGTTAAGCGGCCAATCATAAGTCAGAGGCTTTTGATGAGCACCCCTGACGACATTACCCGGCGTTCATGGCCATAAGGCCGGCAGATCAGCACACAAAGGTGCAAATCCTTGAACATCCGGAATAATCCGAACTTATCTTCT
>NZ_JBQENG010000013.1:0-90798 GCF_052044585.1 Phyllobacterium sp. 22552 | reverse complement strand
GCTCGTCAGGCTCATAACCTGAAGGTCACAGGTTCAAATCCTGTCCCCGCAACCAGTTCCAGCATAACTCCCTGAATATCATAATATAATAATCAGTTACGCCGCCTCACGGTGGCCTTTGGCATTTAGACACCCCCGAGAAAGGGGAGTGATTTCACTATGGCTTCATTTCAATTGGCTGCGCGACTGGTAACTTTTCAGGAAACAAGGGCTTGTCCTTCCAAAGGTTTCCGCTTGCCGTTCTTGCATAGCCGAGCTTGTAGACCGTGCGCATGTAGCTCGTATTGAATGGATCGGTTACGTCATAGGGGATCTGCGTATCGATCGACGCCATATGGACCCGGATGCCGGTCTTTTGGGCATAAAGATAAGTCGCGACCAGCGCGCTGCGTGTCTGCGCCCTAATAAGAGCCGAGCTCGCTCTCGCCATCACGGCGAGCGTATTGTTCGTTGTCGTTGAGAATTCCGGGATGAGCGTGTTGTTGACGATGATATACATGTTCACCTTGGTGTTCTTGGGCCACGCGCCTTTCTCGGGATCGGCCATCCATCCGTCCGGGATCGTCAGGATAGAGGAGGCCGAGCCGCCATCGGAGTGCATTTCCTCAAATTCCTGCCCGCCGGATTTCGCCTTGATAAGCACCGCTGGGAAGATGCCGGGCATGCTGGCCGATGCGATGATGATATCCTGGAAGAGCTTCAGCGCATCGGGCCGTCCGCTGTCAGCGATGGCGCCCATATTCCAGATCACCGCTCGCAGGGAATCGAGGTTAGACGTCAGAACAAGTAGACGCCGTCCTTTGCGGTGCTCCGCCGCGATTTTTGCCAGTGTTTCGCGGGTGATATATCGCTCGACCATTTTTCGGAGTGGCTCTTGTTTTAGGAGGCTCGGGCCAAGTAGGCCCTTCGGCAGAAAATCCGCGTCGATCAGTTTCTCGGCGACGCCGCTTGTATATAGATCGACAAGAGTGTCGTCATAGGCTGCCCCGAGAAAGGCGAAAGGTGCGATCAGCGCACCCGTGCTGACGCCGCTAACGATATCGAATTCCGGCCTGTCTCCGTTTTCCGTCCAGGCTTTCAGGATTCCGACGCCGAATGCGCCACCGGAACCGCCGCCGGACAAGACGAGATAATTGACTTCCTTGCCGCTCGGAACGGGAAGCCAATCGCTATCTTCAGGAAGCTGCCGGTTCGAATCCGCATATATGCGGATGTTGCCAAAGCCCTCGATGCTGGCCGTTGCCGCGGCCCTCGGCCCGTAGACCACGCGGTCGGGCGCCAGACAGCCAGCAAGAAATGCCAGCATGAAGATTGCCACCAGCCTATCCAAATCTCATCGCCCTGTAATTGTTGGTATGGGCGCTATTAATCCGGACCGGCCATTTGCCTTGGGTTTTGTGTTGTTAAGAGTTGTTGTGCGCTTGGGCGGCAACAGGTGCGGCCGCTTGCGACAAGCGTAATCGCATCTGCTGCGGAACGGCCTGGACCGGGGGCAGGACTATCCTTGCGCACAAGCCATGCGGGGTTGCGTTCTCCAGTATCAGCGAACCGCCATGGCTTTTCACGATTTCGTCCGCGATTGAAAGGCCCAGCCCGAAACCCGTTTTGGCGCTTGAAGTACGCGCCTCGTCAGCTTTGAAAAACGGCTCCAGTACCTTGTCATGGAAGCCGTCTTCAAGCCCGGGACCGTTATCTTTTAAGGTGATGACCGTTTCGCCCTGGTTGCTGGCGCGGAGTTCTATATCCACTACCGAGCCAAATCGCACTGCGTTCTCGACGAGATTGGTGACGGCGCGGATGAGTGCCTTTTGCCTGCATAAATATCCGAACCGCTCGGGGCCGTGATAATTGACGGTATATCCCAGATCGCAAAACTGCGAGGTGATGGTTTGAAGCAAGCTGGATATGTCGACCTTTTTGACCGGTTCCACCGTGGCACTGCTGCTTAGATACCGCAGGCTCTCCTCGATCATGCCAGTCAATGTATCGATATCGATGAGCATCGCTTCCCGCGAGGCGGTATCCTTGGATCGTTCTACCCGCATTCTGAGACGTGTCAGGGGCGTTCTCAGATCATGGCTCACAGCGGTCAGCATTCGCGTACGGTCATCGACCATTTTACGGATACGCTGCCGCATCATGTTGAGGGATGTCGCCAGCGTGTGAAGTTCCTTCGCGCCGCCGACGCTGAACGGCTCTTCCTCCTTGCCGTCGATGCGCAGACGCTTGGCCGCATCGGCAAACCGGACGAGCGGCGATGTAATCATGGTACTGATATAGAGAACCAGAACGATCATCGGCAGCATAAGAATGAGAATCTTGGCAGTGACCTCCACTATCGTGTTAAAAAAGGAGGGCGAGATGTCGGCGCCCGAAAAACCGATGACGAGGGCGCAGCTGGCATCGAGACGCACTGCAAGCGTGCTGCGATGGCCATCGGTTTCCGATCTATTTTCAAGCACAATCGCTTCGAGATCGGCGGGCAGGACTTTGCGAAGTTCATCCGAGATGAGATGATCGTCTGGGTGGGGATGTTCTTCGTCGCTGACGTTACGCCACGGCATGATTTTCATTTCGAGACCGAGCGGTGCGCTCGATCGTATCAAATCCCTGATTTCGACTGCATCTCTGGCATTGCGAAGCTGGGTGATGAGCAACTCAATTTGAGCACCCTTGACCATCAGCGCCCTTTCATTCTGAAAGAGGAACGGCTCCGGTAAAATGGCAATAATGGTTATGATGATCGCCGGAACCGGTATCGCCGCGAACACGATGAATTGCAGGCGTATGGACGCCTTGCGAAAATGATCGATTATGGATTTCATGGCGATGTCGAAACCTCGGGCGTGAAGATGTATCCGCCTAGGCGCACGGTCTTGATCAGCGTCGGGTTCTTATAATCCGGCTCGATTTTCTGCCGGATGCGGCTGACATGCACGTCGATGCTGCGCTCAACAGGGCCTGCGGCGCCGGCGTGGGTGCGGACCAGGATTTCCTGCCGGGTCACCACCTGCCGCGGATTGCGGCAGAAGACCAGCAGCACGTCGAATTCCGCGGTCGTGAGCGACACATGCATGCCTTCGCTGTCCGTCAACTCTCGCGTCACCGGATCGATGCGCCAGCCGGCGAACGTCATGGGTTCCAAGCTTGGCTTCGCCTGCATCGCATAGGACGACCGTCGCAGAAGCGCTTTTATGCGCGCAAGAAGCTCCCTCGAATTAAACGGCTTGGTAACATAGTCGTCCGCACCCAGTTCCAATCCCACCACCCGGTCGATCTCTTTCGTCAGCGCGGTCAGCATGAGAATGGGAACCGTATCGAGGGACCGTATCCTTCTGCATATGCTGAAACCGTCCTCGCCGGGCAGCATTCCGTCCAGAACGATAAGCTGGAAATCCCTCTTCTTAAGGAGACGATCCATTTCAACCGCCGATCCGACCGCCTCGGCGGCGTAACCAGCCTCTTTCATCAGATCGATCAGCATAGCCGCGATATCCCGATCGTCCTCGACGACAAGTATTCGAGCTGGGGTAACGATACTTGATGCCATGATATTCATAAGCTCAGCCATTCATGCCGCCGCAAATCCGAGGAATATCCAGTTCCTCCGGCGCAATGTCAGCAACAATTATGTTTATTTTTGTTGCCGGTACCCTGTCGGGGCAAGACGGTGACATTCGCCGATGGGCAGAGTTGTCTTTAAAACAGCGCCAGTACCGGCAAATTGGGAGTTGAAGCCTGCAGCCAGCCGATGCCGCGGATCAGGGGAATCAAGGCCAGCATGATCAATCCGTCGAGCACCGTCTGCCGCAAGCGGCGTGGATCGATTTCCAACTGGTGGGCATCCTTCCACAAACTCCGGCGCGGTGCGAAACGAGGCACCGAATTGCGATATATCTCGAACAGCACGCCGTGGATTTTGTGTAGGGTGGCCTCCTCCCGCAAAACCACCGGCCAGAAGATCGCATAGGCAACAAGCAAGCCCAGCGCAATGGTAATGCTTCCGGTCTGAAGACCAAGGCCGAGAACGGCGACGAACGAAAACAGGTAGAGAGGATTGCGGGTCACCGAATATGGACCGGCCGTGACCAGGTGATCGATCTTCCGACCACCGATATAGAGCGTGCTCCAGGCGCGGCCGAGAATGGCGAGGAAGACCAGCAGCACTCCGACCCCCTCCAGCGCCTCCCTCTGCCACGAGCCAGGCTCGAAAATACCGGTCGTGAAGAGAAGGGCAGGGGAGAAGAGAAGCAGGGCAAGACGGATCTTCATCTTGCGGCGGGACTGGGTCCGGCCGAGGTCGTGCGTGATGGCGGGCGTGGTGGACATAGTGATTTCCCATGGATGCAGACGGCCTTTTCGCCGTCGATGGGGTTCACGTTAATTTGGGCCGCTGTTATGGTGTGTGTCGTTCGATTGAGTTATGTTAATTCCCTCCGAAAGGCGGTTGATTAGGCGGAAGCAGACGATAATTGCTGCAACGCCGAACACAACGCCGCCCGCCGCCCATCCGCCCAGTACCCCTCCGGACCGTACCATCTGGCACCATACCAGATGAAAGGCAGCACCCCGATTGTCGCGCGGCCCAATTGAAGAGGGTGGCGAGCACCGGATAACCCAGGTTATTGAAGGCCGCGTTTGAGACGAAGAGCGGGCCATTGAAAAGGAAACTTCCCGCCGCGATAAGACAAAAGAATAGGATCAACTGGTGGGCTTCGCCGTGGGCGCTGAAGAGGCCGGATATCTGGTTCCTGAAAAGCGCAAGCAGCAGCCAGACCGTGGCGACATAGACGGTGGAGACAATGAGGGCGTCCCGCAGCGCCTGGCGCACCCGGTCGAAACGGCCCGCGCCGAAATTTTGGCCAAGGATCGGGCCAACCGTGCCGGAAAGCGCGAAGAGCGCGCTGAAGGCTATGGGAACCAGCCTCCCGACCACGGTCCATCCCGCCACGGCTGCATCGCCGAAATCCGCCATTCTAGCGGTGACGAAGGCGCTGGCCGCCGGTGTCGCCAGTTGCGTCAGGACAGCGGCCCCGCCGATTGCCGCGAAGGGGACAAGCGCAGCGAAAAGCCGCTTCCGGTCGGGAATGCTGACCAGCCGATGGATGATCACTACGCCGTGGAAGCCGAGCGCCAGAAGCGCGAAGCGCGACAGCACATTGGCTATGGCCGCGCCCGTGATGCCGAGATTGAACCCGAAGATGAGGAAGAGGTCGAGAATAGCGGTGGCAACGGCGCCCGCAAGCATCACGAACATGGCTCGCCGCGCGTCGCCGGCTCCGCGCAGTATGCCTGAAAAGCTGACGCCTACGGAAAGCACGGGAACGGATGGGATGACGATCCGCAGGTAGGACGTGGCGAGTCGAGCGTTGCGCCGGTTGCGCCCAGCATGGCGGTAAGCGGCCGGAGGAACGGCCACGCGGCGACGGCAATGGCGGTGGTTACCGCGGCCACGATGATCGTTGCCGCACCTCCCATTTCCGCCGCCTCGCCGTGGCTGCCGCGTCCCAGCGCTCGCGCCACCAGCGCCGATGCCGCGATGTTGAGGCCGATGGCAATGGAAAAGCTGAAGAAAACAATCGTTCCGGCGTAACCGATGGCCGCGACGAGCTTTTGCTCGCCGAGCAGGGAGATATAAAAAAGATTGAGCACATCGACGATGAAGAGAGCGATCATCCCGATGGATGCCAGCCCCGTCATCACCAATACATGGCGTATGGTGGGGCCGGTAAGGAATTTTGCGGCAGCCATTCATCCCTCCTTCAGAGCGTTTCATCTGTCACACAGCCGTCCTCGACCGTGATGATCCGGTCGGCAAGGTCGATGATGCGCGTGTCGTGCGTCACCATCACTGTCGATGTGCCGCGCGTCGCGCCGAGTTCCTTTAGCATCCGCACCACGTAAAGCCCGGCGTCCTTGTCGAGTGCGGCTGTCGGTTCGTCGGCGAAGACGATGTCCGGATTCGACACCAGCGCGCGGGCAATGGCGACGCGCTGCTTCTGGCCGCCGGAGAGTTTTTCCGGCAGATAATCGATGCGCGCTTCCAGCCCGAGCGATCTAAGGATATGGACCGCCGCGGCGTTCTGCGTCATGCCATCACCGCCGGGGCCATGCACTTGCAGCCCCATCAGCGTATTCTGCCGCGCGGTCAGGCTTTCGTGCAGATTATGAGCCTGGAAGATGAAGCCGAACCGGCGGCGCAAGGCTTCCTGGGCAGTCTGGCCCGCGCCGTTCAATTCCTGTCCCAGCAGACGGATCGACCCGTCCTGCACCTTGCGCAAGGCTCCCATTAGGGTGAGCAGGGTGGTCTTGCCCGAGCCGGAGGGGCCGCGCAGAATGGTCAGGCTGCCGCGTTCGATCGAGAGGGATGCGTCGAAGATAGCCTGTCTTCGCGTTTCGCCGGAGCCGAACCAATGGTTGACCCCCTGAAGTCGGATGGGTGGTTCTGCGCCAGCTGTCATCAGAACAAATCCGCTGGTTCGGCTTTTCTTAAGCGCAAGGTCGCGAGCGCGCCTGACAGCACGCACGCGATGAACGTGCCCGCTAGGACTGTCAATGCGCGGCCTGATGTCATGCCCAGCGGCAGGCCGGTTGCTTCCCCCATTATGACGTAGACCCCGTGCCCGAGCGCTACGCCCGGCACGAAGCCCATAAAGGCGATGATCAGTGCTTCCTCAAAGACGATGCCGAGAAGGAAGCGATGCGGATAACCCATCGCCTTGAATGTCGCGTACTCCTTGATGTGTGCCGCGACATCCGACGCGAGCACCTGATAGACGATGACGAGACCGACAAAGCCGCCGATGAAAACGCCAATCCCGAATATGATGCCCATCGGCGCTTCGGTGTTCATGTAGTCGAGTTCGTCGGCGACGGCCTCCGCCATCGTGCGTACCTGCACCTGTTCCGGGGCAAGGCGCTGGTCCAGACGATGGGCGACGGCTGCGGCATTCTCGCCCGGTTTGACATCAACGAGGATATGGCTTGGCGTGCCGGTGGTGCGCTGGCGGACGAGCAGTTGGAACGTCTGGTCCGAGACGAAAAGTCCGCCATCGGAGCCGAAATCGCTGCCGAGCCGGAAACTGCCCACGGCCGATACGGCATGGCCGTCGATCTCGAATGTCATGGGCGTCTCTGGCGATATCCGTTCGAGCGCTTCTGTATTAGCGAGCTGTTCGACACCGGTTATCTCGCTGTCGATGAGCGCGCGGCCGGATGGGGCCAGCATGGCGAGTTGGTTCCTGACGGTTTCGCCGGCAAAGGCGACCGCCTCGGGCTTCACACCATAGACGATCAGGCCCTTGGACGCGCCGTCCGGCAATTTCCAATCCACATTGCCCAGAAAAAGCGGCGTGGCGTCGGCCACGGCGGGATCGGCAAGCGCCATGTACATGACCCGCCGCGAAACCACCTGGCCGTTGACGAGCTGCGGCCGGCGCGGCGAAATGATCAGGTCCGCGCGAAACGGCGTATAGGTCGTCTGGATGGTGCTGGTCATCGACGCCACAACGCCGAGCTGGACAAAGACGAGGAGATTGGCGAAGGCAATGCCTGCCACCGCCGCCATCAGGCGCGCGCGATTGTGGGTGAGCTGCAGCCAGCCGACGGGAATGCGCCGGAACAGGAACTGGAATAGTCGCGTCATTCGGCTTCCGTCCTGATCCGTCCGACCACTTCGAGATTGGTATAGGCGCGCGCATGGACGGAGGAAGGGGCATCGAGGGCGACGGTTACGATGACGACGCGGGCGTCGGCATTTGCGGCCGGCTCCGTGGACATCACCGACTGGCGTCCGACGATCTGGCCGATCCGTGTTACGCGGCCCGTCAGGGGCGAGCGTAGCGCTTGCGCGGTCATGCTGACCGTCTGGTCGAGCGCGACCGCCCTGATGTCGGTCTGGTATACCTCCAGTTCGGCGGTCATCCGTTCGACATCGCCGAGCGTTATCACGCCGGTGGCGGACGGCCTTTCGCCGACGCGGGCGTGGATTTCCAGCACGGTTCCCGCCTGCGGAGCCATCACCTTTCCCGAAGCGAGATCTTTATTGGCGCGATCCAGATTGGCCCGCGCCAGATCGACATTGCGCTTCGCCAGCATGATGTCCGATTGCCTGCCGGTTTCGGCACCGCTGAAACGCTCGACCAGCGCAATAGTGCGGTTCAGTTCCGCATTGGCCTTGAGGACGGTCGATTGCGCGTGCTGCAGAAGGGCCTGCGTCGTCACCTGGTTTTCGGCAAGCTTGGTGAGGCGCGCGAGTTCCTGCTTCGCCAAAACCAGCGCCGCTTCGGCCGAGGCGCGGGCGGCGCGCGCTTCGGCAAGACTTGCCACGGTCGAGGCGCGAACCTGTTCAAGCGCCGCTTCTTGGGCGGCGAGGGTGGATTCCGCGCTTTTCTTCGCGGCAAGGAGCTGGGGCAGATTATCCAGTTCGGCGACGACCTGCCCGGCATCGACCCGCTCGCCCTCGGCTACCAGCAATCGTGCAATGCGCGCATCACTCGCGCCGCTGGGAAGCGCCACAGCCAGCGTACCGCCCTCAGGCACGAGGCGTCCGAGCGCCACGACATCGGGTGCGATCTGGCTCTCGTCTTGTTCCGATGTGGTCACGGCAGAGGACTGAATGGGATCAATTCCCGCGAACTTGGGAAACATGCCCATGAGAGACGGTTGTAGAACGATGCTGGCCACCAGGCCAAGACCTACGGACGGCACTATCAGCAACACGCGCCGCCATGCCCCGCTCCGCTGCCCTACAGAGGCGGGCGTCAGAGGCGCTGCCTGTCCCGTGTCGTCCAGCGGCAATGCGATGCCATCCTCGCCCCTCTTACTCATCGGCGTGGCTTTTCTGTTTACGCAATTCACGCTTATTTGCTCTGCACGAGACGCCCTTTGTCGGTCCATGACGGTGGCGCACCGACCTGGGAGGCGGCAAAATCAATGAGTCCGGGCGACCGTCCAAATGCCTCGCAAGCCGCGTATTTCGGCTTTCCGCCGAAGTTGGATTTCAGTTTCTGGCCGGACGGCAGGCTCAGGGGAAATCCCTTGAACGGCGACTTGCCTTTGACGAGCATCTTGGAGAAATCATCGCCGAAGCTCGACGCAAGCGAATAAGCGTCCCCGACTTGCGAAACACGCGCATCGCTGCCGATGAACTTTGCGCCCTTGGCCCAGACCATTGCGCCTACTTGCCTGCCGTCCCGCGCCGTTGCTTCGGCCTCGACGGCAAGCCCGCCCAGTCCCATCGGAATTCGCGGAACGGGATAGGGGCTGACAAAGTTGGCCCCCAGCGACGTGGCGGTGGAGAGCGCGGCGATCGTAGTGTTGGTCGGCGCGATGCGGGCGACGGTGGCACGAACAATGATATCGGCATTATCAGGCGTGTCCACCATTGTGAACCGATCGCTCATACCCACACAAAGGGCGCGCCCCAACGCATTCGCCACCAGCGCCTGATCGGAAGGTTTCTTGACCGACTGCGCGGCAGCGGGAGCGATGGCCACCGGCGCGACATAGGCGGTCTTGGCCGAAGCCAGATCCGCGGGCGCAACCTTGTATTTCGCCTTGGTCATCTTTCCGCCGTTCGAAGTCAATCCGTCATAGGAGGAGAGCGTGTTCGCCTGCTGGAGCGGCACGGAGGCGCAACCGCCCATCATCAAGGCCAGCGGCCACACAAATTGTATGCCGCCAGAGGCACGACGCCGCGGCAAGTTGGTTGCAAAGCCGATTTGGGAGTGTGTCATTTCGCGTTCCTGTTATAAGGACAAGGCGATGACACCCCGTTCTCAGGACTGCACCACTCCCTGCCTGCTGCAGGAATGAGGTCTCACATTCCGTCGTTGGATTGGGTTTTGAAATGTTAAGTGATGTTGGCGAGGCGGTCTCACCCCACCGCTGGAACTTCTTGGTGAAAAGTGTGCGCTCTGAGTTGTCATCTCGATCTTATGGTCCCATCAGCAGCCCCCTAGACAGTATTGTTTATCGCGTGCGTGTCTCTCCTGCCCGCTTCGTTAACTTCGTGCGGCGAGCCGCGTGATGGTGGCCGTCGCCGCGATATTTGAGGTCTCCGCGGTGCCCGCCATCACGTCCGCCCGTGGCGGAGTTCTTGTACGCCGGTGGGCGTCTTTTGCTCTTTCCGCTCTGTTGCAAATGCCTGTTCTCCCTTTTCGGCCCAGAGCTGCCATGCGTGTTCGCCTTGCTCGCTTCTGAGCTTTTCGGCCATCCAAATCAGCGCGCCGAGGATGGTGGCGCGGTTGTCGCCGGTCAGGTCCACAATACCGGCTTTGACGACGAGACCGCCAAGCTCAATGAGATGCCTTGTGCGCCTGCGCCGTTCGACCTGCCATGAACCCATATCATGCCGTGCCTGTGCCGCTTGATGACGATTGCGCGCCGCCCGATTGCGGCGGAGTGCGGCCAGTGTCGCCATCAAATGCCGGAGCAGATCGCCGCGATTTGCCGCGAAAGAATGCGGCTCCGCGCTTTGCCCATGCCTCCTTCTTTCCGGCGTCCTTCGTTTCGGCCAGCACGATCAGCGCCCCGGCCAGTTCCTCAGCGCTGAGGGCGTCGGCCCCGGTGGCGATGACCAGTTCGCCCAACTGCTGCACCTTGCGCGTTTTCAGTTCCCGCCCCTTGTCCTCCAGCGCTTTCAGTTCCGCGTCGAAATCCCGTGGTTTTCGCATTCCCGTCTCCATTGTCACCGTCCTTGTCGATGCAGGCATGCTATTTCAGCGCGCGGCAGAATGCTGTAAGGTCAGTGGGACGGTCTGGCACCGGATAATCCTTCCCGAGATTTTTTCGAGGGAGGGCGCGCTTATACGTCGTTCCGACATGCGCTTTGCCGTGCCATTCCTGGATCGCGATGGCGATCTGTCATCTTCACGTCAAGGTCATTGGCCGCAAGTCTGGCGCAAGCGCGGTGGCGTCCGCCGCCTACCGTTCCGCTTCGCGGCTGCGCGACGAGCGGATTGACCGCGTTCAGGACTTCTCCGCCAAGCGCGGCGTCGTCCATTCCGAGGTGCTGTTGCCGGAACACGCGCCCGAACAATGGAGCGACCGCAAACGGCTGTGGAACGATGTCGAGGCGTTCGAGGTTCGCAAGGACGCGCAGCTTGCCCGCGAGGTGGAATTCGCCCTGCCGCGCGAGATGACGCAGGCCCAGGGCATCGAACTGGCGCGTGATTTCGTGCAAGGCGAATTCGTGGATCAGGGCATGATCGCCGATCTCAATGTGCATTGGGATGTCGGTGAGGACGGCCGGCCCAAGCCCCACGCCCATGTCATGCTGACCATGCGCGAAGTCGATGAAAACGGCTTCGGCAAAAAAGTGCGCGACTGGAACCGCACGGAAATAGTCGAGGGTTGGCGGGAACGCTGGGCCGAGCTTGCCAACGAGCGGTTGGTGGAACTCGACATCGACGCGCATCGACCAGCGTAGCCTTGAAGCGCAGGGCATCGCGCTGGAGCCGCAAAGTCAGATCGGCGCGCCCGCGCAGCGCATCGAGGGCGAAGGGGTTGAGGCGGCGGACCGTGCGGAACTGCACCGCGAGATCGCCCGCAACAACGGCGCGCGCATCATCGCCGATCCGTCCATCGCCCTCGACGCCATCACGCATCAGCAATCGACGTTCACGCGGCGCGACATGGCGATGTTCGCGCATCGCCACAGCGACGGGATCGGCCAGTTCAACGAGGTGATGGGCGCGATGGGCAATTCGCCCGAACTGGTCGAACTCGGCAAGGATTCCTTCGGCAACGACCGCTTCACCACGCGCGATATGATCGAGGCCGCACAGCGCCTGCACTACGCGGCGGAACTGATGGCTGAGCGCGAGCGCCATGCGGTGAATGACGCGGATCGTGAAGCGGCATTGGCCCGCGCCGAGCAACGGGGCTTATCCTTCCGGCGAGCAGGCTGATGCGCTGGCGCATGTCACCGATGGGCATGGTCGTCGGCTATGCCGGGACGGGAAAGAGTGCGATGTTGGGCGTGGCGCGGGAGGCTTGGGAAGCGGCGGGCTATAAAGCCAATGGATCAGGACAGAGGTTCCGCATCTGCGCATCGTGGACGATGAGCTATGGAACGCCACCCGTGCGCGGCAGAAGCAGATATCGGAAATCTTCGGCCCCAATCCAGCCAATACCCTGGAAGGCCGCATGAAGCGCGTACGCCAGACAGGTCGTCCCGTCCATCTCCTTTCCGGCCTTCTGACCTGCGGTTGCTGCGGTGGCAAGATCGGCATCATCACGCCGAACCGCTATGCCTGCCTCAATCATCATAGGCGCGGCACCTGCGACAATGGCCGGACCATCACCCGTGACAAGATCGAGGCCCGCGTGCTGACCGGCCTGAAAGAGCGGCTTGTGTCCAGCGAAGCAGTAGCGGAAGCTGTCAAAGCCTATGTGGAAGAAATGAACCGCCTCAATCGCGACCGCCGCACAGGTGCAGACCGATCAGAAGGCGCTTGCCAAGATCGAAAAGGCCATTGCTGGGATCATCGCGGCTATCGAAGACGGCATGTATCAGCCGAGCATGAAAGCGCGCATGGATGAGCTTGAACGGCAGAAGGCCGAAATTGCCGCCCGCATGGGCGAAGCGCCCGCCGATGTGCCGGACGTTCATCCCAATATCGCCAATGTTTACCGGCTGCGGGTAGAGCGGTTCATAGACGCTCTGGACGATCCCGATGGCGGGCGGCAGGCAGCGGAGGCGCTGCGTTCCTTGATCGGGGAGATCATTCTCACTCCCGGCCAGAAGCGCGGTGAGGTTCATGCCGAGCTACGCGGCGAGTTGTTCGGCATGCTCGAATTGGTCAGAGGCGAGGATTATCATAGGCTGGAGCAAGTTATGTTGACGGCCAATGCCTGCCCCCGCAACCAATAACTCAAAAACATCCCACAAAGCACAGCCCAACAAGCCAAGTAGCAAGCAACCAGCAGTAATCCAGCTCTATAAGCTGCCAAGTTGCGACACATCACCAGTAACCCCAAAAGACTTGCATAAGAGAACAGTTGACATTTTAATTCTGGATTACGATCCTTGTGGTTCACAACCATAAAGGGAACCCCATGAAATTTCTCAAGAACGTCCAGTCGTTGGCGGTAGGGGCCATTGTCGGTTCACTATGTTTTGCCACTGCTATCGCTGTTGCACAGACACCAGCCTTCTTTCGCATAGGCACTGGCGGGACAGCCGGTACATATTATCCGATTGGGGGTCTGATAGCGAACGCCATATCCGGCGCTGGCGACAAGGGCGTACCGGGATTGGTTGCCACTGCCGTTTCATCCAATGGCTCCGTCGCAAATATCAATGCAATTCAAGGCGGAGCTTTGGAATCAGGCTTTACCCAGTCCGATGTTGCCTATTGGGCGCATAGCGGCACGGGCCTTTATGAAGGCAAGAACAAAGTAGATGATCTGAGATTGATCGCAACGCTCTATCCTGAAACAATCCATTTGGTGGCCAGAAAGGATGCAGATATAAAGTCTGTTGCCGATCTGAAGGGTAAGCGCGTTTCATTGGACGAGCCAGGATCCGGAACAATTGTGGACGCACGTATTGTGCTTGCTGCATATGGCATTACCGAGAAGGACATTAAAGCCGAACACCTGAAGCCCGGTCCGGCAGGAGATCGTTTGCGCGATGGTGCATTGGATGCCTATTTCTTCGTGGGCGGTTATCCCACGGGAGCTATATCCGAACTGGCAACCTCGAGCGGTATCTCGCTTGTACCGATCAACGGCCCCGAGGCTGACAAGCTGTTGTCGGAAAACAGCTTCTTTGCGAAAGATACGGTACCGGCCGGTGCCTATAAGGACGTTGCCGAAACAGAGACGATCTCAGTTGCTGCCCAATGGGTAACGAGCGCAAAACAACCAGAGGAACTTGTCTATAATATTACCAAGGTAATGTGGAATGACGCTACCCGCGCATCACTTGATGCAGGCCATGCAAAGGGAAAGCTGATAACCCTGAAAAATGCAACGACCGGACTTGGAATACCTCTTCACCCAGGTGCCGAACGCTTTTACAAGGAAGCAGGCGTTCTGAAATAGAACGGACACTTCAGTTGCTGCGCATGCGGCTTTAAGCCGTATGCCATGACCTGCCACAGAAAATGCGACGGAGCACGGGATGCCCATTCCTTCGGCTGAGAGACCACCTTTATCTCCAATGGAGCTGGACGAGGCCAAAGCACGGGAACTTGAAGAACAGTTCGATTCTGAGATTCGGTTTCGGCCGCTTGCTCCAATCGCGGCGCGGCTCGTCGGTGGGCTTTTGGTGGCACTGTCGCTCTTCCACTATTATACGGCTGGTTTTGGCCTTCTTTCTGAAATGGTGCACAGGGGCATCCATCTGTCCTTTGTGCTTGGTCTGGTTTTTCTGGTTTTTCCCTTCTCCCGCAAAGGTTACGACAAACCAGTTAGCGCTTCACTGTGGCGCCCGCTCGGTATTTCTGTACTAGACTGGCTTCTCGCTATCGGCGCGGTAGTCGCGGTTGCGCATGTTCCTTTGATACCGCTCGATGATCTAGCATTTAGAGTAGGCAACCCAACGAAGACAGACGTAGTCCTCGGAGCCCTGCTTATTGTGGTACTCCTTGAAGCAACGCGCCGCTCCGTCGGATGGCCGCTGCCAATCATCGCGCTTCTGTTCATGGCGTATGCGCTATATGGGCCCTCAATGCCTGGCATTTTGATACATCCGGGTGCAACCGTTTCCCAGCTTGTCGATCACCTATATCTGACGACGCAAGGTATTTACGGTATCGCCCTCGGTGTCGTCGCCACCTATGTCTTTCACTTCGTGCTTTTTGGCGTATTCGCTACACGAATTGGTCTCGGGCAACTTTTTCTGGATTGCGCGGCGTGGGTTGCCGGCCGCTATGCAGGTGGGCCAGCGAAGGTTTCGATTTTTGGCTCGGCGCTTTTCGGCATGATCTCCGGTTCCTCCGTCGCCAATACCGTAACGGTTGGTTCGTTGACGATACCCGCAATGATCCGTCTCGGATACAAGCGGCACTTCGCAGCCGCCGTAGAATCGGCCTCCTCAACAGGTGGGCAAATTACGCCACCCATAATGGGTGCGGCGGCTTTTCTGATGATCGAATTTTTGGATTTACCCTATACAACGATCATTCTCGCCGCGATTGTGCCTGCATTTATGCACTTTTTCGGGGTTCTCGTTCAGGTACATTTCGAGGCAAAGCGTACGGGTCTCCGCGGTATGCGGGCCGACGAAATGCCTGACTTAAAAGAAGCCTTCAAGAGGGATTGGCCGACGGTCATTCCACTCATCGTCCTGATAGGAATACTTCTGGTAGGATATACGCCCTATTTGGCAGCTTTCTGGGGCATAACGCTGTGTATTCTCGTTGGTCTTTTTAACCCGCGCAGAAGAATGTCGGTGAGCGAGGTTCTGGAAAGCCTTCGCGATGGAGCAAAATATGCACTGGCAGTTGGGGCCGCCGCTGCCACGGTCGGTATAGTCGTTGGTGTCGTAACCTTAACCGGCGTCGGGTTCAAAATATCGTTCATCGTCACATCAACAGCTGCAGAAATGGCAAGCTGGTTCGGTACCGTGTTGCCAACGATGATGTTCGCCCCCCAGTCCCTAACGCTGCTCTTCACGCTCGTCATGACCGGCATTGTTTGCATCCTTATGGGATGCGGAATTCCGACCACTGCCAATTATATTATCATGGCGACCATTGCGGCCCCAGCACTCGGAATACTTGGCGTTGAGCCGATAGTGGCTCACTTTTTCGTCTTCTATTACGGAGTTCTGGCCGACATTACACCGCCAGTCGCGCTGGCGGCCTACGCTGCAGCTGGCATGGCGGGCGCAGATCCGTTCAAAACAGGAAACACCGCGTTCCGGCTAAGCATGGGTAAGGTGTTGGTACCCTTTGTCTTCGTCTTCTCACCATCGCTGCTGTTGGTTACAGCCAATTTTACCTGGAGCGCTTTTTTCACGGCCTTCCTTGGCTGTATGCTCGGAATAACCTGTCTCGGCGCTGCACTGTCCGGCTTTATGCTGGTCCGGACAAAATTATGGGAGCAAGTATTGCTTATCCTTGCAGCAATCCTGCTCGTAGTACCGGAGCTCTACTCCTCCCTTTTCGGGGCCTTGCTGATCGCGCCCGTGCTCGTAAGGCAAATGAGAGATCTCAAACGATTGCCTCCCATGCCAGTTTCTGGTTAGCATACGCGCTCACGCGTAGCAGGACTGGCTACAATTCATGCTTCTTCTTTGCCTGCAAAGTAATTGGCGAGCAGCGCTCCGGAAATATTGTGCCATACGCTGAAGATGGCACTGGGAACTGCGGCAACCGGAGAAAAATAGCTGCTGGCGAGTGCGGCGCCCAGGCCGCTGTTCTGCATGCCAACCTCAATGGCAATTGCCTTGCGTTTCGACAAGGAAAGCCCGCTGGCTTGGGCCGCAAAAAAACCGAGCAGGTAACCCAGTCCATTATGAAGGACAACGACTGCAAAAATCATGAGGCCAGATTGGAGGATGGCGCCCTTGCTTGCACCAACCACCGCTGCAACGATCAATACAATGCCCACCACGCTAACGAGAGGCAGTACCGGCACCGCCGATTTGACAATCGATGGAAGAAGTCTTTGCACCAGGAAGCCCAACGCCAATGGCAACAGGATAACCTTAAGAATGCTGATAAACATGGCCGTGGCGTCAACGGGTAGATATTGACTGGCAAAAAGCCAAACGAGAAATGGCGTGACAAGGGGTGCGGTCAATGTTGTGACGCTTGTGCAGGCAACGCTCAGTGCAACGTCGCCCTTGCTCAAATAGGTCATAACATTGCTTGACGTGCCGCCAGGACAACATCCTACCAAAATGACGCCGGCTGCAATTTCAGGGGACATGGGAATAATTCTAGTCAACAAAACAGCCAGCAAGGGCATTATGATGAACTGGGACATCACGCCGATAAGAACTTCAAAAGGACGTTTTCCTACTTCCTTGAAATCGTCCAATGAAAGGGTAAGACCCATGCCAAACATGATGATGCCGAGCAGGGTTACGATATAAGGTGTCAGCTGTTTAAATGTATCGGGAAACAGAAAGCCGAGAACAGCAAATATTATGACCCATAGCGCAAAGGTCTTGCCAATGAATGCCGAAAAATTTGCAAGAATCTTCAAGGTTGCCTCCCGTGATCTGAGCGAAGGCGTTTAGACGTGGAACGCGTTAAGTTCAATACATCGAGATCACAATTTACAATATTCAAAGGATGAAAGCAGATTCTGACCCAAGCGGGGTGGCGACCGGCACCGAGTGCCGGGTCGCCTTGATTATTTATTTACCTGATGCCTGAGCCGTATAAACATAGCTATCATAACTATATTCGGCCACGCGGAACCATTCGAAAGATTCATCACGGAATTTCTTCCACGCAGGATATATTTTAGCCCATGCAGGATTACTGGCGTTGTATTCTTCATACAACTCGAAGGTCGCCTTGTAGGCAGCATCCATCACATCGCGTGGAAGAGGACGAAGTTGGACGCCCTTGCCCACTAGCGAGCGAATGGCCGTTGTGTTCTTTACATCATACAGCGCCTGCATGTTGATGTTGGCTGCTTTGCAAGCAGTGTCTAGCGCCACTTTATATGGTTCAGGCAGTGCCTCATATTGGCCCTTGTTGATGTAAAAATGGATAGTCAGTCCGCCTTCCCAGTAAGCTGGATAATAATAATAGGGTGCGATTTGATAAAAGCCCAGGCGCTCGTCGTCGTATGGGCCGACCCACTCGGCGGCATCGATCGTGCCACGCTCCAGAGCAGGATAGATATCGCCTCCCGGGAGCTGCTGAGGCACGACGCCCAGCCTTGACATCACTTCCCCGGCCACGCCTGCAATGCGCATTTTGATGCCCTTAAGATCGGCAACGCTGTTGATCTCCTTGCGGAACCAGCCTCCCATCTGGGCGCCGGTACCGCCGCCGGGTTTCCCGACAACGCCGTAATCCGCGAGGAATTCATCGTAAAGTTCATTGCCACCACCATGATAGAGCCACGCGTTTTGTTGTCTTGCGTTCAAGCCGAAAGGAATTGTCGAACCGATAGCAAATGCTGGATTCTTGCCTGTAAAATAATATCCACATGTATGCGCGATCTCGACCGTGCCTCCCTTGACGGCATCAAGTGCCTGTGCGCCAGGGACCAGTTCGCCGGCTTGGAAAACTTGAATTTGGAATCTACCTTCCGTGATCTTGGACAGCGCCTCTGCCATAACAACAGCGCCGCCATAAATAGTATCGAGATTGTTTGGAAATCCTGAGGTCAGGCGCCAACGCAACGTGGGCAATTCCTGTGCGATTGCTGGAGCGGCAAGAGTGGCCGCGGCCGCCGTGGCAGCGCCGCCAATTGCTGTTTTAGTCAAAAAGCTTCTGCGATCTATTTTATGTGTCATGATGTTCCTCCTGGATTTTGCAGATGTTTTTCACAAACGCGCTGCCAATGAATTACTGGGGAGCGTTGGCTGGTGGTTTGACGGGTTGACCAAAACTTGGCGTGGGCGAACCAAAGGCAGGGGGCGATGGGGCTTGTGGCGAGGGCGCTTGGCCACCGAAAGACGGGGCAGGTGCGCCAAATGGTTGAGGCGGCGTTCCAAATGGATTTGTAGAACCGGCACCGGGCATAGGAACATTCAATTGGATACTCGCCGGATCAACCGCTAGCGCATTGGACTTGTAGTGGGTCACAAGCTGTGGAAACACCATGACGAGTCCGACCATCGTCAACTGAATACCGAGGAAGGGCAGTGCTCCCCAGTAAATCTGTCCTGACGTGACGGGCTGAATTGTGGCTGCCGTAACCCTGTCCTTATAGGCGCGCGACGGTGCCACCGATCGCAGATAAAACAGCGAGAAACCGAACGGCGGATGCATGAACGAGGTCTGCATGTTGATCGCCAGCATGACGCCGAACCATATGAGGTCGATGCCCAACGCATCAGCGACCGGTGCCAATAGCGGGATGATGATGAACGCCAATTCGAAGTAGTCAAGAAAGAACGCCAGGAAGAAAACTAAAAGGTTAGCGATGATTAGAAAGCCAATGACGCCGCCGGGCACGGACGTCATCAGGTGTTCAACCCAGATATGGCCGTTCACACCATAGAAAGTAAGCGAAAACACACGCGCGCCAAGCAAAATGAAAATAACGAAAGAAGAAAGCTTGGCTGTTGCATAGAGCGCAGACGTTATCATCGGCATGTCTAACCTTCGATTGAGGCCAGCGAGTGCCAAAGAACCCACTGCTCCCATGGCTCCGCCTTCGGTCGGGGTTGCCAGACCGATAAATATGGTCCCCAGGACCAGAAAAATCAGCACCAGCGGAGGCACCAGAGACGTTATTACCTTTTGAAGTAGCTTCCACCCGCGCAAGGTTCGTGCCTCGGCAGGCAATGCGGGCACTCGTGTCGGATGAATGAATGACATGACAATGATGTAGGCCGAATAGGCGGCGACAAGCATCAATCCGGGGACCAATGCACCCTTATACATGTCCCCTACGGATCGGCCAAGCTGGTCGGCAAGAATGATCAACACAAGGCTTGGGGGAATGATTTGAGCCAATGTTCCCGACGCTGCAATAGTGCCTGCCGCTACGCGGCGATCATATCCATAACGGAGCATGATTGGCAGCGATATAAGCCCCATGGAAATAACAGAAGCTGCTACCACGCCTGTGGTTGCTGCGAGAATTGCTCCAACGAAAATGACCGCAAATGCAAGGCCGCCACGGACCGGGCCAAAGAGTTGGCCGATAGTGTCCAGCAATTCTTCGGCCATACCGCTTCGCTCCAGTACCAGTCCCATGAAGGTAAAGAAGGGAATTGCCAGCAAAGTCTCGTTGGACATCTGACCAAATATACGGTCGGGAATAGCGCCGAAAAGATTGATGGGTAGAAGGCCCATCTCAATTCCGACAAAGCCAAAGAGAAAGCCGACAAAGGCGAGCGCAAAAGCCACCGGATAGCCCAGCAACAATACGACAATCAGTGACAGGAACATGATTGGCGCGAGATTTTCCGCGATGATGGCAAACATGATTGTTCCCGGATTAGAGTATAGCAGCGTCAGCGTCGGCAATTGCCACGGCGTCAGGAATGTGACCCCTGAGGATCGCGATGCGTTTTATCAGCTCGGAAAGCCCCTGAAGAGCAAGAAGGCCGAAGCCCGCGGGTATCAACGCCCATACCGGCCACAAAAGCAGGCCGCCAGTATTGTTTGAGACTTCACCGCTGGCTAGTTTTGAAAGAACCACAGGCCAGGAGAGGTAAATCGTGATGAGGCAGAAGGGAAAGAGAAAGAAAAGCGTTCCAAAAACCTCAATCCAGAGTTGCGATCTTCGTTTTATCTGACCGTAGATCAGATCGACCTTCACATGTTCATTGTTAAGCAGAGTGTAGCCGGCAGCAAGTAAAAAGACCGCGGAAAATAAATACCACTGCGCCTCTAGCCACGCATTTGAGCTGACATTGAAGAGTTTACGGGTTGTTGCGTTGATCGCACTGATGAGAACTGCGGCGAGAACAAGCCATGATACCGCCTTGCCGACAAAGGTGTTGATCGCATCAATGGCACGCGACACGGACAATAGTACTGACATTGGCATCCTCCCGTGACCGAGCGCTTCCCTAGCGTGTTCCGGCCTGGCGAACTCGTATGTCGCGATGTCAGTTGGGACAAGCCATCTGAATAAACAAATGGACTTGTCTACCCACTAATGGGTATCCGGACCCGACTGGCTGACGAGTCCATTCTCAATGGCGTAACGGGTCAGACCTGCCGTGGAGGTAATATTCAATTTTTTCTTGATGTTCTTGCGATGCGTTTCAACCGTTGTTGCTGAAATCCCCAGAGCAAGTGCGATATCGCGATTGCTGTTGCCTGCTGCTATCAACAGCAGTACGTCATGTTCCCGTGTTGTTAAAGGCAGCGCGTTTTCGGCAGTTCTGCGCTCAAGCAGTACATCCGCAACGCCAGATGAAAAATAGGTTTTTCCAGTCGCCACAGCTTCGATGGCCGAGACTATTTCGTCAGTGGAAACGTCTTTCAAAATATAGCCAGAAGCTCCGTGCATGACCGAAGTGGAGATATATTCGCGGCTGTCATGCATGGAGAGCATCAGAATGCGGGTATCCGGCAATTGTTCTTTGAACAATTCAATAGCTTCGATACCGTTTATTTGTGGCATGTTGATATCCATCAAGACCACGGCCGGTAGGGTCGATTGCGCGATTTCCAAACCTTCTCGTGCAAGCCGCGCAACACCCACAACAGCGATATGCGGATAGGTCTCCAGCAATGCGCGCAGACCGTCCAAGACAAGGGGATGGTTGTCAACCAATAGTACTTTGATTGGGTGGGTCTTGTTCATGCAGCATTTGCCGCAGGCTTGGATTTCAGCATGGCGGATCTTGGCAGCATAGCAGTAAGAGTGGTTCCCTCGACATCTGATTTCACCAGGAGCAAACCGCCAAAGTGGGCCATTCGCTCTTGCATGTTGCGCAAACCGAGTCCGCCAAGACGCGGAGACTTGTCTTTGCCGGGGGGCTGATTGAAGCCGTTTCCATTATCGGAAACGACCATTTGTATACGGCCAGCGTTCGTGGAAACAATGATGTCAACGCGCGTTGCGGCAGCGTGACGCTCGACATTGTTCAAAGCCTCCTGTGCCACACGATAAAGTGCCGTGCTCGCCTCCGCTTTAAGCATGTTTTTATAATCGATCGACGAAAAATTCGCCTCGATGCCAGTCCGTTCAGTGAAATTGTGCACCAGTGCCTGGAGGGCAGGTGCCAGGCCAAGATCGTCAAGAACACGAGGGCGCAAATCATGCGAAAGCCTTCGAACTTCTTTGATAGCGCCATTAAGTGCTTCGGCTCCGCGGTTGATTGCTGTTGCCGCATCAAGGCTTTGACTGTTAACCTTCCTGCTTGCCAGATCAATCGCATACCGTACGCCGACAAGATTTTGCGAAATACCATCATGTAGCTCCCGGGCAAGTCTGGAGCGCTCTTCTTCCTGGGCGTTGATGACACGTTGGGTCAACTGCTTGAGCTTGCTGTCAGCCAGCCGCCGTTCTCGAAGGTTCAAGAGCATGCAAGTGGCAAAAACAATAAGCACTGCTGGCAAGGCGATAAGGGCAACGGTCCAAAACGTATTGCCGATACTGCTGCGAAGATCAGCTTTGGCCGCGGCAGTTTGGGTAAAGACATCATCCAAATAAACCCCTGTGCCAACCATCCACTTCCATTTATCAAGGCCAACGGCGAATGAAAGCTTGTCGGCCATGATTCCGGCAGAAGGTTTCTCCCATTTATACTGGTGCAATCCACCCCCCTGCTTTGCTTTCTCGATCAGATTGGCAATCACCTGATCACCATCGGGGTCTAGCAACCTGAGCCAATTATGGCCGGGACGGAATGCTTGGCGCGGATGAACAACGTTGTTCCCGTCATAATCATAGACAAAGAAATAACCGTCCTTGCCGTAGTCCAAACCCGTGAGGATAGCCCGGACCTGCTCCTTGGCATTCTCGTCATCCGGGCCAGCCGACTGATAAATGTTCTGAATTGCTGAAAGAGCGAGATTGGTAAGATTGAGTAGTTCGGTTTTTTTTGCATCAAGCATATTGCGCTCAAATGTATCGATACTGCTTTGCACTAGGTTCGTTGATTGCAAGGTTAGCAGTGTCGTTACTGATAATATGGCCAGAACCAGCGGAACAATTGCCAGTGCGACGATCTGATGCCTTAAGTTCAAGGTAAGTATCTCCTTGCCGGAAAATGAAAGACAGTGATGTCTTCGTAACTCACAACAACTGTAACATATTTTCGCAATTGGTAAGTCTTTGACAATCAATAGAAGTTGCTACGTCCGCTGATCATCGCGGTCATTGAGCTGGTTTCGGGCGCCTAAAGCCCGTGTCTACTTGCCGGTCTCGCAGCGAGCACGTCGGCTTGCTTCATTAGACCGCCCCCCCGGGAACTGCGCATTGTGCGGAAGCACATTCCACTGTCGATGTAACGTGGTTGACATGCGGATGGGCTTCTGGTTATTTGCTATTACAAATGTGAATTATTTTCACTTTTGTTGTTTTTAGAAGAGTTCTGGGGAGGAACACCATGCTCAACCGTCGTCGTTTCGTTACGAAAACCGCTGCTTCTGTTTTTACGCTTGCTCTCGCATTTGGTTTGGGAATGCCCGTGCTCTCGGCTCGCGCTGAGGGTTTGAAGATTGGATTTAGCCAGGTAACTCTGCAATCTCCGTTTTATGTTCAATTAAAAACCGGTGCGGAGGCCGCGGCTAAGGCGGGCGGAGATACATTGATATTTCTTGATGCAAACGGTGATGTCAGCAAGCAGAACAATGATATCCAGGATCTGATTACACAGGGCGTCAATGCGCTCATTATCAATCCGGTCAACCCGGATGCGGTCGTTCCATCACTCGAAGCAGCTGTGGCTGCTGGTATCCCGGTGATCACGGTGGATCGTAGCGTTAACGGTACTGGTGTAACTGCTCATGTGGGTCGCGATAACAAGAAAATGGGCCAATTGGTCGGTGAAGCTGTCGTAGCCAGATTGAAAGCGGACGGAGTTGAAAAGGCCAAGATTATTGAAATTCAAGGGGATGCGGGCGGCGCTGTCATGATGGATCGCCGAGATGGCTTTCATGCGGCCCTGGAGGGTACTGGCCACACCATCGTCGAGGGGCCTTATGCCGAATATATTCGCGCCAATGCAGTAACGGCTATGCAGGATCTGTTGCAGGCAAACCCCGATGTTAAAGTTGTCTATGCCCATAACGACGATATGGCGCTTGGAGCTTTGCAGGTACTCAAGGAGAACAACCGGAATGATGTTCTCGTTGCGGGTGTTGACGGCTTGTCTGAAGCGCTGAGCATCATTGCCGATGGTGGCAACTATATCGGTTCAGCTCTCAACGATCCGAAATATCTCGGGGACGTGACGATTCAGGTCGCGCGGGAGGCATCTGCCAAGAAGGAAGTGGCGAAATTCGTCGATGCAGGTTCGACACTTGTCACCTCCAAAAATGTTGCTGATTTCCCGCGTCAGGGACTTTTTGCCGAATATCGCCCGAGCGTTCTCGGTCAGTAATAGCCTCTCCCAAGGCCTGCGGGGCAGGGCACATCCTGCCCCGCGATCTCTTTATCAATTCCAAGGATTACCAGATGCGTGCTGCAGTACTTTATGCCCCAGGCGATATTCGTCTTGAAAATGTCCCGGTTCCACAATTGCTTTCCGGCCATGTGAAAATACGGGTTGCAGCTGTTGGTGTTTGCGGCTCTGACATGCCGCGTATGCTGATCAAGGGCGCACACAAGATGCCGCTCATTTGCGGTCATGAGTTTTCCGGTCATATCACCGAAATTGGCGAGGGCGTTGAAGGTTTCGAAATTGGCGAACTTGTGGCCATTCCACCGATGCTGCCATGCTATAAATGTGACCAATGTCAGCAGGGACAGTTTTCGCGTTGCCGGGACTATGATTATTTCGGTTCACGCCGTGATGGGGCCTATGCGGAATATGTCTGTGTTCCGGTATCCAATTTGTTGAAGACGCCAAAAAATATAGATCCGCGAGCGGTGGCAATGACCGACCCTGCTTCAATTGCGCTCCACGCGATTTGGAAAGCAGGCGGAATGACGATGGGTCAGCGTGGCGGTGTCATCGGTTGCGGTCCCATTGGTCTGTTCGCTATCCAATGGATGCGGCTGATGGGAGCCAGCGAAGTTGTAGCAATCGATGTTTCCGAAGAGAAACTGGCGATGGCGCGGCGTGCAGGCGCCAGGCATACGTTTCTTGCCGGTGCTGAGATTCCAGCTGATTTGCTCTGCGATACAATTGTCGAAGCTGCAGGGCATCCTTCGTCAGTCAATATGGCGGTGAAGTTGGCAGCGCCAAGCGGGCATGTTGTTTTCATTGGGATACCGGTTGCGGAAGTGGCTTTGGAAAACAAAACTTTCCAGCATTTTCTCCGCCAGGAGATATCGCTGCACGGTTCATGGAATTCCTTTGGCTCCCCATATCCTGGTCGCCAGTGGACCGTTACATTGGACAAACTCGGCTCTGGCGAACTCGAATGGGAGTTTATGATCACCCACGACCTTGATCTCGCTGAATTGCCAGGCATGTTTGAAAAATTCCGGACCGACAAATCCATGTTCTTCTCGAAAGTGATGTTCCGCCCATAATGGTGTGGAAAGGGGGGATACACGAGTGACATTGGTTCTGAACTTTGATCTCGGCACGGGAGGTGTCAGGGCTGGAGTTTACGATATAGAGGGCAGAGTAATGCTCTCTTTGTCGGAAGCCAGTTATGATACAACCTATCCGCGCGCTGGCTGGGCAGAGCAGCAGGCTGAGGACTGGTGGGCTGCAGTGCTGACAGCCGGGCGTGAGGCAATCGCTCGATGCGGCTCCAACGAAATTGCAGCTGTATGCGCGGCCACGACGGCTTCTTCGGTTGTCGTTTGTGACAAGGAAAGCAGGCCGCTTTATCCGGCAATTCTATGGATGGATTGCCGTGCCAGCGAAGAAGCCCGAGCCACTGAAACAGTAAAACATCCGGTTATGGATTATAGCGGCGGTGGCGACGCTGCCGAATGGCTGGTGCCCAAGGCGATGTGGCTTTCTACCAATGAGCCTGCGATTTTTGAGAAAGCGGACGTCATCTGCGAAGCGCTGGATTTTATCAATTTCCGGCTCTGTGGGGAGTGGTCCGGCTCGCGCATGAATGCCGCCTGCAAGTGGAACTATGATTCCAAAAACGGCAGTTTCGTTCCGGAAATTTATGATGCGCTTGGCATTTCCCGATTGCAGCAAAAACTACCGCAACGGATTATTCCAGTAGGCGATGTTATCGGAAATTTGCAACCAGGCATTGCGGATGCCTTGGGTATTTCCGGACAAGCAATCGTTGTGCAGGGCGGTATCGACGCCCATATAGGAATGCTCGGTGCTGGTACGGTTGCCGCTGGCGGAATGCTGATCATTGGCGGAACATCAGTTGTTCATTTGACCCATTTGAATGAACAAAGTGACGTAAGCGGTTTCTGGGGTCCTTATCCAAATGCGTTGGTGGATGGGCTTTGGCTGGTAGAAGCCGGGCAGGTGTCGGCCGGTTCGATCCTTAACTGGTTCAGCCAGAAGCTATTCGGCCTTGATGAGCAAGGACATACCGATCTGATCAAGAAGGCCTCCAATGCATCTGGGGGCGGTTCGGGTTTGTTGACTCTGGACTACTGGATGGGAAACCGTACGCCATACCGCGACGCTGATCTACGCGGTGCCGTACTTGGACTGTCCCTTGGACACGACCGGGCAGACCTATACGCTTCGGCCGTCGATTCCATCGCATTAGGCTCAGCCAATGTCGTTGCTGTCCTTGAACAGCGCGGTGTCAACGTCGAGCGGATTGTGGTAGCCGGCGGCATTTGTAAAAATCCACTATGGTTGCAAGCAACAGTGGATGCTCTGCAGCGTTCGGTACATGTTGCGTATGACGATAATCTTTCGCTTGTCGGTACAGCCGTCTGTTCTGCCCATGCTCTCGGTCTGTTTCCGGATTTGATCACTGCGTCTGAAGCCTGTGCTGCTCCGACCAAAGAAATGCTTCCGGATGCGCAACGGTCAAAACGCTATCGCGAGACGATGGAACTTTATAGAAATGCAACGGAATCATTGACGCCGGTGCTCCACGCCCTGAGTGCACGGCAAAGGGCAGGAGCCGAACGATGACCGATGCACGTCAAAACCCGTCCGTACGATTGCCCTCCGATGAGCAGCGTGAACATCTCATGGTTCGCGTAGCCAAGCTTTATTATGATCTCGACAAAACCCAGAGCGAGATCGCCAAGGAACTTGGTCTGACCCGCTGGCAGATCGCCCGCCTCATGACTGAGGCGAAGGAATTGGGTGTTGTCCGTATTGAGATAACGCCGCGTGCTTACCGGAAGACGGAACTCGAGGTGAGGTTGCAGCAGGAGTTTGGTCTTCGCGATGCAATTGTCGTTCCTTCGGGCGGTTCAACCGATTCAGCTCTGCTTATGGAGAGTGTTGCCCAGGCTGCCGCACGGTATTTGGCAGGACTTAATCCTAAGGCAGAACTGATCGGCGTTTCATGGGGTCGCACAATGTCGGCCGTGGCGCGCTTTCTGCCCAATAATTGGAATCCTGGTGTGCATGTCGTGCTGGTTAATGGCGCGACCAATTTGCGCTCGACGGTAACACACACCAGTGCCGTGGCAGAAGAGTTCGCCAAGGCTGGCAATGGCACGGCAACGCTTTTGCCTGTTCCTGCTATTGTCGGGAAAAAGAGCACGCGCGAGGTTCTTGAAGAAGATCCAATTATTGAACGTGTACTGAAGCTAGCCATGCAGGCTGATATTGTCTGCTTTGGCATGGGCGGAATTACCCATGAATCAGTGCTGCTAAGTTCCGGCTATCTGGATGAAGCAGATATAGACCGGCTTAAAGATGCCGGCGCTGTGGGTGATATTCTCGGACGCTTCGTCGATAAGAATGGCAAAATCGTTGATACAGCGATTGATGACCGTACCGTTGGCATGCGCCTTGAACTGCTGAAAAACAAGCAGTGGTCAATTGGTGTGGTCGCGGGTGAGGAAAAGTTCAAGATTGCAACCTCGGTGTTAAAAGCCGGCTACGTATCGGTCATTGTTACCGATGAGGCCACCGCCCGTTACGCATTGGGGATAAGCAATGACACGTGACGTTCTAACGGTTAAAAACGTTTCAAAGACATTTCTGCCGAACATTATCGCACTGGAATCGGCATCGCTTGAAGTCCGTGCAGGTGAGGTCCACTGTCTGCTCGGGGCAAATGGTGCCGGGAAGTCGACGCTGCTCAAAATCATAGCGGGAGCTTTTCGGCCAACAGGCGGACAGCTTGCGCTGGAAGGTAATCCTGTAGAATTGCGCAGTCCGGCAGAAGCATCGCGACTTGGCATTTCCATGATCTATCAGGAGTTGGATCTTGTCCCGCAACTAACTGTCGAACAAAATCTATTTCTCGGTCATGCGCCGGGCAAGTTTGGTCTGATTGATCACAAGGCAAGGCGCAAGCGCGCCCACGAAGCTTTGCGGCGGGTTGGTGCAAATTTCGCCGCCGATGCGCGTGTTGAAACTCTATCTGTTGCCAACCAGCAGCTGACCGCAATCGCCCGCTCGCTCACCATGGATGCGAAAATCATTATCATGGATGAGCCTTCGGCATCGCTCAATGAGACTGAGCTGAAGAGCATATTCGAAGTTATCCGCGATTTGGTGAAGCATGGCGTCGCAATTGTTTATGTCAGTCACCGGCTTGGTGAATTGCGTGAGATCGGTGATCGGGTTACGGTTTTGCGCGGCGGCAAGACTATCGGAACGTACGATATTGCTGACACCACCGATGAGCAACTTGTTACCGCCATCATAGGCAAGGAGCGTTCGCTGATTGAACGTAAGGTCCGCAAGCCGGTTACAGGCAAGGTAGCGTTGAAAGTCAACAGGCTGCGTGGTGCAGAGGGTCTCAATATTTCTGGACTTGATGTGCGCTGGGGTGAAGTTGTCGGCCTTACCGGACTTAACGGATCAGGCCGCACGTCGTTTCTGAAAGCTTTGTTTGGAGCGCACCATTTCGAAGGTGAGATATTGCTGGAAGACAAGAACTTCCATCCACGTCATCCGGCAGACTCTATTCGATGTGGTTTGGGCCTCGTACCGGAGAACCGCAAGACCGAGGGTTTGATACTACACGCGCCCATCTACAAAAACGCGACGTTACCTTCCATGCGCCAGAGCTGGTTGACGCGCCATTCGCTCCAAAAACAGAAGGCAACACCGGTCCTTCAAAGTCTTTCCACCAAGTATGGCAAGCCGGAACAGGCTGTGGTGCAGCTTTCCGGTGGCAATCAGCAGAAAATTGTCCTGGCGAAGTGGATCATCAATGGCGCCCGTGTACTTCTGCTGGATGAGCCAAGCCGTGGTCTAGATATTGGGGCGAAAGCCGATCTCTATAATCTGGTGGATAAATTGGCAGAAGATGGCGCAGCGGTAATTGTTGCCAGCAGCGAACTCGAAGAACTCTATGCTGCCTGCGATGCAATCTGGGTCTTCCATGAGGGCCGCAATATTGGACGATATGATCCGTCCATCACCGACCGCGATACAATTCTGCGGGCTACAATATTGGGTGAACACCATGTCTAAAACAGCAATATCCGCCGCTCAGCTGCCTTCGCCGGGGTTGGGTAAACGGGCCATTGATCTCGGTATCGAGTATAATTTCATTGTCATCTTTTTGGCGGTGGTAGCGATCGCGACAACGTTGTCTGATAATTTTCTGACTTTCGCAAACATAGCCAACCTCTTCCAACAGGCAGCCGTGGTAGGCGTCGTTGCCATTGGGATGACCTTTGTCATTCTCACAGGGAATATTGATTTGTCTGTGGGCAGCATTGTAGCACTGTGCGGTATGCTGGTGGCAGTACTAATGTCCAACGGTTTCGATCCATTCATCGCAGTTGCAATAACGGTTTTGGCGGGAACAGCCTGTGGCGCAGCCATGGGTGCGACGAGCGCTCTGGCACAAGTGCCGAGCTTCATTGTAACTTTGGCCGGCCTCGTCTCTTTCCGGGGCATTACCTATCTTCTGACCGATGGCGTGCCAGTCAGCGGGCTGCCGCAAGGTTTTGCCGCCATCGGCTCAACGATGGTGCCAATCTTTCCCGGCTTTGCCATTTCGTCCATGGGGCTGATCTTTATAGGCCTTTGCATTGTGGCAGGGCTTGTGCTGCGGCTTACAGTCTTTGGTGAGTATGTGTTTGCGACAGGTGGCAATCCGGAAGCTGCCCGTCTTTCCGGTCTACCCACCCGCTTGATTGTCACGGCCGTCTTTGCTGTTTCCGGCTTCATGGCGGCTCTCGGTGGAATTCTTTTGACATCGCGTTTGCGCATCGGTCAGCCAACAGCAGCGCAAGGCCTGGAGCTTGACGCCATCGCAGCGGTTGTCCTTGGCGGTACAAGCCTTTTTGGCGGTCGCGGTGGTGTTCTCGGCACATTCTTTGCCGTAATGTTGCTTCAAGTTCTTAGAAACATATTCAATCTTCTGGGATTGGGCTCGTTCTATCAGATGACCGTCACCGGACTCATCATAGTTGCAGCTATTTTGCTCAATCGCTTCATAGATCACAGGAAGGGTCGTGGATGAACACGCAAGACTTATCGGTTGCCAAGGGCACGCACTTAGCCGTGCAGAAAGCTCATGCGCGCAACACCGGCACTGAACTGAAACCTGAGTGGTTTGAGGATATTGCTGTCAACCGTTCTGCCACGGAACGCCGTGCTGCCACTCTGACGACACGCCGGACCGTAAAGAAGGAATATCAGGCTGCTTGGCTGGTAAAAGCGATCACATGTATTGACCTCACCACACTGGCAGGTGACGACACGGCAGGGCGTGTTCAGCGGCTTTGCGCGAAGGCAAAACGTCCGGTTCGCATAGACATACTTGAAGCGCTTGGCCTTGGCGATGCCAATATTACGACGGGCGCGGTGTGCGTTTATCCTACTATGGTTGGGCACGCTGTTAAGGCCTTGCGCGGAACGAACATTCCTGTTGCATCGGTTGCGACCGGCTTTCCCGCTGGCTTGACGCCATTGCCGCAGCGCCTTGCCGAAATCAAATATGCGGTAGGCGAGGGTGCCAAGGAAATTGATATTGTTATCAATCGCGAGCAGGTTCTTACGCAGAATTGGGAAGCGCTCTACGACGAGATCGTGCAGATGCGCGAAGCCTCTGGCGATGCGCATTTGAAAGCAATTCTCGCAACTGGCGACCTCAATACGCTACGCAATGTTTATCGTGCTTCCATGGTCGCAATGCAGGCTGGTGCCGATTTCATTAAGACATCCACAGGCAAGGAAGATGTCAATGCAACTTTGCCTGTCAGTTTGATCATGTTGCGTGCCTTGCGTGATTTTGGCGAATATTCGGGCCAGATCGTTGGATTCAAGCCCGCCGGCGGTATGAAGACTGCCAAGGACGCCATGAATTGGCTGATCCTGATGAAGGAGGAATTGGGCCTGCCCTGGCTGCAGCCGGATCTTTTCCGCCTTGGTGCCAGCTCAATGCTTGGAGATATCGAACGGCAACTCGAACATTATGTGACGGGCCGCTACGCCGCATCGTCGCGCCATGCACTCGCTTAAGGAATCAAACATGGGACAGATCAAGGATATTCTTCGCACCATGGAATATGGCCCGGCACCGGAAAGTAATACTGACGTTCAAGCCTGGCTCGATGCCAATAACCAAGGTTTCGGACATTTCATCAATGGTAAGTTCACCAGCATTGAAGGTCGCGATCTGATTGCCGTTATGAACCCTGCAAACGGTTCTCCGTTGGGAAAAGTGGTGCACGGCACTACTACTGATGTGGATGCGGCGGTAAAGGCTGCTCGCGCAGCATTCGGAAAATGGTCGGTATTGCCCGGACATGAGCGGGCCAAATATCTTTACGCCATTGCACGGCATATACAAAAGCGTGAGCGCTTTTTCTCCGTGTTGGAAACAATGGATAATGGCAAGCCTATCCGGGAGACGCGGGATATTGATATTCCGCTTGTCGCCCGTCATTTCTATCATCATGCCGGTTGGGCAGAAATGGTCGAGACAGAATTCGAAGGATATTCTCCGGTCGGGGTTTGCGGTCAGGTCATTCCATGGAACTTTCCCTTGCTTATGCTGGCATGGAAGGTCGCTCCGGCACTTGCTGCCGGTAACACCGTTGTCCTTAAACCTGCCGAACTGACGCCGTTAACGGCTATCGCTTTCGCGGAGATCTGCCATGAGGTGGGTCTGCCTGCGGGTGTGGTGAATATTGTTCATGGCGATGGCACAACTGGTGCTGCTATTTGCGGCCATAAGGATGTGGACAAGGTAGCATTTACCGGCTCCACCGAGGTTGGCCGGATCATCCGCGAGCAGATTGCCGGATCGGAAAAAAAGCTCTCCTTGGAACTCGGTGGCAAGTCGCCCTTCATTGTTTTTGAAGATGCGGATATTGACGGCGCCATTGAAGGGGTTGTTGATGCAATCTGGTTCAATCAAGGTGAGGTGTGCTGCGCTGGATCCCGTATTCTTGTGCAGGAAGGTGTTGCCGAGCGCTTTTACAACAAGCTGCGCAAACGCATGGAAACGCTGCGTGTTGGAGATCCACTCGACAAGACAATGGATATCGGTGCTTTGGTTTCGCCAGGTCAGTTGAAACGCGTGACGTCGCTTGTTGAAAAGGGCAAGACGGAAGGGGGCACACTTTGGCAAGCGCCCGTGAAACTCCCGGCCAAAGGTAATTTCTTTGCTCCAGCTTTCTTTACAGATGTGGATCCGGCGTCGACTGTCTGCGAAGTCGAAATATTTGGTCCTGTCGCGACGACGACTACTTTCCGTACACCCGACGAGGCAATTGCCTTGGCGAACAATACAAAATACGGGCTTGCCGCTTCAATCTGGTCAGAGAATATAAACTTGGCCCTTGATATGGCTGCACGGGTGAAAGCTGGTGTTGTCTGGATCAACTCAACCAATCTTCTCGATGCCGGCGCAGGCTTTGGCGGCTATCGCGAATCCGGCTTTGGTAGGGAAGGTGGTCGCGAAGGTCTTTATGAATATCTCACCGCTGATTGGGAAAAGCGCTTGCCGCTGGCAAAGGCCGAACAGTCTTTGAAACTATCGGCGGCCCCGGACGGAGATGCAAAGGTTGCTCAGGGTGGATCCATTGACCGTACGGCCAAGAACTATATCGGCGGCAAACAAGCTCGGCCGGATGGAGGCTACTCCTATTCCGTCCTTGGCAAAGGCGGTCAGATCATCGGCCATGCCGGTATCGGCAATCGGAAAGACATTCGTAATGCGGTAGAAGCGGCAACTAAAGCTGGAGGCTGGGGAAGTGCAACTGCACACAACCGCGCTCAGGTGCTTTATTATCTTGGCGAAAATCTTGATGCCCGCCGTGCGGAATTCGAAGCACTTTTGGTCGAAAGCACCGGCGTGTCGGCCAAGGCGGCGTCAGAAGAGTTTGATACGGCGCTGCGACGCATCTTCTATTATGCTGCACAGGCCGACAAGTATGATGGTGCTGTCCACGCGACCAAGTCACGCCATGTGACGCTGGCTATGAATGAGCCCTTTGGCATTGTCGGTATAGTTTGCCCGGATGAAAACCCGCTTCTGTCCTTTGTTTCGCTGGTGCTTCCGGCCATTTCGATGGGCAATCGTGTGGTGGTCGTGCCGTCTGCTCGCCATCCACTGCTTGCAACCAATCTGTATCAGGTGCTCGACACATCCGACGTGCCCGGCGGAGTGATTAATATCATCACGGGTGAAAGCGATGTTCTTGCCAAAACTTTGGCCGAACATGATGAAGTTGATGCGATCTGGTATATCGGCTCCAAGGAAGGCAGTGCCATGGTGGAGCGAGCCTCATGTGGAAATTTGAAGACCACATGGGTCAGCAATGGCCGTCAGCGCGACTGGCTGGGCGGCAAGGCGCAAGGCAAGGAATATTTGCGCCGGGCTGTACAAGTCAAAAATATATGGGTTCCTTACGGCGAGTAAGAAACTTACATAGGCGGACAGTACTGTCGGTAGTGATAGGATAGGGAGCCGAATGTTCACATTCGGCTCCCTATTTCAATCACTCGGATTGTTTTGGCCTGTTTATTTACGGCGATAGAGCCAAAGCGTGAGCGGCGCGAGTGTGATGGTCAATAGAACAGGCGCGATCAATGCTGCGCCAATTTGAACCATTGTCGCATTGCCAGCCATAAGACCGCGCATAGCTGTCGTCATCAACGATACAGGATTGACCTCGACGAATGCCCTAAGCAGACTGGGCATTGTTGCTGGATCAACCATGATGTTCGATGCGAAAACCAACGGCATGATGCCGGTGAACGCCATTGTCATGACGGTATTGGGCGTACGCATGACCAATCCCAGCACCAGAAATATCCAGCCAAAGCCAAAACCTATAACAATAAGCAACAGCAAAGCCTCGACGATACCTATAATCCCAGCTTCCGGCCGATAGCCAAGAATAATCCCTATTATCAGAATAAGCAGGGACGCGATGAGATGGCGCAGGATATCGCCGACCATCAGACCGGCGAAAGGCGAGAGAGACCAGATTGGCAATGAACGAAACCTGTCAAACAGACCCTTGCCAAGATCTGTACTCAGACCCATTCCCGAGTACATTGAATTGAACACCACGGTCTGTACAAGGATGCCTGGCAAAAAATACTGCAAATAGGCTGATGTTGACCCTGAGAGCGCGCCGCCGAAGACGAAGGTGAAGAGCAGGGTGAACATGATCGGCGTCATCACCAGATCAAAGAGCTGCTCAGGGACATGTTTAAATTTCAATACTGCCCGCCAGCCAAACACAAGCGCATTGGAAAATGCTGAAGGTTGAGGAGGGCGGGCAGCATGGATAAGTGCAACCGTTGCCTTATTATCGTCCATCACGCTTCTCCGTCAGTAATCTGAGGCTCGGTAATCTGGCCAGTCAGAGCGAAAAACACTTCGTCAAGGCTTGGCGCACCCATAGAGAAATCAGCAAGTTCGATGTCGGCTTTTATTAAAGCGGCCAGAGCACGATTGGCATTTTGAGGCGTATCAATCATCAATGATAAGGCCGCACCTTCCGAGCTTCGCTGGGGCTTGTTACCTGTTATTTCTTCAAGCACCTGCTCCGCTTCGTCAATGCGTGAATGCTCAACCAATGTCAGGTGCAGAAAGCCGGAGCCAGTTGCAGCTTTCAATTCGCGGCTGGTGCCCTCGGCGATCTTTTTGCCATGATTGATGACAGCGATGCGAGCGGCGAGCTGGTCAGCTTCCTCAAGATACTGCGTGGTCAAAAGTATCGTAACGCCCGCCTCGGAAAGAGAGCGGATCATACGCCAAACACTCTTGCGTGCCATCGGGTCGAGACCGGTTGTTGGTTCATCGAGAAAAAGAACCCCGGGAGTAACAACAAGCGACGCGGCGATGTCCAGCCTTCGGCGCATACCTCCAGAATAATCCTTTACCTGCTTGGTAGCCGCATCCATCAGGTCGAAAGCTGTTAGCAAATCATCGGCACGTTTCTTGGCGTTGCGTCCGCGGAAACCCCATAGTCTTGCCAGCAAGATCAGATTCTCACGTCCCGTCAGATCTTCGTCAAGCGAGGCAAATTGACCGGTCATGGCAATCGATCCGCGCACCTCGTGAGGCGAGTCCTTCAAATCAAAACCCAGCACCTTTGCCGATCCCGCATCTGCCGGCAGCAACGTCGCCAGCATGCGTAACAAGGTGGTCTTGCCAGCACCATTTGGTCCGAGGATGCCAAAGATCATGCCGCGCGGGACGGTAAGATCAATACCGTCCACGGCGCGGACATTGCCAAAATTTTTGGTTAGGCCATGCGCTTCGATTGCTAAAGATGAAACGCCATTGTTCGGCGCAGCGGTGTCGGCCATCGTCACAGTCCTTAAATTGGCGAAATGTCAGGTAGGGATCAGCGGCTGCATGAGCGAACAGATATCAATGCCAGCATTTTCTGTCAAAGTTGCACGAGCTGCTCACAATTCATTCCTGACAGATACTGCCAGGTCTTTTTGCAAATCATTCGCACTTGCAATAATTGATGATCCTCGCTAAGGATGCAGTTGCAACTCAATTGCAATAAGGAGAGGCTATGCTGGATGGAGTGAGGCGATCCGTGTTGACCGGAATAATGGGCGCGGTCTTGGGAATGATTTTGACGATCATCCCCGCAGCGGCACAGGACAAATTCAAGGCGGTGACCACATTTACGGTTATTGCCGACATTGCGCGCAATGTTGCTGGTGATGCGGCGATTGTTGAATCTATTACCAAGCCAGGCGCGGAGATTCATAATTATCAGCCAACGCCTGGCGATATCCAGAAAGCGCAGGGTGCCCAACTTATTTTATGGAATGGCCTCAATCTCGAGCTCTGGTTTGAAAAGTTCTTTGCCAATTTAAAAGACGTTCCAGGAGTCGTTGTTTCGCAGGGTGTGGTGCCGATGGGCATTGCTGAAGGGCCCTATACGGGTAAACCAAATCCGCATGCCTGGATGTCCCCGACAGCGGCGCTGATTTACGTTGATAATATCCGCGACGCTTTTGTAAAATATGATCCGGCTAATGCTGAAACCTATGAGGCAAACGCCGAGACCTACAAGGGACAAATCAAGGCAGCGATTGATCCGATTAAGGACGAGCTTGCAGCCATTCCAGCAGAAAGGCGCTGGTTGGTGTCCAGCGAGGGCGCGTTCTCCTATCTGGCTCGCGATTTTGATCTGAAAGAAGTTTATCTCTGGCCTATCAATGCAGATCAGCAAGGCACGCCTCAACAAGTACGCAAAGTGATTGATGCGGTCCGGGCGAACAAGATCGGCGTGGTCTTCTCGGAAAGCACGATCTCGGCTGATCCTGCCAAGCAGGTCGCACGGGAAACTGGCGCAAGTTATGGCGGCGTTCTTTATGTGGACTCGCTTACCGACGCGAGTGGTGAAGTCCCAACCTACATAGATCTCTTGCGCGTCACATCCAGCCGGGTTGCGGAAGGCCTTGCCAAAGGTATCACGCAATGAACGCCCAATCGTTTCAATCGGCTCACAGATATTCACCCGCGTCGTCTGACGCGGGTGGGGGCATTTCGGTAAAGGGCGCTACGGTAATCTATCGCAACGGTCATACGGCGTTGCGCGATGCGACGTTTGAAATCCCTACAGGCACTATCACTGCGCTAGTGGGAGTTAATGGTTCCGGCAAGTCAACGCTTTTCAAGGCAATCATGGGTTTTATAAAGGCTTCCGAAGGAACGATTTCAGTTCTTCGCCAGTCAGTAAATGAAGCCTTGAAAAAGAACCTTGTTGCCTACGTTCCTCAAAGCGAGGATATAGACTGGAATTTTCCGGTCTTGGTGGAAGATGTTGTCATGATGGGCCGTTATGGCCACATGGGCATGATGCGTATCGCCAAGGCTGCAGATCGGCAGGCAGTATCGGATGCCCTCGCGCGCGTGGGAATGACCGATTTTCGCAAACGCCAAATTGGCGAGCTTTCGGGTGGCCAAAAGAAACGGGTATTTCTTGCCCGCGCATTAGCACAAGATGGACGGGTCATTTTGCTGGATGAGCCATTCACCGGCGTGGATGTGAAAACGGAAGAGGCGATTATCATATTGCTGCGTGCCCTGCGCGACGAGGAGCGGGTAATTTTGGTTTCAACGCATAATCTTGGTAGCGTACCGGAGTTCTGTGACCGCACTGTTCTACTCAATCGCACCGTACTTGCTTATGGTCCGACAGCCGAGACATTCACACAGAAAAATCTGGAACGGACATTCGGCGGAGTGCTGCGTCATTTCAAGCTTGATGCACCGCACGCAGGTGAAGGACGTCCTGTCGGCGTGATTACCGATGATGAGCGGCCCTTCGTGCTCTACGACAATACCGTAAATCCCAAAAGCAATGGACCACGTTAGATGACATTGCTGCTCGAACCGTTCTCTTATCAATATATGATCAATGCCATGTGGGTTTCGGCGTTGGTGGGCGGTGTCTGCGCCTTCCTGTCGGCCTATCTCATGCTGAAAGGTTGGTCTCTTATCGGGGATGCGCTTTCGCATTCCATCGTTCCGGGTGTGGCTGGTGCCTATATGCTTGGGCTGCCTTTCTCAATTGGTGCATTCTTTTCGGGAGGACTGGCCGCCGCTGCGATGTTGTTTCTCAACCAGCGTACGAAGCTCAAGGAAGATGCCATCATCGGTTTGATCTTCTCATCCTTTTTTGGTCTCGGCCTGTTCATGGTGTCACTCTCTCCGACGTCCGTGAATATCCAGACAATTGTTCTGGGGAATATCCTGGCGATTACACCGGAAGACACACTCCAACTTGCCATTATCGGTTTCGTTTCGCTGGCTATTCTGCTGGTAAAATGGAAAGATCTCATGGTTGTTTTTTTCGATGAGAGTCATGCACGCTCTATCGGTCTCAATCCAACGGCGCTCAAAATCATGTTCTTTACGCTTTTATCGGCGTCGACCGTGGCAGCTTTACAGACAGTCGGCGCATTTCTGGTTATTTGCATGGTCGTGACGCCCGGCGCCACCGCTTATCTTTTAACGGATCGATTTCCGCGGCTGCTCGTCATCGCTGTTGTCATCGGTGCAATGACAAGCTTTGCCGGTGCCTATATTAGCTATTTTCTCGACGGGGCTACCGGCGGAATTATTGTCCTGTTGCAGACGCTTATTTTTCTGGTCGCTTTTATCTTCGCGCCCAAACATGGACTGATCGCGGCCCGGCGCCGCGCTGCAGAAATGCAGGAGGTCGCATTATGAGCGTCTTTGAAACCCTGCTTTTGCCCTTTCAGTTCGAATTCATGATCAATGCGTTGATCATCTCAGTACTCGTAGCAATTCCGACAGCTTTGCTCTCCTGTTTCATGGTGCTAAAGGGCTGGTCGCTGATGGGCGACGCCATTTCGCACGCTGTTTTTCCAGGAGTAGTCATCGCCTATATTGTTGGTTTGCCCTATGCGGTTGGAGCCTTTGTGGCAGGCATGTTCTGCGCAATTGCCACCGGGTTTTTGAAGGAAAACAGCCGTATCAAGCAGGACACAGTTATGGGCGTCGTTTTTTCCGGCATGTTCGGCCTTGGTCTCGTGCTATATGTGAAAATCCAGTCAGACGTTCACCTCGACCATATATTGTTTGGTGACATGCTCGGTATCAGCTGGAGCGATATCGCCCAGACGGCGATCATCGCAACGATCACAGCCGGAACTATCGTGTTTAAATGGCGCGATTTCTTGCTTCACGCATTTGATACGGTGCAAGCCCGCGCAGTTGGATTACGTGTGGGATTACTGCATTATGGGCTGCTTTGCCTGATTTCCCTAATGATTGTGGGCGCTCTAAAAGCTGTTGGCATCATATTAGCAATTGCCATGTTGATCGCGCCGGGAGCAATTGCTTTTTTGCTTACCCGGACATTCAGTAAAATGCTTCTCGTCTCCGTCGTCGTTGCGGTATTGGCCTCTTTCTTCGGTACTTATTTTGCTTTCTTCATTGACAGCGCGCCGGCGCCGACCATCGTTCTGTTGATGACGGGAACCTTCATCGGTGCGCTGGTACTGGTGTCCTATCGGCAAGCTCGAACCGAGACGCAGCCGATGTAAATCAGTGCATTGGGCTGGGAAATATTAGCGATTGATGTGCTGAAACCCCCGCCCTAGCGCCGTCGCCCACGGCAAAGGAGACCGAACCGGCCATAAGGGCTGTATCACCGCAGGCATAGACACCAGGAACCGACGTTAGTTTGCTTGCGTCCGTTTGAATGAATGTTCCGAGCGGTCCATCTTCCAGCACGCACTTCAATTGTTGCGGGAGTGGACCAGTGACAACGGTGCGCGAAAGAGTAAACAATCCGGTAAGCGATAGGGCACGACCATCAGAAAACTCTACAATCGGCTGTGCCTCTTCGCCCGATATGGCGGCAATCGTCCCATAATCGAGCGTCACATTACGCGCAGCCAGAGCCCCCAATTGGTCGTCACTAGGCTCAAACATGTTGTTGACAAAAAGCTTGGTATTGCCCCAGTCGGCAAGCATTAAAGCTTGATGGGCAGACAAGGAACTTGTCGCCAACACGCCGATATCGCCGCCACCTGCTTCATAACCGTGGCAATAGGGACAATGAAAAACGCTCTTGCCCCACCGTTCGCGAAGACCGGGTATTGTTGGCAATATGTCCGTGACACCTATTGCCAGAATAAGACGCCGACCCTTGTAATTTGCTCCGGATGAGGTGCTGACAGTGAAGGCATCGAGGATACCTTCGGCATTTTCCGCACGGGCATCAACCCAGGTGACATTCGGATAAGCCAATAGCTGCTCGCGCCCGACATGCGCAATCTGTACAGCCGAACTGCCGTCTTGTGTCAGGAATCCGTGAGAGGTTTCAGCAAATCGGTTGCGGCGCTCGCCTGCGTCCACAACAAGTACATTGCGACGTGAACGGGCGACTTGCAACGCTGCTGCAAGACCGGAATAACTTCCCCCAACAACAATAACGTCATAGGTCATGGGATTTTCTCTCCTTTCTGATCGCATCAAAACGCCGGTGAAAATCGGCGGCGAGATCGGCGAGTGTTATCGTGCCGAGCCGTTCAATGATAAGGGCTTCGGCTTCTTGAAATGCAGTGTCGAGCGCATGATTGACCGACTGTTCCACAAGGCAATCGGGTGCGTCGGCTCTATTGCCCAAAGCAAAAAAGTCAGGGGAGCCAAGCGCGTTGTAAATGTCGCGAAGAGTTAAAGTATTGAGGTCGCGTGCGATAATCCAGCCACCACCATGGCCCTTCTCGGATCGCACAAATCCGGCATCTCGCAATCCCGCCATTGTCCGGCGGACGACAACGGCATTTGTATGCATATGTTTGGCCAATTCCTCCGATGTCATGGGTTTGGCGCGCTCTGCCATGTGGAGAATGACGTGAAGGACAGCGGAAAGACGACTATTTCTTTTCATGTAACAGAATATGATACGTGACATAGCGCACGTCAAGATTGCGTGAAATAAATTCTTCAACTCATCTTGGACAGCGAGCAAAAGCGTCTACATAAGGTCAAACGGTTATCCGGAGATGTGCATGTTGATCAATCCGCCCAACTTACTTCTGCTGCGGAGCGAGCAGACATGAACAGATACTCCGGAGGATTTTGGATATTCATTCTGTGCGTCGTTTCCATAAGCGGCGCACTTTTTAGCTGGGCCTTTTACGGAGAGCCGTCAATTGTAGGTTCCGTTTTTGCGCTTTTTACTTGCGTACCCATTATCGCACTCGAGCGTGGGGCATTGTTTCCTCGACTCTATGCAAGAATTGCCGCGCTTTCGACCCCCCTTTATCTGATTGCCATGCTCATCGTTACATACATTTTGATGTATGTAGGCTCCGCATTATGTCGGCTCCTGTTGGGATTTATAGGTTACCAAACTTACGAATCCTGGCGTGAAATCGCAATTTTGCCCGCTAGCGCCATGTTCGCCGCGCTGGGTGTTTCGCTCGTCGTCAGTTTCGTTGCGCGGGTACGCGAATTGTTGGGGCGTGACGTCTTTTCAAGTCTTCTTATCGGGCGTTACCGCAAGCCCATCGAAGAGGAGCGGGTATTCCTATTTATCGATCTGGTTGGGTCGACTTCCTTTGCCCAGGAATTTGGCGATCTGCGGGCCCAGCAGTTCCTTGGAGCGTTGTTCGCAGCCTTTGCCGAGCCAGTACGCAGATATAGGGGGACCATTGACGATTATATTGGCGATGCCGCCATTATTACTTGGCCAATGGCGAGAGGCACCAAGAATGGCAATAGCGTAAAATGCGTCTTCGCTATTCTCGATTCCATTGAGGCAGACCGGGAAAAGTGGCTGAAAAATTTTGGACGTGTTCCACAACTTCGCGCAGCCCTTCACGGTGGTCCCATCATTACTGCGGAAATAGGGGTCGATCATCACAAGATTACCTATTTTGGTGACACGGTGAACACCACAGCGCGGCTGGAAACGCTTTGTCGGACACTTGATGCACCAGTATTGATTTCCGGAGATCTCGCAAAGCGAGTGGAGTTCGAAGGCGATATTCAGCCGGAATTTCTTGGAATGCATGCCGTGAAGGGTAGGGGGCAGACGCTCGGAGTCATGGCGTTGAAGCGTGCGGCAAATATCCCCACTTCGACAAATTTTGTTCATTAAGCGCCAAATTTGCCATTTGTGCGGATGACAGGGTCGTTGCGCTAGGCTATGGTCCGGGCTTGTCGAGGGCCTTGGGATTGAAGAATCATAAGGCCCTGTCAGTTTGCGGGAGAGTGTTCTGTGCAGTGATGTGCAGAGCCACCGAAGGGGAAATCGCCCGAAATCTCTCAGGTATCAAGAACCGCAAACGGGTAAGGCAACTCTGGAAAGTCGGGGGAAACCTCGCGCCGAAGGTGTAAGTTCAGCTGGGACCAAGGTCCCGTAACGGCTGTGCGAGTCTCTCAGGCTTCCGACAGAGGGGCAAAGAAACATTCCGTCGTTGTGGCGGAGGTCTTTGCGCGACTCTGGAGAAGTAATGGGCAACGAAGAAGAACAACTAAAATCACTACCACTTGATGATCTGCATAAAGCTGCCGGTGCGCGCTTTGGTGGATTTGCCGGATGGTCAATGCCTATCACCTATCCGCTGGGGGTGATGAAGGAACATCTTCATGCGCGCGAAAACGCCGGGCTTTTTGACATTTCCCATATGCAATTGTTCGATGTTTCGGGTCCAGGCGCAACAGCGCTTTTGTCACGTGCATGCCCGCTGGATGCAGGGGCATTGCAACCGGGACAATCCAAATACACATTTTTTCTCGACGAGCAGGCAGGCATACTCGACGATCTTATCGTAACCCGTTTGGGTGCCGCTCGTTACATGGTGGTGGCCAATGCCGGCAATGCGGCGGCCGACGAGGCGCACCTGCGCGGTGTCGCAAAAGATTTTGACTGCAAGATCGATGCGCTAGACCATGTTTTTCTGGCCATTCAAGGCCCGCAAGCAGCCGATGTTCTGCATAAAGCAGGGATTTCGGGGACCGAGCTAGCTTTCATGCATGGCTTTGAGCCGAAGCCGGGCTGGTTCATGAGTCGCTCAGGCTATACGGGTGAAGATGGTTTCGAAATTGCATTGCCAGCGACCGATGCCGTTGAGCTTGTAGAGACGCTCTTCAAGGACGAGAGAGTGGCTTGGGTCGGACTTGCGGCCCGTGACAGTCTTCGGTTGGAAGCCGGTCTTTGTCTGCATGGTCACGACATTACCCCTGACTTTAACCCGGTAGATGCAGGCCTTACTTGGGCAATTGGAAAAGCTGTCCGTGAGAAGGCCGGGTTTATCGGCGCCAAAGCTCTGCTCGAAAAGATTGCCTCGGGTAGCGCGCGAAAGCGGGTTGGCTTGAAACCCGATGGTCGCCAACCGGTTCGCTCTGAGACCGTCCTCATTGATGCGGACGGAAAACATGTCGGCATTGTCACTTCGGGCGGGTTCGGTCCCTCCGCTGGTCATCCGGTGGCGATGGGATACGTCAATAAGGACATTCTTGCCGCAACGGTGCCGATTTTTGCTGAAGTGCGCGGAAATCGCATTCCGGTCCACATTCATCCACTTCCCTTCACGCCACATCGCTACCACAAAGGATAATACAAATGGCAACCACTTACTTTACCGAAGATCATGAATGGGTACGCGTTGATGGCGATATCGCAACGGTCGGTATTACGGATCATGCACAGGATCAGCTCGGCGATCTCGTTTTTGTTCAGTTGCCCGATATCGGCACCAGCCTTTCCAAAGGTGATGCGGCTGTTGTTGTTGAATCTGTCAAGGCTGCCTCCGATGTATACGCGCCGCTGGATGGTGAAGTCACAGAAGTGAACGAAGCGACCGCAAGTGATCCGGCCCTGATCAATTCTGCCGCTACCGGCGATGGCTGGCTTTGGAAGATGAAGCTTTCCAACACTGAACAATTGACAGGCTTGCTTGATGAAGCCGGTTACAAAGCGATTATTGGTTGAACATCATGAACAAGAGCATATTCCCATTTGCCGACAGGCATATCGGCCCTAGTACGCAAGGCTCGCGCGCCATGTTGGCTGCGCTTGGTATTCCTTCACTCGATACGTTGATTTCACAGGCTGTTCCAAAGTCTATCCGGCTCGAAAAACCCCTTGATATTCCAGAGGCGGTTAATGAAGCCGAAGCACTCGCCGAACTGGCCGCCAAGATGGGCCACAATAAGACCTTCAAAAGTTATATTGGCCAAGGATATCACGGTACTCATGTTCCGGCAGTGATCCAACGCAACCTCTTTGAGAATCCGGCGTGGTATACGGCCTACACGCCATATCAGTCTGAAATCAGCCAAGGCCGTCTTGAGCTCCTGTTTCACTTCCAGACGCTGGTGGCCGAGCTGACAGGACTGCCCGTCGCTTCCGCGTCGCTCCTTGACGAGGCAACCGCTGTTGCGGAAGCCGTAGGGATTGCCTATCGCCATCACCGCGAAAAGCGTACGCGAATTGTCCTTGCCGGAGATGTTCATCCGCAAATCCTGGACGTGGTCAGAACTCGTGCTGAACCCCTGGGCATGACGGTCAATGGCGGCGAGATCGATAATACTGCAGCCGCTGTCATCGTACCTTGGCCGGATACTTACGGGGTCTACAGGGATCACTCTGCTGTTATCAAGGCTGCGAAGGCTGCAGGCGTACTTGTTATTGCAGTTGCCGATCCGCTTGCTCTGACGGTCACTGCATCACCTGCGTCGCTGGGTGCCGACATTGCTGCAGGTTCCATGCAGCGCTTTGGCGTTCCCGTAGGTTATGGTGGGCCCCATGCCGCTTACCTCGCGGTGACTGAAAATCTAACCCGGCTTATTCCAGGTCGGCTGGTCGGCCAATCGGTCGATAGCAAAGGCAGGGCGGGATACCGTCTCGCATTGCAGACACGCGAGCAGCATATTCGCCGCGACAAAGCTACGTCGAATATCTGTACAGCGCAGGCACTGCTTGCGAACATGGCGGTATCCTATGCCATCTGGCATGGTCCGCAGGGGCTTCAGGCTATTGCCAGCCAAGTTCACGCAAAGGCTGCAAGATTGGCGGCTGCACTTGAGGCTGTGGGCCTTGAATTAAGTGGGTCGCAATTCTTCGATACGGTCACGGTCAGCGTTCCGGGTAGAGCAGATGCTATTGCGGTCAGCGCCGAAAAAGGCGAACGACTGCTCCGCCATATTGATGCGGACAGACTAGGTATCACTGTAGATGAGACAACGACGGACGAGGATCTGGTAGCGCTTGCCGGTTTGTTCGGTGCCAAGGTGCTGAATGATCCCGGCTCAAAGTTGCCAAGCGCTCGATCTGCCGAAGGTTTCATGACCCAGGCTGTATTCCACCAGCAGCGTTCGGAAACGGAGATGATGCGTTTCCTTCGTCGGCTTGCCGACAAGGATCTGGCGCTTGACCGCGCAATGATTCCGCTCGGTTCCTGCACGATGAAGCTGAACGCTGCAGCAGAAATGCTTCCCGTAAGCTGGCAAAGCGTTGCCAATGTGCATCCTTTCGCACCGGCAGATCATGCGCTGGGCTATAAGTCGCTGACCGATGATCTTGAAGCTTGGCTCTCAGAGATCACAGGCTTTGATGCCGTGTCACTGCAACCAAATGCCGGTAGCCAAGGCGAGTATGCCGGTCTTCTTGCAATCCGTCGCTATCATTTGGATCGCGGCGATGATCATCGCGATATTTGCCTCATCCCTGAATCGGCCCATGGCACCAATCCTGCCAGTGCGCATATGGCGGGGATGCGGGTGGTCGTTGTTGCCTGCGAAGAGGCAGGCGACATTGATCTCGATGATCTGAAAGCAAAGGCTGAACTACACAGCGCCAATCTTGCCGCATTGATGATTACCTACCCGTCAACACATGGCGTATTCGAGGAGGGGGTCAAAGATATTTGCGCTGTCGTTCATGAACATGGCGGTCAGGTCTATTTTGATGGCGCCAATTTGAACGCGCTCGTTGGGCTTGCACGTCCCGGTGATATTGGCGCGGATGTCTGCCACATGAACCTGCACAAGACCTTCTGCATTCCGCATGGAGGCGGGGGACCCGGTGTCGGCCCGATTGGTGTTAAGAAGCATCTGGCTCCATTCCTGCCTGGACATGTGATGAATGGCACCGGCAATGCGGTTTCCGCCGCACCATTCGGCAGCGCATCAATTCTGCCAATCACATGGATGTATATCCGTATGATGGGTGGAGCAGGCTTGAAACGCGCAACCGAAATGGCGATTCTCAATGCCAATTACATTGCTGAACGATTGAAGGATTATTACCCTGTGTTGTTCAAGGGCCGTAATGATCGCGTGGCACATGAGTGTATTCTTGATACTCGGGTACTTAAGGAAAGTGCCGGAATTGGTGTTGAAGACATAGCCAAGCGTCTGATTGATTATGGGTTCCACGCCCCCACAATGTCCTGGCCAATTGCTGGAACGCTGATGGTTGAACCTACGGAATCAGAATCGAAGCGCGAGATTGATCGTTTCTGCGATGCGATGATCGCAATCGCGGGTGAGGCTGCAAAAGTTGCGAGCGGAGAGTGGCCGAGAGATGACAATCCACTTGTCAACGCTCCGCATCCATCGGGCGATGTTCTGGCTGATGACTGGTCGCACCCCTATAGCCGCAAGGTAGCAAGTCTGCCCGGCGGAGAATCGGAGGATCTGCTGAAATATTGGCCACCGGTTTCCCGGATCGACAATGTTGCAGGCGATCGCAATCTGGTTTGTTCTTGCCCGCCCATGACGGCATATAATTAAAAGAAAAAGAGCGCTGGCATGTCCGGCGCTCTTTTTTGCTACCAGTCAGGTGTCAGGCTTGGAGGTGCATTTTTAACTGCAGCCGAGTCGAACTCCGAGGCAAGCTGGCGTAGGGCAAATGGTAAAGCCTGTAGGTCGCTCGATTGGAAGGAGAGGTGGGCAAGGTATTTATTGATAAGCTCGGCAACGACACGTGCCTGCTGCTCATCCCGCAAACGTTTGGGTGCATCTCGATCCGAACGACGTGAAAGCCACAATTTGTGGAGTGCGAAGGCTCTAGGGTCGGGACAGGAGAAACTGACTGGATATCCTCGTTCGTCTATCACTGTCTCGGATGCTTTGGGACTGTTAACCAGCCAAGAAAGCCCCTCAATCTCTATCGCCTGCAAATCTTCGGCATCGGCGCTGAAGCGGTTTTTCTCGTTGGAGGAGAGAATATCTTTTGGCATAGGCTTGATAAGGTCAACCAGAAACCCATCACGGTTTGCCGCCCGGTATCCATTTTTGGCAAGAGGGCGAAAAGAGTGATCAATTTTCTGCAATAGTCCGATTAGGCCTTTGTTAGAGAAATCCTTAACGATGAGCCTTAAACTGAAACGCGAATCCATCAACAAGTCGACGTCCTGTGTGGACAATAGCCCGCTGCTGATATGAACAGCAGCCATGCGTTCGTAGATGAACAGGGCGTTGGTGCCAACAACGTCGACTGCTGTCCCGATAAGGCCAAGTTTGTCGAGCGCCCGAATAATACGGGCTGTCAGTAGCGGGACGCGCCCCAGGGACATAGCCCGGTTCACGGGCGCAAGCTGGTCAAGACGCTGTGCCAACCGCGACATACGATCCTTCGAGTCGTCGCGACCCGAATGAAACTGGTTATGTATCAATTCTGTTGCGGCTGATTTTGGACCCAAAGATTTCCAGATGCCATTGGTCTTCTTGTAAAGATAAGTCTTGTCATTGGTGCTTTTCTTCCATGACATAGACCCAGAAAACCGCTGTTCATAGTCTTTCGCGCTGGTTCGATAAACATCATAAACCTGCGCTGTATCAACCTGTTGGCGAATTTGTTCTGATGATAACGTTTTGAATTTAATCATGTTATCCCTAGAATGTTCGATGAACTTTAGAATAGGGATAATAGCATATTATGCAAGTTTAAAACTATGAAAATAAACGAATTATCCCTTTTATGATGTTTTCTTGGTGCGCAAGGGATAATGGTAGTTCCATAACTATTATTACGTGATTTTCTGCTTTTAGCGGGTGGGTTCAAGGATGAAGTGCGACTTGCAATAGATAACAATGGCTTATCGCTTGCAAGGAGTTGCCCATGAAATGCACCTACTCCCAGATTGATATGGATGAACGCCGTAGGATCGCTCGAAGGACTGAACCCCTACAAAAATGATAACCGGTGGGCAAAAGCAGGAATCCCAGTTTGACAGTCGACGCGGCGCAATAATGGCGTCAGATTTACGAAGTTGCCAAATCAAATGCGGAGGCGCATAGGTTGTGAAAATGACTACAGGCGTCCAGACCTGGCTCGATCAAGGGTAAAGAGCTCCTGGGCACGTCCCACTCCCCGCAACGCATAACGCCCGACGGAGACGAGTTGATCTCGCAATTCGCTTGGCAAAGCTTCGGCAAAACTATCGGAAATCAATATGTCCTGGTCAACCGAGCGACACATTGATGCGATGCGACTGACTTCGTTTACCGCGGGACCGACAACTGTAAAGTCGAGGCGCGTATCACTCCCAATATTACCGTAGAATACCTCTCCGATGTGAAGGCCAAGATAGACATCGGTTGCTGGAGCACCATCCGCGTGGCGAACTTGATTAAGCGTGACAAGGCGTTTGCGTAGCAAATATTCAGCTTCTAGCGCTGCTGCACAATCCTGAGCAGAGTTGCCGTTGGTAAAGATTGCAAGAATACCGTCTCCCATAAGCTTGAGTACGTCGCCGCCCGTTTCGTGTATCGAGGATATGACTGCTTCCGCATAATCATTCAGCATGGGAATGATTGCATCGGGCGATGCTGTATCTGAAATGCGTGTGTAGCCTCTCAGATCCGAATACCACAGGACCGCTTCAATACGCTCCGCGGCACCTCGATTGATGCGTCCGGCAAGGACACGCTTAGCGGCATCATGACCTAGATAGACATCGGCCAAGGTCTGGACGATACGGGTCAGCGAGGCGCACTTTATGGCCAATCCCAGTCCACGCACCATTCGACGGATCGCCACCAGATCCTCTGCACGGAAACCCTGTGGGTCATCGGTAGACCAGGAGGAATAAAAGCAATCCATTTCGCCGATAGTGCCTTCAGAAGAGAAGCGATTTATGAGCGCGAGATAATCAGTGCAGCCTTCGCCTTTGAGCGTGAGCAAATGCGGGAATCCCAAGTCTTTTTCCCGTCCCAGCTGCACGCGCATTTCATCGTCGCCCGCATTCAACATGCTGTAAAAGGTTGATGTCTGCCAGTTGCTTGCGCTTTCACCCTCCTGCGAAGAACCATATTCAATGATGGCGCGCTCGACCTGCCCTTCCCTGCGCCATAGAAAAACTCGGCCTTCGTAGATGGGGTGCAGCGTGTCGACAAATGCATTTGCTCGCTCAAGCCGGATTCCAGCATCAAGACAGCGCTGGCAAAACCCATTCATAAGTTCTGTTTCGCTGGTGCCGGAGAGCCCTTGCATGTCCAGCCAGGTTTCAATTTCTGCGATCTTGGCTTCGTTCATTGCCATACCTGCCTACGAGATGCGCGATGGTTAGCACTGTTACGCGATTTTGACAAAGACAGACCTGCTTTTGAACTGATTTATGGGCAGCTACATGCGGAGGCCAGCACAGGTGAGATTCAGGGCAGAAAAGCCGCGGGTATCAGGGATAGCAATTGTCAAATACTCAACCTGCCTTGGCAATTGACCCAATCAAAGCTTTTTGACGTGTCAGACAATCCGCAAGTTGGAAGCGATGTTCGACTGTTCTGCGGGCAGCGATACGCAATGGCATATAATCGTCTGGCTTGTGCAAAACACGTAAAATGGTGTCGGCCAAAGCGTCGGTATCATAAAACGGCACAAGTAAGCCATTTTTCCCCGATCGAATGATCTCCTGCACCGGAGGAGTGTCCGAGCCAATGATCAGAGCGCCACAGGCCATGGCCTCCACCACGGACCAGGAGAGAACGAACGGGTAGGTTAAATAGATATGCGCTGTGGAAATTTGATACAGCTGACGAAGAAGATCATGTGAGATTGGACCAGTAAACAAGACTCGGTCAGCCGGGACATTGTGCTGCGCCAGCATAACCTCTTTCCATGTACCTCCACCTGGCGGCGGCTTGCCATAGCTTACGCCATCGCCGCCCACAAAGATAAAAAGAGCGTCGGAATTCTTGGCCAGAACCTTCGATGCCGCTTCAAGTGCTTGCGGGAAGCCGCGATAAGGTTCCAGATCGCGGGCGACGAATGTGATGATCGGCGGATCCCCTGCCCGCAAAACGCGCCCGTCGGGAAGACGCAGCGAGGCGTTGCGGTCTGGACGAAAGCGTTGAGTGTCAACGCCTTCGTGGCAGACCGCGATGCGGTTTTGTGCAGACGCGGGATAGAGGCTCTTTTGCCATTGTGTAGGGCTAATGCCGCCATCCAGGGCTTCGAGCGAGATGAGCTGGGCGATATTGCGCAGACGCAAGCGCTTGCGTGTATCCGCGTCGGGTAAGTCGTCGGGTGCAAATCCGACATCAGCACCCTCTGCCCTGTAGAAAAACTCGCAATATCCTATCGCAGGTACCTGTGGCAGCACGTCTTTTACAAACATCATGCTGCCCCAGCCTATATGACCGACAACAATGTCTGGTCGCTGGTCATGACGTATCATGGCCTCAAATGTTTCAGCAACCCGGTGCCCGATCCGAACATGGTGATCCGGTATACCCAGATGTTTTGCCATCTGAGTATCCGATCGAGGGCCGGGTTCTGCCCTGTGTCTGACTACGCGGACCGATGGGAGGCGTCGGTCTACAGTTTCACAAACGAGGCTGACATCATGCCCACTGGAAGCAAGATTTTCAGCCAGAGCAGAAAATTGACCAAAGCCACGTCTGTGCACGAATGCCACATGCATGATTTCAGTCCTTTCCGACCGTTACGGCACACCACTTGATTGTTAAATGCCGTAACGTGCAGCATTACCCCATACCAGTTCAAGCCGATGCAATGTTTGAAATGCAATCTCTAGATTGCGCAGGTCACTATCATCCCGCGCAAGAACCCGATTATAAGCACCGCCAGCGTCGCGCAAATTGGCGCAAAGCTGTTCGCCTTTTTCAGTCAAACGAATCCTCGCGGATCGCTTGTCGCGCTGTGATGCTACCCTGTCGATATATCCACCATCGGCAAGCTGCTTCAGGTAATAGGAGATGTTGGAGCCGACATAATGGCCGCGGTCCAGTAGTTCTCCAACCGAAAGTTCAACGTCGCCGATGGCAAGAAGAACCATTGCCTGAGCTGGCCCAACATCTTCAACGCCGAGTTTTGTCATCTCTGTCCTGAGCAGACTCGCGAACCTCCGATTGACCCTCTCAATCATTCTTGCCAGTTCAAAATGCGTTACAACCACTGTATGAACTGGATGTCTATGTCCCTGTTTTTCTGCGGTAATTTCGGGGAAATTGGCGGCATCATAGCCGTCAATAGATGTTTCGACTTCCACTTCTTCGTGCAGAAGTTTTTGTATCATCTTGGTCTCCATGATCAAGGTTACTTCAAAATTTGAAGTAAGTTACAAGTATGTTTTCGGTTCTCCTTCGAATATTTCCCCACCGTAAGAACTTTTTTCTGTCACATTCTGCGCAGTATTACTTTACTAGTCTATGGCCTTAGACCAAGGTCGTAGGAGCTAAACCGCGGCTGTGTCATTTCCAAGGCAGAAGTGTATGGTAGATACTCGTCAAATCAATGAGAATGGCAATAGCAATGTTGGAAAAAAAGCGATGACACCTACGGTGCCCACGCCTCAAACCCTTATTTTCAAAGCCCGCCGGGTATTCTTGGCGGGGCTGCTTTATGCTGTTTTGCTCAGTGCATGCATCAACATTTTGCAGCTGACAGTACCGCTTTATATGCTGCAGGTTCATGACCGTGTATTGAACAGCCGCAGCACAGATACGTTGTTGATGCTAACGATTCTTGCGATTGGCGCGTTGATTGTTTTCGGTATTTTGGAGTTCATCCGCGCTCTCTCATTTCAGGCAATGGGCAGCGCATTGGTTCGTCGGCTCAACCTTCCGGTTTTAACCGCAGCGGTACAAGCCTCGGTTGATCAGGGGCTTCCAAAAGCAACGCAATCCCTGCGTGACTTGACCGAGTTGCGTTCGTTTCTGACATCGTCAGCGGTAAGTGCTCCGCTTGATGCAGCTTGGTCTCCTATTTTTCTTGGAGTCCTGTTTTTGCTGCATCCCGTCTTTGGCATTATTGGTATTGTGGCGGTCATCATTCTGATCTGCTGCGGTGTCGTGACAGATTTGATGACACGCAATCTGGTGAAAGACGCCAATCAGGCGAATATCGAGGCAATCTCCAAGATCGGTGCAACATTGCGCCATGCTGAAGCGATTGAAGCCATGGGTATGCTACCTGCTTTGGCCCGTCGCTGGCGTGGCCTGCAGATGAATGCCCTGGATTTGCTTGACCTTGGCGGCAGCCGCAGCCGTGCCATGACATCCATCACTCGCACATTACGGTTCATGATCCAGGTGGTAACGCTCGGCGCCGGCACATTGCTGGCCATGGAGCAAGAAATTTCGCCTGGCGCGATGATCGCCACCAGTATCATTGTCGGACGACTTCTCATGCCGTTTGATCAGGTCGTTGAGACCTGGCGGCAATGGGTAAACGCAATTGGAAACTGGCAGCGGATTCAATCCTTGCTGGCCCAGAATCTCGCAGTGCGACAAACAATGCCGACCCCCAGGCCCCATGGAGATCTTATCGTGGACAGGCTGGTCTATGCCGCGCCTGGTGTCGAAATGCCAATTATCAAGGGCATCTCATTTGCTCTTTCACCCGGAGAGGTTCTCGGTATTGTCGGGCCTTCGGCTGCCGGCAAGTCGACGCTTGCCCGGCTGATGATCGGCATCGTGAAGCCCACGTCAGGAGGCGTCTTCCTCGATGGCAACAACGTGTATTTGTGGGAGCGCGGCTCATTTGGCGAAATTGCCGGCTACTTGCCGCAGTCAGTGGCGCTGCTTGAAGGAACGATCAAGGACAACATCGCACGCATGGGCGACAGTGACCCCCACCGTGTTCTGGAGGCCGCGAGGCTTGCAGATGTTCATGAGATGATCGGAAGACTGCCGCTGGGTTATGATACGCCTGTGGGCGACGGGCGTTTAACGCTGTCAGGTGGTCAACGCCAGCGGATTGGCCTCGCTCGCTGCCTTTACAACCGCCCTCGCCTTATCGTGTTGGATGAACCCAATGCCAATCTTGATGCCGTGGGCGAGAGAGCATTGATGCGGGCCATAGAACAGGCGCGCGATGATGGTGCGATCGTGATCATGATAGCTCATAGACCCACGATTATGCAGGTGGCGGACAAGCTTCTCGTCCTTGAGGACGGCCGTATTACCCAGTTCGGGCCGCGCACGGATGTTGTTGCCTCGATAACACCGACCGGTCCTAAGAGAGCGACTGCATCATGACCGACAAAATCAATCTGCCCAAACGGGTTTCCCAATTGCTTGCCCCGCGCGCCGCATCGACCGGCGACAATCTGCCTACGAAATTTGGCACGGTTCGCCCTGAATGGGTCACCGACCTCGAGCAGGAAGATGCAAAGAGCCCTCTACGCAGGCTGATCATTGCCGGTGTTGCAACGATAGCCATCGCATTTGGTGGTTTTTTTGGCTGGGCTTACTCGGCTGAGCTTGGCAGCGCTGCTGTTGCGCTTGGAACGGTAATCGTTGATTCAAAGCGTAAAACCATCAGTCATTTTGAAGGTGGTATCCTTGATCGCTTGTTGGTCCAGGAAGGCGACGTCGTCAAAGTTGGGCAGCCGCTGGTAAGGTTGGACAACACAAAGGCCCGCTCGGAGTTGCAATCTCTGCAAAGCCGCCGCGTTGGATTGATCGCAAAGCTTGCTCGCCTGCGGGCGGAGCAGGCGGGCGCTACTGAAATCGAGTTTCCAAAAGATTTTGGTGCAGCTGATGATGTCACGGCACAAAATGCCATGAAAGCCGAGCAGATATTTTTCCAAAAGCGCTCGTCCCAAAAGACAAGTCGCATCGATGTTCAGCAAAAAACCATTGAACAATATACCGAGCAGGCAAAGGCATCAGAGGCACAGATCGTAGCCACAGATCGACAGATTGCCCTTATCACCGAACAGCGCGATGCAATCGCCAGCTTGGTCAAAAAGGGTTTTGCCCAAAAATCCAAACTTACGGAGATCGATACCCGGCTAAGCGAACTTGCCGGCCAACGTGGTGAATATGCCGGCGATAAGGCCAAAGCGGAACAGGCCAAAGCAGGTGCCGAGTTTTCGCTGACCGGCATTGAAAGTGATGTGCAATCAGAGATTGCAGGTGAAATTACCACCAGCCAGACTGATCTTGCTGACACCGAAGAGCGAATTGTCGCTGCCAAAGATGTCATGCGCCGGGTCGAGATACGTTCGCCACAGGCCGGTATCGTCGACAATATTCGTCTGCGTACACCGGGCGGTGTTGTTGCAGCCGGCGAAGCAATTCTTGATATTGTTCCGGAAAACGAGCCGATGGTTGTCGAAATGAAGATCAGTCCACGCGATATTGATGGCGTTGCTGTGAATTCTGCAGTTCAGGTCAAATTGACGGCGTTTAATCAACGATCCCTTTCGCCGCTTGATGGTAAGGTGACCTATGTTGCCGCTGACCAGCTTATCGATGAAAAAAGCGAAACGGCCTACTTTGTGGCACGGGCGGAAATTTCTCCCCAGTCGCTGACAGCCAATCCGTCCATCAAGCTCTATCCAGGCATGCCTGCAGAAATCCTGATTGTGCACAAGTCACGTCGAGCGATTGATTACATCGCTGGCCCAATCACCGACAGTTTCAACCGTGCCTTCAGGGAAGATTAGCCGGAAAGCGCTGGTACAGCTGATGTTTTTGAGGATACTTCAAAATTAAAAATAATTTACGCCTAATAAGGATGCATAACTAAAGTATATTGAGTTTAAAGCGCAATTATAAGTCTAATATAAATATGTCGTAATACATTCATGTAATAAATTGTTACTATAGATTGCCACATTTATATTCATAACATATGTTGCATTTCGATTTGGTGCAGCGCACAATCGTCAAAGCACTCGATCGCCGGGGTATTTTTCCGGCAATGCATAAACTCAATGCAGGACAACAAAGGAGAAGCAGATGGCCACTTTAGAAGGCGGCGCCTACGACGACGTTTTGTTTGGCTCCCGTTTTGATGACTTCATCCACGCCCGTGGCGGTGATGACGTTGTTTTTGGTGGGAACGGAAGTGACACAATATTCGGCGATGATGGGGATGATCTCCTGTTCGGCGGCAACGGAAATGACTCCATTTTCGGTGGCGCCGGTAGTGACATCCTGTTCGGCGATAATGGCAACGACGTCTTGACCGGCAATGACGGCAGCGATGTTCTGTTTGGCGGTCGTGGAGACGATGTTCTTCTCGGCGGTGCAGGCAATGACATTCTGTTCGGCGGGCAAGGTGATGACATCCTTTCTGGCGGTGCTGGAAACGATATCCTTTCTGGCGGTGCTGGCGATGATACACTCATCGGTGGTGCAGGCAGCGATACGTTTGTCTTCAATGGCGGCGGCGGCAACGACGTCGTGCTCGATTTCACTCCAGGTCAGGATCATCTCCAGATTTCGAGTGGCATTAATGGAACGGATATCCACTCGGCTGACGATGTGGCTTCCCATGTTACCCAGGTTGGTGGTGACGTAGTTGTCGATCTCGGCAATGGCGACTCTGTCACACTGGTTGGTGTGAACGCTGACGATGTACTCGCAAACCCAGGCGATTTCTTCGTCGTTCATTAATATCGATTTATGGCGTGCCCTGTCTCCCACAGGGCACGCTTTTTTTCTCGCGTTGCGCAGTGAGTGAAAGGGCAATTTGTTGCACCTAGACCATTCAACGGAAATTGAAGATTACCCACAGGACCTTTCGATCTCGCGCCTTTGCGCCGACGTGGCTGTTGTAATATGGGATATTCCAGCTTCCTCCAAAGCGCTGACAAAATGCACTATCGAAGCATCAAATCCTTTGGTGCCCCTCGTCAGCCTCAGCATGCCGCTCGAAACGGGCGGTCAGCGTATGTTCTGGGCAATGCGGACGAAGGCCGATCCCGTTTCGCTGAGGCTTTCCAATGGCAATTCGACCTCAGACCAGGAAGTAATGCTCTATCCAGCTTCCGAGCTGGGTGCCTTTGATATAGAGCGTGCTTTGAGCAATATCGGCTCGGGCGGACAGGTCAAACTCCTCAACAACCTGCTCGGCACGTGGCGAAGTGCCTTTCGCCTTTCGCAGAACTCAATTTTTGCCGGCGTCGCTCGCGAGGTCACAGTGGCACTTACACCCGAGCCGCGGGAAGTGCGCAGTTGTGGACAGCCAATTGATGGCCTCCATTTGCTGGAGACCGGTCTCAATCCGGACCTTGGAGCTGTTACCGCCATATATGGTATCAGCGGCAATTCAGTCATTTCACTGCCGGTGAAGCTGGTTATTGGCCCTGCGGTCAAAAAGGGCCTGCAACAATGCCACCTGCTTGTGGAATCCGCCCGCGCCCTTCCCCAATCGTTTCGACTGGTTATTTCAGGCAAGAATGGCGTTGCCGTGCGCAAGCTCTCCGACATTGCCAGTGCCTCGGATTTCCAGAAATGGTGGGGAAAAAAACAGGGAGATGCAAGTTTGCGCGCCTTTCTGGTACGCCATCTTGCAAAGGTGCCTGGCGCCGGCATCGCGACCGCAATCGACATGCAGATAAGGGCTCCGCTCCCTGCCCGTCAAATCGGTAAATCTGCTACTCAGCCTTCCGGCGAAATTGATCTGGCGCTGGCACTGGATGGCGGCTTATTGGTTGGAGGCTGGACGAACGATCCGTCCGGAATGCTCGCCGGTATCGAATACGTAACCGAAGATGGAACAGCCCTTCCACTGAAGCCAAACTTCTACAGTTTTCCAGGCAAAACTGGAAAAGGTGAGGACGGATCACGGTCTGACGTGACAGGTTTTGCTGCCTGGCTTCCGCAGGTCAACAATCTTGGGCCGCTGTTGCAGCCCCGGTTCCAAATGCGGCTGATTTCGGGTGCAACCTCTGCACTTGTGCCACAGATGCAGCCCTTTGAGGCTGGTGCTCAGCGCAACTGTATATTACGCGCTGTCCCGCCACAGCATGCCAAGGCGCAGGTTTTTGAAAGAATTCTGGCGCCAGCCCTGCGGGAGGTCGAGCAAAAGATAGGAAAAATGGTCAAGATCGCCGACGTGAAGGATTACGGTATTATGCCGGAATCACCGTTGGTTTCCCTTGTTATTCCTTTGTACCGGAATCTCGATTTTCTGCGTTTCCAACTTTCCGCTATGGCAACAGATCCCTGGCTCGTCGAGAACGCCGAAATCATTTTCGTGCTCGATTCCCCTGAAATTCAGGACGATACCGAGCACATGCTGGGTGGACTGCATATCCTTCACGATCTGCCGATGAAGCTTGCAACGATGAACCGCAATGGCGGTTATGCGCGGGCATGCAACGCCGGCGCCAGCCTCGCCAATGGCACGATACTGGTGATGTTGAATTCGGATGTCGTTCCCTGCAAGGCGGGGTGGCTGGATGAACTTATCAATCCGCTATTCAAACAGAAAAAACTTGGCGCTGTCGGACCCAAATTGCTGTTTGAAGACGGTTCTTTGCAACATGCAGGCCTTTATTTCGCCCGGGATCAGCGCGGAGTATGGCTCAATCACCATTTTTACAAAGGAATGCCGGGGGACTATGCGCCAGCTCGGGTCGCCCGCTTTGTGCCAGGTGTAACAGGCGCGTGCCTCGTTACGCGAAAGGATATTTACGACCTCGTTGGAGGTTTTACGGAAGACTATGTGATCGGCGATTACGAGGACAGCGACCTTTGCCTTAAAATCCGCCAGATAGGATTCCAGATTGCCTATGAGCCGAACGTCGCACTTTACCACTTCGAGCGCCGGTCAATACGCCGGAGTTCTGATTATATGCGGGGCTTGGCCAGCCAGTACAATTCATGGCTGCATACGCAGCGCTGGAACCGCGACATTTCAGAATTGATGACGAGTTATCTCGACGAGACTGACGAGGATACGGTCACACCTTTTGTTAGTAACAAGTCGGAAAGGAGCGCCGCTTGACCGAGGTCATCGCACTCAAACAATCACCAGCCGATCATGTCCGGGTCTATGATAATGATTACGTTGAATGGCTGATGGAGACCGTGTTGAAGAACCGGTTTCTCCCCTCCCCCGAGCTTGAGAGCATATTTGTTGGGGACGGCAGTTATCAGGCCGTTGGCGCTGAATTTCTCGGCCATTTCATTCGAAAGGGCGGACTGGAAAAAACAGACCGCATATTGGATATCGGATGTGGCATCGGACGCATGGCGGTGCCGCTCACGCAGTATCTCGACTACGAAAAAGGCACTTATTGCGGTATTGATCCCGTGGCTGGCGGTATAGAATGGTGCAATCAAAAACTTAGCCCCATCTATTCAAACTTCGAATTTCGCCACGTGGATATTGCGCATAACCTGTACAATCCAAAAGGCGCGATCGACGGCCTTGAGCTTGTCCTTCCTTACGATGGAAATCAGTTCGATTTCATCATCATGACCTCGATCGTCACCCACCTGCCGGATGAAGAAGTCAGCGCTTATTTGCGCGAAATCGAGCGCCTTCTTGCTCCTGGTGGCCGTCTCTTCATGACCGCATTTGTCGTCGACAAGGTGGCACAGGAAAATGTTTCCAAGAAACGTGACGCTCGGCTTGGGTTTCAACGCTATGACAATGGACCGTGCTGGTTCGTACCGGAACTGCCGCCGCTTGCAGCTGTGGGTTTCGATGATGGCTTTCTGGACCGAGCGATTACTGGCGCCGGTTTGAACACTGTCCTTAAATCATTCGGTCATTGGCGCGGTGTTTCGTCGGATCATTATCAGGATCTGTTTGTTGCAGAAAAAGACGGGATCCGCCGATGAAGGTTCTCGTTGCTGCCCACAATCATCCCTCCCTCCATCCTGGCGGGACGGAGATTTTTGCGCACGATTTGTTTCGGGCGTATCAGAGGGCTGGCTGCGACGCGCTTTTTTTGGGCGCAACCAATCATATTCACCGTGAAGCTCGCCCTGGAACCAGTTTCCAGAGTATCGGCACCACTGGCGACGAAATTCTTCTTTGGTCCGGTCATTTCGACCGTTTCTTCATGAGCCAAGTCGATCTTTATGGAATTGTGCCGGATATTGTGGAACTGCTTCGCGATTTTCGGCCAGATGTCGTTCATCTGCATCACCTGCTGTTGCTCGGTGCCGAATTTCCGCACATCGTCAGACGCACACTTCCCGATTGCCGTATCGTCATGACGCTGCATGATTATTACCCAATCTGCCATCATGATGGTCTGATGGTTCGGACCACAAACAAAGAACTTTGCTACGGCGCAAGTCCTGACCGTTGCCATAGCTGCTTTAAAGAGATCGCGCTCGACAAGTTTGTTTTACGGGAGCGGCATTTGAAATCGCTGCTAAGCACAGTGGACAGCTTTGTTTCACCAAGCGCGTTTCTGAAGCAGCGTTATGTTGATTGGGGTTTGTCAGAACATCTTATTAGCGTGATACCGAATGGACAGCCCGAACGTGCGCCGGTCAAACCATCAGAGACAGCCCGCCCCAAGCCGGTCTTTGGTTATTTCGGCAACCTTAATCCGTGGAAAGGCACCACGGTTTTGCTTGAAGCAGCAAAGCAGCTGATTTCCGAAGGATTGGACTTTGAGTTGCGGGTCCATGGCGCGGCGCCATTCCAAAGTGAGACCTTTATTGCTGACATAGACCGGTTGTTCGCCGAGACGTACCCTTTCGTCCAGCGACGTGGAGCCTATCGGCGCGAGGATATTGGCAAGCTCATTGCCTCTGTTGATTGTGCAATCATGCCTTCGATCTGGTGGGAAAATGCGCCTTTGGTCATCCAGGAAGCCCAGGGCCTCAATTGCCCGGTGATTACCAGTAATATCGGAGGCATGGCCGAGGCAATCGAGGACGAAGCAAACGGTCTGACCGTCACTCCCAACGATCCTATGGCCCTGGCTTCAGCTATCCGGCGTATCGCGGAAGACGGCGATCTGCGTCAGCAGCTTTCCAGTCGCGCACGCCATCCCGACACCATTGCCACATCGGCAGCGAAGTATCTCGACTTGATCGGGACATTGCGCTCGGATCGTGTGGCAGCCGCCTGAAAGGAAGTTCATGTCTATAGCGACACAAGTCCCAGCGCAGGCTTTACCACAGCCTCCTGCTGCACCCGTGCAAGATAATGCGCGACCACTGAAGACAGAACCGATGAAGGGCCGGGTCGACGCCGTCGACGATGGACGTCTTTACGGCTGGGCCTTCGATCCATCTGCACCCACCGCGCGGGTGACCATCCGGGTATTGCTGGATGGGAAACCAATCGCCGAAGCAACAGCTGATCAGGATCGCCCAGATTTGAAGCGAAGCGGCATCGGGGATGGCGCACACGCCTTCAATGTCATGTTGCCGCAATTTGCTTCGATAAGGGCGGCCGAACTGGTTGTGGTTGCTATCAGTGCCTCAGGCGTCGAACAGGCTTTGCGTGTCCCCAAACCGGCTGAACAAGCGGCGGAGGCACTTATCGCTGCGCCCATGACGCGGATATTGGACAAACTCGACATGCTGATGGCAGCGCAACGCCAGCTGCAGGTTAACCAGAGGTCTCTGCAACGTGCTGCACCTGTGCTTGACGGCAATAGTGGTAATTCGTCCGTCGAAGGTCCGGATATTGGCGGTTCAATTGAAGCGATGCGGGGCGACGTAAATAATCGCCTGACCGAACTCGATGTGCATTTGATGCGGCTTGACGGTGTGGTTGGAGGCTTGGAAAAGCGTATTGAATCGCTGCAGAAGCGGTCCAATGGTGATGTGAAGCCGCTGTTCCTTCTGCTTTTTGTTCTTGTCGGTTTTGCCGCGGGAGCCCTTGTTTCCTTGACGATACTCCACTGAACTCGGGAGTAATGCACTTGCGCGATGACAGGAACATATTACCGATAACCAACGCTGCCAAACCAGCGGGAAACCATTCCATTGTCATGGAAGGCGAAATGGTTGTTGGTTGCCCTGTTGACGATACGCTGGTGCTCGTTATGGGCATAGGGAATTTCAACCTGGAGCACGTGGCGGTGTTCCTCAATGGCGACCCTGCCCTAAGCCTCAAGGCGACCTTGGTGTGCTGGCCATTGAAAAATGCCTCGCCAGCAGGAACCCATGGTTTTGTAGCAGTTCTTCCTACAGGCATACTGCGTCGGGCTTCGCTCAAAACCATCATGTTCCAGCATAAGGCAAAGGTAACGCGCTATACTTTCGCCAATAGAGGCGCATCGGTTGGCGATCTGATTGCCATGATCGCAGATCTGGCAGGGGCAAATCTCCCGTCCGTCATTGACGGGCTTGTGGAGGCCCTGATCTCCGGCCCCATAGGCCGAAAGAAGCTCGCGGCGATTACCGTCTTGCTACAGGCGGGCGCGCGGTCGGATGGATGTGTCGAGCTTATCGGTGGCAGTGATGAGGGTGAAATCTTTGTACAAGGCTGGGCTCAAGACCTCACGCCATCAGTGACGCGGCTTTTCATCAGCGGACGCGCGTCGTCTCTGGCGGAATGTGTGATATCGGTGTTTGCTCGCCCGGATTTGAACGATCAAGCTTCTGGCTTTGCCGGACTGTTGCTTGCCAATGAAACTGTCGAAGCAAGCGATATTGAGCGTTTGCTCTTTCGCGGACGGCGCGGATGGCGTTTCACCGAAGTCTATGATCGCCGTCTGATTGTCGGTTCGCGGGAAACGCCAAGTCATGTGCGTGCAATTTTGCCGCGCGTTAGAGGTTCTACAGAAATATTGCTTCGAATGCGTTCGGCTGCCAACCGCTTTGACGGAACTGAGACCGTTTCCGGTTTGCCGCTTCCGGTGCGCGCTGGCATTGATAATGTCCTACGCGTCGACGGCAGTGGCCTCCTGGTTTCTGGCTGGTTGCTTGATCCCGACGGCCATGTCGAAAGCGTAAAATTGCGTCGTCATCGCGGCGAGTGCCAGCTTGATGGCAACTGGACCCGTATCGACAGGCCAGATGTCACCGCCGAATTCGACAATCGGGCACCTTTCAATGCTGGTCTTGATCCAAATCGGCATGCTCACGGATTTGTTGCCTTTGCGCCGGAACTATCAGGAGACAGCACCGCCCCGTTTTATCTCGAGCTTTGCCTCAGCGATCAGCGGCGCGCCTTTCTGCCTTTGACACCGATCCGGGTCACATCACGAGAAGCTGTTGTCAGACAGATCCGTGCGATTGACCCAAATGCATGGGCACTTCGCCACGTAGTCGACCAACAGCTTGTACCACTTTTGCGCAATGTGAGCCGTCCTGCACCGGAAATCTTCGGTGTCGTGGATGTTGGGGCATTTGATGACATTGAAGGTCCGGCGCTTATCATCGGCATTGATGAGAGAGTTGAAGAAGTTGGACCGCTTATAGCCTTGCTAGCGCTTGATCCCGAAACACGGGGTTTGCCCATCGTAATTGCCGGGGCCACTGACGTTATAGATCGCATCGGCGTGCGGGTGCGAAGACTGGCGCAGTTCTACAAGCTAAGTGTCCGGCTGGTGTCGGCTAGTGGCTCAGAGGATCTTTACGATGCACTTGAAGTTGGCGCGCGAGCAGTATCTTGCGAAACAGTTGTGTTTCTTGCCGCCTCATTGCTCCCCCGGAACAAGGGTTGGTTCAATAAATTGCTGACGGCTTATGAGATGCGCAAAAATTGCGTCCTCTCCCCCACCCTCGCATATGAAGATGATTCCATACGCTGGGCCGGAACATGGGTAGCCGGTGCACATTCGGATCGCGCCTTGATCAGTCGTTATGCAGGTTACCCTATTGATGCTGTGACCGGTATGGCGACGACGGAAGTGGCGACGGCGACATTTGAATGTTGTATCATGCCCCGAGAGGCGCTGTTTTCAGTAGACGGCTTCACACGCGGCTACATGGGAACGCATGAGAAAGGCCTGGACCTCGGGCTCAAGTTAAAGCAATCGGGTCTCAAATCCTATTGGTTGCCATCAGCCCAAATGCTGGGCTCTGACGATATCATAGTCTCCGAAAAGGCTTCCACGATCGCGCTGATAGAGCGGATTGATAGACAGATTTTTGACGCTCGATGGGCCAAGAGTTTCGGGAAAGAAAACACTTTGAAAACGGAGACTCCGGCATGACCGAACAACTCCGCGTTCTGGTAATCTCTCACGCGCATCCGAGCATTTCGCTGGGAGGTGGTGAAATTGCCTCGTACAATTTACACAAGGGCCTGAATGCCCTGCCACGGGTTCAATCTGTATATCTTGCCCGCGCGGGACACCCGATACCGCGTCACGGAACGACTGCACTTATGAGCCTGCGGCGTTCAAGCGATGAAATCCTGTTTCATTCGGACGAGTACGATCATTTTTATCTGTCGAACAACAACACAGACGAAATTCATCGCGACCTTTTACGTTTTGTCGGCGATCTCAACCCACATGTGGTGCATTTCCACCATGTATTGGGCCTTGGTTTGGAAACTCTTTATGCTATTCGCGAGGCGCTTCCCAAGGCAATCATATTGATGACATTTCATGAATACCTTTCTATCTGCAACAATGACGGACAGATGGTCAAAGTTGGTACGTCCAAACTTTGTCATGAAGCGTCCCCTATCGACTGCCACGCCTGTTTTCCTGATATTCCGCCAGCTCGATTTTTGAAACGTGAGAAGTTTGTGCGCGGAATGCTCGAACTGGCAGACGCCTTCGTTTCACCAAGCGGTTTTCTTGCCGGAAAATATGCAGAATGGGGCCTGGATCCGGAAAAACTGCATGTCATTGAAAATGGCGTGTCGATTGATAGCGTTACGCCGCCGAGGGAACTCTCCGGACCGAAGCCACGCCGGAACCGCTTCGCATATTTCGGCCAGATTACACCATTTAAAGGCATTGATGTGCTTATCGATGCGGTCTCGCGAGTGCCAGAGGAAGTCTGGGGCGAAGATACAAGGCTGATGATATTTGGCGGAAATCTTGAAAAGCAGCCCGCAGAATTTCGAACGCGCATGGAAAAGCTCATTGCAGATGCAGGATCTCGTGTGCGATTTCACGGAGCTTACCAGAATAACGAGATGCCTCGGCTGATGCAGTCCGTCGATTGGGTGTTGATGCCCTCCATCTGGTGGGAGAATTCTCCGATCGTTATTCAGGAAGCCTTGCATCATCGTCGGCCTATTATCTGCTCAAATATTGGCGGCATGGCTGAAAAGGTGCGGGATGGGCAAGATGGATTACATTTCCGCGTGCGGAGTGCCGAAGACCTTGCTGACCGATTCACCGAGGTTTTGAGCGACCCGCTCATTTGGGATCACTTGCATCACTCAATTCGACAGCCGACCAACTATGTCGATTGTGCGGAAGAGCACGTTGCCCTTTACGCAAAATTGCTCCGATCTGTTCATCAAGGCTCAACCCAGACAGTGGCAGCGAACGAAGTCGTTCTTTCACAAGCAAGCTGATTGCTTTCAAAGTTACAAAAAGGAATACTCTATGGCACGTGTACTCGTAATGAGCCCATCAGGCGAAGTTTACGACCACGATAATGTTCGCTGGTACCAGCACAGTGATATTCAAAAATATATCGACCATTATCACAATATCGGCGATGCCTTTGTCTTTGACTCATCGCTCAAGCTGATGAACTTCGAAAAGCTGCGGGAATTGCCGCTCGGTGAGCCAAATTTTGATCAAATCGATCGGTTGAAAGAAGAATATGACTACGTGATTCTGCGTGGGTCGAACTACATTCATCAGCATATGGGCTGGCCACATGCGATTGCGGTTTTGAAGCGCCTTGGACTGCCTGTAATCGCCTGGGGCATTGGAGCACAGGCTCCTGTTGAAGGACAGATACAACTGCCTGAAGATCTCAAGACGCTCCTGAAGATCATGGCAGATTCAACGGCATCCATTGGCGTGCGAGGGGCCTATTCTGCGCAGGTGCTCAAAGATATCGGCATTGACAACGTTCGGATCGTTGGCTGTCCCACTGCATTTCGGCGCAATGATCCCACGTTGAAGGTCACTTTGCCCCTGCTTGAAGATGTCCGCAATGTTGGCCTGACCGTGCGCCGGGAGGTCTCACCAGCCTATGCCCGTAATATTGAGCGATATCTGACATTTCATCGCGATTTGATCAAATATACCGCAAACAAATTCAACGTTACGCTGATGGCGCAGGGCGAGATTGAGGAAAAAAAGCTTGTATTGGGAACTGATGAACAGAAGGAAGATGCAATCGCGGCGCTGAAGGCCAATCGATGGGCTTCCGACTGGTATCTCGACGATACAATCGAGAAGCTTTACCGCGAGCGACTCTTCTATTCGGACGTTGTGGCCGACTATGAGAAACTGGTGCAGACAAAAGATCTCGTATTGGGTTACCGGTTGCACGGCAATCTTATGGCTTTGGCGAATGGGGTGCCATCTATCTATTTTACCTATGACAGCCGCACAGTTGAGTTCGCTGAAACCTACCAGATACCCCGCTTCGATGTCTTCAGCGGAGATAGGTTTCGCCTTGAAGATTATTGGGATCAGACATTGTTCAATAAATACAATGACGCCTGGTATCGAACATATGGCGAAATGCGCAGATTTCTTGATGAAAACCATGTCGACCACAAGATGGTCGACACAAAAGAGAACATACCGGATTCCGTCCGGCGTGTGGCTTAGACAAAATTCACTAATTGGCAAAAGCCAGAATCTTCAACAAAGCTAGAAATAACCTCCCAGGAGTTATCAATGACCGTTCTTGTTACAGGTGGCGCAGGCTATATAGGCAGTCACATGGTTCTTGCCCTGAAAGATGCGGGAAGAGATGTTGTTGTCCTCGACGACCTTAGTTGTGGGTTCGAGTGGCTGGTACCAGAAGGCGTTCCCTTTATTCGGGGCGATGTCGGTGATCAGGCCCTGGTTGCTGACACGATCCGCAGGCACAGCATCACGGCAATCTTGCACTTTGCAGGCTCGATTGTCGTGCCGGACTCCGTTAGTGATCCCCTATCCTATTACCGTAACAATACGGTACAGTCGCGAGCATTGATGGAAACCGCCATCGCGGAAGGCATCCGGCATTTCATTTTTTCGTCGACCGCCGCCGTTTATGGCGAACCCGAGCGGACACCGATCACCGAGGATATGCCGCACCAGCCAATTTCTCCCTATGGAACATCCAAGCTTATGACCGAATGGATGTTACGTGATGCCGCTGCCGCTCATAAGGATTTCCGGTTTGTTGCATTGCGTTATTTCAATGTGGCTGGCGCTGATCCGAAGCTGCGTTCTGGCCAATCATTTCCTCGCGCAACCCATCTAATCAAGATCGCCAGCCAGGCCGCCACCGGTGACCGGTCCCATATCGAAGTCTATGGCACGGATTATCCGACCGCCGATGGAACCTGTATCCGCGATTACATCCATGTCAGCGATCTGGCGGAAGCTCACCTGTGCGCCCTCAATTATCTTGAGGCAGGCGGTGCGAGCACAACAGCAAATTGTGGTTATGGATACGGCTACTCGGTTCTGGAAATTATTGATGCTGTTAAGCGTGTATCCGGGGTGGATTTCGCCGTAAAAATGGCTCCCCGCCGTGCAGGGGATCCGGCAATATTGGTGGCCGCAAATGATCGTGTCCGTAACGACTTCGGTTTTGTGCCAAAGCGTGCAGATCTTGATACAATTGTAGGTGATGCGCTTGCCTGGGAACGTCAGCTGCAGGCAATGCGGCTTGAAGAGCAGGAACGCGTGGCCGTCTAAGCATATCGACCTGAAGGCCGAACCCGGCAGTCGATTGCCGGGTTTGGCAAGCTATTGTCCGGAAAATAATATTTCAAATATTGAAGTAAAGTCCTATTATAATATAGTCAAGTTATGTCCATAATAATACCAGTTTTGTTTTAGAATAATGCCAAACAGTTGAAATAATTTTATTGTTGCACTGCAATAGAAATATGTGACAATCTTCATGAAGTTGCCATTTTATATGTATAGAAATTCAAATTCCAACACATCAATCGATCAAGGGTCCAGAATATGACGGTTCAGACTTCGTACAAGCTTTCGCCGGCTACGAAATCTTCGAAAAACATTGATCTGTTAAAAGAACCGATCCTATTACGCTTGGGCATCGAACATGATGATTTGCCGAGTGAGCTATCCAATGCGGTAAAGATTCTCGGATTCGAAGGGGTCAAGGATGAGGCCGCAATTTTCTCCGATGCAGTGGGGGTCAAAACAGAAGCCTTTGAGGCGCCTTTGTGCATCCTGGCTGTTCTTTTAAATCCAGCACACAGAGGGCGCGAGAAGCGATTGCTCGATTGGCTAAAGGGCCGAGGTATTATTGAGGAACCGGTGATCCTTGAGTGGCGAACGGGCAAGGAAATGGAGACGGCCGGTGTCCTTATCAGGAAACTGTCGGGAATGCTGGTTTCTGATGCACGGCGAATGGTCAAATCAAACCGGGAGCTGTTGGCGTTAAGGACTTTGAACGATAACCTTCAAAATCGTTTTGCCACTGTCGAAAGCTTTATTGATCGCAAGGGGATGCAACCCTTCGAACTTGCTTTCTCCAACGAGCCTGTAACCAGCTCATCTCGTTCAAACGTATTGGCAGATGCTTCCTTTGATGGCGTATCACAGGTGCTTCCTGTCGCAAGCGCGGGCGTTAGTGCCATTGCCATACATTTCGATCGCCTGTCACATCGCGATGACGCTACCTTAAATGCGCAACTCGTGACTATGGAAGACATGGCTATCGTCGAGAGCTGGGTCATTCCGCTGGGCAAGCTCAAGCATGGTTGGAATTACCTTGGTCTTTCCAGAACTCTTGCGGGATTGCGGCGCACGCTGAACTTGCGGGTGCAGGTGGACGGCGCTGATGATGAACTGCCCCTCTTGTCGCTCGGCGGGCTTCAGCCGCTGGAGATGTTTCAGGTGCGCGATGCCGCCAATGATGTGCCGCTGCTAAAGAACAGTTTGGCTATCCAGGTCTGGTGCGGAATGCCGGGTGTTGTTCTGCCCAGTTGGGCCAATTATTTGCCGGCTCAATCGGAAAAGGTTCGCGAAGGCGGATTCAGGGAGATGCCGCTTGCGTCTGGTATCCTTGATCTCGCCACTTTGGCAAACACCGATGAAATCTCTTTCGAGTTTGCCGCCATCCTTCCTTTGCCTGAAGAGAAAGCAGTGGGTTGTCACCCTCCGTCAACAGGCATGACAATCGGCCAGATTCCCGCCGCGTGCCCTCCTAAAATATTGAGGATTTCTTCGGATGTCGTCGTTGACAACGAAGAGTCGCAGGATGTCGAATTTGCGATTGTCGTAGCCGCGAGCCTCGAGAATGCGCGGCCGCTATTTGCCGAGCAACGGACGGTGGACCCGGGAGAAGGGTTCTCTGGATGGGTGAGCATTGCGCCGGGAGAAAATAATCGGATCAGCGCGTTCATCAATGATCAGATCGGTGTTTGGCAGAATATCTATTTCGCAACGCGGATGACGACACCGGGTGACAACAGTTTCGCGTGGGCCAAATTCCGCAATGTCAGTCTTATGGTCAACGGGTAGTTTCATGCTGGACCAGATAAACCGTTTACGGGAGCAAGTCGTGGATCAGTTGCCTTCGGGTGAAGAGCCGGAACCACGTTTTTCGCCTAAGGTCGCCGTCATCATTCCCGCTTATAAACATTCGGTATTGTTGGCAGAAGCCATTGAATCGGCGCTGGCACAACAGGCACCGTTTGAGATTGCTGTACTGGTTATCGATGATGGCTGCCCCTTTCCCGAGACTGGCGAAATCGGGCGAACCTATGCCATGGCGCATTCAAATGTCTTTTATCTGCGCAAGGCAAACGGCGGATTAAGTTCAGCGCGCAATTACGGGATTGAATTTGCGCTACGCAATTTCGATGGCATCGAGGCTGTTTACTTTCTTGATGCTGACAATCGGATTACGAGCACTGCCCTTCGCGACATTCTGGCTTTCATGCAGGCCGATGACAAGGTTGATTGGGTATACCCCAACATCGACAAGTTCGGGATTGAATGGAATGGGAACTATACGACCCAATATTCACGCCTGTTGCATTTGACCTTCGATAATATTTGCGAGGCTGGAAGTCTGGTCTCAAGGCGCATGCTTGATGCAGGCATTCGCTTCGATGAAAGCATGACATCCGGGTTTGAAGACTGGGATTTCTGGCTACAGGCAATCGGGCGCGGATTTCTTGGTGCCAACTATCCCTTCTTCGGGTTCGAGTACCGGCAGCGTGCCGAGAGCATGCTTCGCGATTCCAATCGCACCCGGGAGGGCATTCTCACCTATATCCGCCAGAAGCATAAGAAACTCTTCGCTACGGAAACATTGTTGACCTGGGAGCATCAGGAGGCACCCCGATATGCTGCAATCGGCATGGGGGCTTATGCAGTCGATATGTTTACCGACCCGACGGTTGATCACGCCAAATGCAGCCTCGAAGATTTTGTAACCCGCTTTTGGGCAGCAAAGACGGAACCGGAAACATTCGGAGTTCCGCCGTTCATGCTTTGGATGACCGCCGCCCATCGCGAAGCTCTAACCCGCCTTGGCCTCATTCATAATCTGTTATGGTTGAGTGAACGCATCGCTGAGAAGCATCATTTCGTGGCGATACGCTTCGAACGGAATAATGCCAGGATGGGAATAGATATCCGCACCATTAATGATGGTGAGCCTCTTGCCGACAAGCCCTTCGGCTGGATGTGCACATTCGATATTTTCTCCACCTGTGCAGATGACACCTCCGATGATTGGATACGCTCGCTGCACAAGGCTGTTCCATCGCCCAATGTCGTGGAAATTGTTGTGAGTGGACCATTTACAGCACGCGAAATGCAAAGCACGGCTTTATCGTCAACAAATGCACTTTTAGCTACGCTTGGAGCATTGCGTGACTCAGGATATCGCTCAAAGACCAGGAATCGTTGGCTTTGGCGATCCGTTTATTTTCCCAACCGGAGCCGCTATTTCGAGCTGTTGCGCCATGCGGTGGGCGCAAGGCCTGTCATGCCACGATTGCCGCAGGCTTCGAACCCGCTGCGCGTCGGTTTCCTATTGCCAATCGCCAGTTTTGGCGGCGTGGAAAAGGTAGCCTATGCGGTTGCCAACGCTTTGAAGAATGCCGGATGTGAAGTGCATCTCTTCCTGTTTGGAAAAGCGATCTACAATCGCGTCCCGGAAAATGACGGCGTGTTCAAATCGGTCAACTTTTTGTCCGACGATTACCCACTTTGGGGTGGGCCAAACAAATTTGCGGGCCATGACCTGATGATGGGGCATGACGAAGCAGCCAAGGCTGAGCAGATCATGGGTTTTCTGGCTGGGCTTGACGTTGTCATCAACAATCAAGTGGCACCCGTAAACGCCTTGCTGGGCGATCTGCGCCGCCGCGGTGTCAAGGTTCTGAACTATGTCCATGTGCTGGATAAATCCAGAATGGGGCGTGATGCCGGTCATCCTTATCTCACACTGGCATTTGAGCATGTCTATGACGCGATTCTTACCTGCTCGAACGATATGGTCGAATGGTTGCATGGCATGGGTGTGCCAATAGCAAAGCTCACGCATATACAAAATGCAGCAAGCTATGCATTGGCCGCCAAAGAGCGAGACACCATACTGTCGGCACGGCGGGTAAAGTCCCAAAGGGACAAGCTCAACGTCCTGTTTCTTGGCCGGTTAGATGCACAAAAAGGAATTGAGCGCCTATTTGCATCAGTTCGGGATTTGCGTGAACGCGGAGAGCCCGTTGATTGGAAAATTATTGGCAGCGACGTGATGGATGCCGGTGCGGGCGGATCGTGGAAGGACCGGTTTGCCGAAATTGGCGTGCAGGTTGAGCCACCGGTGTATTCAAGCCGTCATCTTAACAAGGCCTTCGCATGGGCGGACGTTGTTGTATTGCCATCGCGCTGGGAGGGCGCTCCACTGACAATTATTGAAGCCCAGCGGCTTGGCTGCGTGCCGATTGCGACAGCTGTCGGTGCTGTTGATGAACTTATCGATCACGCTGTGGATGGGCTGCTTATCCGGTCTGAAGATGACACAGTAATTATCCGCGAACTCACAGAAGCTATTTCCGCCTTGGCGGCCGACCGTGATGCCTTGCAGCGTCTTTCGGAAGCGGCAGCCATTCGCGGCGGCGCCCTCGCCTGGGAGGAAAGTGTTTCACCGCTGGTCAAGCAGTTGAAGGCATGGTTCCCCGACCGGTTACCGCAGAGCGTTGAGCAGGCTCCGAAAGTTCTGGAGCAGACCGTTGTACCAATCTCGACCAGTCGGATTCACCGCGTGGACGCGGAAGCAATCGACGAAGATCAAGAAGATCGTAATGAAATTACCGAAATCAGGCCGTTGCAAATCGCTGCTGCCGGGTCAGCCAATATGAATAATTTGAGGAACTAGCGATGAAGAAACTTTTCGTTCTGAATGGTGGTGCTGCGGTCAAGCCCGGCAACAAGGCAGCCTATCTAAAGTTTGAAGATCCGCTTGCGGCCTTCAACAAGGGCGGCATCAACACAGGCGACGTTCTCGTCTATGATGCCACGCTCAAGGCGCTAGCCTATGATGAAATCAGGAACGTGCAGTTTTCCCATGCGGGAAATGAAAAGCTATGGCCTCAGGATGACAGCTATGAAGCCACTGTTGTGCGTGGATCGAACTATCTGACCGAGACCGTTGATCTTGGTCACGTTGTACCTTTGCTGAAGAAGCTCAAAGGTCCGGTCGTTGCTATCGGCGTTGGTGCGCAGGCTGGCAAATACAAGAAGCTCAATGTTCCAAAGGGCACGGTTGAAGCCTGGAAGATCATCGCTGACAAGTGCGAAACAATCGGCGTTCGCGGCTTCTACAGTGCCGAGATATTCAACGATCTTGGTATCAAGAACGTGCGCGTTATTGGCTGCCCCAGTTTTTACCGTTCCTTGCGTCCTTCAATTGCGATCAAGTCGATTGATCCGGAGAAGGCACGTATTGGCCTGACCCTGAACAAATATCTGTCTGCTGATTATGCAAGTAATGCGACGAAGACCAATCGGATGCAGCGGGCTTTGATTGATGCCGTTGCCAAACGCCCATCCAGCAAGCTCTATTCACAGGGTGAGCGGGAAGAGACGCTGGCGATCTTCTCTTCGGGCAAAGAAAAGCAGGATAACGTCAAGGCCATCCTGACCAAATTCGGTTTGCTGGGCCATCCTGAAGCTGAGGAAATGCTCAACAACCGCATGAGCGCGTTCTTCGATATCGACGAGTGGGCAGCAGACGCGGCTGCAAATGTCGATGTCATGGTCGGCTTCCGTCTGCACGGCAATGTTATTGCCCTGCATCAGGGCATACCGGCAATCTTCTTTACCTATGACTCACGCATCCGCGAATTGTCCTCACTCTTTGCTATTCCTTCAATAGAGATCGAGGACTACCTTCCGATCAACCTCGAGAAACTGCTTGAAAAGGCTGATTTCACCAAGGTTCAACATATCTACCGCCAGAACTTTGCCGAGTATCATCGCTTCCTGACGGAGAACAAGCTCAACCACGTACTGCCGAAGCCAGTGGCAGCGCCAGCTGACAAGCCCCAGTCTGTACCTAATCTGGTACAGGTACCGCATAACATTCATGAAGCGGTTTCGTGGTTCCGTAGCGAAATCGATTTCATGACCGGTGAAGTTGAAGTGCTTCGCAACCGTGCATGGAATCTTGAAACCAGCTTGCGCAGTCTTAAGGAAACACCGGCAGCAAAGGTGGCTGCTGAATGAATGAAGGCCGTGCACAACTCAGCCGACGCTCCTTTCTGACCCTTGCAGGGTTTGGTGTTGCATCGGCTGGTTTGCTTGCACGGCCCGCTCTTGCCCGTGCGCTTTGCCCCAATCTGCCGTCTGCTCTGCAGCGCGCCTCCGGGGATTGGCAATTGTCATTCACCGATAATTTTACCGACAATGCGGGTTTTGATCAGCGGTGGGTCAAGGTTACCGATAGCGGCGGCGAAACAAAATCTGTCCGGCGGCCGGAAAATGTCACGATCTCCGGTGCCGGGCTTTCGCTCAATCTGGGGCGAAATCGCGACAACCGGGGCGGTAATCGACCCTTCGTTGGTGGCTATGTGCGGACAAAAGATTTTCGTCAGCGCTATGGCTATTTTGAATGCGAGATGAAAATTGCCAATGAAGCGGGCGTCAATAATGCATTCTGGCTGACCTCAGTGCCGGATAGCGAGGGGGATAAACGTTTCGAACTCGATGTAGTTGAAGCCAAATTCCCCAATCTCGTGCATGTGACAGCTCGCCAATGGCTGCCAGTGAAAAAGGTGCTCTCAAAGAGTTACCGCCCGCGGCTCAAGCTTGCAAACGAGTTTCACCGTTATGGCATGCTGTGGAGCGAAGACAGCTTCAAATTCTATTTCGATGAAAAGAAAATCTTCGAAGCCGTCAATGATTTTGCGCATACGCCAGCGCAGTTACTGTTCAGCAATGCAGTGGCATCTTTTGCAGGGAAAGACGATGGCGATGTCGATGGGGCTGCGACCTCGATTAGAAATATTCGTGTCTTTCAAAATACCGAATGGCAGGAATTGCAAGTCAGGAGATGTTCATGACCGATGATTTTACCTCAACGTCGCGCGCCGACAAAAGCAAGAAATATCTGTTGGGCAAGGATGGCTGGATATTTCTCGATCACGATTCCAATCGCGTTATCGACCAGATTACCGGGCGGCATATTCTTGACCAGAAAGGCATCGAAGCTTGGCGTAAATTGATCCTTGAGCGTGACGCCTATGTTTCATCGCTTGGCGCACAACATTTGGTTTTCGTCGCGCCAAACAAGGAGCTCGTCTACTCCGAGCAATTACCGGACTGGGTGGAGATTGCCGATACCAGGCCGCTGCACCAGATCATGACGGCGCTTGGACCGCGCCGTGCATCAAAGATAGTCTATCCGCTTGAAGCAATACGTGCAGGCAAGTCCAAAGGACTTACCTATCCCAAAACAGACACGCATTGGAGCGGTTTTGGGGCCTATATCGGTTATCAGGAGTTCTGTCGGGGACTGTCGCAAAACGGCATTGAACCCCTGCAGATCGAACCATCGCGCATTTCCTTCGAAGAAGTTCCCTATGTTGGCGATCTCGGCATAAAGTTCGAGCCGGCAGTGTCAGCGCCTACTCTGTCTGCCAGAATAGATAACGCGGCCGGGAAGCTGTCTTTTGACAATCGGATTCCAAATCGTGGCCGTATCCGCGTTTTCACCAATAAGGACACGACATTGCCGCGTTGCGTCATGTTTGGGGATTCCTTCGGTGGCAATCTCCTGCCATTTCTGAAGGAGAGTTTCAGTACGCTGGTCTATATTTATGGCAAATCGTTCGACCGGGAACTGATTGAGGCCTACAAGCCCGATGTTGTACTGTCTGAATTTGTCGAGCGTTTTCTGATCGATCCACCGGTCGATACGCCACATTTCAGCTATGCATCCGTGGTCCGCTCGAAAATGAAACTCCTGTCACGGGATGATCTTGCGGAGGCCACCAAACAAACCTTGCAGGTGCCGCTGGAAGTCTTCCCAGTGCGGCCGATCTATGAGGCATTGATTTCGACTCATAGCGGCAAATCGGTCAGCGCCGCACTGATCGAGCAGCTGAAGAAGCACCATCCGGACAATCCGGAAGCTCATCATCTGATTTCGGCGGAATTGTCCCGCTTGGGTGAGCGGTTGGATGATGCCAAAGTCTATGCCGAACGTGCCGTTGCAGCCGAACCCTGGAATGCCCGTGCCCGGCATCAACTGGCTCTTACACTAATGCGGCTTGAGCAGCCGGAAAAAGCCGAAGAGCAGCTTCGAAAAGCAATTGAATTGGATAGCAATGTTGACTGGTGGAACTACCAGCTTGCACAAGTGCTGTTCCGGCAACAGAAACATGCTGAATCTGTAGAGATCATGAGAGACTATCTCTCACGGCGCCCTGATTCTGCAGATGCCTGGCAATTGCTTGGCCGGTGTCATGAGGCACTTGATAATATCGAAGAAGCTGCCGAAGCTTTTGTACGCGCGTCGGATGCCAAGCCTGAATGGACGTGGCCCTTGCTCAAGCTCGCCAATTTGCGCGTTCACACCAAAACCAATCCAGAGCAGGGTCTCGTTGCCACCGACCGATTGCTTGAAACACTTTTTCATGCCCGGCAAAGAGCAGAAATTTATATGCTGCGGTCGCAATTACACGAGGTCAATGGCGATAGGGTCAAAGCCACTGAAGCTGCCATGCGAGGTACCGAGTTAGCGCCTGATTGGGATTGGGCTCTCAAAACTCTTGATCGGCTGAGCACGCAGAAGGTCGCTGCCCGCTCGTCATAATCGTCCATTTTGTCAAAACGCGGATGTGGCGATCCCTTGCCATGCCCGCTCTTATGTTCGCAGGGGCGCGGGCTAAAGAGGTTAAAAGAACCACACTCGCTATGACCGTCAGAAGACTGGTCGCCTCAATATACCGGACGGCGGATAGTCGATACGGTGTTGTGGCCAAGCGCCGGCTGCTTGACGCTGGCCGATGTCTTTGATCACTGGCATTGTTGACGCTAACCGAACCTTACCTTGCATGACATTGCCGCTCAAGGTGAAGCCACGCCCGAGCGCACTCCAAAGAACTGGCAAATCAAGTAGCCTCATCGTCGAACACCTGTTCGATCGAAAAAAATCGTTGACCTGGTCTCGGTTAGCGATTTAGGCGTCTGGCGTAATCAGCGTCACAGTTGGAAAATAAGTTCGGTATCGACCGATATCGCGGGTTAAAAGAGTAAATCCACTGACAGCGGCTTGAGCGCCGATGAAGAAGTCTGGAAGAACACCGGTTCGCGAGCCACCAGATTTGCGATACCGTGTAAATATCTTTCCAGCCAGATACAGGGCTGATCGGGGTATTGGCTGAATGTCGAGGCCCGCCGCATCCACGAATGCGTCAAGTTCCTCAATTCTTTTATAACGCACTGCTAGCTCGGCATAGACAACATCATTAATTAAGAGCGGGCCGCGAAACGAAGCGGTTTCCAGTTGTGCAATCGACCAATCCGCCCAATTCGGATCGTCTGTAACAAGGTCCAGCAGCACGTTTGTATCGATAAGCGTCATCATTCTCCGCGTGTGAGAGCCATGATCGCGTCCGTATTCAATCCCTCACCGGCATGACCGCGCAGATTGTTAAACCGGCTCTTCGGTTGATGTCGGTCAGCGCGAGTAATCACAACGCTTCCGTCGCTCGCCCTATGAAATTCGACTTTGCTGCCAGGTACGATTCCAAGGAAATCACGCACGGGCTTGGGGATGGTGACTTGGCCCTTTGTCGTCACGGTCGTTGTCATTTCTGCCTCGGTAATGATTGTTTTGCAAAAGGTATTACCTTTATGGCATGGTTTCAAGCATTCTCTTGGCTCCTTGGCGCGCACTGACGTCATCGGCTCAAGCCTTACGTGTCAGGAACGGATCAGCGAATCTGCTTTCCGAGCCCCGGTGCCATCGATGACCCATGCCGTGTTCATTTCAAGATGCAGCCAGGCGAGGGAAAGCTCGAAGATATTTTGTTTTCCGACCCGGCTGATCTTTAGGGCGCTGGTCCCACGTTTGGACGGCATTGCAGTTCATTCTTTACTGCACGTGGCCCCAAGTCTGGCACCCCAGGCGATGGCCCACTCGTCGAGCGGCATGATAAGGCGGACCAACGCTTTCCCATCTTCTGTCAAATCATACCCGCCAGTATGATGGACTACGATGGCAGCGGCTCGCAATTCCTTGAGGCGTGTATTTAGGAGGCTGGGATTCGTTTCGGCGACAGCCTGAAGCTCCCGAAACGTTAGGGCTTGTTCTGCATGAGCAAGCTCCCATAACACGCGCAAACTCATGCGCCGCCCCAGTAGGTCGAGCAATGCCATAGTTGGTTGACCGGTTTTCGAGCCGCGCACGGGTTGTCCAGGCTGAGGAAATTTCATGCTATACTTTTCATAGTGACCCATGTACTCATTGCTAAGAAAATAATAGCAGAAGGATATCCGAAATGATACCTCGCATCGGCCCGGCCAAAATGACCACACGGAAAGACGCGGTGGATCAGGCAGCTGGTTTTCCTTCATCGCTCGCGGCTGATGATACCTTGCGGAAACCCGGGCATAGAATCAAAGCCCGTGCGGTGCGTATGCCGTCCGATAGTGTATTGGCGCCGTTTTATGTGGGCGCAGACCTTATTGATGCTTACGCGATTCAGTTACCTATACAGGCTGACGACAATATCGAAGTGCTGGCTCGTGCTGGGTTCGAGCGGCAGGCGTGGTGGATTCGCGCGTTGACGCGGGTGCGCGACGTGGTGATGGCGACAGTCGGCGTCAAAACGTCTCGTGCGGTTGGTGTTGCCGCAGCGGCGCAAGGCCCGGTGATCGGCTTCTTTCCACTGCTATCAAAAAGTGCGGAGGAGCTGGTGATGGGTGCGGATGACCGGCATCTCGACTTCCGGCTCGCGATCCTGTTGCGGGCAGCAGGTGCAGCGGGCGACCGGGAACTCGTCGTGGTGACCGTGGTGCATTGTCATAACTGGCTGGGACGGACCTACTTGGCGGTAATAGCGCCGTTTCACCGCGTGATCGCGCCGGCGAGTCTGGAACAGGCGGCAAGGTCGATAACAGGGTAGTTTGGATCCCAGGAATGCGGAGAATGGGCCGCCGCCCGATGACGGAGGGCTGACTTGTGGTTAATGTTTTGCTTGAACCGAAGAGGCCGCATTTTCTTTTTGTCCTGAGTTTATTATTACCGTATCGCGCTGCTTCAGGGACGGTAAATGTCGCCCGCGGGTTTCAAATTGACCTTGCCGTCCGGCACCGCAGCTGCCAATGATATTGTCGAACCCAGCATCCGTGCCCGCCCGCATCAGGCGCGCATACTGATGCGGCAACTGCTTCATCGTCCGTGCTTCTGTCGCCAGGCAGCAAAATCGGCCTTGGGTTTTTCGCTAGTGGCCGGGTAAAGCCCGATGATCGTCGCACCGTTCATAACTTGTTCTGTGACAAAATCTTCATAGGCCGTCATCTCGACCGTTTCGGTGGCAATCTCGTCGGCGAGATGGGCGGGAATAACGATGACACCTTCATTGTCCCCAACAACTACATCTCCCGGAAATACCGCAACATCGCCACAGCCGATTGGGACGTTGATATCGCAGGCCTGGTGGTGGGTAAGGTTGGTTGGAGCCGAAGGACGTTTGTGGTAGGCGTGAATGGCTAAATTGGTAATCTCAGGACTGTCGCGGAAGCCTCCGTCAGTGACGATACCTGCCACACCCCTCACCTGCAGCCTTGATATCAATATGGAGCCGGCCGAAGCAGCCCTCGCATCCTTGCGGCTGTCCATCACCAGGACAGCTCCCTCCGGACATTGTTCTACCGCGGCGCGCTGCGGATGATCGGGGTCCTTGAAGACCTCGATCGTGTTAAGGTCTTCGCGGGCTGGGATGTAACGCAACGTAAAGGCTTGCCCAACCATGTTGGCCCCCTTGGCGGACAGCGGTCGCACATCTTGGATGAACTGGTTGCGGAGCCCACGTTTGAACAGAGCCGTGGCAATCGTTGGTGTAGCCACGCCCATCAGCTTTTTGCGCGTTCCTTCACTTAGATCATAGTTGGTCATTTATTGTCCTCGGATGTCAGTAGATATCTGGTTCAGGAGCGGATGGTCCAAACCGTGTTTCGAGAAAGTCAAAATCCGCGCCCGTGTCGGCTTGGCCCACATGTTTGGCGAACATCCATCCGTAGCCCCGACCAGCCTTGTCTGCCGGTTTCTTCCATTCGGAGCGACGGCGTTCAATTTCACCGTCGTCCACCAGCATGTCGATCCTGCGCTCCTTCAGGTCGAGCCGCACTATGTCCCCCGTTTTCAGAAGCGCCAACGGACCGCCGACATGCGATTCTGGCGAGACGTGCAGAACGCAGGCTCCATAGCTGGTGCCGCTCATGCGCGCATCGGACAGACGCAGCATGTCGCGATATCCCCTCTTGAGCAGGACCTTCGGCATCGGCAACATGCCCCATTCGGGCATGCCCGGGCCGCCTTGGGGCCCGGCCCCGCGCAGCACCAGAACATGATCGGGCGTGACGTCAAGATTTTCGTCGTCGATCGCTGCTTTCATTTCAGGGTAGCTGTCGAAAACCAATGCCGGGCCCTGATGCTGATGCAGCCTTGGATCGCATGCCGCTGGTTTAATGACCGCGCCAGTAGGAGCGAGGTTGCCCTTAACGACCGCAAGCGAACCTTCCTTATAGACAGGATTGTCGAGCGACCGGATGACGTCGTCATTGAAACATTTGGCCCCCTCCAGCGTCTCTCCGAGCGTTTGGCCGGAGATAGTAATCACCGAAAGATCGAGCTTTGATGAAAGTTTTGCCATGAGCGCACGCAATCCGCCGGCATAGTAGAAATCTTCCATCAGGTAGGTTTCGCCCGTTGGTCTTATGTTTGCGAGAACCGGAGTCGTGCGGCCCGCTTGATCAAGATCGTCCATTGTCAGGTTGACCCCCGCCCGGCGCGCCATTGCAACGAGGTGGACGATGGCATTGGTCGAGCATCCGGTGGCCATAGCGACAGAAACGGCATTGCGTACGGATGCATCGGTCAAGATCTTGCCTGGTACGAGGTCCTCCCACACCATGTCGATGATCCGGCGCCCCACGGCAGATGCCATCCGGATATGATTGGAGTCGGCAGCGGGAATCGAACTCGCGCCCGGCAACGTCAGGCCCAGGGCTTCCGCGATCGCCGTCATAGTGCTTGCCGTGCCCATGGTCATGCAATGTCCGTAAGACCGCGCAATACCCGCCTCGACCTCTACCCATTCGTCGGTCGACAGATTACCTGCCCGCCGGTCATCCCAGAATTTCCAGGCATCCGAACCGGAACCCAAGGCTTTGCCACGATAATTGCCGCGCAGCATGGGGCCTGCCGGCAGATAGATCATAGGCAGGCCGGCGCTCACGGCGCCCATCACCAGGCCGGGTGTGGTCTTGTCACATCCACCCATCAATACAGCACCATCGACCGGGTGGGAGCGCAGCAGTTCCTCGACTTCCATCGCCAGCATATTGCGATAGAGCATCGTCGTCGGCTTGACATAGCTCTCCGACAGAGAAAGCGCTGGCAACTCGAGGGGAAACCCACCCGCCTGGAGCACTCCGCGCTTCACATCTTCGACGCGGTGTTTGAAGTGTGCATGACAGGGATTGGCATCCGACCAGGTATTCAGAATGGCAATGACAGGCTTTCCTGTCCATTCTTCCGGTGCGTATCCCATCTGCATTGTTCTGGAGCGATGACCGGAACTGCGCAGGTCGTCCGGAGCGAACCAGCGGGCGCTTCTCAATGTTTCTGGAGTTTTTTTCATAGCCATTGCTCAATTGGAAAATGCGACGGAAAAGGAAGCTTCAACTGCTCATTCCTTCATGCCCCATTTCTGAATGGTGTGGCGTTCGATCGTCTGGAGCACCAGGTTTTCAACAATAAGGCCGATGATGATCACGGTGAGAAGGCCGGCAAAGACTGCGGGGATGTCCAGAAGGTTGCGGTTCTCAAAGATGAACCAGCCAAGCCCGCCCTGCCCCGAAGAAACACCGAAGACAAGTTCGGCGGCAATCAGCGTTCGCCAGGCGAACGCCCAGCCGATTTTCAGGCCGGTCAGGATCGAGGGGAAGGCAGCGGGAACCAGAATCCGCATCACATAGGACAAACCTGTCAATCCATAATTGCCTCCGACCATGCGCAGCGTTCGAGATACGCCAAGAAAGCCCGCATGGGTGTTGAGCGCGACCGCCCAAAGCACCGAATGGATTAGCACGAAGACAAGGCTAGAGGCGCCGAGCCCAAACCAGATCAAAGCAAGTGGCAGCAATGAGATGGCAGGTAGCGGATTGAACATCGCCGTCATTGTTTCCAGAAAATCGGTGCCGATCCGTGTGTTAATGGCAAGGATTGTCAAAATGGCTGCAAGCACAGTGCCTGCCACATAGCCTGTTATCAGTACCTGAAGTGTCGTCCAGATGCGCGACGGCAATGTACCGTCGACAAAACGATCATAAAGCGTGACCAGCGTGTCGCTCAGCGTCGGGAAGAGCAGTGGATTGTCGAGATAGCTTGCATAGACCTGCCAAATGACGGCAAGGACGATTATCAGCACCGTCTTACGCACAGCGCTGATGCCCAGGATCAATTCGAGGGAACCGAGCCTCTGCTCGACCTCGGCTACATTGGCGTGCCGCCCGTTTGTCGTGACATCGGCTGCAAGAATGATCTGCGGATTTTTCATTATCGTCACTCCCTGTGGCCCGCCTCGGAAAAGAGCAGATTGTGGATATCGCGTTCGAGCGCGGCGGCGCTGCCATCGTCCTGACGGGCGCGATCGACGTCGATCACTTCAGCCTTCACGCGCCCTGGATGAGGCGACAACAGCAAAATGCGGTTGGAGACCTTGATGGCTTCGGCAATGGAATGTGTAACGAAAATCACCGTAAACCTGGTGTCTTCCCAAAGCTGCAGCAGTTCGTCCTGCATCTGACGCCGGGTCAAAGCGTCGAGCGCTGCAAATGGCTCGTCCATCAGCAAAATGTCGGGCTGCATGGCCATGCCGCGGGCGATCGCCACGCGTTGCTTCATGCCACCCGAAAGCGTGTGTGGATAACTGTCAATGGCGCGTGTGAGCTTTACCTTGTCGATATATTCCTTTGCCCGAGCCTCCGCCTCCCTGTGCGGCAGTTTGCGCGCCACGATTAGCGGAAACATGACGTTTTCCAGTACCGTCTTCCAAGGCAAAAGCTGGTCGAACTCCTGAAATACCATCATACGATCGGCCCCGGGCTTTTTGACCTGCCGTCCGTTGATATGAATTGATCCACTCACCGGGGCCATGTATCCGCCGACGGCTTTCAACAGCGTGGACTTGCCGCATCCGGACGGTCCAAGAAGAACAAAACGATCGGATCGTTCGACTGAAAAACTAACGTCTTCCGTCGCGGTTATCAGTAGATTCGGGGTCTTGTAGCGAAGCGTCACCTTGTCCACGGTGAGAAGAGACCTGCCCTCACTTGCCGCCTTGACATCGGGAAAACCTGCTGTTGGATCTGTTTTTTGTTGTATGGCCTGTAGCATATGGGCCTCCATAAGATAGTCAGAAGACCCGGCATCTCTGCCAGGTCGTTGGCTCGTTGCCGACAGTCAGTTGCCTTTCAGTTCGGCGGATTCTGGTAGATAATAGTCTGTCCATGCCGCAGGCATCGTCTTGAGCGTTCCGATCTTGTGCAGATGGGTGGCAAACTTCATTGTTCCCTGAGGATCGGTGCGAAACTCCATCATGTCCGGCTGTTCGAGGATCTTGACCAATATATTAAGATCGGTTTTGTCACCGGAAACCTGCTTGTAGGCACTCAATGCGTCGCGCGGGTTCTTCTTGATCATGTCGATTGCCTCGACCGTGGCTTCGCGCACGGCCCTGATGATGACAGGATTTGCGTCGGCAAAAGTCGTGGTCGTGAAAAACGTCGCTTGTGTTAAAGGACCGCCAATGATGTCCTTGGAATTGACCACGATGTGGTTGCCTGCGTCGATCTCCAGATACTGGAAAGGCGGTGCGGAGAAGTGACTTGCCACCTCGTGGCTCTTGTTGGCAAGCGCCGCCATCGCATCGGGATGCCCGAGCTGCACGGTGTTGACATCGAAATGCTTCAGATCGCTGTCTCCAAACATCTGACCCGCTGCCATTTGCAACAGGATCGCCTGCGTCGAAACGCCAACCGTTGGCACAGCAATCTTGTCGCTCGGACCGATGTCCTTCAGTGATTTGATTTTGGGGTCACGCGACACCATGATGACCGGCTGCGCCGAACTGGTGATGATCCCTTTTACTTTGCCACGTGTTCTGTCCCACAGCAGAAGCAGGTTGCCCGTCCCGGTATTGACGATGTCGACATTCCCGGAAAGAAGCGCATCAGTTTGTGCGCCGCCACCGCTGAACGTGCGCCAATTGACGGTAACATCTTTGAGGCCATCCTCCGCCGCATGCTTCTCAATGAGCTTTTGTGTCTCCATGACGTGGCTGGCCAAGTAAAGGATGCCTGGCTGGCGGGTGATGGAGATATCGGTCTTGTCCTGAGCATAGCCAGACGAGCTTAGACCCAGAATGATAGCAAGTGCGGCAACACTGCCCTGAAACAATCGCATATTTTCCTCCCGATAATTCTCTTTATGGTTCGCGAACGGCGATGACCCTCCGACATCGCTGGTTTCGATTAAAGCACTAATGCATCAGTGCATCAACTAAATAATTGTGGTAGTGCAATTGAGACAGACAACGAGAGAGCAGCAATCATGAGTGGTAGGGTTAATAATAGCGTTCTGGACCGCACACGGCAGGTCGCCCATCAGATTCACGAAATATTGAGGGACCGCATTCTCTCTGTTGAACTTGTGCCGGGAACAATTCTTTCCAGGGCATCGCTTCAGATGGAGTTTGGCGTCAGCCAGACTCCGGTCCGGGACGCTCTGATGCGCCTTGAGGAGGAGGCCCTCGTTGAAGTCTATCCACAATATGCCACGGTCGTGGCAAGGATCGATATTGATCACGCAAGGCAGGCACAATTCCTCCGGCTCTCGATTGAACTCGAAGCGGTTCGCCGTCTGACAGCCGAGTGTCCGGCCGAGACCGCAGCAGACCTTGAGGAATTGCTGGCAAGGCAGCGGCAAGTTGCCTCTCCGCAGACATATGATCTCTTCGACGCGCTGGACAAGGATTTTCATCGGAAAATCTATGAGCGCTCAAACATCCTCAACCTCTGGTCGACCGTGCGTCGCCAGAGCGTCCATCTTGACAGGTTGCGCCGCTTGAATCTGCCGATGCCCGGCAAGATGCAAACTGTTCTTGAGGATCACCAAGAGATCATCAATGCGATACGATCGGAACGCGCACATACCGCTGAAATCGCCCTGCGCAAACACTTGTCTGGGACACTGTCCATCATTGATCTTATAAGCGAACAATTTCCAGAGTATGTTCGCAAGTGAGGTCGCAAAGCGAGGCGAGCAGGGTGGTCCGGTCTCCGACGTGTTCAAGGCAGGATTGGTCCTGGAGTTGATCCGGCCACCAACCAGGCTGGTCTTGTCTCCAACCGTAACATCAAAACCTTCAGCATCAGTATGAATTCTTGATTGCTTGCCAACAGGGGCTGCGTCGCCATTGGTTTTCTGCAACGCCCCCGCTGAACCAAGTCGCCAGGGCTTGTGATCCGTAACGCCGCCCGGTTCAGAACCATGAACTGCGGTGAACATGTGATCCAGTTCAAGGGTTTCCAGAACCCTTCAAGCAAACGACGCGTTTTGATGTAGCCGGAAACAGTCTCATCCTCGTATCACGAAGAGAGTTTAGCGTTGCAGGAATCCGGGCATGAAGCGTGCTCATGAGGAGCCCGTGAGTACTGTAGTCGCTCGATATGCGTCCACAGGAGGGCCAATTATCGATTGAATATCCATAACCTCGGGTGGCTGATTCCCTGGTGCGCGTAGGGTAACACGGCAGCTCGATAAATACCGGGTAAGATTTGATCGACGTGCCGTCCAGGAGAACGGAAAGATTAGAATTCGGGTTCCGGATTGTTTCCTATCTGCTTTTCTAAGTGTGCGCCGATGTTCGTTAGGGTGCAGGTACCATGCGATCTGCATTTACGATTTGACGGCTTTGACAAGCCAGCCTGCCCCGGCGGCATTCTCGTCTATCGGGACGGGACCAGTTGCGATTAAACAAGCGCCAGGATACGAGCCGGGCCACCTGTCCCGCCTCGGTGGGTTGGTGCGCCGACGACGATTGTCGCTCCTTTGAGGGGCAACGCTTCAAGGTTGTTCAGACCTTCTATGCCGTAGCGGCCCGCCGGAAGCCACGAATTATGCACCGCAAAATCGGCAGAGTTGCCCGGATCCAATGAGAGCGTGTCGACGCCGATTGCGACGGTGTCGATCTCGAGCAGTAAATCCGTTGCCGACTTGCTAAAGCCGGGGAAGGCGAATTTTCCAGCATCGTCATTACGGAATGCGGGGCTTTTTACTTTTGTCGCCCAGCCAGAGCGCAAGGCCACGACAGAACCTGCGGGAATCTCGCCATTTGTGCTGATCCAGCGTTCTATATCCGCCGCCTCAATGGTCGAATTGGCATCCTCTTTGGCACGATCTGTGATGTCGATGACAACCAGCGGCGCGACCAGCTTTTGTGGTTCCAGCTGATCAACGCTGGCGCCATCGGCGCTGAAGTGGAAAGGGGCGTCGATATGGGTTCCAGTGTGCTCAAAAACCGTCAGTTTATGGAGTTGATATCCGTCCTTGGCGATATTGGCGGCCCATTCAAACTCTATTCCGGGCTTGCCATCAAATGTTGGAAACATTGAATCATACACATGAGTGAGATCGACAACTTTGCCAGCTGTCTGAGCAAGCACCGGTGTCGCCAGGTTTCCCGCGCCTATTGCCATTCCCGCCAGAGCCGCACCCTTGAATAGCATACGACGCGACAGCATGTTCTTCTTCACGTCCTCTATCACGCAGTGATTGCACATCCGCTCTTCCCCTCGTTTCAAAACTCTGTTCATGAGGGTATCTCAAAACTGTGATGAAGCAAGATTGGACGATTTTTAAGGTTGCAGCTCCAGTAGAAAGACATGCTACCGTTTCACCGGACGGCGTTCGCTTCTGCCGCTATGGCCGGGAAGACGGGTAGATGGTGCATATCCGTTATCTGGCTCTCCCGCCAATTCCAGATAATAAGTGTACCGGACCTCCGCTCATTCGAGGTGATCGCAGATAGTCACAGCACTCGAGCTTCGACCCCCTCCGGTGAGATTTTTTTAAGCCAGCACTGCGTAGTAATGCTGCAATCGGCATAGATTTTATCACCAAGTGGTGCTATTTTCCGCACTTCAACTACGGAGCTACATCATGCGATCGACTATTAACCTCGATGACACGCTCATGGAGAAAGCTAGGTTCTTGACCGGTACAAATGAAACTGCGGCCCTAGTGCGCCAGGCGTTGGAAACGCTTGTCCGTGTGGAGTCCGGAAAGCGCCTCATCGCATTGGGAGGAACTATGCCCGATGCCCAGGCAGCTCCGCGCCGCCGGAGCGCAGCGGCCAAGTGATACTCGCGGACACCTCGATCTGGATTGATCATTTTCGTCATGTTGATGCAGAGCTGCGCAGGATTATTGAAGCCGACCTCCTACTGTGCCACCCAGCCGTGATCGGTGAGCTGGCGCTTGGCAGCCTTAGGGATCGCGGCAGCGTGATCGCTTTTCTGGCGGCTCAGCGCGCGGTGGTCGTCGCCACGCACGACGAAGTTATGACAATGATCGATCGCCACAGTCTTTTCAGCATCGGCATTGGCTACACCGATGCTCACTTGCTGGCATCCGTCCTTCTTGACCAGCGAGCGACCTTATGGACCAGAGACAAGCGCCTGAAAATAGCGGCCGAAAAGGCAGGCGCTTCACTGCACCTACCCGTAAATCGTCCAAACTAAAATTGCCAAGCCAAAGCCCTTATTTCCAGGCCCCGGTATGAGACATCACTCGGTGTGGTTGGAATGACCCAGTGTGCAGGAAGCGGTCAGTCCGCATTCACGACCAAAACATCGATAGCGGCCATTTATCCACCAATCAGAGACAGGGCAAGTTCTGCCAATTGCGTGAGAGCGCTCATTAGCCAGCTATCGAAGGCCGAAACAGGGATGCCAAGCGAGGCCGCCGCTTCTCTAACTGGCCAACTTTTCAGGAGATCCTTCGTCAGTGATCGTCGTCCGACTCCGGTCTCATAACCACTTCGATAAGCAGGTCTAGTTGGTCAGGCCACTCCCTTGCCGCCTGTCACGCCATAGACTTCGCCATTGATAAAGCTGGCTCCCTGCGAGGCAAGCAAGACAAAAACTGGTGCCAGTTCGACCGGCTGCCCGGGACGACCGAAGTCACTATCCTTGCCAAAATTCTTCACCTTCTCATCCGGTTGTCCGCCACTTGGCTGCAGCGCCGTCCAGACCGGGCCGGGTGCTACAACGTTGGCGCGAATGCCACGTTCAATCAATTGCTTGGCGAGCGCTTTGGTATAGGCAACGATGCCGGCTTTCGTCGTGGCGTAATCGAGCAGGATCGGCGATGGCTGATAAGCCTGGATCGAAGCGGTTGTTATCACCGACGACCCAACCGGCATATGAGGAACGGCAGCCTGGACGATCCAGTGCAGCGCATAGAGATTGGTCTTCATCGTCTTGTCAAAATCGTCGGTCGACAACTCCTCAATTTTCTCTCGATATTGCTGCCGGCCAGCATTAACGAGGAGAATGTCGAGACCACCGAGCTCAGAAACAGCCCTCTCGACCAATGCTCGGCACCACGATTCTTCCTTGATATCGCCCGGCAGACCGATTGCCTTGCGTCCTTCTTCTTCAACAAGCCGGATCACCTCTTCGGCATCCGCTTCCTCATCTGGAAGGTAGGCGATGGCAACGTCGGCGCCCTCGCGCGCGAAGGCGATGGCCGCAGCGCGGCCGATCCCGGAATCACCACCGGTAATGAGCGCATTCCGTCCCGTCAGCTTTCCCGATCCGCGATAGCTTTGCTCACCGTGATCCGGTGTGGGATTCATCTTACGTGCGAGGCCAGGCGCGGGCTGCGGCTGGTCGGGAAATGGCGGTGTCGGATAGAGACCGCGAGGATCGTTCAGGGAAGACTTTTTGCTCATGATAACACCCCATGTTTTTACGGAATTGCTGGTAGTGACTGTTGGCGAACGTCCGTTTCACCGCTTTGTTCCAGTGACGCTGCTCCTCCAAGCACCGATCTTCGTCTTCCACGGCTTCTTCGCAATTCCTTCTGAACGCGTTATTTTTCTTTTCCGAGGGGTGTTGGATTGATACGAACTCGTTGCCCTGGCCCGGCACTGTCGTGATGGGTGTACCGGGACACGGCACCAGAGACTTCTCAGCCGCGTTACGGCCCTCCTTGCGGTTAAACTGCGGTAAGAAACGCCAGGCGCGATGAGTTGCAGTCGGGCCGTCCGCAGCGCCGCCTGCTCAATCGGCAGCGTCCTGGCGACTTGACGTTGCTGGTGCCCGCGCCTGCCGCGTCAAGTTTCCCACTAGCGATGGCATGGCGTCATGGATCGCGGCGAGCGTGCTCGTGACTCCAGGTCCCTGTTGCTGGCATCCAGTGCAAACTGAAATCCAGTGCTGCTGGATTATTCCATAGGCCAATGACCTCAACAAGATGCCTTCCGCTCCGCCGAAAACCGAAGGCATATGAGGATGATCAGTTCATTGTCTTCACCGCGGTCAAATGTTCCGTAAGCGTAGGCAAGGTTTGAGTAGCGAATTTTTTCAGCTCACCGGCCTCCCCGTTTGCCGCGTAGACGGAGAAAAGAGCAACGGCGGCTTCGTGCGCCTTCAACTGCTCGGATTTGTAGATTTTGTCGAAGCTCGATTTGTCGGCGGCTTTAAGTGCATCCAGCTTTGCTTGATGTTCTGCATCCAATTTCGTCGGAACTTCGACCTTGTCTGCTTTGGCAGCCGGCATCATTTTTTCGCCTGCTTTGGAATGATCCGATATCATATGTTCAGCGAATTTCTTGACAGCAGCATTGTCGGATTGTTTCAGAGCCAGTTCGCTGGATTGAATCTCAAACATATTCGAGACTGTCGCCATCTTGGCGAATTCAGCCGGCTTTGTGATCTCCGCCGCAAATACCGAAGTAGTGAGTAAGAGATTTGCAGCAGCAGTTAAGATGAGCAGATGCTTCATTGTTTCCTCCAGTGTGTGAGAAGAGGAAACTGTCGCCGCCAATGAACGTTCCATTGTAAAACCGGCGCATTTCTGCGCCCGCCAAGCAAGTGGAGCAACGCATGATCTGCCAAGAGCTACGGTGTCGATAACGCTTTACGAAGGCGAATTAAACCAAAAGGGCTCGCGCGCGCCAATCTGCTAAAGATCCTAAAAAGAGCGCCATACATGGACCCGTCCTGGATCAATCACGTTTTTCGTTCAGCTGCGATGTTGAGGACTGCCGTCACCCTTATTCACACGGTGGGAATGAAAGCAAACACGTGCCGACTACCTGCTGCGCTTTGTCCGCAGCAGTGTTCAACAGTCAGACTGCGATGGCCAGCACTTCGAAAATCCTGCGCTACATTGCTTTATGCAGTCCTAGCGGAACCCAAAGAATCCGAGAATTGCAAGGATGATCACGATAGCACCGACCCACCATATTATACTGTTCATAACGTTCTCCTAGTCGAAAGTAACATTGTTGCAACGCGCTTCTTCCCGGTGAGTTCCAGCGCTTGTTGTCGAATCGACGAAGCATCGAACTGGCCGCCCCCGACTCTGGCAAATGTAAAGGAACCTCATGCGATTGTTTATCCAACGTTCCGCTTGAAGGCAGAGTCCTTGCTTTCCTTGCCTGTGAGCCAAAAGCGCTCTCGGGCCAATCCACGCCAAGGATTAGCCGGCCCTTCGAAACCATTTCGCGATCGGCGCCCGATGGGCGACGCGGCAGACCTGCCATAGTTCGTAACGATCGGGCTTCCCGAACGCCTTCTCGATTTCCTTTCGCGACCGATAAAATCGGTCTTGGACCGGGAAGTGGCCCTCGCCTCGAACCATCGCCGACGCTGTTCCGCGTCGGGCTCGATCCCGATTAAGGTGAGTAGTGCCAAAGGGCATGTGTGCAAAGTGTAGGAACATGGTACGAAATTTAGCACCTGAAAAGATGCGGACGTCCGGGGCGCAACAACCCTCACCCCATGCGCTGGGTCAATCGGAGGGTACAAATCCCGGTTAGCGCATGCTGTGAAGCAGTGCTATCAGGTTTGAAGCATTCAGGATAAAATAACATGGCGATTTCGGGTGTGCTGCAACTTGCAGCGTCAACATTAGTATTCTTGCTTGCTGCCATCGGAGCAAAACACTGGGCGATATCGCCCACACTTTTGAAGATGGTGCTTACGCTGATTTTATACACCATCGGCAACCTGATCATGCTGCGGCTGGTACGTGACTGTGGCATGGCGTCGGCATTTACTCTATCGGCGCTCCTGCAACTCGTAGCCGTTAATGCGATCGCCATATTCTACTTCAGTGAAAAACTGCCGGCAGCTCAGCTCGCCGGGATATTGCTGGCAATCATTGCCGTCGGGCTTATCACGCTCTCACCGTCAAAATAGGTGGATTCAGGAATAACGATCAGTCTTGCGGTTTCTCCCAACCGAAAACACTGCGGCCGCCCCACTGTGTTGATTGCTCGAATTCCCCGGCAACAATTTCCTTCAGATCAGGTTCGGTCACATACCGTTCCAACTGCCTGGACTGGTTGTCCAGCCGCGCCAGTGCATCCAGTTCTTCGCGCTGACCCAGCTTGCCATTTTTGACAGCGGATTTCAGAACGTTGATGGTTTCATCGTAAACCTTGAGGGGCACGGGAAATGGATGGCGGTCCTTACCGCCATGGGCAAGCGAAAATCGCGCGGGATCGGAAAAACGGCAAGGGGCGCCGTGCATCACCTCGGCAACCATTGCAAGCGCCTTGACGGTACGAGGTCCGACTCCGGGAACGAGAAGCAGATTCTCGAAATCAGCTGGAGCCGCCTCGACTGCCGCAGCGATATTGCCGTAAAGGCGACGCATGATGATGTCACCCTCCCGAACATCATGGTGCTCCGGCATGACAAGATGCGGCAGGAGCATTTGGTCTGAAAGGGTCGGCTTGACTGCAGGCGTCCCCTCGAGGGTTGCCGCC
>NZ_JBQENG010000012.1:0-95722 GCF_052044585.1 Phyllobacterium sp. 22552 | reverse complement strand
GCCCCGCCCTCGTTGTGTCGGTATATAGACCCCACTCCACAAAACTGTCAACAACGTTTTTGAACTTATTATGAAAAATATGACAGAGCCTGTGAATTTCGCTTTCGCATATAATTATGTGTCCCAAACTCCGCGTGGCCCTGTGGATAAACAGCGGGGTCACAAACATGCCCGATTTGCGAAATAGCGCTCCTTCACTGCGTGGTGGCTATCCACATAATGAGAGTTAAAGACACGTCGCGTTGACACAGCGATCTTACGGGGGCAAAACTGCGACCGCATGAAATAGCAAGGCGAGGCCGCAAGGCTCGTATGCTGATCATCTCGCAAAGCCTTAATCTGATAAATGGCGATAGGTTCGACACGTAATCGTATGAATGAGTATGAGGGGCATTCTCTGATCGATCCAGGCAATGAGCCTCCGCTGATTACAGACGGGCGCCGAGGCCCTCCGGATCGCCGTGAGGTTTCCGCGCGTTGGCTTGCGGGCACGTTTTTAACCGGCATTACGTCGAGCATGCTTATTGGTGTTGCGCTCTTTGCTGCTCTTGATGGGCGCGAACAACTGGCTACGCCGCCTGAGCTTATGGCGCGCAACGCAATGCCAAGCGCCAATAATAGCGATGTTGTTAAGGGCGCCCGTGTTGCGGCGACCACCCCTATTCAGAAAAACCGCGACCGCCGACGCCTTGATGTATCAACGATGTTTAAAGAGGGTGAACGCGATGTTATTCGTACAATGCCTTTTGAACTCGTTCATATAGCGCTCGCAGATGTTCACAACACCAATCGCAGATATCCTTCATTTAATCCGCTGAATGTGTTTGCCGAAGCAAATGCCAACACCGATCCTGCCCCCCGAACCGGCTTGATCTATGGTGCCAAGGTTGAGAGTGAGGTCAGCCTGCGAACATTGGACTTTCCCTTGGCAACAGCCCAATACGATCCTTCTGACGATCTGAGCGTTGATGAGGTTGAAGAAGTCGTCCGGAATACCGGCGCGTTGCTTTCCGATGGTGCCATTCAAGTCGCCTCACTTCATTATGTGGATCCATTGCGCTTTGGTTCCGATGAGGACCCTTACAACTTGCGCAGCCCCCTTGCGGTCAAGATTATTCAAGAAAATGTAAGCGTATCGCCCAGAATGGCTGAGGACGCTGTGAGCGCCGGCTATTCGGAGGAGCTGATTCCATTCCGGCGCGACAATGACGTACTCGCTGCGCTTAGCGATGCCGGCTATGAAGGAAGCGACGCCGAAGGCATGGCAGGGGCAATCTCAAAGCTGCTAAATTCCACGCGACTGAAAGCTGGCAGTGTATTGCGGCTTGGTGTTGAGTCGGAAAACAATACCGACCGGATCATTCGTGCCAGCGTTTATAATCGTTCGACCCATATTCTCACAATCGCTCTCAATGATAATGAGCAATATGTTCCCGCTGACGAGCCGGAGATGACACCGGGACTTCAGGTCGCATTCGACGATAGCCCGCCCGTCATGCGCCGCGCTGAAGACCTGCCGACCGTCTATGATGGTATCTATAGAGCAGGACTGGCATATGGCATGACCGACACGATGATCCAGCAGCTGATAAAGATGCTGGCTTCCGATGTCGATTTCCAGGCTCAACTATCGCCAACCGACCAGCTGGAAGCATTGTTCTCTTTGCCAACAGGCTCCGAAAAAGCCGATGAACAGTCTGAAATTCTTTATGTAGCTGCCAATTTCGGCGGTGATCTGAAAAAATTCTACCGGTTCCATAGTGATGATGGCACCACGGATTATTACGACGAGAATGGCAAGAGCTCTAAACAGTTCCTGCTGCGCAAGCCTGTTCCAAATGGCGTCTTCCGGTCACCCTTTGGAATGCGTCGGCATCCAATTCTCGGCTATTCGCGCATGCATACCGGCGTTGACTGGTCAGCGCCTCGCGGCACTGCAATCATCGCGTCGGGCAATGGCGTGGTGGAGCGGGCCGGATGGACCAACGGTTACGGCAATCAGACTTTGATTCGCCATTCCAATGGTTATGAAAGCAGCTATTCCCACCAAAACGCTATTGCGAGCGGTGTAACCCCCGGTTCAAAGGTCCGGCAGGGACAAGTCATCGGCTATGTCGGTTCAACGGGTCTTTCGACCGGTCCACACCTGCATTATGAAGTGATGGTGAATGGGTCGAAAGTCGATCCGATGCGCATACGCCTTCCAAGCGGCGGCGAACTTCGCGGAGATGAGCTCGTAGCGTTCAAGCGTGAACGCGAACGAATCGACCAGCTCATTCAGGATGATGGAACACCGCCGACCAAAGTGGCAGCCAGCGGCTGATCCTATTCGTGGAACTCTACCGTCACGCCTTTTTGCACGAGCTTTGACAGTTCCGTCGCGTCCCAATTGGTAAGACGCACGCAACCATGGCTGTTGGTCTTGCCGATCTTGGAAGGTTCCGGCGTTCCATGAATGCCATAAGTCGGTTTCGACAGTGCGATCCAAACCGTCCCGACCGGACCATTGGGGCCGGGCGGAATTGTCAGCACCTTGTCATTTTCGCCCTGCTTGAAGTTCAGCTTTGGATTATAGGTATAATTGGGATTGAGTGCGATGCGCTCGACCTGAACTGTTCCGGAAGGCGAAGGCGTGTCTGTTGATCCGATTGTCGCCGGATAAGCCACAATCAGCTTGCCCTCGGCATTATATCCACGCACCTGTTTGCGCCCCTTGTCCGCAATGATCTTGGTCACCGCGCCACCGGCATTCTGTCCCGTATTAACAACCTGAATCGTTACCCCAGGCGTATTAAAATCAACGCCCGGATTAATCTCTTTCAGATAATTCTCATCCATATGGAACCGTTCCGCCAGCAATTCCGTCACTGAAGTAAATGCCATGCGCTCAAGCTGAGCCTTGTGAGCATAGTCCTCGGGAATGGAAGCGACATAGGGGTATGCGGCATCCTCCGATGAGATCGTATAAGATGTGAAAGCGGGACCGCCGGTTTGCTCTAGCGAAGCATTGATCCCCTCTTCATTCAGCGGATCAAACTGCTGTCCTGTCATTTCTTCAAATGCGGCGACGGCTTTATCAACGTTACCGCCCTTATGGCCGTCGATAACGCCAGGTGAGACGCCAATTCTGTCGAGCAAGACCTGAATAGCCGTAATCTTCGCCTTGGCGCCCTGCCCTTTCGGCAGTTCGACAGTTGGAGCTGGATTTGGATGAGCTGGAATTTGCTCTTGAGGCGCATCGCTCAACCCGTCAGCTGGAAAATCAGGATCAATGAGATTGGGATCAGATGGCTGCAAACCGGGTTCGCCATTTGCAGGCGGCAAAGGCTCACGGGACACACTTCCATAGTCCTGCTCGGAGGGGCCAGATGGTTGCCCGCCATAGGGATCGTTGGGAATTGCGCCTGTACCGTAAGGATCTTGCGGCGCTTCGGGAAAGTAATCCGGGCTTTCGCCATATTGATCGTTTTGCGGCTCTTCGACAGATACAATCCTGCCGCGGCGATCTACCGTAACCCGGCGGCCATATTCATCAAAATAGGATCGGAATGCTTCACGGCGCGGACGACGTTCTTGCGGCTCGAATAATTGTGCAACCTCAAAGGATTTCTGGTTGTTCGCATTCACGCCAGGTTCGGCAGCCGCCATTCCCATGCCTATGGTGCCCGCTGAAGCAGCGAGCAGAATCTTCATCAACGAACCGTGGTAGAACGTCATGCCTAAGCTTCCGATTTCTCTAATAACTTGTCATTAATCATAAAATGACGCGTTTTCATGTTTTTATGGTTAATGAACAGAATGATCGTCGCATTTATCGGATGAACGAGACATGAAAATGGCCGCTATGTGGCGGCCATTTTGTATCTTGAGAAAGCCGCCTACGCAGCTTCATTGTCCTCAATGACCGGACTCGCTTTCGAAGCCTTGAAATTGAGCCGGTCCGATCCAGACGTAATCTTGACAGTCGAGCCGTCCAGTATTTCGCCGAGAAGAATCTTCTCCGCTAGCGGATCCTGCACCTGCTTTTGGATAACGCGCTTGAGAGGGCGTGCGCCATAAGCGGGATCATAGCCCTTATCAGCAAGCCAATTTGTAGCATCGTCGTCGATTTTCAGAACGATCTTTCGATCGGCGAGAAGAGACTGCAAACGCTGGAGCTGGATCGCAACAATGGTGCCCATTTCCTTGCGCTTCAAACGGTGGAACAGAATCACCTCATCCACCCGGTTGAGGAACTCCGGCCTGAACGAGGCTTTGACCACGTTCATCACATTCTCGCGCACATCCTCAACATCCTGGTCCTCACCCAGCGAAACAAGATATTCCGCGCCAAGATTGGATGTCATGATGATCAGCGTGTTGCGAAAATCGACAGTGCGACCCTGTCCATCGGTCAGGCGACCATCATCAAGAACCTGAAGCAGCACATTGAACACATCAGGATGCGCCTTTTCGATCTCATCGAAGAGAACAACCTGATAGGGACGACGACGAACCGCTTCAGTCAGAGCTCCACCTTCTTCATAGCCAACATAGCCGGGAGGCGCACCGATCAAACGGGCCACCGAGTGCTTTTCCATATATTCCGACATGTCGAGGCGAACCATTGCCGTTTCATCGGAAAACAGGAACGAAGCCAGCGATTTTGTCAGCTCGGTTTTACCCACACCTGTCGGTCCGAGGAAGATGAACGAACCGATAGGCCTGTTCGGATCCTGCAAACCGGCACGGGCACGGCGCACTGCTCTGGATACAGCTTGCACGGCCTCGCCCTGTCCAACCACCCGTTTGGCAAGTTCATCTTCCATGCGGAGCAACTTGTCGCGTTCACCTTCCAGCATCCGGTCAACCGGAATGCCGGTCCAGCGGGAAACGACCTGTGCAATATGATCCGGCGTTACGTTCTCCTCAACCATTGAGGTCGAACCGTCATTCTTCTCCGACTCAGCCAGTTGTTTTTCCAATTGCGGGATCGTGCCATAGGCCAACTCGCCCGCCTTTTGAAATTCACCATTACGCTGTGCCGATGCCAATGCATTGCGTGCGTCATCAAGCTGACGTTTGAGATCAGCTGCCAGACCAAGCTTCTGCTTTTCCGCCTGCCACGTATTGGTAATTATGGTCGACTGCTCTTCCAGATCGACAAGTTCTTTTTCCAGTCTCTCGAGACGGTCGCGGGAAGCATTGTCTGTCTCAACCTTCAAAGCCTCGCGTTCGATCTTCAGCTGCATGATACGCCTATCGATTTCATCCAGCTCTTCGGGCTTGGAATCCACCTGCATGCGGAGTCGCGCAGCACTCTCATCGATCAGATCAATGGCCTTGTCCGGCAAAAACCTGTCCGTGATGTAACGGTTCGAAAGAGTGGCAGCAGCGACAAGCGCCGAATCGGAAATGCGCACCTTATGATGCTGCTCGTATTTTTCCTTCAAACCGCGAAGAATCGAGATTGTATCTTCAACAGTTGGCTCATCGACAAACACGGGCTGGAAACGCCGCGCAAGGGCAGCATCTTTCTCGACATGTTTGCGATATTCATCAAGCGTGGTGGCGCCAACGCAATGAAGTTCACCCCGGGCAAGCGCTGGCTTCAGCAGGTTCGATGCATCCATCGCACCTTCGCTTTTGCCCGCGCCAACAAGCGTGTGCATCTCATCGATAAACAGAATGATATCGCCATTTGCAGACGTGACTTCGGAAAGCACACCCTTCAGGCGCTCCTCGAATTCACCGCGATATTTTGCACCTGCAATCAATGAACCCATATCGAGGGCCATCAATTGCTTGTCCTTGAGTGATTCAGGCACATCACCATTGATAATACGCAGCGCCAGTCCCTCGGCGATAGCTGTTTTACCAACGCCAGGTTCACCGATAAGCACCGGATTGTTCTTGGTGCGGCGCGACAAGACCTGAATTGTCCGGCGAATTTCATCATCGCGGCCAATGACAGGATCAAGTTTCCCCGCCCGCGCATCGGCAGTCAGATCCCGTGCATATTTCTTCAAGGCATCATAGCTGTTTTCCGCCGAAGCAGAATCAGCCGTCCGGCCTTTGCGGATATCGTTGATAACTGCATTGAGACCCGCAGCCGTAACGCCGGCGCGGCTCAATATTTCGGAAGTCTTGGATGATTTTTCGATAGCCATGGCCGTAAGCAGCCGTTCTACCGTGACAAAGCTGTCACCAGCTTTCTGCGCCACTTCCTCGGCTGTAGCAAAAACTTTTGCCAGCGGCTGGGCAAGATAGAGCTGGCCATTACCGCCTGTTACTTTAGGCAAAGCGTCCAGGGCCGCCTGCAGCCCAAGCCGCACATCGGCAATTCGCCCGCCGGCCCTTTCGATCAAGGACGCAGCAAGACCTTCTTCATCGTCGACCAAGACTTTCAGAAGATGCTCTGGGGTAAATTGCTGATTATTGGATGAGAGGGCAAAAGTCTGCGCGGACTGTATGAAACCGCGAACCCGTTCGGTATATTTTTCAATGTTCATTCTTGTCTCCTTTTACCCGGCAACCCGATTTCGGCATTGCCTGGCGTGTTGGTGACGGATCCCCTGCAACGAGGCAGATCCATTCGCTCGATGCTGATATGGGAATATTATCCCCGGGGTACAAGACCGGATATTCTGCTTTTATGACGCTTTAAATCTAGCATGTATGCCCCCTCCTTGCCACGCCCGCTTTTGCGTCTGGCTATTGCTTGGTGGGAAAGACGGGCGGTCATCGAAGCGCGTCTTTGTAGTAGGTTAAGCGATCCGAAGACCGCCCGTCCGGCGATTTTGCATTCTGCCCGTTCCGCTTGGGAGGCCTCGGCTACCCAAGGCATGCCATTTGCGGCATGCCATGCGTTAGCCTTGCGCCCCTTAAAGTGCTCGTCCAGCACGCACCGTTCCTAGTAACGGCAGGGGAACCCTTGGACAGAACGTCCCCGGATAACGGGTCCGTAACCCGCCATCGGAGGCGCCCATCCTTCCCCAAACTTCGAACGGCTCCGGAAGCTGTTCCCCGCGGGAAGGACAGGAGCAGAATAATTCAGAGCGGGAACTGTTGGATAAGTTTGTCGAGATTATTTTAGGAAGGCCTGATTTGCACAAGCCAAGTGCGTCCTTCGACAAGCTCAGGATGAGGAAGGTGGGTTGATTGCAGGGAGCTATATTCTGGAACGCCGAAGATTACCTGTGCAGTTCGCCAATCTTCCTCATGGTGAGCTTGTCGAACCACGCACCAACTTCAAATGCAGTCAAATAAAAACGCCACCCGCAGGTTTCCCTGCGGGTGGCGCATTATTCAACTCGATCGGATCAAACGTCAGATTCAGCCGCAGCGCGGCGCTTTTTGACTTCAGCCACAATACTGGCCGGAGAAAGATCCGACGCAGCTTCCGGAGCGTTTGCCGCTTCCGCAGTGCCTTCAGTTACCCGTGGCTCACGCGGACGGGCAGGTCTGCGACCACGCGGTGAACGGCGAACAGCGGGCTTTGCCTCCGCAGCTTCTTCCGAACCAGCAGCGACAGCTTCAACTTCCTGATTTTGAGCAGGTTGGGCCTGCGGCTGACGCTGGCTGACAGTGTCATCATCATAAGCAACCTCGGCGGGCGTGCCTTCGATGACGGGCTGAGGACCGCTGCCATTGATCGGCTGGTGCACAACGCGCTCGGGTCGGTCACGGCGTTCTGAACGTTCCGGACGATCCTGGCGTTCGTGGCGCGGCTGGCGCTCCTGCCGGTCTTGACGTTCAGGGCGTTCCTGACGCTCGGCACGATCCTGACGTTCAGGACGTTCCTGGAACTCCTGCTCGTTATTGCCGACATTGTTGCCGTCGTCTTCGTAATTATTGTCGTCATCCTGTTCCTGATCATCGCGATCATCGCGCTGATATTGAACGGGTGCTGCGGCCTGTGCAGCCATGATGATTCGATTGTAGTGTTCTGCATGCTGAAGATAGTTTTCAGCCATAACGCGATCGCCCGCACTTTGTGCATCACGTGCAAGGGTCGTATATTTCTCTGCTACGTGCTGAGCATTTCCCCGAATTTTAACGTCAGGACCGTTGCTCTCATAGTTACGGGAAAGTGGGTTAGGACCTTTGCTGCGGTTATTGTTGTTACCGCGTCCGCGCATGCGCCTATTCTGCTGTACTGGCCTCATACTTATCTCTTTTCAGAAAATCAGGGGCGCTCATTTGCTCAACATTTCGAGTCAAAAAGCTTCGCTTCTCAAGTGCCGATCTGAAGCGCGCCCCGCGCTTCAATCGCATCCAAAGTTCATAAAACTTTTGTGCTACCCCAAGAACCATTTCTCCAAAACAAATGTAGGGAGAAATCAAACCCCGGAAATTTGCGTATCAATTATCTTGATAGGCAGAACCAGAGTTGTTCGGTTTCGAGCGGTAACTGGAAACTAGCGGGCTTCTCCGCAAATTCCAAGCCTTTTTTCATTATTTTTCGATTGTTGTGAACAGAAGGGCGCGGTCGTGCCCTCCGAAATCCTGCCTCACACCGCTCATCACGAAATTCCTGGCGCTAAAAATCGCCTCAATATCCTGCCGCTGCCCTGCCCCGATCTCCAGTGCGACCACGCCACCAGGACGCAAGTAACCAGCGGCATGATCAGCAATGATCCGATAGGGCTCCAGCCCGTCTGGACCTCCATCCAGCGCCCGAACCGGATCATGAAGAACAACTTCTCTTTGCAACTGCGCAATATCGCTAGTGCGGATATAGGGCGGATTGGAAATAATCATGTCATATGAACCAGTTAGCTCCGAAAACCAGTTGGATGACAATGCCGCAAAACGCGAAGAAACATTCGAAAGCACCGCATTTTCACGCGCGGTAGCAAGGGCACCGGCTGATATATCCACGCCCACGGCGCGCAATTGCGGCAACTGATCGAGCAGCGAAAGGGCGATCGCTCCTGTTCCTGTTCCAAGGTCAACAATGTCGGCGACACCATGGTTGGAAATGCGGTTTTGGAGAAAGGGCAAAGCCAGTTCCACAAGCGCTTCCGTGTCGGGACGCGGCTCGAGCGTTTCTGTGGAAAGGCTCAATTCAATGCCGAAAAATGCCCGCTTGCCGATAATGCGATGCACCGATTCACCCTTGATTCGGCGAGCAAGCATGGCCTCAAGCGCCTCATATTCATGCTGGCCAAGCTCGCGATTCGGGTTACGGATTATTTCCAGCCTGTCGCAGCCTGCAATCCATTCAAGCAAAAGACGAGCATCAAGCTCCGCAGATTCTATTCCCGCTTCGGCGAGAGAAGCACGCGCGCTCCGCAGAACATTCATCAATTGGTGTCTGTAGTCAGAAGCCGTCATTCATCTGTGCCAGCAAAGCGGTTTGGTAATCGGAAATGAGCGCGCCAATCAACTCATCCAGATCGCCTTCCATGATGCGGTCCAGCTTATAAAGGGTCAGATTGATCCGATGGTCCGTGACCCGTCCTTGCGGAAAATTATAGGTGCGGATGCGTTCGGAACGATCCCCTGAACCGACCTGGCTGCGGCGGGCTTCGGAACGTTCGCTATCTGCTTTTTGACGCTGCATATCGAACAGGCGCGAGCGCAGCACCTGCATGGCGCGGGCGCGGTTTTGATGCTGCGACTTTTCGGCCTGCACAACGACAATTCCAGATGGAATATGGGTGATGCGAACGGCCGAGTCGGTTGTATTGACGTGCTGTCCGCCCGAACCCGATGCACGCATCGTATCGATACGGATGTCATCGGGGCGAATGTCAATGTCGATCTCTTCAGCCTCCGGCAGCACCGCGACAGTTGCTGCCGATGTGTGGATGCGTCCGCTGGCTTCGGTATCGGGGACCCGCTGGACACGATGGACACCCGATTCAAACTTCAGTTTGGCGAATACGCCCTTGCCGGAAACCATGGCGATAACTTCTTTGTATCCGCCCGCTTCGCCGTCACTGGCCGAGATCAGCTCAACCCGCCAGCCATTGGCCGACGCGTAGCGTTCATACATGCGGAAAAGATCGCCGCCAAAAAGTGCCGCTTCCGAACCGCCAGTACCTGCGCGTATCTCGAGAATGGCGTTGCGCTCATCGGCAACATCCTTGGGCAAAAGCAGAACCTGAATATCCTTTTCAAGCTCTTCAATGCGCTCTTCGATTTCCGGCAATTCAGCTTCGGCAAGCTCGCGCATGTCGCGATCGGTTGAGCCGTCATCCAGCATTGCCTGCAAATCAGCCGCTTCGCTGCGGGCGGCAAGAAAATCGCGGATCTTGAATACGACCGGCTCCAGTTCGGAATATTCCGAAGCAAGCTTCACATATGTTTCGGAATCGGGATTGCTCGCCATCTGCGTTTCCATCATCGAAAAACGCTTCAGCAGCTGATCCATGCGATCCTGCGGAATAGACATCAGATTAGCCTCACAGTGATATGCCTGCCCGCTCTGCAAATTTGGTCAGGATGTGGCGCAGCGAGCCGGTATCGCCATGATTATCCATGGCATCAGCGAGTTGCGCCCCAAGCTCGTTCACATCAAGCGAACCAAGCATTGCCTTGATCGGCCCGATGGAAGCAGGCGACATTGAGATCGAGCGAAACCCAAGGCCAAGCAGTGCGAGCGCCGAAATTGGCTTTCCGGCCATTTCGCCGCAAAGCGTTACATCCGTATTATTGCGGATGCCTGCTTCGACGATCTGGCGAAGCACGCGCAGGAATGGCACGGAAAGATTATCGAAGCGGTTGCTAATGATCGAATTGCCTCGATCAACCGCCATGACGAATTGGAACAGATCGTTGGAACCAACCGAGACGAAATCAACCACCGACATCAGTTCGTCAAGTTGCCACAGCAAGGAAGGCACTTCCACCATGGCGCCGATCTTGACCCGGGTTGGCAGATTGTGAGCAAAGCGCGAAAGGTGCTGCACCTCGCGGTTGATCAACTCGCTCGCTTTGCGAACTTCGGCGATTTCAGTGACCATTGGCAGCATGAGGCGCAGCTCGCGGCCGCCAGCAGCTTTCAACAAGGCGCGAACCTGTGTGCGCAATAGCCCCGGGCGATCAAGCGTCAGGCGGATCGCCCGCCAGCCCAATGCCGGATTTTCTTCATGGGTCTCGCTGCGGAAATAGGGCAGTACCTTGTCGCCGCCAATATCGAGCGTCCGGAAAGTCACCGGCTTGTCGCCTGCAGCTTCAAGCACGGAACGATAAAGCCGCTCCTGCTGCTCCGCCCGCGGGAACGTTGATGCAACCATGAATTGCAATTCCGTCCGGAAAAGTCCGATACCGGCCGCGCCTGCCTCAACGAGTTGCGGCAGATCGACCAGCAAACCCGCATTCATCAGCAAGGTGATCGGCACACCGTCCCTGGTCACCGAAGGACGGTCGCGCAATTCGCGATAAAGTGCCTGACGCTTGGCTCGGAACTTGACCTTCTCGGAATAGGCCGCTTCAACGTCCGATTGCGGACGTAAATGCACCTTGCCATCATCGCCGTCGACAATGATCGCATCATTGTTTTCAGCCATGGACACGACGCCCTTGACCTGACCGGCAACGGGAATACCCATAGCGCGGGCAACGATCACCACGTGACTCGTCGCAGCGCCATCTTCCAGCACCAGGCCTCGCAGGCGTTCGCGCGGATAATCCAGCAGCTCGGCAGCGCCCATGGAACGCGCCACAATGATCGCATCCTTGGCCAGCGATCCAGCCATGGTCTTCACGTCACGGCCCATCAACTGACGCAACAACCGATTGGCGAGATCATCGAAATCGCTCAACCGCTCACGCATATAAGGATCGGTCAGATGCATCATGCGCGCACGTGTGTCGCTCTGCACTTTTTCCACTGCCGCTTCCGCGGTCAAGCCGTTGCGGATCGCTTCTTCAAGACGGCGAACCCAGCCATTATCATGGGCAAACATGCGATAGGCTTCCAGCACCTCGCGGTGCTCGCCCTCAAAGGCCACGTCACGGCGCGACAGCATGTCATCAATAGAAACACGCAATGATCCAAGCGAGCTTTCGAGCCGGTCGATCTCGGCATCAATATCTTCATTGAACAGGTTGGTCACAACAATGCGCGGCTCGTGCAGCACAACATGCCCAAGACCAACACCATCATTGAAAGCACTGCCGGCAAAGCTCATCGGCTTGCCCATATCGAGTTCTACGCCCGGACGCGCCAGCCGCGTAAGACTGCCCGCTGCAACCATCTCGGCCAACACCATGGCCGTGGTTTCCAACGCCTCAATCTCATCTTCGCGGTAGACCCGCTTAGTCCTGTTCTGGACAACGAGAACGCCGAGGGTTCGCCCTGCCCGCAGGATAGGTACACCAAGGAATGAATTGTAAATTTCTTCCCCTGTTTCCGGCAGGTAGGCGAATGCCGGATGGGTTTGCGCATCTGTAAGATTGAGTGGACGCGCACTAGCAGCAATCGTACCAACAAGACCTTGACCAAGGCGCAGTTGCGCCAGATGAACGGCCGAGGGGTTCAAACCTTCGGTGGCATAAAGCTCAAGCACGCCATCGGAACGCAGCACATAAAATGAGCACACTTCCGCGACCATGTTCTGAGCAATGTCGCGAACAATGCGGTCAAGCCTCTCCTGTGGCTCAAGAGCCTCCGCCATCAATTCGCGGAGCCGCTTCAGCATGACACGAGGGCCGGTTGTCTGCTCGCGCGTGGGCACCATTTGCTCCATAGCATTTATTGGCAAAGCCGGAATGACCTTGCCAATGTGAACTTTAGATCATCTTAGTCGGCAGAAATACCGGCAAACAGAATCTCTTCTGTCAATGCTTATCCAGACCGTAGACAGAATGCAAAGTGCGTACTGCAAGTTCTGCGTATGGGCCGTCAATTAGAATGGAAATCTTGATTTCCGATGTGGTGATAGCTCGGATATTAATGCCCTTGTCAGCAAGCGCCCGGAAGGCCGTTGCTGCAACACCCGCATGGCTGCGCATGCCGATGCCGATTACCGATACTTTGACCATGCCAGCTTCCGACTGGATAATATCGCAGCCGATTTCGGCTTTGACCTTTTCCAGCACCGCAAGCGCCTTATCAAGATCACCGGATGGAACGGTGAATGTCATATCGGTCTTGGTGCCGTCTTCAGACACATTCTGTACGATCATGTCGACATTGATATGGGCCTCAGCAAGCGGGCCAAAAATACCTGCCGAAATACCCGGACGATCCGCAACGCGGCGAAGCGATATCTGTGCTTCGTCCTTGGCATAGGCAATTCCTGTGACAACCTGCTGTTCCACGATTTCTTCCTCGTCGCAAATAAGAGTACCGGGCGGATTGATCAGATCACCCATGCCCGGTGCATCGGGGTCTTCGAAACTGGACCTGACAAATGTGCGCACTTTATGCACCATGGCAAGCTCGACGGACCTGACCTGCAAGACTTTCGCGCCAAGCGAAGCCATTTCCAGCATTTCTTCAAATGAAATGCGCGAAAGACGGCGCGCCTTGGGCTCAACCCGGGGATCGGTGGTGTAAACACCGTCGACGTCCGTATAGATATCGCACCGATCCGCCTTGACCGCTGCTGCAATGGCGACAGCACTTGTGTCCGAGCCGCCGCGTCCGAGCGTAGAAATGCGATTGTCCGGGCCGATACCCTGGAATCCGGCAATAACAGCCACCTGACCTTCCTCGAAGCGCTCAATCAGGAAGGAGCCGTCAATATCGGTAATACGCGCAGCACCATGCGCATTGTCTGTCTTGATGGGTATCTGCCAGCCTTGCCAGGAGCGTGCATGAACGCCCATCGCCTGCAAAGTGACCGCGAGAAGACCGGCCGTTACCTGCTCACCGGAAGCAACGATAGCATCATACTCGCGCGCATCGTGCATGGGCGAGGCCTGACGCGTCCAGGCAACGAGTTCGTTGGTTTTGCCCGCCATGGCCGAGACAACCACTGCGACTTCATGACCGGCATCGACTTCACGTTTGACATGCCGGGCCACATTACGGATGCGGTCGATATCGGCCACCGAAGTGCCACCGAATTTCATCACAATGCGAGCCATGGGAATTACCGTTCTGGAAAGGCCTGAAATTATATTGGAAGAGAACCAGTCGAATGAACAGGTTCCGCGCCAGTTGAATGCGGCTTCCCATAACCAAATTATGACATAACTGCAAGAACGCGGGACGATTTGCGCCTTGACATTTTTTATGTGAATGGGCCACTCGATAGGAAGAGCAAAGGATAAGGCAATGGCCCAGGCAGAGCGCAGTACAATTGATGCCGCAGAAGTGGAGCGTTTTTCACGCATGGCTGCGGAATGGTGGAACCCACAAGGCAAGTTCCGCCCGTTGCACAAGTTCAATCCGACCCGTCTTGCCTATATCAAGGAAAAGGTCTGCGCTCACTATAATCTCGACCCGAACAGCCCCCAGCCATTCAAGGGTCTGCGATTCCTCGATATTGGTTGCGGTGGCGGGTTGCTGTGCGAGCCGATGGCACGGCTTGGCGCGACGGTAGTCGGTGCCGATGCTGGCGAAACCAATATTGAAGTTGCCAAAATTCACGCCGCCCAAAGCGGATTGGACATAGACTATCGCGCGACGACAGCAGAAGCCCTGGCCGAAGCCGGCGAAAAATTCGACGTTGTTCTCAACATGGAGGTCGTCGAGCACGTGGCTGATGTCGATCTGTACATGTCCGCCTGTTCGCAAATGGTCAAACCGGGCGGCATGACCTTCGTCGCTACGATAAACCGGACATTGAAAGCCCTTGGCCTTGCAATTTTTGGCGCGGAATATGTGTTGCGCTGGTTACCACGCGGCACGCATCAATATGAAAAACTCGTGCGCCCTGAAGAGCTGGAAACGGCACTCGTCGCAGCCGGTCTGAGTGTAACCGAGAAAGTCGGCGTGACCTATAATCCCTTTGCCGATAGCTGGAACCGCTCAAACGATACCGATGTGAATTATATGGTGCTGGCTGTTCGAAACTAAACCACGCCAGACCTAAGCAATCGTCTATCCTGCTTTTGTCGCCATCAGTTGCGCCTTCGTGGTCATGCCCACACCAACTGTAATAATTGCCGCCCCCAGCCACGTCGTCAGCCCATAGGTTTCTCCCAAAAACAGGGTTCCTGCCAGTAAGGCTACCGCCGCTCCAACATATCCTATCTGGCTGAGATAAACCGCGCCACCAACCGCTTGCAGCCGGAAGTAGAGTGCAAACATGCAGGTGGAGGCCAGAATTTGCGCTAGCACCAGCCACGGCACATTAGCCAACGGCGCAACTGGAAAGCCACCGGTCATGAGCCAGATAGCTGGCACCAGCATGACCGCCGTCACGATATGGCTCCCTGCCGCCAATTCAGTCGGGTCAGCACCTTTGGGCCAATCAATGGTGCGATAAACATTGCCCAAGGCAAGAAGAACCGGAATCAACAGGCCGATTATAACCCAGAGCGGTTCGGCTGGCTGGCCCACCTGACCGCGGGTAAATCCAACGATCACTGCGCCGATAAAACCAACCAATATGCCCAAAAGTCCAAGCAGGCTGGGGCGTTTGAGTTTGAACAGGATCGACAGCATTAAGGTGAATACTGGCGAAAGCGTATACATGATGCCCGTATAGCCAGACCCAAGATGCGGGATAGCCGAAAGCGTCATGACATTAGGCACGGCATAGGAAATAAATGCGGCGATAAGGTAATAGCGCACCATATGCACGTCCAGCCGCGGGCGTTTGCCCATAAGCAGGAAGGCAATCAGCAAAACGGTTCCCGCACCGGTTGAAATAACGAAAGCCCAGAGCGAAGGCGCAATCCCGGCAGAAAAAGCCAATTTGCCGAATGGCAAAGTCAGCCCCAAAAACGCCCCTGTTAAAAGCAGCAGCAAGGGCGCGGAATTCAAAAATTGCATGGAAAATCACCCGGGCGGTCAGAATCGACCACCGCACCATAGACCTTAGTGCTATGAGATCAATTGTGATCTTCGGGAAAGACAGGAAGCGGCATGACATCCACGCCATCTTCCAGCAGGGCTTCCACATCTTCGGGAGTGGCTTCGCCATAAATGCCCCGCGCCTCGGCCTCGCCGAAATGAATTTTGCGTGCCTGTTCCGCAAATTCCGCGCCAACATAATCCGCATTCTCGCGGACCTTCTTGACCATTTCCTTCATTTCCTTGGCCATTTCGCTCATGGCAATGGCAATTTTCTCTTTTTGCCTGCCTGTCGAAACAGAAGGTGCCATTAGAGCTTTGCCGACCTTGTTCGAGCCGCATGATGGGCAGCTTACGAGACCTTTTTCAGCCTGAGAATCGAAGTCGTCATTGCTGCGGAACCAGCCTTCAAATTCATGGTCCTTGTCGCAATGAAGAGAAAAACGGATCATGACGCGTCTGCCAGTCTTTCGCTCCGGCCATCATTCTCGACAAGCACGCCGAACGGGCGGGCATTTTTCAAATTAGGCACTTTGGCACGGGCAGCCGCACTCAATGCCGGATCAATATCAGCAATGATGATCGCAGGATCGGCATGTGCCGCTTCAGCCAGAACTTCACCCCAGGGCGCGACAATGATGGAATGGCCAAATGTCTCGCGGCCATCTTCATGGACGCCACCTTGCGCAGCAGAAATCATGAATGCACCATTTTCAATTGCGCGTGCACGTTGCAGCACATTCCAGTGGGCTTCGCCCGTCTGGCGGGTAAAGGCCGCAGGCGCAGTGATGACCGATGCACCAGCCAGTGCCTGCGCCCGGAACAATTGCGGGAACCTGACATCATAACAAATGGCCAGACCCAGCTTGGCAAATGGCAAATCAAGAACCACCGTATCGTTGCCAGGCGAATAGACAGCAGATTCGCGCCAGCTCTCGCCATTATCCAGATCAACATCGAACATGTGGATCTTATCGTAGCGTGTCAGGATATTTCCGTCCGGACCGAAAAAGAAGGCACGATTGGCAATTTTGCTATCCTCAACCGCAATGGCCGTCGAGCCGATATGAAGGTGAATTTTGTGACGCGCCGCCAATTCGGAAGCTGTGCGAACAATTATGTCCTCGCTCTCGCCCCTTAAGACGCTGGCAAGGGCCTTGCGATCCCGCTGCAGCGCCCCGGTCATTTCCGGGGTTTGCACATAGACCGCCCCTTTGCCAACAGCATCGTCAACATAGTCAACGAGATCAGCAGCATTGCGCTGCGGGTCGACGCCCGAGCGCATCTGGATAGCGGCAGCACGAAATACACTCATTCCACTGTCCTTAAACGAGTTCGCCAGTCTTCAACAGTCCGTCAAGTCGGCCCTGGCTTTCAAGCGCGTACAGATCATCACAACCACCAACATGGGTCTTGCCTATGAAAACCTGAGGAAATGTTGTGCGCCCATTGGCACGAGCCAGCATTTCCTGCCGTGCATTTGGTTCCACAGTTGCATTGTGCTCAACAAAGGCTACGCCTTTTTTCTCAAGCAAGCCTACAGCTGTCGTGCAAAAGCCACAGCCGTTACGCGTATAGATTGTCACATCGACCATCATGGCACTCCAATTTTTCCCTTATATAGGCGTGAAAACCTGACGGGAAAAGGCCCGTTCGTTGCGCAAAAGCCAGCTTAGACAGACAATTCGTCTCCCATAACCCTGGCGAAGGTCAATACATCGACACTTTTTGCTCCAGCCCGCAGGAGTGCGCGGGTTGCTGCCTTGACCGTCGCGCCAGTCGTATAGACATCATCGATCAGAAGGACATTGCGCCCTCGAACCTTTATCTCCTGCGCCTCAGGCACTTTAAAGGCACCGCGAACATTTGTAAGGCGCTGGCTCGGACCAAGCCCCACCTGTTGCCGCGTTTTTTTGATGCGTTTGAGGGCGTCAGGTTCAAAGGCTTTGCTGCTGACATTCGCCAGATAACGGGTAAGCTCTGCCGATTGGTTGAAACGGCGCAACCAGAAACGCCTCGCATGCAGCGGCACTGGCACGATCACGTCACAATCATCGATCAGTTCGCGCCCTGCCCGCGCCATCCACCCTGCCATCCAGCGGCTTAGATCGGTGCGATCATTATATTTGAGCCGGTGAATCATATCGCGAATGACGCCTTCATGAATTGCAACGGCGCGGGCACGAGCAAAGGGCGGCATATCCGCGATTGCTTCAGCCGAAAGAATTTCAGAACCCAGATCATGGCTGAAGGGCGTTCCAAGCACCGGGCAATAGGGCTTTTCGATAAATCTGACCTTGGTCCAGCATGTTCCGCACAAGGAACCGGGTTCAGCCACATGCTTGTCACATCCGGCACAAACAGGCGGGAAAAGCACATTAAACACCTCCCGCACGGCACTGCGCGCGCCTATGCCGATGCTTGTGCGGACAGTTTTCCCAATAGTTTTCATTGCAATTCATGTCCAAGCGACGCATCTACCGGGCAATTATACATTCATCAGAGAAATTCGGAATGGATCGGCATCAGCTATTCGATCGAACTTTAGTCCTACAAAGAAGATTACGCGCGCTCAAACAGCACGGAACTTCTGCGGATTTTCTGCTCGCACGCGCAGCCGACGATCTTGAAGAGCGACTATCGGCTGTCGAGCGCCAGTTCGAAGTTGCGATTGACCTCGCCAGCCACACAGACCTTGCAGCCGAAGCGATGCAGCGCTCGGGCAAGGCTTCAATCATCATTCGCATTGAAGAAGCTGCGCCGTTCCTGACAACCCGCTTTCCCGCAATTGTCGCCGATCAGGAAATATTGCCACTTGGAGCTGCAAGCATTGACCTTGCGGTTTCCTTGCTGTCGCTGCATTTGACAAATGACACACCGGGGACCTTGCTCCAGATAAGGCGGGCATTGAAGCCGGATGGGCTGTTTCTCGGCGCCATGGCCGGTGAGAACACTCTGACCGAACTACGCGAATGCCTGATTGCCACTGAGAGTGAAATCAGCGGGGGCGTATCACCGCGTGTCGCGCCGTTTGCCGATGTGCGCGATGTCGGCGGTCTGCTGCAACGGGCGGGTTTCACATTGCCCGTCACGGATATTGAAACCTATACGGTGCGATATGATAATCTTTTCGCGCTAATGCGCGACTTGCGGGCGATGGGCGTCCAGAACAGCCTTTTCGGGCGTTCCCGTAAGCCGCTGACCCGGCAATTCTTCATGCGGGCAGCAGAAATCTATGCCGAACGCTTTAGCGATCCTGATGGCCGCATTCGCGCGACATTTTCATTCATTTGGATGTCTGGCTGGGCGGCGCATGAATCGCAACAAAAGCCGCTCAAACCCGGCTCTGCGAAGGCTTCACTGGCAGATTTCCTTAAAGAAGCTGAAAAAGATTAAAGCCCCTAACAGTCGCCTGTTTTTGTGCCATCGCTTTTGAGAATGCAAACCGAATTTGGCGTGCTTTGCAGCACGCTGCGGCGGACCGTATAGGTCGATGGATCAGCTTTCTTGATTGATCCTGTCTGGATTTCGTCCAGCGAACGTCCTGCCGAATAATCCACGACAGCTTGACTGCTCCGATTGGCAAGCGGGGCTATGATCAGCGCCAATGCGACGGCAGCAGAGCCAAACAGCAATGTAATCCGCAGGATTCCTCCAGCTGCCCCGGACAAACCGCCGGTTCGCATCATCAGATCATCATCGATGTAATCGTTTTTGCGCGCCATAAACCACCTGAAAAATGCGCCTCAAGAATGTTTAAAAGTCGCTCAATCAGGTGAAGGATGAATTAACCGTTAGAGTTAACGGGCGAGAATACAACTTAACATTGTATAAAATTACAGAAGATCGATCAAAAACGGTATGAGCGGAATATCGGCTGCGGGCATTGGATAGTCACGCATATCTTTAGGACGCACCCATTTCAGCGCCTGCCCCTCCATCGAACGGGGCATGCCTTCATAACGCCGGCAAATGAACAGCGGCATGAGAAGATGGAATTTCTCATAGGTGTGGCTGGCAAATGTCAGAGGTGCAAGACAGGCGGGTTTGACCGTAATGCCAAGTTCTTCTTGCAGTTCTCTGATAAGGCTGGCTTCCGGAGTCTCGTTCGGTTCAACCTTACCTCCGGGAAACTCCCACAGCCCGGCAAGTGATTTTCCCTCCGGACGCTGCGTCAACAGCACCCTTCCGTCGCTATCGACCAAGGCACAGGCCGTGACCAGCAGAATCGGGAGTGTTTTGTCAGTCATATTCTGCCCGCCAGTAAGCGTATCGGTATGCTTCTTTGAATCCCATGGATTGATAAAGGGCGATAGCGCCTGCATTACCCGCTTCAACTTGAAGCCACGCCTTGCGGGCACCTTGCATGACTGCCCACTTCAGTGCCGTTTTCACAATGGCGCGCCCATGCCCGCGCCGGCGCTCAAGTTCTGCCGTTTCGATTCCAAGCAGCCCAGCCATCGCGCCGTCACATATGCAAATAGCCGCTGAGACAGGTACATCTGCGTCTTCGCGGACAAACAGGCCTTTTGCCGGTCTTATGGCGTTGATCACGTCGACCAGGCTGGATTTCTTTTCAGGTGATTCTGCCTGAACACGCAACGAGGCAGCGGCGAACCGATCAGTATCCCTCTCCGGTTCCTGCTCTCTCGCATCGGATAGATCGACATCCGCCAAATCCGCAATCATCACCAGCGATTCGTCGAATCGTGTCCATCCGGATTTTTCCAGATATGATTCAAGCTTTTGCGGTGCCAATGGAGAAAGTCTGAATATAAGCGCACGACCTGCGGCCCGAAACCGCTCCGCGGCCGCGGCCACCCGCTTTTCAATATTCTCCGTATCACCCGGATCAAGCGGATTAACCGAGTTCAGCCGTTTTGCCGGATGATTTGGAGTGATTCGGATACTCCAGCTTCCGTCATAATGGACGGATGAAGCTGGCCACGCCCGGAAGCCCAGCGCCTCTATCTGCCTGACTTGCGTTAAAGCGAACGGCATCAGCTGCGGTAATCACCATTGATCGCCACATATTCCTTGGTCAGATCGCAAGTCCAGACTGTGGCTTTGCCTTTGCCAAGACCGATATCGGCGCGAATTTGGATATCTTCGTTCTTCATATAGGCCGAGGTCGCAGCTTCCGAATAATCCGGATCGCGTTCTCCTTCGCGGGCAACGCGGATATCGCCGAACCAGATTGCCAGAAGATCGCGGTCTGCTGGTTCGCCAGCCTTACCCACAGCCATGACAACCCGGCCCCAATTGGCGTCCTCACCAGCGGCTGCTGTCTTGACCAAGGGAGAATTGGCAATGGACAAGGCAATCTTTTTGGCCGATTTGTCCGATTTTGCGCCGGTGACCGTGATCTCCAGCATCTTGCGGGCACCCTCACCATCGCGCACGACCTGCAAAGCCAGATTCTTGAGAATGCGTTCCAAAGCCTTTTCAAAGGGCTTGAGACGCTTGTCTTTCAGCTTGGTGACAGGCGCCGCACCGCGTTCGGCAGCCGAACCGGTCGCAAAAAGCAGCAAAGTGTCGGACGTGGACGTGTCACTGTCGACAGTTACTGAATTGAAGCTCTTGCCCACCGACTTGGAAAGAAGTTCCTGCAAAACATCGGAAGCGATCGGAGCATCTGTTGCAACGAATGAAAGCATCGTTGCCATATCCGGCGCGATCATCCCCGCGCCCTTGGCGATTCCGTTGATGGTAACGGGAACCCCGCCTAGCAATACGGTTTCCGTGGCAACTTTTGGGAATGTGTCGGTCGTCATGATCGCACTGGCCGCATCCTGCCAACGTCCGGAGACTGCCTGCTTTGCCATGTCGCCAAGCAGATGGCTGAACTTTCCGGCATCAAGCGGCTCACCGATTACGCCAGTGGAGGCAAGGAATATCTCACCTGGCTTGCACCCTACAGCTTTGGCAGCAGCAGCAGCAGTGACCTTGGTTGATTCCCTACCCTTTTTGCCCGTGAATGCGTTGGCATTGCCGGAATTGACAATAACGGCGCGCGCATAACCACCTTTCAAGCTGGATCGGCAGAAATCCACCGCAGCAGAGGGGCATTTCGAACGGGTGAAAACGCCCGCCACAGCTGCTGGCTTATCGAAAACCATCATGACAACATCGGTTCGGCCCTTATATTTTATGCCTGCCTCAGCAGTCGCAATCCTGACCCCCTGAATCTCGGGCATTGCTGGATAATGTTTGGGAGCAAGGGGCGAAACTGCTGTGGACATCTACAACCTCGAAGATGGAAATGAAGGATCTAAAGGAGTAAAGGCCCGCTCTTTACCAGCGGGCCTTTGATTTTTACTGCTGGCCTTCGGTGGCTGCCTTGAAAGCTTTTTCAACTTCGGGGTCGGCATAGACAATCTTCAGCGATGTCCGCTCCTGCTTGATCAAATCCGTATACCGATCGCGGATCAACATGGACTTGACCTGATCCTTCACCTGATCAAATGCCGGCGGCTGCTTGGCACGCTTGTCTTCAAGCTTGATCACATGGAAACCGAATTGAGTCTGCACCGGAGTCTTCGAGTATTTTCCAATCTCGAGCTCGTTTGCTGCCTTTTCGAACTCTGGAACCATTTGCCCCTGTCCGAAATATCCAAGGTCACCACCCTGAGCTGCGGAACCGTCTGTCGATTTTTCCTTGGCAATGTCCTCGAACGAGGCTCCACCATCCAGCTGCTTGATGATTGCTTCCGCTTCTTCCTTGGTCTTCACCAATATATGACGGGCGCGAACTTCATTCGTCGCTGGCATTGCAGCGATTTCCTTGTCGTAGCGCGCGCGGACATCCGCATCCGTGATCTTGTCGATAACCTGCTGCTTGAAATATTCATTGTGCAGGGCGCGTTCTTTGAGGAAGGCCATGCGCGACTTGAAATCCGCCGTCTGATCGAGCTTATCTGCCTCAGCCTTCACAGCAAACGCCTTGATATCAATAATTGCTGCAAGGGCGGCAACGCGACGCTGCTCTTCAGGCAATTGGGAAATCTGCGGGTCGAGATCTGCGGATGCCTGATCCAGATCCTTCTGCGTAATCTTGTTGCCATTCACAGTGGCAATAACCGTTGTCGGGTCCAGCGGGGCAGCTTTTGCAGCCGGTGCGGGGGTCGCATCCTGGGCCAACGCGCTGTTTTGGACCATGGCCACAGTGGAAACGCCCGCCAAAAACGTGGCTACAGTCATCAATGAAATCGTCTTACGCAATAGTTTCATTTTCAATTTTCTCCTTGGGAGGATCGGTACGAGCTATGAATATGGCAGAATTTGGCCGTAGTGAAGCAACGCTTCAACATTGACATCATTCAAGGCCCCTCTTATCTGTCCAACGGCTTTGCGTCCAGATAGCTTGGCAGAAGTTGCTTTATACCTTTGACTTGTTAGCTCAGATATATGGCAGCTTTGTAGTTCCGGACATCAGACGCTTCAAATGCCGGGACTCACCGGCAGAACGTATTTAAAGAGAGGACCAGGGATGGTCAGTTTCGGCGGCTTAGCTCGCAAGCTTTTTGGCTCTTCAAACGAGCGTCGCGTAAAAGGATTCAAGCCTCGCGTTGATGCAATCAATGCGCTTGAACCGGAAATTTCGGCCTTAACGGACGAACAACTCAAGGGCAAGACTGCGGAGTTCCGAGCGCAGTTGGCAAATGGCACAAAGCTGGATGACCTGCTGGTGCCCGCATTTGCTGTGGCACGCGAGGCCGCCAAGCGCGTTCTCGGCATGCGTCCCTTCGACGTCCAGCTTATCGGCGGCATGGTCCTGCATGAGGGCGGCATTTCGGAAATGCGGACCGGCGAAGGCAAGACACTCGTCGCGACCTTGCCGGTTTATCTGAATGCGCTAGAGGGCAAGGGTGTTCACGTCGTTACCGTCAACGACTATCTGGCCAGCCGCGATGCGCATTGGATGGGCCAAATCTATAATTTCCTCGGCCTAAGCTACGGCATCATCGTCCACGGACTCGATGATGAAGAACGCGCCAAAGCCTATAATGCCGATATTACCTACGCGACCAATAATGAGCTGGGCTTCGATTATCTGCGCGATAACATGAAGTACGAGCGCGTGCAGATGGTTCAGCGCCCGCACAATTATGCCATCGTCGACGAAGTGGATTCGATCCTTGTCGATGAGGCGCGTACGCCGCTGATCATTTCAGGCCCGCTGGATGACCGCTCCGATTTCTATAATCTCATCGATACATTCATCCTGCCCCTGCAGCCGGAAGATTATGAAATCGATGAAAAGCAGAAAACCGCTATCTTCACGGAAGACGGCACGGAAAAGCTGGAAAACCTGCTTCGCGATGCCGGACATCTGAAGGGTGATGGTCTTTACGATATTGAGAACGTTGCCGTCGTCCATCACGTCAATAATGCACTTCGCGCCCACAAGCTTTTCCAGAAGGACAAGGATTACATCGTTCGCAACGATGAAATCGTCATCATTGATGAGTTCACCGGCCGCATGATGCCGGGCCGCCGTTTCTCGGAAGGTCTGCATCAGGCGCTTGAAGCCAAGGAACATGTGACAATCCAGCCGGAAAACCAGACACTGGCTTCAATCACTTTCCAGAATTATTTCCGCATGTACAAGAAGCTGGCCGGTATGACCGGTACGGCCTCCACCGAAGCGGAAGAGTTCGGCAATATTTACGGTCTTGAGGTTACGGAAATTCCGACAAACAATCCGGTCAAGCGTCTGGATGAAGATGACGAAGTTTACCGGACTGTCGAAGAAAAATATAAAGCCATTGTTCGCGATATCCGCGAAGCAGCGGCAAAGGGCCAGCCTGTCCTCGTCGGTACGACCTCCATCGAGAAGTCCGAGCAACTGGCCGATCGCCTGCGCAAAGAAGGTTTCAAGGACTTTCAGGTTCTGAACGCCCGGTATCATGAGCAGGAAGCCTATATTGTGGCACAGGCGGGCGTGCCGGGTGCTATTACAATCGCTACGAACATGGCTGGTCGCGGCACCGACATTCAGCTCGGCGGCAATCTCGAAATGCGCATTGCGCGTGAACTCGACGACATGCCTGCTGGCGAAGAGCGCAAGGCCAAGGAAGACGCTATTCGTGCCGACATCGCTGTCCTGAAGGAAAAAGCGCTGGCTGCGGGCGGTCTTTACGTTTTGGCGACGGAGCGGCATGAAAGCCGCCGCATCGACAATCAGCTGCGCGGTCGTTCAGGCCGTCAGGGTGATCCGGGCCGTTCGAAATTCTTCCTGTCCCTGCAGGACGATCTGATGCGTATCTTCGGTTCCGAGCGCATGGATGGAATGTTGCAGAGACTGGGTCTCAAGGAGGACGAAGCCATTGTCCACCCTTGGATCAACAAGGCACTTGAAAAAGCGCAGAAGAAGGTCGAAGCGCGCAACTTCGATATCCGCAAGAACCTTCTGAAATATGACGATGTGATGAATGATCAGCGTAAAGTGATCTTCGAGCAGCGTCTCGAAATCATGGATGGCACGGACCTCAGCCAGACGACCAAGGAAATGCGCGAGGACGTGGTTGAGGACCTGACCAACCGGCATACGCCGGAAGGCGCTTATGCGGAACAGTGGAACATCAAGCAGCTGGATGAAGACGTCCGCAATATTCTCAATCTCGACCTTCCGGTAACAGATTGGGCGCTTGAAGACGGTATAACGTCAGATGATGTTCGTGAACGCCTGTTCGACGCGGTCGAAAAGGCTGCGGCGGATCGTGCTGAGCGCTTTGGGCCCGAAATCATGGCCTATGTCGAAAAATCGATCATACTTCAGAGCCTTGATGCGCTTTGGCGCGAGCATCTGGTCAATCTTGATCACTTGCGTTCGGTGGTAGGTTTCCGTGGTTATGCGCAGCGTGACCCGCTCAATGAATACAAGACCGAAGGATTCGAGCTGTTCCAGACAATGCTGGTCAACCTGCGCCAAAACGTGACATCGCAATTGATGCGCGTTGAACTGGTTCGGGATGCGGCAGCTACTCAAGAGCCGGAATTGCCTCCGATGGAAGGCCATCATATTGATGGCACGACCGGCGAAGATGATTTCGGCGAAGGCAGCATGCTTGCCGTGCAAGAAGATTTGCGCATCGTGGATCCGGCGGATCGCGACCCCAATAATCCACAAAGCTGGGGCAAGATTGGCCGCAACGAAGCCTGTCCTTGCGGCTCGGGCAAGAAGTACAAACACTGCCACGGCTCTTTTGCCTGATTACAAAAAAGGCCGCTTTAACGCGGCCTTTTCATTACCGAGCATTCGTGTCTACTTTTCGAACCGTTTCTAAAGGTTTACTGAGTAAAGCTCCCTCATTGGCCATAATTGGAGCTGCCCATTGCGATTTTCTGCGGTACAGACTGCAGACCGGTTTCTGCCGGAGAAACTGACCCGCCAGCTCCATCCATGGCTCCTTCGCCTGGATGCTTTGCTTGACGGGACCAATCAGCACGCCGTAGCGCAGCGCGTCTCGTTGATTGCTTTCGGCATTCGTATTATCAGTGCAGCCATAGCTCTCCTGTCGCAGGTCATATTCGCCCGCTGGATGGGGCAATTTGAATATGGAATTTTTGTTCTCGTATGGGTGACAGTCGTCATCCTTGGCAATCTTTCCTGTCTCGGCTTCCAGACCAGTATTATCCGCTATGTCCCGGAATATCTTGAGAGCAACCAGCTAAATCGCCTGCGCGGTATCCTGTTTACCAGCAAGATATTTGCCATATCCATGACGACCTTTCTGGCGCTTGCCGCCGCGGCAGGCATTTATCACTTCCGCGATGCGCTGGAAGCTTACTATGTCACGCCCTTCCTGCTTGGATTTGTTTGTCTTCCGATGATCGCCCTCGGCGATACGCTTGACGGCACAGCACGCTCACGCTCATGGGTTCTGGTTGCCCTCACCCCAACCTATATCGTCAGGCCGGTCCTGACCCTCATCATCATGAGCATTGCCCATGCGGCCGGCTTTACGCCGACAGCTATTATCGCCGTGATCTGCTCAATTATCGCGACCTATCTTACAACGCTGGTTCAATTGCTCGTGGTCAATAACCGGTTCAAGTCTGTTATTCCTCCTGGAAACAGGTCCATTCGTTTCGGCGAATGGTTCACAGTCTCGCTACCTATCTTCCTTGTTGAGGGCTTTTTCTTTCTTCTCACCAATGCGGACGTGCTGATGGTCGGGCGGTTCATGGAGCCTGACAAGGTCGCCACCTATTTTGCCACTGTGAAACTTCTGGCTCTCGTGCACTTTGTCTATTTCTCGGTAAAAGCCGGTGCCGCGCAGCGATATTCCGAACTGATCCATACAACCGACCACGCCCAACTGGCTGCATTTGCAAGAGACACGGCGCGCTGGACATTTTGGCCCTCTCTTGCAATGGCGCTGGTGCTGCTTTTGCTGGGCAAACCACTGCTCTACCTGTTCGGTGACGAATTCACGGAGGGCTATCCCCTCCTTTTCATCATGGTTATCGGTGTGGTTGCCCGGGCGTCGGTTGGGCCGGCTGAAAGCCTGCTGAACATGGCCGGAAAACAAAAAATCTGTGCTGCAGTTTATGCTCTCACACTGATTGTTAATATCTGTCTCAGCATTGTGCTCATCCCGGCCTATGGTTTGACCGGAGCCGCATGCGCCACCGCTTTTTCAATGGTATTTGAAGCTGTGACCTTAACGCTGACTGTTTACAAACGTCTGAACATTACGATGTTCGTTTTTGCCGGCAGGGTAATCGAGAAACCTGCCAAGGAAGAAGTCTGATGGCCGCGATCCCGCTCCTTGAAGAACTGGCCGGTGGTCCTTCTGCGCATATCATTGCGCAGTTGTCGGGCATGGAATCTTCGCGCGATGCGACAAAGCAGTTCGAGGAAACTCTTAGCACGCACGCCATTCCCCGCAAGCTTTCCATCTATTCGGCTTCCGCCGGTTTTGAACTCCTTGATGAGCTGGAATATCTCACCTACCGGACGATCGAGCCAAACATCTTTTTCAATCCCCGGTTTCTGGCGCCCGCCATGCCACGCCTCGATGACAGGCAGGTCCGGTTCATGGTTATGCGCGACGAGAACGACATCAAAAGCCGCCTTCGCTTCCTGATGCCCTACACGATAGAGCGCCCGGGCTTTGCTTTTTCAGGTTCGATCTTGCGCGCTTGGGCGACGCCGTTTGGACCACAGGGAACGCCTTTGATCGATCGCGACGACCCCGTTGGCGTTCTGAATGATCTCTTCGATATGCTGGGCCGCAAACATCTGAAACTACCGGAAATCCTGGTTTTCCCGGATATGCTGCTTGACCGCCCAGTGGCGCAGCTTATCCGTTCAATAGCCATGGAACGGAACCTGCCACTGGTCACGACGCACCAGATGGAACGTCCCGCAATTGAAAGTACCAAAGAGGGGGCCGAATATTTACGCGAAGCCATTGGCGCAAAACATACCAAGGAGTACCGCCGGCTCTGGCGGCGTCTCTCAGAAAAAGGCGCCCTCACTTACGTCGTCAGCCGTAGCGAAGAGGATATAAGACACAAACTCGAGGATTTCCTGGCACTGGAAGCCAGTGGCTGGAAGGGACAGCGCGGCTCGGCGATGGCCGTAGACCGGTTCCGTGCGGCCTTTGCGCGTGAGGCCGTCAACAATCTTGCTGCACGTGATCTGGCTCGCATCCATACGCTGGAATTGGATGGCAAAGTAATCGCGGTGCTGATCGTGTTCATCGAAGCGGGCGACGCGTGGACTTGGAAAACCGCCTATGATGAGCGTTTGGCGAGTTTCTCGCCGGGTGTTCTTTTGATGATTGAAGTGCTGAAGAATCATTTGGAAGATCCCAATATTGACCGGACTGATTCTTGCGCCGTGCCGGATCACCCCGTTGCGTCTCGTCTTTTCCAGGAGCGGGAGAAAATCGGAACTCTGGTCATCGGCCTTACCCCGCAAGCAGATCGCGCCACCCGGCAGGCGGCTTCACAGATCCACCTTTACCGGCGCACCCAGAATATTGCCCGCCTCATGCGCGAGCGCTTGCGCAATTTGACCGGACGAAACTAGACCCTTTCTTGCTTATGCTTGGCATAGCCCAGATTTATCAGATGGCGCATGACATCGGCCGGAACATCAGCATCTGAAAACTGGTCATGATATGCTCCCGTATGCTCGAAGGGGTTTTCAGATACGTGGTCCCCATTGTTTTCGGCATCCGACCCCAACAGCACATAAGCAGCATGCCCGGCGCTCTGCAGTGTAAACCCGCAATAGTCGGCAATGTCTGCGGCGATCTTCTCGGGATACTGCAGCAAGTCCTCCTGTCTTATTGCAAGGTGATCAACCCGATCTTTCCATGAAAGCCAGGCTTCAATGGAATTCACCCACCGTTTGAAACCTGGGCCGGGATCTTTCTCTATGGTCTTGCGCAACATGCTGGCGACAACGTCGCGCCCATCACGATAAATGTAGATAATTTTGGCATTAGGAAAATGGGCTTTGACAGCGTCAACGTGGAAAACATAATCCGACCACTTGTCTCCCCAACGCCAAGCATCACGCCTGCCATAGACCGAGTGCAAGGCTGCCGAATAACCTTGCTCCGCCTCCAAACCTGTCAGCTCGATTTTATAGTGCCAGAACTGCAGCCAAAGGTTTTTCTCCACTTGAGCACGTTTGTTCTCAAGCCACTCAGCCAATGAAAACTGCTCTTGCCAAGCGGGCCACGCAAACAATGCCCATTCATTGGAAATCATCATTCCATTATCGTTCAAAATCCGAACAATGGCGGTCGTACCACTTCTTTGACACCCGCAAACTATTATCGGGCTGCCTTCAGCATGTTCATTCATTAATCTTCCCCAATTTAGATTTATTTTCTACAGGATCGGAAGAACTCACAATACAGATCACGACAAAATAGCCCCCAACACATTGATTTAATATTGTATCTTCTCGCCCTTGAGAAATTTGATCGAGCAAAAGACAGCGCGGTGGCGCCGCCCTGAGAAAACATCTCAACTGAAATCCGTTTCACACACGGCCCATCACGCGCTAAACAGACGACTACCGCTGATCAATTGGAATGAAGCCTATGACCGATACAGTTACCGACCGCTTTCTTCGCTATGTCGTGATCGACACCCAGTCGGATGCCAGTTCTTCAACACAGCCCACGACCCAGAAGCAGCTTGATCTTGGCCGCATACTTGTCGCTGAACTGCTCGAAATTGGCCTGACCGACGCCCATCTGGACGAACATGGTTATGTCTATGCAACCATCCCCTCCAATGTCGACAAGGACGTGCCGGTCATTTGTTTCTGTTCGCACATGGATACGGCGCCCGATTTCACAGGGACAAATGTGAAGCCCCAACATGTGCTGAATTATCAAGGCGGGGACATTCAGCTGACCGGAGATACGCAGCAGATCATTCGCGTGAAAGATCATCCTGTCCTGCTTGATCAGATTGGCAACGACATCATCACAACCGACGGCACCACTTTGCTTGGAGCCGACGACAAAGCGGGTCTCGCCGAGATCATGACGGCTGCGCAAATCCTCATGGATAATCCCGACATCAAACATGGCACCATTCGCATCCTGTTTACGCCGGATGAGGAAGTAGGGCGCGGCGCTGACAAGGTTGACCTTGAAAAGCTCGGTGCGCAATTTGCCTATACTGTCGACGGTGAAACCGCCGGACATATTGAAGATGAGACATTCTCGGCAGATGGCGTTGAGATCACCATTCAGGGTGTCGCAATCCATCCGGGTTTTGCCAAGGACAAGATGGAAAACGCCATCAAGATCGCCAGCGCGATTATTGCCGCTTTACCCAAGAATATTGCCCCCGAAACGACTGAAGGCCGCGAAGGTTTTATTCATCCGGTCAATATTACGGGTTCCATGGAAAAGGCCACGCTCGCCCTTATCATCCGTGACTTTAACGATGAGGGTCTGGCGGTAAAGGAAGCCATGCTGGAAGATCTGGTCAAGAAAGTGATCTCCGATTTCCCCGGCTCTTCTTACAAATTCACTGTGAAACAGCAGTATCGCAATATGAAAGCGATTCTCGACCGGAACCCCGAGATCGTGGAAAACGCAATCGAAGCGATTCGGCGCGCGGGCATGAAACCCGTGCGCGGCAGCATAAGAGGTGGCACGGATGGCTCAAGACTATCCTATATGGGCCTTCCTTGTGCAAACCTCTTTGCCGGCGGCCATGCCTTTCACTCGCCGCTAGAATGGGTCAGCAGGCAGGACATGGAAAGAGCTGTAAAGACAATCGTGGAATTGGCAAAAATATGGGAGGAACGCGCGTGAGGATGGCTCATCGCTTCATGCGTCCGCGTTGCCCACAAGTGGGCTAACGGTAATCTCATTGAACATTCCTCATTTAAGTTTCTATAGAGTTCGGAGGAAACACATGGGGGGGGAAATGATCGTCTGTGGAGTTGACTTAAAATCAAGTGAAGCGCGGCTAGTTTTGGTCTCGGTGGAGAACAACGACCCACATCTCATACCGTGTAAAACAAAGAAGCTCACTTTAGGAGACGATAAAGACAGCAGCGCTATCAAGTCGTTCCTTCAAGCCATAAAAACCTTTGCCCACGAAAACGGTGTCGCTGTCTTTGCAATTAAAGCGAGAGCGAAAGGCGGGCAAATGGGTGGAGGAGCTATATCATTTAAAATTGAAACACTCTTTCAGCTTTCAGATTGTGACGTGGTGTTTGTCAACGCTACCGCGCTGTCAAAATTTTCAAAGACAAACTTGGGAGGGATTCCAGACGGCGTACTAAAGTACCAATACGATGCCTACCGTTGCGGAGTGTTCCAGCTCGCCAAAGCCGGAAGATTATAATGGCTCTGGATTTTTCGCTTTTGCCGGAGTCCATCAGGCAAAAAGCCGAGGAGCTGACCAAAAATATAGAATTCAAACTGATGAACGACAAGGGAGCCAACGGTCATGTGCTGATCGGCTACAACACGCTCCTAAAGCGCGATGTCGTTGTAAAGTTCTACTATTGGGGTAACGGAGATCATGCAGAACCCGCCGTACTCGCTCAACTCGAATCCGATCACATTCTTAAGGTATATCATGCTGAAAGCATCAATAAAGACGATGCGTTTTTTATGACGCAGTATTGCACGTCTGGTGACTTAGACGACGCCTTGAAGAGTCGAAAATTTGGGACTGTTGAGGCGATTGATGTACTGAGCCAGATTGCAGGCGGGGCAAGCTTTTTGCATGGGAATGGCTACCTACACCGTGACTTGAAGCCTGCAAATATCTTTTGTTTGTCCAAGGACAAGTTCGTAATTGGAGATTTTGGTTCTGTTGTCGTCCAGAACGACGAGGGCTACGCAAAAACACTAACCCGACATTCGCTTCTTTATCGCCCACCTGAAGAGCTCGAAGAGAAACGGTCGTATCGTGAAGGGGATATATATCAGCTGGGGATGATTTTTTATCAACTCTTAGGTGGTCACCTGCCCTACGAAGAACGTGCATGGCTTTCTGAAAAAGAGGCCATAAAATATGACGGCCTCGGCGGTTGGGAACAGCAAAATTATGCCACGTCGATCATCGAATCAAAAATTGTTCGAGATCGTGTCGTTAATCGCTCAACGCTTCCCGCATGGGTACCGGCTGGTCTTAAAACGGTGGTTAGAAGATGCTGCGCTACCAAACGCGAAGACCGTTATTCGTCAGTCGCAGATCTGGTAGTACAATTAAATAATTTGAGAAGTACAGTTCCCGAATGGCGCGTTGGCGAAAATCCCATACTACATCGGGGCAAGAGACGGTTTCGTATCGTCCCACACAAAGGCAGCTATGTCATTGAAAAGTGTATTGGCGCTCAATGGAGAAAGGACCGGACTTTCTTACCAGAGACTTTGTTTGATGCAGTCAAATTCGCAGAGCAGCTTTAATCCTCTACTCTATTGAGTCCTAGACAAGCCTACATCATACTTTGGTGTCCGCCGTGAGCCACGTATGGATGCTCAACGCCCTGCTTAAATGATGTCGTGAAAAGCCTCTGGTGCCCCTTGCCGGAATCGAACCAGCACTCCTTGCGGAACCTGATTTTGAGTCAGGCGCGTCTACCAATTCCGCCAAAGGGGCCGCCAAAAAGCGTCGGAGATAAGCGAACTCAACTCCGTGACAGCCAAATACATGCAGAGGGCACCTTCGGTCAACAGCAATAAAAGCTTTTATCACGGATAACACACTCGTGTGTTGCCCCTGCCAGCGGTCAAAGCTAGAGGCGGGTGCAAGATACCTGCCAGCGAGGTTGCGAAAATTGATCGTCCCGATTCCATTTGGCGAATGTTTGCTCTAAGAGACCTTGCATATTTACTCCAGGCGGGAACCGATAATGCTGCGCAGACTGTATGATTGGACAATGTCACTGGCCGCGCGCAAGTCGGCTGAAGCATGGCTTGCGGTCATTGCCTTTGTCGAGAGCTCGGTTTTCCTCGTTCCCGCAGACGTGCTTTATCTGCCGATGGCCCTTGCCCGTCCCGAACGAGCCTATCGCTATGCGCTGGTTGCCACTATTGCCTCTGTGCTTGGCGGAATAGCCGGCTGGATGCTGGGCTTTTATGCTTATGAAACCCTCGCCAAGCCGATACTTGAAATGTATGGCAAGCTTGATGCCTTTGAGGCCATGCGCGGCTCCACCAGCGCTGACGCGATCCTGCTCCTGCTTGTTACATCAGGACTTGCTCACCTGCCTCCCATCAAGGTAGTCACCATTCTTTCAGGCGCGGCGGGTATCAACATCTGGCTGTTCATCGTCTCGGCAATTATCGCACGCGGTGCGCGCTTCTTCTTTCTCGCATGGCTTTTGCGCCGTTACGGCGAACCGATCCGCGATTTTATCGAAAAACGCCTCGGACTCATTGCCGGTGCAGCGGCGCTCATCCTGATTCTGCTCTACGCCGTGTTCCATTATCTTCATCTGTAGTTGCGTCAATTCAAGAGGACCAGCGCCGTCATGACCAATACCAAACCCCATTTGAAGACTGCACTTTTTCTGCTGCTGGCCATGATTGTCACAGTCGGCTCGGCATTGGGTTTTCAACATATTGGCGGCTATCTCCCCTGCAAGCTATGCCTTGAGCAGCGCTATCCCTATTATGCGGGTATCCCCCTGATGGTGCTGGCGGTCGCTTCATCTTCCCTGAAATGGCCTGCAGGTCTGACGCGGTTGCTTCTGGCTCTGGGCGGTCTGCTTATGCTAATCGGCCTTGGCCTTGCAATATTTCATGCGGGCGTGGAGTGGAAATTCTGGGCGGGCCCAACTGATTGCACGGCGGTGGCAATGTCGATCACAACGGACGCAGGCAGCCTTCTAAGCGATATGAATTCTGTTCGCCCGCCTGCATGCGATACCGCAGCTCTGCGCGTTCTCGGCCTGTCCTTTGCTGGCTGGAATGCCATTGCAAGCTTAGTTCTGATGATCGTAGCATTTCGCGGCGCAGCGAAATCCTAAATCTAATCCACAACGCAGAAACCTTCTGAGAATTCATCCCGATGAGTCAGGTGATGTGATTTTTGAGAACCGTAGCGCAGCGAACTTTCGGGTTCGTGAGCAACGGAAGCGCAGAAAATTGCAACAGATGGCCATCGGGGTGGATTGGCAGGAGGTTTCTACGGCTCGAGCTCGACATCCCAATAAAGATAATCCATCCAGCTTTCATGCAGATGGTTTGGCGGGAACATGCGGCCATTATTATGCAGATCGTGAACTGTCGGCGGGTAAGGCTTTTGCCTCGGCCACATCTTGGCGCGATCCGGCATAAGGCCTCCCTTGCGTAGATTGCAGGGCGAACAGGCAGCGACAACATTTTCCCAAACTGTTTCGCCACCGGCGCATCGGGGGATGACATGGTCGAATGTCAGATCTTCTTCCGAACCGCAATATTGGCATTCGAAGCGATCGCGCAGGAAAACATTAAACCGCGTAAAAGCCGGGTTGCGCGACGGCTTGATATAGCTTTTCAGCGAAACGACACTTGGCAAACGCATCGCAAATGAAGGCGACGAGACTTCATGCTCGTATTCGGCCACGATATTCACACGGTCAAGAAAAACCGCCTTGATCGCGTCCTGCCAGGACCAAAGCGACAAGGGATAATAACTGAGCGGACGATAGTCCGCATTAAGTACCAGAGCCGGCAGTCCGTCCGGCGAGACGGCTATTGTCAAGGAATCAACTCCAATCCAACCATCAGGCCTTCATATTGTAAGCTTGACGTGACAGGAATGTGAAGCGAATTGCTGCGCGGCAGCAGAAAAAGCACCGTTATTTCAACTTCATGCGACGGGTGTAGCATCACGGCCACGGGTTGCGGCGTAGTAAGCCCAGAAAAGTCTGGCAGCCACACCCCGCCAAGGCGACCAGCGCTCGGCAAAAGTCTTCAATGTTTTCGAATCCGGCCGCACTGATTCGCCATATGCATGCGCATAGGCATGTTGAAGCGCGACATCCCCTGCGGGAAAGACATCCGCATGACCGGCTGAAAAAAGCAGATAGACCTCGGCGGTCCATGGGCCAATCCCCTTGACGTTCGTCATCACCTGCATCGCCTCTTCGATGGGCCGCTCACAAAGGTCGAACAGGTCGAGTTCGCTGGCGACGATCGATTGGCTTATCCGGGCGAGCGTCGCCTGCTTGGCGCGGGAAAGACCCGCGATTCGCCACGCTTCCTCGCCCCCTGCCAGATAGTTTTCCGGCGTCAGCGGGTCGATAACGCCAATGAGGCGTTTCCATATAGAATCGGCGCTCGCCTTGGACACCTGCTGGGAAACGATGACCGATGCCAGGCTTTCAAAACCCGGCGCGGAGCGACGCAAAGGCAACGGTCCAGCCTTCTCCGCAACCACCGCCAGTTCGGGATGAGCGCGCAACAGGTCCGCAAGGCCTTCGGCAATATCGTCGAGTGTATCAATTCTGCGCATATGTCTTCATCCTTGCATGATCCGGCAAACACCGTATCAATGAGTGTGAACAACGCCAAGAATGTCCAGCGCGCATGACAGTTCCGGTTTTCAGATTCGCACCCAGCCCCAATGGCTCCCTTCATCTCGGCCATGCCTATTCCGCTCTTCTGAATCAACGGATGGCACAGAATATGGGTGGCCGGATGCTGCTCCGCATGGAGGATATAGATCGCGAACGCTGCACACCCGAACTTGAGCATTCAATGCTGAATGATTTGGAATGGATTGGCCTGAATTGGGAACAGCCTGTTCGCCGCCAGTCGGAACATTTTCCAATCTATCAGGAAGCTCTGGATCGCCTCGTCAAAATGGAACTTGTCTATCCGGCATTTCTTAGCCGCAGTGGTATCAAGCGGGAGATCGAGCGTTCCAACATGGATGATTGGCCGCGCGATCCGGACGGCGCGCCATTCTACCCTCCGATTGAACGCCTGCTTTCAAAGCGCGAACAGCAAACACGCATGGCAAGGGGAGACCCTTATGCTTGGCGCTTGAACATGGACCGCGCTCTTGAGGTGGCAGGAACGCAACTGATCTGGCATGAATTTGGTTCGCGTGAACACAAGGTCAATGCCCGGCCTCAGGACTGGGGCGACGTCATCATCGCCCGACGCGATATGCCCACCAGTTATCATCTCTCCGTCGTCATTGATGATGCTTTGCAAGGCATTACCCATGTGGTTCGTGGCAAGGATCTCTATCACGCCACCAGCGTTCACCGCCTGCTTCAACACCTCTTCGGCATTGAACCGCCGCTCTACCACCATCATAGGCTCGTTCTGGATAATGACGGCAACAAATTATCGAAAAGCCGCAGGGATACGTCCCTGCGATCTTTGCGTGAGCGAGGGGTAACACGTCAGGAGATATGTGATTTGATCGGTTTATGATCTATCGCATCTCACTTTGCGGGTATAAGTCAGTTGTCTCCTTCAATGATCCGGCTGTACCCCCAATGTCCGTACGCTTCCTTCCAGCCCTGTTCGTTCTTCTGTGGGCTACCGGCTTTATCGGCGCGCGCTACGCGATGCCCTATATGGAACCGTTTCTGTTTCTCATGGCACGCTTTGCCATTGCAGGCGCAATATTAGGCGTATGGGTTATTCTGGCGGGCAATAATTGGCCCGATAGGCGCGGAGCGATGCACGCAATCATCGCCGGCTGCCTGATCCATGGCGCTTATCTCGGAGCTGTGTTCTGGGCCATTCACAAGGGCTTGCCCGCTGGCATGTCTGCATTGGTCGTCGGCCTGCAACCCCTGATCACTGCGCTGATTGCGGGTGTAACGCTTGGCGAAAAAATACAGCCGCGTCATTGGGCGGGACTGGGTGTCGGCTTCATTGGCGTTGCCATGGTGCTTTGGCCCAAGCTTTCGATTTCTGCCGATGGTATTACCCCGGCAACTGTCGGCGCTTCGATCTTTTCGGTCATTGCCATCAGCGTCGGCACCGTCTGGCAGAAACGCTTTGTTGGCCAGATTGATTTAAAGGCAGGAACAACCTTGCAATATCTGGGTGCGATGGTGGTCATGGCAATCATGACATTGTTGTTCGAGACTCATGAAATCATCTGGTCAGGCTCACTGGTATTCGCCATGTTCTGGCTGGTCGTCGTTCTTTCCATCGGCGCGGTCCTGCTGCTGATGATCCTGATCAACCAAGGCGCAGTCTCGAAAGTCGCGTCGCTGTTTTATCTCGTGCCCGGCGTCACGGCCCTGATGGCCTATGTCCTTTTCGGGGAGACATTGACGTTATTTCAGCTGGTTGGCATGGCCATTGCCACGTTGGGCGTTGCGCTTTCGACCGCAGGTCAAAGCCGCCGCGCCACCCTTCCCTCGCGATAGATAATAATCGCAGCGTTTATTTCAGCTCCGATAATGAAGATGGCTGCGATTATATAAAGGAAAACAATAGCGGCCATAATCGAAGCAAGTCCCGCATAGGTCGAGATATAAGACGCAAATGTCTCCAGATAGCTGGCAAAGATCGTGGCCCCAATAGTCCAGGCAATCAGTGTAAGCAGAATGCCGGGCAGAATATCCACAAAACGCCTGTGCCCTGCTGGCAGCCAGAGATGAACCACAAGAAGGCCGATGATGAGCACGGCCGATGCAATGCAATAGCGCCAGAAGCTGATCGTTCCCGATAGAAGATAAATTTCAGGATACCATTTCGAAGCGATCCGCATCGCCAGCGGGGCAAGCACCAGCAGAAAGCTGATCGCCATGATGCCGATGGTCGCGATAATCACATAGCCAAGACTTTGCAGACGGCAATAAATGATCGAGCGCGTATCCACCACACGATAAGCCCGGTTGAGCGCGACCCGCAAAGCTTCAATACCATTGGATGCAAAGTAGGCAGCGGCAATCACGCTGATTGTCAACAACCCGCCGCGCTGCACATTGAGAACATTGCTCACTTCCTGCTTGATTGGGTTGGCGATCACCTCCGGCCAGGTGTCGAATACGACATGCACTGCCGTCTCGGTAAAAGCACTTGCTCCGAGGAAACTCGCCAATGCCGTGGCAAAAATCAGAAACGGAAAAAGCGCCATGATTCCTGACAGCGCAACATGGCTCGCCAGTGCCCATCCATCATCCGTGCTGAAATGCCCCAGAGCGTCACCAAGAATACGCCGAAGAAAACCATATAGTTTACGCATCAATGCAGGTTTGCCCCCATGGTCATGTACGCGAGATTGCAAGGCACAAACGAATATGTGAAGTGTTTTTTTGCGCAACCTATTGAATCGAAACCATGCCCCGTTCCAGAACGATTTTGATTACAGGATGTTCCAGCGGCATGGGCGCTTATTGTGCACGCGCCCTGAAGGCTGATGGCTGGACCGTTTTTGCTACTGCCCGCAAATTATCTGACATAGATGATCTTAAAGCGGAAGGCTTTTCGGCTCATTACCTTGACTATAGCGAGGCGCAATCCATCAGGGATACGGTCAGGGCTGTTCTTGAACAGACCGGCGGCACGCTCGACGCACTCTATAATAATGGCGCTTACGCGGTGCCCGGCGCTGTGGAGGATTTGCCGACAACGGCGTTACGCGAGCAATTTGAAGCAGCATTTTTTGGTTGGCATGAGTTGACGCAACTTATTGTTCCGGTGATGCGGCGGCAGGGTCATGGGCGAATTGTCCACTGTTCATCAATTCTCGGCTTGGTACCCATGAAACTGCGCGGAGCTTACGTCGCTTCGAAATTTGCACTCGAAGGGTTGATGACAACACAGCGGATGGAACTGGCTGGCTCCGGCATTCATGTATCGCTGCTCGAGCCGGGGTCGATCGAGTCCCATTTCAGGACCAATGCGGCGGCCCAAATAAGCAAATATATCGATATTGAAAAATCAGTGCATCGCGAGCAATACGAGAGAGAAATCGCCAAATTCTCACAGGCAAAGCCGCCACGATTCGCGCTTGGGCCAGATGCCATTTACAAGGTTCTGAAACACGCATTGGAAAATGAGCGTCCCAGACCCCATTATGTGGTGACGGTTCCAGCTAAGCTGGCAAGTTTTGCCAAAAGAATGCTATCGGCACGTGCGCTATATCGCATGCTTGCGAGCCAATCATGACAGGAGCAGACTGCAAGTCAGCCTGATAAGGAATAACATCATGGACATCATCTTCAAGTTTCTGGCAATTGTCGCCATTGCCGCCGTCGCTATCGTGCTTCTCGTCGGTCTGCGCAACATGATGAAGGGCGGCGATGCCAACTTCTCCAACAAGATGATGCAACTGCGTATTCTGCTGCAGCTCGTTGCCATCATCCTGATTGTTGGCGCCATCTACTTCCATCGCGCTGCAGGCTAGGGCGGATATAATGGTCAAGCTCAACAAGATTTATACGCGCACCGGCGATGATGGCACCACCGGCCTCAGCACTGGAGCGCGCCGTTTAAAGCATGACTTGCGCGTAGAGGCTTACGGCACTGTGGACGAGGCAAATTCCTTTGTTGGCCTCGCCCGATTGCATACGGAACGGGATTATCCCGAACTCGATGCCATGCTTTTTCGAATACAGAATGATCTTTTCGATCTCGGGGCTGATCTTGCCACCCCGGATACGGGTGAAACTCTCGCCTACGAGCCTTTGCGCATCATCGATACCCAGGTTTCAAGAGTTGAAGCTGATATTGACCAACTGAACGAAAAGCTTGAGCCTTTGCGCTCCTTCGTGCTGCCGGGAGGCTCCCCTGCATCAGCCGCTTTGCACCTGGCGCGCACGGTTTCGCGCCGTGCAGAACGTCAAATGGTCGAGCTTTCTCAAAGGCCCGATGAGATCGTCACGCCCGCCGCATTGAAATACATCAACCGCGTTTCCGATTTCCTGTTTGTTGCGGCTCGGGTTGTCAATGACAATGGCGCGAAAGACGTGTTATGGGTGCCGGGTAAAAATCGCTGACAGGCCTGAGGCAGGAACCCGGAATTAATGTTCATTCCACTATATGACGCCAATCGCCTCAAATACATCAAACTACAATATGTTACGCTTTCACTCATTGTTTTGAATGTTATGGTTTTTGGGCTTGTGGCCCTTTTCGATCCGGACACCCAAAAAGCCTCAATGATATTTGGCTACATCCCCGCCGTAGCGCAGGGTCTGGTTGTTCGCCCGCCGGAATATGACTTCATAGCTAGTGGATGGACCTACATCACCTATACGTTCATGCATGCCGACATCTACCATCTCGGCGGAAATATGCTGTTTCTCTGGGTTTTCGGCGACAATGTCGAAGATGCCATGGGGCATATAAAATTCCTGATCTTTTATTTTCTTTGCGGTGCCGCCGGTGCCTTAATGCACGGTTTTGTTTTTTCCGACTCTCATGGCCCATTGATTGGCGCATCGGGAGCGATATTCGGGGTCGTCGCCGCTTATCTCATGCTTCACCCGCGGGTCTGGGTTTGGGTCTTCGCCTTCGGACGCATTCCTTTGCCGCTTCCGGCAATCTATCTGCTTGCACTTTGGATCGCCGAACAGTTCTTGATGCTCTTCGTACATGGCGATGAACGCATCTCCTGGTCGGCCCATATCGGCGGAATTATTTCGGGCGCATTGCTGGTTGGTATTCTCAAACGCTGGAGCATTCCGCTGTTTGATCGCACCATTGTCACACCTCGCGCCGTCGTGACCGAAGACAAGCAAAACAATGAGGCCTGAAGCCGCGGCTTCAAGGTAGCGAAGAACTTACCTGTCTAAATTGGGAATCTGCTGGAGGTTGTTTGTAGACAATACCAAAGCTTTGGCTCAAATTCACCACGCACATTGGTTTCGGTGCGCTTCCAGTGTCCACGTCACGTCTCTCGATATCCGGTAGAAAGACACCAATGTTTATTCCACTGCATGACGCCAACAGCTTAAAATACATCAAGCTGCAATATGTGACACTTTCGCTGATAGCGCTGAATGTCATCATTTTTGCGCTGACCAGCATTGCCGGAGATCATGCGGAAGCCACAATTATTGGACTTGGCTATATACCCGCCATTGTCCATGACCTTGCAGCTCTGCCTGCAGCCTATGATATTGTGCCGCCAAATGCCACTTACATCACCTACGCATTTCTCCATGCCGACATTTTCCACCTCGGCGGCAATATGCTGTTTCTCTGGGTATTTGGAGACAATATTGAAGACGCTCTCGGCCACGTAAAATTTTTGATCTTCTATCTTTTGTGTGCGGCGGCGGGAGCTTTTCTCCATGGCGTCATTCTGCCGGATTCAGAGGCGCCGCTGATAGGCGCTTCCGGTGCCATAGCGGGTATTGTTGCCGCCTATCTTATACTCCATCCTCGCGTGAAAGTATGGGTTCTGGCCTTTGGACGAATTCCGCTGCGCATCCCGGCGATCTATCCACTCGTCCTTTGGGTTGCCCTGCAATTCGGTATGCTTTTGTGGGGTGGCGATGAGCAAATATCGTGGCCGGCGCATGTAGGCGGGATTATAGCAGGTGCATTGCTCATTCTCATTTTGAAGCGCCGCAATGTTCCGCTTTTTGACCGTGCCATAGTCTCTCCGCGTGCCGTCGTGGTCGAAAAAGAGCCAGCTATCGCCGTCACGCAAACCGAGCCTGCGAAATGGGGCAGATAGACCCACATCATTCAATCGGTTGAAGTACAGATTGTCGCATACCGCGCATTGACCTTTACGTCACTCATATTTACGGTCCCGCGCTGTTCAGACACAAACGTGTCGCTTTTTTCACCTCAATGTCGGCATCCGGCAAGCAGGTACTGTGATAGGACAGTTAAAGCTGTCATTTGAATGTTGAAGAGGGAGTCCCCATGAAAGTCCTCGTACCGGTAAAGCGGGTAGTCGATTACAACGTCAAGATCCGCGTCAAAGGTGACGGTTCAGGCGTTGAGCTTGCAAATGTGAAAATGTCGATGAATCCGTTCGACGAAATCGCGGTCGAGGAAGCGCTTCGTTTGAAGGAAGCCGGCAAGGTCGAGGAAGTTGTCGTCGTGTCGATTGGCCCGGCGCAGGCGCAGGAAACTTTGCGCACAGCACTCGCCATGGGTGCGGACCGTGCCATTCTGGTCAAGGTCGACGATATTGTCGAGCCGCTGGCCGTCGCCAAGATTTTGAAGGGCGTCGTTGAAGCCGAACAGCCGCAGCTCGTTATTCTTGGCAAGCAGGCAATCGATGACGATGCCAACCAGACCGGCCAGATGCTGTCAGCGCTGCTCGGCTGGAGCCAGGCCACCTTCGCCTCCAAGGTTGAACTTGGTGACAAGTCGGCCAAGGTAACACGCGAAGTTGATGGCGGCCTGCAGACCATTGAAGTCACTTTGCCGGCAATCGTCACCACCGATCTGCGATTGAACCAGCCGCGTTATGCTTCGCTGCCCAATATCATGAAGGCTAAGAAGAAGCCTCTCGATGAGAAGTCAGCTGCTGATTACGGCGTTGACACTGCGCCGCGCCTCAAGGTCCTGAAGACTGAAGAGCCGGGCGGACGCAAGGCTGGTGTGAAGGTCAAGGACGTTGCGGAGCTTGTCTCCAAGCTGAAGAACGAAGCTGGCGTTCTTTAAGGAAAAGGATAAGGAATTCACCATGGCTATTCTTCTTTTTGCCGAACACGATAACGAAACCCTTTCCGACCAGACAGCCAAGGCTTTGACCGCAGCGCTCGCCATCGGTTCGGATGTGCATGTGCTGGTAGCCGGAAAAGGCGCCAAGGGCGTTGCAGATCAGGCTGCCAAGCTTGCGGGCGTCAAGAAGGTTTTGCTGGCCGATAGCGATGATCTGGCCAACCGCCTCGCCGAAGCTACCGCTGCATTGATCGTCTCGATTGCCGACGGCTATGACACGATCATCGCCGCTGCCACCACCAACGGCAAAAACATCTTGCCGCGCGTTGCAGCGCTGCTCGATGTCATGCAGGTGTCAGACATTATCGAAGTTATCTCGGCTGACACATTCAAGCGTCCGATCTATGCGGGCAATGCCTTGCAGACGGTGCAGGCCACCGATGCCAAGAAGGTTATCACGGTTCGCACGGCAACCTTTGCCGCTGCTGGCGAAGGCGGATCAGCCTCCGTCGAGACCATTTCGGCGGCTGCCAATCCTGGCCTTTCGACCTTTGTTGAAGCAAAGCTTTCCGGTGGCGATCGTCCTGAGTTGACCTCGGCGAAGATCATCATTTCCGGCGGACGTGCTCTTGGCTCTAACGAAAAGTTCAAGGAAGTGATCCTCCCGGTTGCTGACAAGCTCGGCGCTGCGGTTGGTGCTTCGCGTGCGGCTGTCGATGCTGGCTATGCACCGAATGACTGGCAGGTTGGACAAACAGGCAAGGTTGTCGCGCCTGACCTTTACATCGCCGTGGGCATTTCCGGCGCGATCCAGCATCTGGCCGGCATGAAGGACTCCAAGGTCATTGTTGCCATAAACAAGGACGAAGAAGCACCGATTTTCCAGGTTGCCGATTACGGCCTCGTTGGCGATCTCTTCGTTATCCTGCCGGAACTTGAAAAGGCGCTGTAAAAAAATATAGCCGCAAGTTTGAAATGATTTGCATGGCCGGGGTAGACGAAAGCTACCCCGGCCATTTACTTTGGTGCTAGGAAGTTTGGGCTTGAACAAACAAACGGATGGAAACATGGCTGGATCGATCAAGACTGTAGGCATTATCGGAGCGGGGCAAATGGGCAGCGGCATTGCTCATGTATGTGCCGTCGCCGGCTATGACGTTTTGATCCATGACCAGTCTGCCGAACAGCTGGAAAAGGCTATAGCCACCGTTAATGGCAATATGGCGCGGCAGGTCTCGCACGGCAAACTCGATGAGGCGGCACGCGAAAAAGCCATGGCGCATATCCGCCCTGCTCTGCGCATGGAGGACCTTTCCAGTGTCGATCTTGCCATCGAAGCGGCGACCGAGGATGAAACAGTCAAGCGCAAGATTTTTGCGCAGCTTTGTCCAAACCTCAATCCGGAGGCGATCCTCGCCACCAATACTTCATCGATTTCCATCACACGGCTCGCTGCGACAACCGATCGCCCGGAACGGTTTATTGGCATTCACTTCATGAATCCGGTGCCGGTGATGAAGCTGGTTGAACTCATTCGCGGTATCGCGACCGAGAACACCACCTTCGAAAGTGCGCGCGAATTCGTTACCAGCCTCGACAAGACCTTGACTGTCTCGGAAGATTTCCCGGCCTTCATCGTTAACCGCATCCTGCTGCCGATGATCAACGAAGCCATTTACGTTCTTTACGAAGGTGTCGGCTCTGTGGATGCCATTGATACAGCCATGAAGCTCGGCGCAAATCACCCGATGGGCCCACTGCAACTGGCTGATTTCATCGGCCTTGATACATGCCTTTCGATCATGCAGGTCTTGCATGATGGTCTGGCGGATTCGAAGTATCGACCCTGCCCGCTTCTCGTCAAATATGTCGAGGCCGGTTGGCTGGGCCGCAAGAGCGGTCGTGGCTTTTATGATTATCGCGGGGAAAATCCCGTTCCGACACGCTGATCATGCCCGCATGAAATTATCCCATGGATAGCCAACAGGACGCGGAATATTCTGCCGGAACAAAGCGGCTATCCACCATTCTTGTTGAGCTTGGGGACACAGACGCGACCAGAATTTCCTTCGACGACATTCTTGTCGCCTTGTCGGAACGCAGCTTTGGCGCCTTGCTCATCCTGTTTTCCGCATTAAATCTGATTCCACTACCGCCGGGTTCATCCACGATATTCGGCATTCCACTGGTTCTGCTTTCCATCCAAATGTTGATTGGCTTCGAGAATCCGTGGTTTCCGGCCTTTCTGCGGCGCAAATCAATGCGGATAGAAACCTATCGTTCCGGGATCGCCAGACTGGAAAGCGTTCTTACACGTTTTGAGCGGCTTGCCCGTCCGCGTTATTGGCTCTTGCCGCAAATTATCGTCGAACGGGTCGTCAGTATCGTTGCGCTTTCAATGTCCCTGATCGTCATTTTGCCGATTCCGCTTATTAACCAGATACCGGCATTGAGCATAATCCTGCTGGCAATTGGTCTTGGCGAACAGGACGGCGTATGGTTGGGAACAGGATTTCTTGTTGCGGCCCTGGCAGCTGGAATTGCTATCGGGCTCGGCGCCTCTGTAGGTTTGGCCGCGCTGCATATTTTTGGTTGAGAATGACAGAACAGAAAAACATATCCATTTACGTCGATGCAGATGCCTGCCCGGTAAAAGCAGAAATTTATCGTGTTGCGGAAAGATATGGCGTCAAGGTTTTCGTCGTGTCCAATTCCATGATGGCAATCCCGCGCGATCCGATGATCGAGCGGGTCATTGTCAGCGACGGTTTTGACGCCGCCGATGACTGGATTGCCGAGCGGGTCTCCCGGGGCGATGTGGTCGTCACTGCCGATATTCCACTTGCAAGCCGCTGCGTAAAAGCCGGTGCAGACGCCATTTCCCCAACGGGTCGGGCATTTACCGAGGCATCCATCGGCAATACCCTGGCAACGCGTAACCTCATGGATGAACTGCGTTCGGCGGGCCAGATCACGGGTGGACCGCGACCATTTTCACCAAAAGATCGTTCCTCCTTTCTTTCTGCGCTTGATCTCGCTATTGTGCGGTTGAAACGTGCGGGCTTCACCTCCTGAAGGGTAAGTGGATGGGAGCTATGCGTTTCGTGGCATTGACGGAACGCGTCGCAGGCTCTACGAGAGCGCAACAAAGCTATATGCGTGCCGCTCGTGCTCCATTGACGCCGAGCTAAAAACACGCCCAAAACCAGCACTGAAAGTTCATTTATGACCATTTTCGATTCTATCGCTCCGGCGCTGTCCGGTGCTTTGAAAGCCCGTGGCTACGAGACCCTGACACCCGTTCAGACTGCAGTTCTCGCTCCTGAAGCCGAAGGAGCAGATCTTCTCGTCTCCGCCCAGACCGGCTCGGGCAAGACCGTTGCCTTCGGCATCGCCATCGCACCGACTCTTCTGGAAGATGGAGATCGCTTCACTTCTATCGGCGCGCCCTATGCACTGGTGATTGCGCCCACACGCGAATTGGCTTTGCAGGTTCGCCGCGAATTGGAATGGCTTTATGAGCCAACCGGGGCGCGCATCGCCTCTTGCGTTGGCGGTATGGACATGACCAAGGAGCGCCGCGCCCTTTCGCAAGGCGCGCATATCGTTGTTGGCACACCGGGCCGCCTACGTGACCATATCAGCCGTGGCTCGCTCGACATGAAAGAACTGCGCGCAGTGGTTCTGGATGAGGCCGACGAGATGCTCGATCTCGGTTTCCGCGAAGATCTCGAATTCATCCTCGGTGAAGCGCCGGAAGATCGCCGCACACTGATGTTCTCTGCAACAGTGCCGAAACCTATCGCGCTTCTGGCAAAACAGTTCCAGAAAGACGCGCTGCGTATTTCTGCCACCAATGACCGCGAGCAGCATGCGGATATTGAATACCACATCATGCCGGTTGCACCGCGTGAGCGTGAAAACGCGATCATCAATTCGTTGCTGTTCTACGATGCACAGAACACGATCATTTTCGGTTCGACCCGTGAGGCCGTCAAACATTTGACCAGCCGCCTGTCAAATCGTGGTTTCTCTGTGGTTTCCCTGTCGGGTGAACTCAGCCAGGCTGAACGCACCAATGCCTTGCAGGCCATGCGTGATGGTCGTGCCCGTGTTTGTGTTGCCACCGACGTTGCCGCTCGCGGTATTGATCTGCCTAATCTTGATCTCGTCATCCATGCCGATCTGCCGAACAATTCAGAAACGCTTCTGCACCGCAGTGGCCGTACAGGTCGCGCGGGTCGTAAGGGCATCTGCGTTCTGATCGTGCCGGCCTCGCGTCGCCGCACTGCCGAGCGTCTTTTGCAAGGTGCAAAACTAACGACAACGATGGTGCCGCCACCGGATGCCGACGCAATCAACAAGCGCAACAATGACCGCATCCTCAATGATCCTTCTCTGTCTGAAGTCATAACCGAGGACGAGGGAGATTTCGTACGCGAATTGCTCGCCCTTCATTCCGCTGAACAGATTGCTGCTGCTTATTTACGCCAGCAAATGGCTGCTCGCCCTGCGCCAGAAGAGCTTTCCAATACCCCGTCCCATGTTCTTGAGCCTATCCGCAAGGGTAGCTTTGAAGACCGCCCGGGCCGCGGCGAACGGACATCGCGCTCGGATCGCTTTACCGATTTTGAAAGCGGCGCATGGTTCAGCGTCAGTGTTGGTCGCAAGCAACGCGCCGAACCACGTTGGCTTTTGCCGCTTATCTGCAAGGCCGGTGATATTACCAAGACCGATGTCGGCTCAATCAAAATTCTGGAAACGGAAACACGCTTTGAGATTACCGCCAGCAAGGCTGATGCTTTCCTTGCACGCATCAAGCAGTTCGGTACAGGCGAAAAGGGTGTAAATATCACCCGCAGTGAAGGTCCCGGCGGTTCTGCTCCGCGCAGCGATTTCAAGCCGAAGAAGAATTTCGGCGAGAAGCGCGAATTCGACAACCGCAAGCCGCGCGGCAACGATACCAATCCACGTACAGAGTGGGCAGCCAAACCTGCAAAGGCAAAGCCGGAAGGCTGGACAGCGGAAAAGCCGAAAAAGCTTCCAAAGGAACGCAAGCCCGGTGAATTGCAGGGTTTTGACAAATACAAAGCAAAAAAAGCTCGCAAAGCCGCCACAACTGGCGAGTAAGCAATTGCCTTCCTTATCTCCCTCTTTGCGAGGGAGATAAGGAATATGCAATGATTTTGCATGAGCTTGGTGCGTGCTTCCACAAGCTCAGCATGAGGAAGTTAGTGGGTTGCAACATCTACCTGCGACGTCGTCTCGTAACATGTCAGAACTCGTTCCCTGCCAATCTCCACCTTCCTCATGCTGAGCTTGTCGAAGCACGCATAATGAATTTGCCAATCCAGCGGTCCTGATACAATTTTCTAAAGACCCAAAGCGGCATCCACAAATCGCAGAGCGTCATCGCTGGACCAGTCTGCCGGGCCGTTCATCGCTGCGATCTGGCAGCCTTCCTTATCGACCAGCATTGTAACCGGGAGCCCAAAGGCCAGACTTTTCCGCTTAAGCTCGTTGAACACGCCCATTGATGGATCACGGTAAAGATCGAGCGACTTGACGCCGATCTCGCTCAGGAATGCTTTGGGTTTCGTATCGTCACCCGTGTCAATATTGATCGTGACGACCTCAAATTTGTCGCTGCCCTTTTTTGTTTCCAGCGCATCAAGTGCGGGCATCTCCTCGCGGCATGGCGCGCACCAGGTCGCCCACAGATTGACCAGCAATGTCTTGCCCTTGAAATCGCTGATGCGCACCGGCTTGCCATCCGGTCCGGTGAAGGACAAGCTCGACATGGATTGCGGCTTGTCGGCACCGCGCATGGCGGCAATGGCACCAACAGCGGCAGCATCAATCGCTTTTGCGCCCTCTGCCTTCATCGGGCACTGATCAGCCGTATTAGTCACGGTGGCAATATTGCCAGATGGCCGTTCCATCACGTATACCGCAACCGCACCGGCGGCAATGCCGGCGAGCGCGGCAAGGGCGATGATCTTTTTGTTGCTATTGCGTGGCGTTTGTCGTGGGCCGTCTGTCATTTCCGTTCTTTCCGCTTCACACTCAAGGCGTTTTCCATGTCCGACAAGAAGAATAGCAATGAAATGTGGGGCGGTCGTTTCGCCTCAGGTCCTGCCGCGATCATGGAAGAAATCAATGCTTCCATCGGCTTTGACCAGAAGCTTTACGCCCAGGACATTCAAGGTTCCCTTGCTCATGCAGCCATGCTTGCGAAAACCGGCATAATTGCGAGCGACGATTACGACAAGATCACAAGCGGCCTGAACACGATATTGTCAGAGATCGAGAGCGGAAAGTTCACTTTCTCACGCAAACTTGAAGACATTCACATGAATGTTGAGTCGCGCCTTGCCGAACTGATCGGCGCATCGGCGGGCCGGCTACACACTGCACGCTCACGCAATGACCAGGTCGCGGTCGACTTTCGCCTATGGGTAAAAGCTGAGTTTGAAAAGACTGCGGTGCTGCTCAAGAAATTGATCGAGGCCTTTCTGAAGCGCGCCGAAGAACATTCAGCAACCCTGATGCCAGGTTTCACCCATCTCCAGACCGCGCAACCCGTCACCTTTGGTCATCATTGCATGGCCTATGTCGAAATGTTTGGCCGCGATCTGAGCCGAGTCAAAGATGCAATTGAACGTATGAACGAATCGCCGCTCGGCGCCGCAGCCCTTGCCGGAACCGGCTTTCCGATTGACCGGCATATGACGGCAAAAGCGTTGGGTTTCCGCGAACCGACCCGCAATTCGCTCGATAGCGTGTCTGACCGCGATTATGCGCTGGAATTTCTGTCAACAGCTGCGATCACTGCGACCCATCTTTCCCGGTTGGCTGAAGAAATTGTCATTTGGTCTACTTCCCAGTTCGGCTTTGTTCGACTGTCCGACAGTTTTTCGACCGGCTCCTCCATCATGCCGCAGAAAAAGAACCCCGATGCTGCCGAGTTGGTTCGCGCCAAAACTGGCCGCATCACCGGATCGCTCGTCGCTCTGCTGACAGTCATGAAAGGCCTGCCTCTGACCTATTCCAAGGATATGCAGGAAGACAAGGAAGCCGTATTCGACGCTGCAGAAACGCTGGAACTGGCGCTTGCCGCCATGACTGGCATGGTTGGTGATATGACCGTCAACACCGCCGCAATGAAGAAGGCCGCGGGTTCGGGCTATTCAACGGCCACCGACCTGGCCGATTGGCTGGTGCGGGAACTTGGCCTGCCTTTCCGCGAGGCACACCATGTCACCGGCCGGGCAGTTGCCCTTGCCGAGCAGAAAAAGATCGACCTTGGTAAATTGTCGTTGGAAGATTTGCAGCAGATTCACCCGGGGATTACCGCTGCCATCTTTGGATTCCTGACTGTGGACAAATCCGTGCGCAGCCGCAAATCCTATGGCGGAACGGCTCCGGAACAGGTGCGCAAGCAGATCAAATTCTGGCAAAAGCGCATTGCGAAATTGTAAAACAACATTGACCGGCCATGGGGGTGCAAAGCGCGCCTTCTTAGGCTAGAGCCTTTCTTGCTCAAATAGAATCGTTCTGCCGGAGGGAATTTGTGGACAAGGTCGAGGGGTTTTGCGAGACCGATGTTTATCCATCGGGCGAAGCTGAAACCCGATGGATTTGGTCCAAATTCACCCGGCCTTTGGGTTTCCGGCTGGCGGCCAATCACTTTGTCAGGCGGCATCGGACGTGGATAAACATCGACTTCGCCACCTTCCGCGTGAATTATCTCGCCATCCGAGAAACAGAACTGCTTCTATTTGAACAAGAAAGGCTTTAGACATGGCAGACCCATTTCGGACGACAGGATCAACAATGACAAGCCGTTCCCTATTATCGACAATTCTTATGTCGATCGCGATCGTAAGCGCCATATCGGCCTGTGGCCGCAAAGGCGCACTGGAGCCACCGCCCGCTTCCGTAACATCAATGCCCGGCGAGCCGAAAACTGTGGCGCCGCCCGTCCAGGACAAGCGTTTTATTCTTGACCCATTGATCTAGAGCAAGCTGGATTTTCCGTGAATCATTTTGATTATAAAGACGGCGTTCTTCATGCCGAAGGCGTCAGTATTCCTGAAATCGCCAAGGCTGTCGGGACACCATTCTACTGTTATTCGACAGCAACGATCGAGCGTCATTTCAAAGTGTTTTCGGCAGCTTTTGCCGACATGGACACGCTCGTCTGCTACGCGCTCAAGGCAAATTCCAATCAAGCAGTCCTGAAAACGCTTGCGCGACTTGGTTCTGGCGCCGATGTGGTTTCTGAAGGTGAATTGCGCCGCGCGCTCGCCGCTGGCATTCCAGCCGAGAAAATCGTTTTTTCCGGCGTCGGCAAGAAGCCCAGCGAAATGGATCTCGCATTGAGCGCCGGCATTCGTTGTTTCAATGTCGAATCCGAGCCAGAGCTTGCCATTCTCTCCAGTCGTGCCGTTGCGGCGGGAAAGATCGCGCCAGTTTCGCTGCGCATCAATCCCGATGTCGATGCAAAGACCCATAAGAAGATTTCGACGGGGAAATCCGAGAACAAGTTCGGCATTCCCCTGGCCAAGGCAAGTTCAATCTATGCACAGGCAGCCAGGCTGCCGGGGCTAAAGGTTGTTGGCGTGGACATGCATATTGGCAGCCAGATCACTGATCTTGAGCCTTTCGACGATGCATTCCGCCTGCTGGCGGAGTTGGTCGGGCAGCTGAAGGCCGATGGCCATGATATCAAGCATGTTGATCTTGGCGGTGGTCTCGGTATTCCGTACCACTTCGACAACAATCCACCACCACTGCCCGATGCCTACGCGCAGATCGTTCAAAAACATATCAAGCCGCTGGGATTGAAGACGATTTTCGAACCGGGCCGACTTATTGTTGGCAATGCTGGGATTCTTGTCAGCGAGGTAATCTTCGTCAAGGAAGGCGATGCGCGTAACTTTATCATTGTTGACGCGGCCATGAACGACCTCATCCGGCCCACGCTTTACGATGCGTTCCACATTATCCGCCCCGTCAAGGAACCTACGGCCAATCATCCCCGGATTCGCGGCGACGTTGTCGGCCCCGTTTGCGAAACAGGTGACTATCTGGGCTTGGATCGTGACCTACCGCGTCCTGCCCCGGGTGATTTGATCGCAATTGGCACAGCGGGCGCCTATGGCGCGGTTCAGGCTGGCACCTATAATACGCGGCTGCTCGTGCCTGAGGTTCTGGTCAATGGCGATCAGTTCCATGTGGTGCGTCCACGCACAAGCTATGAAGAATTGATCGGCCTCGATTCCATTCCGGACTGGCTTTAATTTTCACGCCTACACAGAAGTATGATTGCGTTTTGCCGGGTAAGGCCTCGCCTTTGCCATGATGAGTGGTATTGTTAGCTTTGTCTGGTAATGCCGATACCGGAAAGATGGAGCGAGAATGGCCGATCACAACCCGGAAGAACGGGAAGCGACCAGCATCAAATTCGATATTCTGAAAAATATCGATCGCCTCCGTTTGTCCGCATGGTTGATGATCGCGCTTGAGCGCCTTTGGCCGCTCTTGCTGCCCCTTTTGCTTGTTATTTCAGTCTTCCTCAGCGTGGCATGGTTCGGCCTGTTTCGCCTTATGCCGGATCTTGCAAGGCAAGCCTTGCTTGCCCTCTTTCTGCTGAGCATCCCTGTTTGCGTCTATCTGCTGCTGAAGTTCCGCTTACCTCGCCCGTCAGAGATCACGCAGCGGCTTGAAAACGTCAATGAACTGGCGCACCAGCCCATTACCGTGCAGACAGAAGAGCTTGCAGCCAACAGCACTGATCCCTTTGCGCAGGCATTGTGGAGCGAGCATCGCAAGCGCATGGCAACACGCATTGCCAATCTGCAAAGCGGATTGCCCCAGACGCGGATTGCTGAACGCGACCCTTGGGCTTTGCGCGGCGTTGCTGCGCTGCTGCTCGTCATTGCTTTTGCCTTTTCCGGTGGACCGCTGGGCGGCCGCATCAGCGATGCATTTCTCAGCCATGCCGCGAGCAATGCAATACGGCCTCGTATTGACGCCTGGGTTACCCCTCCGCGTTATACAGGTCGCGCTCCGCTATTTCTGACCACCGCAAGCAATTCGGCCGACACGCAGTTTTCAGTACCCCAAAACAGCACGCTTGTTGTCCGCATTATCGGTGGCAGTGGATCGGAAGCTCTCACACAGAAGCTGTCTGATGGAAAATCGGTAGAGATTGCAGCCAGGGAAACGCCTAAGATCGAAGACTCGGCAACTGGTAAAGCAACACCACGAAATTTTGAACTCACACTTGATCAAAACAGTTCTATTGATCTGGTGAATGGCCGCTCTGCCCTCTCCAGTTGGGGCTTCACAATCATTCCAGACCAGCCGCCCGCAATCCGTTTTACCAAGGAGCCTTCCAGCGCCGTCAATGGCACGATGGACGTCTTTTATGAGATCAAGGACGATTATGGCGCGATAGCTGCACAGGCAAAAATCGAACAGGCACTGCCTGCCGAAAAGGATGCACGACCGCTCTATTCCGCTCCGGAATTGCCGTTGGCATTGCCGCGTCGCGGTGAACAAGCCAAGGAGACTAAAACCACCAAGGATCTCACCCAGCACCCATGGTCTGGGTCTGAAATCCGCATGACTCTCATTGCGTCCGACGACGCAAAGCAGGAAGCCCGCAGCGAAGTCAAAACTTTCGTCATGCCCGAGCGACCATTCGCCAATCCGCTTGCTCGCGCGTTGATTGAACAACGCCGCAACTTGGCGCTGAATGCCAATGCCAAGCCCAATGTGCTGGAAATGCTGGACGCAATCACAATGTGGCCGGAAGAGACAATCAAAAACTCGTCCCACTATCTTGGGTTGCGCAGTGTTCGTTCCCGCCTTGACCTCGCAAAAAGCGATGAACAGTTGCGCGAGGTAGTAAGCTATATGTGGGACGTCGCCCGCGGCATTGAGGATGGTGCCTTGTCTGATGCGGAGCGGCGACTGCGGCAAGCGCAGGAAGCCTTGAAAAATGCCATCGAACAGGGTGCCAGCCAGGAGGAAATCGAAAAGCGCATGGCTGAGTTGCGCGATGCCATGAAGGAATTTCTGCGTGAATTTGCGCAGAAAGCTCAGAAAAACCCGAACATGGCGCAAAATCCAAATGCCAAACAGCTACGGCAGGAGGATATCGATAAAATGCTGAACCAGATTGAAGAGCTTGCCAAGCAGGGCTCTAAGGATCAGGCACAGCAATTATTGTCCGAGCTCGAAAACATGATGAACAACCTGCAGATGGGCCAGCAGCAACAGGCTCAACAAGGCCAGCAGGGACAGATGAAACAGCAGATGGACAAGCTCGGTGAGCTGATGCGCCGTCAACAGGACATGATGAACCAGACCCACCGGCTGGAACAGCAGCGCCAACAGGGCATGCAGCAGGACTTTGGCGAGGAGCAGCAAGGCGAACAGGGTGAGCAAGGACAAATGTCCGAAGAGGAAATTGCCAAGGCCCTGCGCGATCTTCAGCAAGGCCAAGGCAAGCTCCAATCCGAACTCGGCCAGTTGATGAAAGATCTGGAAGGCATGGGTATCAAGCCCGGTGAAGGATTTGGCCAGGCAGGCAAATCAATGGGTGAAGCTGGCAAATCACTCGGTCAAGCCGATGGCGATCAGGCACTCGGCCAGCAAAGCGATGCGCTGGATGCGCTGCGTCGTGGTGGTCAGGACATGATGAAACAGATGCAGGAGGCCATGGGGCAAGAGGGACAAACCGGGCAAGGCGATCAACGGCAAACCGGGGGGCGCGATCCTCTCGGCCGCCCGCAGCGCGACGGCGGGCCCGATGATGGCACCAATACCAAAGTCCCCGGCGAGATCGATATTCAGCGCGCGCGTGAAATTCTGGACGCCATCCGCAAGCGGCTCGGTAATTCGCTCAGCCCGCAAATGGAAAAGGATTATTTGGAGCGCCTGCTCAAGTTCAATTGATCAGAAAAATGTTGGGCTTTAATCGCGAACCACACCGACATAAGGCAGTTGCCGGAATGAATGGCCGACATCCATGCCGTAACCGACAACGAAATAGTCCGGGCATTCGAATCCTTTAAAATCAGCCTCTATTTCGGTCTTGCGCTTGACGCTTTTGTCCAGCAGCACGGCAATATAGACATTGCGCGCACCGCGTTCGAGCATGAGCTGGCGCGTAAACTTCAATGTGCGTCCTGATTCAAGAATATCATCGATCAAAAGTACGTCACGGCCATGCACATCGCTGTCAATATCGCGCATAAGTCGCACTTCAGTGCTTTCCGTGCCCTTGCCATAACTGGAGACAGTGATGAACTCCACATCCGGTTCTGCACCGGCATCATGCATGGCGCGGATCAGATCGGCGGCAAAAATAAACGAGCCCTTGAGGATCGAGATAACAAGCAGGTTTTCAAAACCTCGCGCCACGATTGCTTTGGCAAGTTCTAGATTGCGCGCGGCAATTGTTTCGGCACTGAAAAGAACATCAATATTTTTAGTCCCGACTTTTGGCATGCAAGTTTCCTGTGGCGCGTTTTCAGACCGAATTTCTTCATATAGCTCCCGCACCTATAGCCTGATCATCAGCCAAAATGCAAAAACCGGCGCTGCCGTATAAAATTCATGTTTCCAGTCATGCTGGTTCATGTTTGTTGGGGTGGTCAAATCGGCTCGCGCAAAATAGAACACGTTGCAGATAAGATCGGAAAGCACACTTGATTCGTTTTGAGAATGTCGGATTGCGGTATGGGATGGGCCCGGAGGTCTTGCGTGATGTCAGCCTCCACATATCGCCGCGATCATTTCAGTTCCTCACCGGACCTTCCGGTGCAGGTAAAACGTCATTGCTGCGCCTGCTTTTCATGACACTCAAGCCGACACGCGGTTCCATCACCGTCTTCGGCAAGGATATTGCAACAATTTCGTCCAGGGAAATGCCAATGCTGCGCCGGCGCATAGGCGTGGTCTTTCAGGATTTCCGGCTGCTCGATCATATGACCACCTATCAAAACGTCGCCTTGCCTTTGCGGGTACGCGGCAAGGAAGAAGCGACCTATCGCGCAGAGGTCGAAGAGCTTTTGCATTGGGTAGGACTTGGCGAGCGCATGCATGTGCTACCACCTGTGCTATCCGGCGGTGAAAAACAGCGTGCCGCTATCGCCCGCGCTTTGATAGATCAACCGGAAATTCTGCTTGCCGACGAGCCGACGGGCAATGTCGATCCGCCCCTGGCGCGGCGTCTCCTGCGCCTTTTCGGCGAGTTGAACCGCTCCGGAACAGCCGTTGTCATTGCCACCCACGATTTGACCCTGATGGACCAGATCAATGCGCGGCGTATGATCCTCGATCAGGGAAGGCTCGACGTTTATGATTGATGCCGCTGCCCTCAAGGATCGAGCCATCGAATTGGCGGACAGGCTTTGGACCCGTATCCGCAAAAACAGCGGACAAGCACCGATCGTGCCCGCAGGCAATGTGGTTGGCCATGCCTTGATGATCGTAATCGCCATCATGACCTTCCTCGCCTGCCTCACCGTCGGCTCAGTCAGCCTTGTTCAATCGACAGCCGCCACCTGGCAAAGTCAGATTTCCACCGAAGCGACTATTCAGATCAGGCCGGTGGAAGGTCAGGACATGGAAGCAATGCTCGCTGAAGCGAGTAAAATTGCGCAAGGATTTGCCGGCGTGAAATCCACGCGAATCATCGACCGGGATGCGACAGCCCGCCTTCTCGAACCATGGCTTGGAACCGGACTCGATATTGATGAACTGCCTGTTCCCCGGCTGGTGGTCGTTACGCTCGACGAAGCCTCGCCTCCAGATTTCGCAGCGCTTCGCAGCATGCTCGTCGGGCAGATACCGGCAGCCAGTTTCGACGATCATCGCACATGGGTCGACCGGTTGGTTTCCATGGCTCGTTCGACTGTTCTCATCGGCACCGGCGTGCTTTCTCTTGTCGTTGCAGCAACCGTCCTCACCGTGATTTTCGCCACGCGCGGAGCGATGGCCGGTAACGGCCATATTATTGAAGTGCTGCATTTCATCGGCGCGGAACAAAAATTCGTCGCCCGCCAGTTCGAGCGCCATTTTTTCTGGACAGCACTTAAAGGTGCAGCTTTTGGCGGTGCGCTTGCCATGTTCATTTTTCTGATGATCGGATGGTGGTCATCGCGTAATCTGGCAACACCCGAAGCCGATCAGGCGACAGCGCTCTTCGGCAATTTCTCCATTGGATCCGGCGGATATACGGGTGTAGTTTTGATCATATTGGCGGTCAGCGTTCTGACCATGATTACAACACGAATGACAGTCATAGCGCATTTAAGACAAGTTGATGGACGCACGGGCGAAAATCACGACACCTGAAATATTCATTTTATTTTATAGAAGTATCGCTTCCAGTTTATGAGCGGCAGAAGCACTCGAGCAAGGCATTTACGGCACAAGATGGACGGCCTTAACGACAGCAACAAGTCCCCCGATGCGGACGTAGCACGGACCCGTGGATTGTCTGCGACCATGGGCAGATATTTCGTGCGTTTTCTGTTCCTGCTTGCGATTCTTGCGATAGGTTTGTTCATCGGTGGGTTTATTGTCTTCAGCGATCGCGTCACCACGCTCGATATACCCGATATTACCGAGCCCGCTGACGGTATCGTCGTCCTGACAGGTGGCTATTCACGCATTGAGGGCGCTTTGGAATTGCTCAAGAACAAGCGCGGCGAACGTTTGTTCATCAGCGGCGTGCATCCCTCGACCAAGCGTAGCGAGTTGCAACGCGTCACTGGTGGCGATGCAACATTGTTCGAATGCTGTGTCGATATCGACCGGTCTGCCCTTGATACGGTGGGCAATGCGGTTGAAAGCATTAAATGGGCGAGCGCCAACCATTATAAGCGCGTGATTGTTGTCACCAACAACTACCACATTCCCCGCACCATGCTCGAACTCAGCCGCGCCTCGCAGGAAATCGAATTCATTGCCTATCCAATCACGAACACCAATCTCAAGGAGGGTGACTGGATAACGCGAGGACAGGTAGTACGGGTTCTGCTGATGGAATATATCAAATATCTGGGGGCCATTGTCCGCGCCCAATTGCCTGACAGTTTTTCGAGTGTCACTGATAAATTGCTGCATCAGATCAGGGAATAGCCAATTCCACGTCAGAAACTGGCATATACATGGTGCGTGGTTCGTCTTCGACAAGCTCAGGAAGGGCTCACCACGCATAACGAGCCTGCAACCCTCAACGAGATCTCCATGACAATAATCCGGTCGATCATCTTCAATGTGCTTTTCTACCTGAACCTGATCGTCCAGATGATCATTTTCACGCCATACTATTTTCTCAGCCCGCGTAAACGGGCTTGGGCCATTCCGAAGAATTGGGCGCGGTCAAATCTCTGGCTGCAAAAGGTTTTCGCCGGAACAGATATGGAAATTGAGGGCCTGGAGAATATACCGGATGGCCCCTATATCTGCGCGCCGAAACACCAGTCCTTCTGGGATGCCTACGCGTTCCTGCCCTATATTGCCGACCCGGTTTACATTCTCAAGCGCGAGCTGATGTGGATTCCGCTTTTTGGCTGGTACATCCAGAAAATGAAAATGGTGCCTATTGATCGTGGCAAACGCTCTGCGGCGATGAAGACGGCCGTCAAAGGCGCGCATTTTGCCGTGTCGGGAGGCCGGCAATTGATGATCTATCCCGAAGGCACACGCACCAGTCCGGGAGCCCCGCCCGCTTATAAATATGGTGTTGCACATATATACGGCGAACTTGGCGTTCCGGTTCTGCCTATCGCGCACAATGCAGGCCTCTATTGGCCCCGCCGCAGATTTCTGCGTCACCCCGGGGTTATCCGCTGCCGTATCCTGCCGCCCATCCAGCCCGGAATGGATAATGACGCCTTTTTGAGGAAGCTTCAGGAAGTCACAGAGGCCGCCTGTGACGAATTACTGGTCGAAGCAGCAACCTCCGCCAACCCGCCTCCCATGCCTCCCACCGCCGTCAGGCGCCTCAAAGAACTGGGTGTGGAAATCTAAGCCTTGTTGTGGTCCACCGCAGCGGCCACCGCTTCCATCCAATGGTCGCGTATATTCATCTTGCGCATATGGTCGAGCGTATTATGCACATAGTCCTCATTGCGGCCTGACACGCCCACTGAACCGCATACAGCCTCCGCAGCTTCGGCGACCGAGAGCGACCCCGCATACTGAACATGATTGCGGTCGACAATATAGGTCAAGGCTTCGACCCTCTGGCCATCGGGAAGCCGTATGCCAAGACGGCGCTCAAGATAGACATGAGTGACAAGCTCGCGCTCACGTAGATAGGCCACCACTTCGTCTTCAAGCTCGCCCGGCACGCGAAATGCCATGCCAAGGCAGGAACCACCACGATCCAGGCCGAGTACAAGTCCCGGACGTTCCGGCGTCCCGCGATGCACATAGGAGCGCACGCACAGTGCCCTGCGATAGCCATGAAGACGGGCATGATGCGTCTCTACATGTGCAAAGCCGGGCTTCCACATGAGTGAACCATAGCCAAAGACCCAAAAATCGCCCATATCCATCCCGATAGCTAGTGGTCTGATTCTAACATTTGCATCCCGTTTCGATCACGCTCGCAGCAAATGTTAGAATCAACAAGACCACTAGTAAGCCTATGTTTCTAGTGGAGTTTTCGAATTTGACATTTGTATAACAGTTTGCGATCGGATGGGAATCAAATGTCAAATTCACTCCACTAGATTTGAATCACATCATCTTCTGACCGATAGCGAGAGCCGCACCATGCCGTCAAGCAGCACCACTGAAATCCGCAAGTCGGGGAAGTTTCTCAAATATCTGGCAGGCTTCATCATCTTGCTGGCGATCATCTATACGGGCGGATGGTTTTATCTGGCCAACCAGCTTGAATCGCGTGTGGCAACAAACCTTGCCGCCTTCAAGCAGAAGGGCATCGACGCCACCTGCGACAATGCTGCGGCCAGCGGTTATCCGCTCAGGCTTGGCCTTGAGTGCACCAAAGTCGGCTGGGCCGATCAGGCGAAACAGCTTTCCGTCGTGGCAGGCAGTTTCAACGCCGCTGCACAGATTTACGATCCAATGCGCATTGTCAGCCAGATCGAAGGACCAGCCGCTATCGATGCGCCCGGCATGGTTCCCTTGGACATTACCTGGAAAGATCTTGGCTCCAGCGTCCGCCTCGATAAGCCGCTGCCCAAGCAGATTTCGGTTCAGGGCAATGATATTGTTGTCAATCAGCGCAATGCGGCGGCAGGGAGCGCGCCCATTGCCATCATGAAGGGTGGAAAGCTTAGCTTTTCAACCACTGAGCCAAAAATGAACATCGCGTGGTCATTTGAAAAGCTGAAAATCGCAGACAATATCGTTTATGAGCATCCCCTGCCTGAGCTGACGGGCGCCGCCGATATTGAGCTGGAAAATGGCTTTGCGCTTCTGGCAAAGCCTGAAAGAGATATAACGATTCTGCGTGGTCAATCGGGATTGTTGAACAATGTCGATCTGGGCTTTGCCGACGGCAGCGGCATTGCGATTTCCGGTCCGTTCTCAGTCGATAATGAAGGCCGGATCAGCGGCGATTTCAACGTGACCATGCGCAATCCGGAAGGTGTCGCCCAGGCAATGCGCGGCATTCTGCCTGGCGAAGAAAACACAATCTCATCCGTACTTCAGGCGATGGCTTTCGTGCCTAAAGATGCAAACGGCGCACCGACACTTCCCATTACCGTGAAAAACGGGAAAATGTCGGTGGGTTTCATCCGTATCGGGCGTCTGCCCTCTCTATGAGGGCGGCGTTGCCTTCTGGCGTCCGAAATCCGGTGCGTCGATTTCCTGCCCTGCATCGATAATACCGCGCCGCACGGCACGTGTGCGGGTAAAAAGATCAAACAGCGCGTCGCCATCGCCCCAGCGCACAGAGCGCTGCAATGATGCAAGATCCTCGGAAAAACGCGCCAGCATTTCGAGGATCGCGTCCTTGTTGTGCAGGCACACATCGCGCCACATCGTCGGATCGGATGCGGCAAGGCGAGTGAAATCACGAAAACCGGAAGCCGAGTATTTGATGACCTCGGAATTGGTGACTTCTTCCAGATCGCTGGCTGTACCGACGATATTATAGGCGATCAGATGCGGCAGATGGGAAACAATCGCCAGAACCCGATCATGATGCGCCGGATCCATCGTGTCTAGCCGCGAGCCGCAGGCCTCCCAGAATGTCTTCAGCCTTTCGATGGCAGTCGCATCAGTGCCCTCAAGCGGCGTCAGAATACACCAGCGATTGATAAACAGGTCGGCAAAACCGGCATCGGGACCTGAATATTCCGTTCCCGCCAGCGGATGCCCTGGAATGAAATGCACATTTGCAGGCAGTTCTGGCTGCATCTGCGCAATGACAGAGCTTTTGGTTGATCCCACATCGGTTACGATTGCGCCGGGCTTCAAGAAACCGGCAATCTGCTTTGCAACGGCGCCGGAGGAGCCAACCGGGACGGAAACCACGACGAGGTCGGCATTCTTGACGGCTTCACCACTATCAAGCGTATAAGCATCGCCGAGACCAAGTTCTTTGGCCCGTGCCAGTGTGCTTTCACTGCGTGTGGAAATGATGACATGGTCGGCCAGACCTTCGCGTTTGATCACGCGTGCCAGTGACGATCCGATCAGGCCAATGCCGATCAGTGCGATTGTATTGAAATGAGGCTTGGACATTTTTTACTTCAGGAATTCGGAGAGTGCAGCGACTACGCCGCGATTGGCTTCTTCGGATCCAATGGTAAGGCGCAACGCGTTGGGAAATCCGTATCCCGCAACGCGGCGCAAAATATAGCCCTTGCTCGTCAGATAGGCGTCTGCCGCTTCTGCCGATTTGGCCGCGTTGTCAGGAAAATGCACAAGCAGGAAATTTCCCACCGATGGCGTTACCCGCAGGCCAAGCTCTGTCAGCTGCTCCGTCAGCCAAGGGAGCCATTTTTCGTTGAACGCAATCGCCTGATCGACATGCGTCCGATCACGGATCGCGGCAGCACCGGCCAGAATGGCGGCGGAATTCAGATTAAATGGCCCACGTATCCGGTTAACGGCATCGACCACATGGGCAGGCGCGAACATCCAGCCGATGCGCAAAGCTGCAAGCCCGTGAATTTTCGAGAATGTGCGTGTCATCACCACATTTTCAGATGATGAAACAAGCTCTACGCCAGATTCGTAATCATTGCGGCGAACATATTCCGCATAGGCCGCATCGAGAACCAAAAGCACATTCTTTGGCAGTCCCGCATGCAGGCGGCGCACTTCTTCGAAAGGCAGATAGGTGCCGGTCGGATTGTTCGGATTGGCAAGAAACACGATTTTCGTGCGCGTCGTCACCGCATTCAATATTGCGTCAACTTCAGCCTGCTCGTTCTTTTCGCGGGCGACAACAGGCGTTCCGCCGGCAGCCATGATGTAGATTTTATACACCATGAAACCATGTTCGGTATAAATCGCTTCGTCGCCGGGCGCGAGATAGGTCTGGCACAGCAAGCCAAGCAATTCATCGGAGCCATTGCCGCAAAGAATATTTCCGGCATTCAGGCCGTGTACTTCCGCGATGGCCTGCTTCAGGGCATTGGCCTGACCATCGGGATACATTTCAAGATTTCTTGCCGCAGCCCCAAATGCTTCAATGGCAAGTTTGCTCGCGCCAAGCGGAGATTCATTCGATGACAGCTTATAAACCTTGGCAACACCATGCGCATGTTCCTTGCCGGGCACATAGGCCGCAATATCAAGCAAACCGGTTTTTGGTGTTGGACGTAGGTCTTGCAATGTCGTTGACATGATTGTTCATCCGTTAAGCGGCAAAAATCTCCGTCGCGGACATAACTGTCTGGAGACGAGATGTCGAGAACAACTTGACTTTGGCCCATGCGCGACCATAGCTACGCCCCAATCTGTTTCAGCAGGACTCTACGCCAATCAGCACCAATATGACCAAAGCCACCCGACCTACCGCTTATAAAGCACCGAAAAGTCAGGAAGCGACGAATCCCCACAGTCCAGTGGTTGAATTTGGCGCGGATAAGCCTTTGAATCTCGACAGCGGTGTATCGCTTTCGCCTTTTCGCATTGCCTACCAGTCTTATGGCACGCTCAATGAGGATAAATCCAACGCGATCCTGATTTGCCATGCTCTTACCGGCGATCAGCATGTGGCGAATGTCCATCCGGTCACCGGCAAATCGGGCTGGTGGGAATTGCTCGTTGGCCCCGGCAAACCAATCGATACGGATCGTTATTTCGTTCTTTGTTCAAATGTTCTTGGCGGTTGTCTCGGCTCAACCGGTCCCGCTTCGATCAATCCGGCCACCGGCAAGCCCTATGCGCTTGATCTTCCCATCATTACAATTGCCGACATGGTGCGTGCACAGGCAATGCTGGTCGAGCATTTCGGTATTGAGCAGCTTTTTGCCGTTGTCGGCGGTTCCATGGGCGGCATGCAGGTTCTGGAATGGGCGTCCAGCCATTCCGACAAGGTTTTCGCAGCCGTAGCGCTGGCCACCGGCGCGCGCCATTCTTCGCAGAACATAGCCTTCCACGAAGTCGGGCGTCAGGCCGTCATGGCCGATCCAGAATGGAAAGAAGGCCGTTATCTCGAAGCTGGCACGGTGCCCCGCAAGGGGCTTTCTGTCGCCCGCATGGCGGCCCACATCACCTATCTGTCGGAAACCGCCCTGCACAACAAGTTCGGGCGTAACCTGCAGGACCGGCAGAATGTGACGTTCGGATTTGATGCGGATTTTCAGATCGAGAGCTATCTGCGCCATCAGGGCAATACATTTGTCGAGCGTTTCGACGCCAACTCATACCTCTATATGACGCGTGCCATGGATTATTTCGATCTGGCCGCTGAGCATGAGGGCAGACTTGCCGATGCCTTTGCCGGGTCAAAGACCCGTTTCTGCATCGTCTCCTTCACAAGCGATTGGCTGTTCCCAACCAGCGAGAGCCGCACAGTTGCCCATGCGTTGAATGCGGCGGGCGCTTCCGTTTCATTCGTTGAGATCGAATCGGATCGCGGCCATGATTCGTTCTTGCTGGACGAACCGGAGATGTTCTCGGCCGTCAACGGCTTCCTGCGCTCTGCAGCGCGCGCAAAGGGGCTTCTTCCATCATGAGTATCAATAGTCATCCCCGCGTTGATTTTGCCGTCATCGCTTCACTGATCGAGCCTGGTTCGCGTGTGCTGGACGTAGGCTGCGGCGATGGTGAATTGCTGGAACTGTTGCAGACCACCAAGGGCGTGGATGGGCGCGGCGTCGAGCTTTCGCAAAAGGGCGTCAACGAATCTGTTGCCCGGGGCCTTTCTGTCATTCAGGGCGACGCTGACAGCGATCTGAAATATTACCCGGATGGCGGGTTTGATTATGTGATCCTCAGCCAGACTTTGCAGGCAACCCGCAATCCTAAATATGTTCTGACCGAGCTTTTGCGCATCGGCGAAAAGGCAATTGTCTCGTTTCCCAATTTCGGCCACTGGCGCATGCGCGCGTCGCTGGCCATTAATGGGCGCATGCCGGTTACCAAAGAGCTGCCCTATAGCTGGTATGACACACCAAACATCCACTTCTGCACCATCAATGATTTTGTCGACATGACAAAAGAAGTCGGCGCCCACGTTGAATCAGCCGTTGCGCTGAATGCTCTGGGTCAGCGTCTCGGCTTCAATATGCCCTGGGGCTTCTGGAATCTTTTCGGCCAACAGGCAGTGTTCCTGCTCCGCCGTTAATCTTCTTTCGGACCATCGCGCCGCATAGCAGTGCCTTGCGGTGAAAGCACGGGCACAAAGACGCGCCGGGACGAACGCTTGGCCACCGGCAGGCCCTGATAGACACGCTTTTGCGCTTCCACGATCAGCACGCCTGAAAACATTGGCCAGAACCGCCTGCCCATTCTCTCAAACAATGCGGAGGGCCGCATCATCGCGCGGCGCGATGATGGCGGAAAGAACAAGGCTTCGCCCCATGGACCGGGGGTAAAATTGGTTTCTCGCAAAAGCCGGATTAGCTGGCCTCGGCTATAGGGCCTGCCACTGCCGAAGGGCGTATGCTCGAAGCGAGCCCATAATCCGCGCCGATTGGGTACGACGATCACCAGGCGGCCATTGGGAGCCAGCACACGCCACATTTCCTTCAATGTCTCGCGTGGGTCCTCCGCATGTTCCAAAGCATGAATAAGCAACATTCTGTCAACTGCGGAATCCGGCAGGGGAAGCTCTTCCTCGAAAACCAGTGCTGTCGATGAAGGCTCAAGTGGCGGCCAGCTTGCGGCACCCTGCCCCGCTGGCATGAAGGCAAAGGTGCGCTCCGTATCGCTTCTGAAGCGATCAAGGTAAGGCGCGGCATAGCCGAGCCCGACGAGACGCTCACCCGGGAGCTTGGGCCACATGGCAGCAAGCGCCATGGTGATCGAACGCTCCGCCAGATGACCAAGGGTTGATGCGTAGAAAGTGCGAAGATCGATGATATCGAGATGCATAGTGGGCAAACTACCACGCTAATCAATAACATCAAGAAAATGCCGGTCTCGTGGCTTGCGCATCCACGGCAGCGGCTTATCTTGGTTCTGACAGGAATAAAGAGAAGCTATATGTCCAATTTGCAGATCGAACAGTTTAACGCCCGAAGCGATAATTTCGGCGTTCTCATCCATGACCCGGAAACAAATCTCACTGCGTCTATCGATGCGCCGGAAGAGCAACCAATTCTCGATGCGCTCAAGCGCCGCGGCTGGAAACTAACGCATATTCTGACCACTCATCATCACAATGATCACATCGAAGCAAATCTCGCTTTGAAGAAGCGCTTTGGCGTTGAGATCGTCGGTCCGGAAGCTGAGAAATCGCAAATTCCGGGTATTGATCGCACATTGAGTCACGGTGACCATTTTCAGTTCGGCAGTTTTGAGATTGAGGTGATTTCCACTCCCGGTCACACAAACGGGGAAATCTCGTTCTTTATCCCTGCCGCGAAGGTTCTCTTTGCTGGCGATACATTATTTTCCCTTGGTTGCGGGCGACTGCTGGAAGGCACGCCGGCGACCATGTTCGAATCGTTGCAAAAGCTCGTCGCTTTGCCCGGCGATACGCAGGTCTATTGCGGACATGAATATAGCGAAAGCAATGCGCGTTTTGCCTTGTCAATCGACCCTGATAATTCGGCGTTAAAAGAGCGAGCCAGGGAAATTACAGCGCTTCGCGCAGCAGGTCAGCCTACATTGCCAACCACCATATTGCGCGAAATGGCCACCAATCCGTTCCTGCGCTGGCATGATCCCGTCATTCGCAAAAACCTCAAAATGGAAAATGCCAGCGATGAGGCTGTCTTTACCGAAATACGCAAACGGAAGGATCATTTCTGATGGATCTTACCGCACAACAGATCAAAGACATTCTCGGGCTTGAACCTCATCCGGAAGGTGGCGCCTATATCGAAACATTCCGCGATAACAAGGCGGAACCGCAGGTCTGTAAGCGCGGATATTCCACCGCGATCTATTTCCTCCTTTCCAAGGGGGAAATATCCAGATGGCACCGCGTCAAGGACGCATCGGAGGTCTGGCACTATTATGGCGGCGCGGCGCTGGAACTTTCCATAACCTCTGGCAAAGAACCCGTGACCACCCAAATACTCGGAATGGACCTTGCCAATGGGCAACGCCCACAGGCGGTTGTTCCCGCAGGGCACTGGCAGATGGCGAAAAGCCTTGGCGACTGGACGCTGGTTGGCTGTACAGTCGCTCCGGGCTTCAACTTTGCTCAATTCGAATTGGCTGAACCCGGCTGGGAGCCTTGATTTTTCTTGAGCAGCATATCCTTGGCAGCAAGCACCGCGCCTGAAGTGATCAAGGCACATGCAAGCAATACCCGTGTCGTTGGCTCGGTCACACCAGCAATGATCAATACAAGCGTCGATAGCAGAGGCGCGGCATAGCTGGATGCCCCCAGCACCTGAATATTGCCGCGCTTGACACCGTAATCCCATACGTAGAACGCAGCGCCGACCGGAAAAAACCCGAGTCCCAAAACTGCCAACCACTGAACAAGCCCTTCCGGCCATATGGTCTGCTCAAGAAGCAGATGAGAGATCAGTGAGAGGATCGACGTTGCGATGCAAAAACCCGTTACCGCATCGGTCGGCACCTCGGCAAAACGTCGTGAGAGCAGCGAATAAGCCGCCCATGTGAGCGCGCAAAGGCCCGCCATCGCATAGCCGAAACTATATTGCGGATCGAAACCGAGCCCGCCGCCTTTTGTGATGATCAGGACAGTGCCGGACAGGCCAAGCAGCGTCCCAACAATGTGAAACCAGCGCAGACGTTCCCCCGGCATCAGCGCCGAACCAACCACGATGAACAGAGGCCACAGATAGGCGATGAGGCTTGCATCGATCGCCGGTGCATTACGCAGCGCGGTAAAATAAAGAAAATGATAGCCAAAGAGCCCGACAACCCCGAGCATCCAGACTTTCAATGGCTGGCGCAAATGTCTGGCCGCGCCCGGACGCCACAACCATGAGACCAGTCCAAGGCAAGCACCGATGGCAAATGTCATTGCGGTCAGCTGGAATGGCGGCACCTTGCCTGACACATCCGTGAACAGTGCGAGCATCGCCCACATAATGACCGCAAGAAATCCGATGAATGTAGCCACGCCGCCCCCAAATCAACAGGCGGCGCTCAGCCGCTTACTGCGTCTTTTCGAAACGGGTCGCGTAAACTGTCACCGTGCCGATTTGCGTGCCGATTTTCGCCTGCACCGGCGAATAGATACCGGACTTGCCTAATGATGCAAAGGTCATACTGATCTTGCTGGAGTTTTTCAGATATTCAATGGCTTTCCGGCCCGATTGATAGCCGGAAATCGGGATAAACTTGGCAGTACAGGTAATAGCATCACCCTTGAAACCGTTGGTTGCGAAAGGCCTGGATCCGCCCTCCGGCGAAAGCTTGAGATCAATGCGGGTCTGACCGTCATACATTTGCAATGTCCTGGAACAGACCTGATCGAGATTGTCTGCCGCGACCATGACGCCGGAAATGGGATCGGCAACAGATTTCAGATCATCGGGTTTCAATTCGACCCAGTTTTCTTTCTTCTTGATTGGGGGCACATTGACCGTCTCCGTCACATTGCCGTCTGTGAACGCAATTGATGTCGTCTTGTTGCGCTTGCCGTGCTTGTATTTCACCGCATAGGAGCTTGGAACCGGCCCGGCCTTGCCATATTGCCCCTTGGCATCAAGTGTACCGCTCGTATCGTCAAAGAGGCTGCCCAGTCCGGAACTCATCAATTCGCCGCTGACCTCATAGGCATGACTGTCGGAGACATTCGTTGAAAAATTGGCTTTCGCAATGGTTAGCCCATAGAGCGAAACCCTGTATTCGGACTTATAGGCCTGCGCAGCATTGGCGGCACCGGCCATCATGATCGCGCATGCGGCTAGACTGACCGCCACCAGTGCTCGCTTGGAGGAACGCCCTCCGGCTTTCATTTGTCGTATTCCCATCTAACACCCGTCCTTGATGGTAACTGCTCGTTTATAAAGCAGGCAAAGTTGTGTTAAACACCCCATGATCCTGACGAAATGCACAGTGCATGGAGCAAACAGCGTAGATATACACTTGACGCGTAGGGCTCATATCACTATAGAAACGCAACTTCCCAATAGGCCGCCTTTCCGAAAGCTGAGCCGCTGCGTGGCAACATGCGATGGCACCAGACAGAATTTGGATCGGCGGGAATGAAATTTAAAGGTGAGACCCAATGTCCCGCACATGTGAATTGACCGCAAAGTCGGTCCAGTACGGCAACAATGTGAGCCACGCGAACAATCGTACGCGCCGCCGCTTTTTGCCAAATCTTTGCCAGGTAACGCTGATCTCCGAAGCTTTGGGTCAGAGCTATCGTCTGCGCGTTACAGCCCATGCGCTTCGCAGCGTTGAGCATCGCGGTGGTCTGGATGCGTTCTTGGTCAAGGCTGACGAGAAGGAGCTGTCACAGCGCGCTCGTCTTCTCAAGCGCCAGATTGCCAAGAAGCTTCTTGAAGCTCCGGTTGCTGCTGCTTAATCAGCGCTTCTTCATTGCTTGATCATCGGGGCCAGCATATGCTGGCCTTATTGTTGCTGGTTCCATTACCCAGGATAAAAAAATGCCGCTCAGCCGCGCTTATTCCCTGTCTGATTTTGTTTTGCCCGTTCTGGCCATGTGCGCAGTCGTGGCTGCGTCCAATATTCTGGTGCAATATCCATTCCATCATTTTGGTTTGGGCGAAATTCTCACCTATGGCGCGTTCACCTATCCGATAGCTTTTCTGGTCAATGATCTTTCGAATCGCAGGTTTGGTCCTGTCTTTGCCCGGCGCGTTGTCTATGCAGGTTTTGCCATTGCCGTTGTTTTGTCGATCTGGCTTGCGACACCCCGTATCGCCATCGCATCCGGCACGGCGTTCCTCACGGCCCAGCTTCTCGATATAACTGTCTTCAACAAGCTGCGTCAGCTGACATGGTGGAAAGCCCCCTTCGCTTCCGCAATCTTCGGATCATTGCTCGACACCTTGCTGTTCTTTTCTATCGCTTTTGCCGCACGCTTTGCCTGGATTGATGCCATAACGGGCCAGCCCGATTCGTCACTGGCAATGCCAGTGCCGTTCTTCGGTATGGAAATTCCCCTATGGGCATCGCTGGGCTTCGGTGACCTCTTGGTCAAGATCGTCATGGCCGTGGTTATGCTGGTGCCCTACGGCGCGATCCTCGCCATTTTCGCCCCTGCCATCTACTCGGCTAGCCGAAATTCCAGATAAAGATTTCTTTGCACAACTGAGAAATTATCGTCCGATATCATCGAGACGCGGGTAGAGCCATCAGCGGCCTGCCAGACATCCAGCCCCTCCATATTGTCGATCTGGTAGCTTAGATCGGCATTGAAGATTATCCGTCCATCAACGGTCGCATCCGGCTTGATCATATCGCCCGGAATTAGCCGAAGGCGTACGCTTATGCCGGTTATGAAGCTGTATTTGCGCTCAAGCAGCAAAAGGTCGCCACCCGGCAGAAAGTCGCCATCGCTTATATCAAAGCCATCCCTGCGCTGGACATAGAATATTCCTTTTCGCGGCCCTTCAAGCACAGCAGCAAAGGCATTGCCCGCCTTGTTCAGGCTCATCTCAGTCACGGCCACGCGTGCACCACGTAGAGGACCATCAGGAGGCGAATAGGCAATGGTCTCAATGCCGCGATTGGTTCTTAGCTCTTCTTTTGGAATGGGCAGCGGCAGAATCTTCGGCCGCGAGGCGAATTTCTCCAGATCAAGTTCATATTCGGCGATCCGATGATTGCGTTCAAAAGAAACCGTGGCCTTCTGGCCGGAGATATTCATGCCTTCTGCATCGGAATCCCGTTTGCCGTCGAGAGGCAAACCGTTTTCATCCAAGATTGGCGCCAGCACATAATCGTCGATCATTGTCGGCCTGCCCTCGGCATCGCGCAAAATCTTGCCCGCATACCAGGAGCCGGTATCGGTAATACCAAGAAAGCGATGTCCGGCATCAAGGAAATGAAATGCGGACATGCTGCCAAAGCGGGCATTTGTCGATGACATATCCAAACCACCGATAAATTCGAGCGGTCCGAAGCGGGTTTCAGCCGAACCCAGTTGGAAATTGGAGATGATACGGGATTTGATTTGTAGAGGCGAAACGCCCTCTTGCGCCAAGGCCGTGTTGGTAGCCGCCGCAGCAAAGATCATGATCAACCAGACGCGCCAGCAACGTAGCGCAACTGATTTCATCTTATCGGCGTCCAGCTTTTTTGGCTGCCGCGCGTCCTTGCTCTTCAAACAGGGAAGCGAGTTGTTCGGTCATCGCACCGGCCAGCTCTTCTGCATCGACAATCGTCACTGCACGGCGGTAATAGCGCGTCACATCATGACCAATACCGATGGCAATAAGCTCGACTGGCGATTTGGTTTCAATCTCTTCAATCACCGCACGCAAATGCCGCTCAAGATAATTGCCCGGATTGACCGATAAGGTGCTGTCATCAACGGGAGCACCATCGGAAATCATCATCAGAATACGGCGCTGTTCAGGACGCGCCAGCAGACGTTGATGCGCCCAGATCAGCGCCTCACCATCGATATTTTCCTTCAGCAGCCCCTCGCGCATCATCAGGCCGAGATTGCGCCGTGAGCGCCGCCATGGGGCGTCAGCGCGCTTGTAGACGATATGGCGCAGATCATTCAGCCGGCCTGGATTGGCCTGTTTGCCCCGCTCCAGCCAAGCTTCACGGGCCTGTCCGCCTTTCCACGCCTTTGTGGTGAAGCCGAGGATTTCAACCTTCACGCCGCAACGCTCCAGCGTACGTGCCAAAATATCGGCACAGGTCGCAGCAACGGTAATCGGGCGACCACGCATGGAGCCGGAATTATCGATCAGCAGCGTAACCACGGTGTCGCGGAAATCCGTGTCGCGCTCCATCTTGTAGGAGAGGGGCTGAGTGGGATCGATAACGACGCGCACAAGGCGGGCGCTGTCGAGATATCCCTCTTCCAGATCGAAGTCCCAGGAACGGTTCTGCTGCGCCATCAGGCGGCGCTGAAGCCTATTGGCCAGACGCCCGACAACGCCGGATAGGTTGGCAAGCTGCTTGTCGAGGAATGCACGCAGACGCTCCAGTTCAGCTTCGTCACAAAGCTCTTCCGCGTCGGTCGTCTCGTCAAATTCCTGCGTATAGACCTTATACCCGCTTTCAGCCCCAAGATTGGAGAAAGGCTGGTTAGGGCGCCTTGCTTCGCCCGGAATCTCCGCATCAGCGTCCGAATCTTCATCCATATCATCAGATGAAGCATCGGCAGCCTCGGTCTCGCCCGCCTGACTATCGTCGCTGGATGTCTCGGAATCATCATTTTCGGATGAATCGCTGCCTTCGTCCTCGTCGGAGCCGCCCTCATTGTTTTCTTCAGGCTCGGGCTGGTCTTCTTCGTTGCTCTGGCTGTCGTCGTCTTGGCTTTCCTGCGCCAGTTCTTCCGCCATTTCCATTGAGGCCAGCATTTCGCGCACAACGCGCGCAAATGCATTCTGATCATTGATCTTGTCGGACAGATGATCAAGATCGGTGGCGGCTTTCTCTTCGATCCAGTCGCGCCACAGGTCGAGCACATTGCCCGCTGATTCCGGTGCCTTGCGCCCCGTCAGCTTTTCACGCACCAGCAAGGCGACAGCTTCTTCAAGCGGAGCTTCTGCCTTGTCCGTGATCGCAGGAAAATTGGCGCGGGCATATTTGTCCGCCAGCATGGAGTTCAGATTTTCCGCCACGCCTTCCATGCGCAAAGAGCCGATAGCTTCGACGCGAGCCTGTTCGACCGCGTCGAAGATTGCCCTCGCCTGCTTGCCTTCCGGCGCAAGTGTCGCGTGAATGCGATCATTATGGCATGCCTGACGCAATGCCATCGAATCGCCAATGCCGCGCGTGACCGCTATGTCATTGGCACTCGGACGTTTGGGCAGATCAGGAAGCCGTGCCCGGTGGCCGGTCAGCGCAGGCTTGTCATTGCCGAAGCCGACTTCCAGCTCATGATCGCCGGCAATTGCACGCATACAGGCCGTGACAGCGCGCTTGAAGGGCTCGCTATCAACCGGACCTTTCGGTACCGCACGTAAATTGTCTCCCGGACCTGCCATCTTCTGCTGTGCTCTTAGCTCATAACCACATTGGCTGTGGATTCAGGCAGTTCCTTGCCAAAGGCACGCTGATAGAACTCGGCAACGATTGGACGCTCCAATTCATCGCACTTGTTCAGGAAGGTCAGGCGGAATGCAAAACCGACATCCTTGAAGATATCGGCATTTTCAGCCCAGGTGATCACCGTACGCGGGCTCATCACTGTCGAAAGATCGCCATTGATGAATGCTGCACGGGTCATATCGGCAACGCGGACCATCTTGGAGACGATCTCCATGCCTTCCTTGTTCTGATAATGCTTGGCCTTGGCAGCAACGATTGCCACCTCATTGTCATGCGGCAGATAGTTGAGCGTCGTCACGATCGACCAGCGATCCATCTGCGCCTGATTGATCTGCTGCGTGCCGTGGTAAAGACCGGTCGTATCGCCGAGACCGACCGTATTGGCCGTAGCGAACAGGCGGAAGGCAGGGTGCGGACGGATAACGCGGCTTTGATCCAGAAGCGTCAAGCGGCCGGATGATTCCAGCACGCGCTGGATAACGAACATAACATCCGGACGACCGGCATCATATTCGTCAAAAACCAGAGCAACATTATGCTGGTAGGCCCAAGGCAGAATGCCGTCGCGGAATTCTGTAACCTGCATGCCCTCTTTCACCACAATTGCATCCTTGCCGACCAGATCGATACGGCTGACGTGACTGTCGAGATTGACGCGAACGCAGGGCCAGTTGAGGCGCGCAGCGACCTGTTCAATATGCGTGGATTTACCCGTGCCATGATAGCCGGAAACCATAACGCGCCGGTTGAAGGCAAAACCTGCCAGAATGGCCAGCGTCGTTGCCTTGTCGAACAAATAGTCCGTGTCGATTTCCGGGACATAGGCATCGCCGGCCTTATAGGCCGGGACCATCATGTCGGATTGGAATCCGAAAAGCTTTTCTACAGAAACCGTTGTATCCGGCAAATTCGCAATATCGCGATCAACCTTATTCATCATGCCTCCAGCGCGACTGCATGCGCAGACGCATAAAAATAGCGAACCCCGCAACGAGATTCTGAATTCAGCCCATGAGTGGTTAGCAGAAACCAGCCGTCTTGAGCAATTGATAGGCCTGGATTACGTCACGGAAACGATCCTCGGAAGCCCGATCACCGCCGTTTGCATCGGGGTGGTGGCGCTTCACCAGTTCTTTATAGCGCGACTTTATATCTTCGCCAGTGGCTTTTGCACCTAGTCCAAGCGTATCCAGCGCTTTTGACTCCAGCGGCTTCAATTTGCGCACATGGACACGTGCATTATTGAAAACACTATTGGGATCCCGGAACCTGTTTTGGTAGGCAGCACGCCCCGATCGCAATTTGGAAAAATCCGGCGATGTCTTGGCGCTTGCACTGGCCTGCGCGCGGGTGCTGGCGCTTGGCCCTGCCCCGCTGCCCGGCAATCCTGCAACAGTCCATGTCGGGCGATCGCCCGTCAGCGCTTCCTTCTGGTAGCGCGCAACCTCTGCATCAGACAGGCCGGAGAAATAATTATAGCCTTTATTATACTCGCGCACATGGTCGATGCAGAAATGGAAGAACTCGCCTTCCTTTTCGCGGCCCACGGGAGCGCGGTGCGGACCAGGTTTCTCACAGCCGTCCCACTGGCATATGGGCGTGCGCGATTTCTCCTCTTCCGCCTTTTTCGGGCGGATACGGATGCTGTCGAAATATTTAGAGCTTGTCGTCATCGAATACGTTTATCTTGGCTTGGCGTGAATTGACATTCGGACATGATTTATGACCTAACGCCTGAAATGGCGGTAAATTTATGAACATGTTCGGATTTGCCAAATGAAACTACCATATGGGCGCAGGAGAATGAAATGTCCACTCAGTCCGCGATCGAAAACAAACTGACACAGGCTTTCCATCCCGTTTCATTGGCTGTCATCAATGAAAGCCACCTTCACGCAGGCCACCATCATTCTGACAGCGAGCATCATGGCACATTTGACGGTTCAGGCGAAACGCATTTTCGCGTGCGGATTGTCGCGGAGGCTTTTTCCGGCATGTCGCGTGTCGAACGCCACCGCGCAATCAATGAAGTTCTCGAAGCAGAATTGAAGGGAAGCGTCCATGCCTTGGCGCTTGAACCAGCAGCGCCCGGCGAAGCAACACGGCGGTAAAAAGCTCAACTAAAGTGTGACTTGCAATTCCTGAAAAGCATTGCGACAGGAAACTGCATACATCCAGTGCGTCGAACCACGCACTGGATGTATGCAACTAATATTCAGTCCTGCACCAGTTGCCGCTTCAATCGCGCAATCATTCCAACTTGCAATTCACTCGGCTCACCGTAGGCTGATGCGGTCTGTTGCAGCATGTCGATCAATTGCAGCCGTTCTCTTCTCGTCAGGCGTTCGCGCAGCATGGGTGCCATTTCATCAGCCATGGGCGAAAAAAATCCCCGCTGCTTGGTATAAGTCCAGGCCTTTCGAAACAATGCGTCTGGATCTTCGATCTGAAGCGTTTCGCTAATCAGTTCCAGAATCTTCATCTTTTCGTCTGCGGTCACCGGGGCGCCCGTCCGCACAAGCTGAATCATCAAGACCGCAGCGGCCAGACGCGGGTCTTTTATACGGCTATAGGGCGAACCGATCAGATTCTGAAAACTGAACTTTGCCTTCCGTTGCAGGCCTTTCGTGTCGCGATCAAGATCGCGTACTGCCCTGACAGTCGAATGGGCTCGCAGGGTCCAGAATAAAACAACAGCCGCCAAACCGATAATCGCAATGAGAATATGCATTTTAATCCCAGTTATATGAACCTGAATGCCTCGTGAACTACCGCGCCTTTGGTTTGTCCTCACCTTCAATCGGCCGGATGCGCAGTCGCGTTATTCTGTTTTTTTCCCGCTTGATGATCGTAAACCGCTTGCCATGGAACGTATAAGCCTGTTTTTCCTTTGGAATGCTCTGCGTCTGATGGATCACAAACCCTGCAATGGTTGTCGCCTCCGTATCGGGCAGATTCCAGTCGAGCGCGCGGTTAAGGTCGCGTATCGGCACGGACCCGTCGACAAGGATTGAGCCATCCGGCTGCGGGCGAACACCCTGCACGTCAATGTCATGCTCGTCGGCAATATCGCCAACGATCTCCTCAAGAATATCTTCCAGCGTGATCAGCCCCTGCACGTCGCCATACTCATCGACGACAATGGCAATATGTGCCTTGCGCCGCAAAAACGCATTGAGCTGATCCTGGAGCGTGGTCGTATCCGGCACGAACCAGGGCTTTGTCGCAACCTTCATAATATTGATCTTCGAGAAGTCGCGATTGGCATCCCTGATCGCCCGTACAAGGTCCTTCGCGTGGACAACCCCGACAAAATTATCGTTCGTGCCTCTCCACACAGGAATACGCGTATGATGGCTGGCAAGGATTTCGGTGATGATCGTCTCGATTGGATCATCGGCATTGACCGAATCCATATCGGTGCGGTGGATCATGACGTCGTAGACTTCAAGCTCGCGCAGATCGAGCAAGCCACCAATCTGGTCCCTGTCGCCCTTCACCACGGAACCTTCCTTGTGGAGCAGGTCGACCGCACCGCGCAGCTCTTCCTGCGCCGAAAACATTGAAATTCCCGCAGCAAGATTGATCCCGAAAATCGCAAGTATATTGCGTACGATCCAGTTCACCAGATCGGAAAGAGGACCGAATATCCAGACTGCAAGCTGCGCAAACCGCACCAGCGAAAGCGAATTGCGTTCGGGACTCGATATAGCCCAGGATTTTGGCAAAACCTCCGCAAAGATCACAAGGAGAACGGTCATGATGGCTGTCGCATAGGCCACACCAGCCTGCCCGAAAATATCAAGCAACATGCTGGTCATTAGCGACGATGCGAGAATATTGATGAGATTATTGCCGATCAGCATGACGCCGATCAGCCTGTCGCGTTTCTCGATGAGATTTTCGACAATGCTTGCACGCCCGTCGCCGCGGTTCGCCAGCCGATGCATGCGTGCCCGCGACACCGCAGTCAATGCCGTTTCGGACCCTGAAAAGAGAGCGGACATCAGGATCAAACCCAAAATAACCCCGCAGAAAATCCAGAGTTCCAAGGTCATGCTGGATGTTTCTCCTTCAGGAAGCTCAAGACCGCCGATGGTGGAACATCTTTGGCGATGAATGACTGACCGATACCGCGCGTGAGAATAAAGGTCAGCGTACCACGCGTCACCTTTTTATCCTGCGCAATATATTCCATCAATTTTTCCGCTGGCGGAAGCTGGCCTTGTATCTCGTTGATAGATACCGGCAGGCCGACATCGCGCAGATGCTTTTCCACCCGCAAAGCATCATCCGGGCTGGCCAGATTCATTTTGGCCGAAAACTGATGCGCCAGAACCATTCCGATGGAAACGCCCTCACCATGAACAAGGCGTGAGGAATCATATTTGGTTGCTGTCTCCAGCGCATGGCCGAATGTGTGGCCAAGATTGAGCAGCGCCCTGTCTCCCATCTCGAACTCGTCGCGTTCAACGACATCGGCTTTTGACTGGCACGCTATGGCAATCGCCTGGGTCCGTTCCGGCCCTCCATCGAAAATCCCGCGCCAGTTGGCCTCCAGCCAAGCGAAAAAATCCGGACGGTCGATCAGACCATATTTGGCAACTTCCGCATAACCTGCACGAAATTCACGTAGAGAGAGCGTGTTGAGCACATCCGTGTCGGCCAGAACCAGCTGGGGCTGATAGAACACGCCGACAAGGTTCTTGCCATGCGCCGTGTTAATTCCGGTCTTGCCGCCCACGGAACTATCCACCTGCGCCAGCAATGAGGTTGGTATCTGCACAAAGCCCATGCCGCGCCGCGCAATGCCAGCCGCAAAACCGGCAAGGTCACCAATGACACCGCCACCGAAAGCAATGACAATATCGCCGCGTTCTAGCCGCGCCGCTAGAATGGCGTTGGTAACAGTCTCCAGCGTCGCGAAACATTTTGATTGCTCGCCCGGGGCAACCACCACCGGCGTCGATTCTATTCCTGCGGCAGTGAGCCCCGCTTGCAACCGCTCCAGATGCAGCCCGGCAACTGTCTCGTCGCTGATGATGGCCGCCCGCATTGTCTTGCCTGCCCGTGAGACGATCTCTTGTCCTGCACGCTCAATCAAACCGCCACCAATCAATATGTCATAGGAACGATCGCCGAGCTTGACGGGAACGATTGTGCTTGTCGCTTGATCCGTCATGACCCGGCCTCCTCATCCGTTTTTGTCTCGTTGGAGAGGGCTTGCCCGCCCAGATGCCCTGCAATGGCCTGCATCGCTTCGAAAGCGATGATTTCTTTCTTTTCTTCGCGCGAATTGATCGTGAGATCGGCATATGCATAGATTGGATAGCGCTCGCCCATCAGCCGCTCCATCACACCGCGCGGATCACTGTTCTTCAGCAATGGACGGTTCTGCTTGCGTACGACACGCGACATCAAGACATCAAGCTCTGCTTTAAGCCATACGGAGATACCGGTGGATGCTATGGCGCTTCGCGTCTGCTCGTTCATATAGGCACCGCCTCCTGTTGCCAGGACAATCGGCCCCTCTTCCAGCATGCGTGCAATGACCCGCCGTTCAAGATCGCGAAATTCGGCCTCGCCATAGGCTTCGAAAAGCTCGGGGATCGACATTGTCGAGACCTTTTCAATCTCGTGATCCGCGTCGAAAAAGGGCAGTTCCACCAGCGAGGCCAGTTTCTTTCCCACTGTCGACTTACCTGCACCCATGAGGCCGACAAGCACGATTGAACGCGCGCCAAGCCGCTCGCGGATGGATTTTGCCAGCTCAGATGTTTCATCTGGCAGAGTTGTGTCTTCCGTCGTATTCATGATTGCGTTTCGACAGTAAAACCTTGGTCCAGTCAAGCAGACTATGGCTTTAAGGACCATCGATGTTCCATTTTACATCAATAGTGTGCGTGGCTCGACAGGCCTACCATAAGAGAAGTTGCGGATTGTAGGGATCTACACTCGCCTGTGGTGATCATTTTGGTTGCAAATCGCAATCTCGCCTCATGGTGAGCTTGTCGAACCACGCAGAACGCCAGTGCAGCAACTCAGCCATTCACCAAATTATTAAGAGTTTGCGTCCAAGATTATGGAACCGACCAATGCAGCCTGTTCGATAGAGAAAATGCCGACACTCACGCGACTTATCATTGTCCTCGCCATCCTTACGGGGCTTGTCTATGCCGGGATGGTCGCGCTTGTGACCTTTGTTCACCCCACCCAGACCGAGATGACCATTCGCGTGCCGAGCGAAAAGCTCAATCCGAAACCCCAGCAACCAAAGTAAAAATCATGCGCGCTTCAGCAGCCATCGAGAATTTTCTTGAAATGATGAGCGCCGAAAGAGGAGCTGCGCAGAACACGCTCGACTCCTACAGGCGAGACCTTGAGGATGCCGCATCCTTCAGCGCTGGCACCGGCACACAGCTGCCCCTGGCGGAGCCGGTCACCATTCGCACTTATCTTGACGATATTGCCAATCGCGGCTTTGCCGCCACCTCGCAGGCCCGCAGGCTTTCGGCACTTCGTCAGTTCTTCCGCTTTCTTTACATGGAGAACATCCGCGCGGACGATCCCACCAGCACATTTGACGCCCCGAAGAAGGATCGTTCCCTGCCGAAAATCATGAGCGAAGCCGATGTGGAAAAGCTGCTTGCCCGGGCGGAAGTGGAAACGCTCGATGCAAAGGCTTCAAACACGGTACATTTCCAGGCTTTGCGCCTCCATGCGCTGCTTGAAATACTTTATGCAACCGGCTTGCGCGTTTCTGAACTTGTCGGCCTGCCTGTCACTGTTGCGCGCTCCGACAATCGCTTTTTGATGGTGCGGGGTAAGGGATCAAAGGACCGTATGGTCCCGCTTTCCGGCAAAGCCCGCATCGCCATGATGAAATATCTTGAACTGCGCGACGCCCTGCCCGGCCTTTGCGACAGTCCGTGGCTCTTCCCGGCAGTCTCGGAAAGCGGCTTTCTGGCGCGTCAGGTCTTCGGACGCGACCTCAAAGGGCTTGCAGCTCGCGCTGGCCTGAAGACCTCCGCGATTTCACCCCATGTCCTGCGTCACGCATTCGCCAGTCACTTGCTCCAGAACGGTGCTGATCTGCGGGCGGTACAGCAATTGCTTGGCCATTCGGATATTTCTACCACGCAGATTTATACGCATGTCATGGAAGAGCGGCTGCACCAGCTTGTCACCAAGCACCATCCATTGGCCGATTAACACCACACCTTTGCCGGAATTCACCGTATAAGTTGCGTGGCTTATGCCTCATCTGAGGCATGGTTCCTTGACATGCGCGCTCGCAACAGCCAGTTAGGCTTTGAAAAATCCACCTTTTTGCAGGCAGATATTCAGTCCATGTACAACTATCTTGATTTTGAAAAGCCGGTTGCCGATCTCGATGGCAAGATTCTTGAGCTGAAAAAGCTTGCAGAAGAAGGCGGCGCGCTCGACACCAATGACGAGATCGCGCGGCTTGAAAGACGCTCCGGCGATGCATTGCGCGATCTTTATCGCAAATTGACGCCTTGGCAGAAGGCGCAGATCGCACGTCATCCGGACCGGCCCCATTGCGTGGATTATATTGCAAGGCTCTTTACCGATTTCACACCGCTGGCAGGTGATCGCAACTATGCCGATGATGATGCGGTTCAGGCTGGTCTTGCCCGCTTTAATGGTCAGGCCGTTGCAGTCATTGGACAGGAAAAAGGCAGCGATACCAAAACGCGCCTCAAGCACAATTTTGGCATGGCCATGCCCGAAGGCTACCGCAAGGCCGTGCGCATCATGGAACTTGCAGACCGGTTCAACCTGCCCGTGCTGACGCTTGTTGATACGGCGGGCGCATTTCCAGGCATCGCCGCCGAGGAACGCGGCCAGGCCGAGGCCATTGCCCGCTCAACTGCCGCCTGCCTCAATGTGAAGGTGCCAATCGTTTCCGTCATCATCGGTGAAGGCGGCTCCGGCGGCGCTATCGCGATTGCCACGGCCAACCGCGTCTACATGCTCGAACATTCCATCTATTCGGTTATTTCGCCCGAAGGTGCCGCGTCTATTCTCTGGCATGATTCGACCAGAGCCAAGGATGCGGCCACATCAATGCGCATCACTGCGCAGGATCTTTACGAATTGAAGATCATTGACGGCATTATTCCGGAGCCTCTCGGCGGCGCCCATCGCGGCCGGGATGCAGCAATAGAAGCGACTGGAAACATCATCAATGTCGCGCTGAAATCCATGAGCAATATGGATCGCGATGCTTTGCGTCAGGACCGCCGCGAGAAGTATCTGGCCATCGGCCGCAATCTTTAGGAATAAATAGTTGCGGTTTTTTTGGAAACCGGCTTGCATTTACGCAGCCAACCAATTAGGAACCGGCCTGCGCAGACGAACGCGCATTTGTGGCACGCGCCCGTAGCTCAGCTGGATAGAGCACCAGACTACGAATCTGGGGGTCAGAGGTTCGAATCCTTTCGGGCGCGCCATTTTTTCCCACACACCCAAGTGTAATAATTTTTCGAAAACTGCGACAGGGCAGATCAACGTTTGCGTCTCGACTATTTGAGCTTGCAACGGGTGGAAATAGCCTCTTTCGACCTTATCTCCGTTGGCATCGCTCAGCTCACTGACGACAAGCAGACCCACAAGACAGGACGATCACGATGACCGAAGCACTGGATACGGGCCCCTTCTTTCATGGCACAATCGCGGATTTGCGCGTGGGTGATTTCCTCACCGCAGGATACAGGTCGAACTATCGTCCTGAAGTGGTGATGAACCATATCTACTTCACTTCTCTTGTGGATGGTGCCGGGCTTGCCGCTGAAATTGCGGCTGAACTCACCAAAGGCGGCGCAGCCCCGCGTGTTTACATCGTAGAGCCCACAGGGGCATTCGAGAACGACCCGAACGTGACCGACAAGAAGTTTCCTGGCAATCCAACGCGGTCGTATCGCAGCAGCGCACCGCTCAAGATCATTGGGGAAATCACGGATTGGACCAGATTGACCCCCGAAGCACTACAGCTATGGAGAGAACGTCTGATCGCGTTGCCTTCGCACGAACGAGGCGAAATCATCAACTGATGCGGCGCGGCGCGCCGTGTGCTCATTACGCAAGCGAATCGCTAAAGGGAATGATCAGCTTTCCACCAATCGCAGCCGTTCAAGGATAAATACCTTGGCAATCGACATTCCATTATCAAGCATGAACAGCACCTCAGTCATCTATTTGCAATGGCTGTCTTGTTCATTGTAAATATTCCAACTCACGTGATTATTGAGGAGGCGCAAGATGGACCGGTTCACGGGCGGGTGCAGCTGCGGAGATGTCCGAATCGTTGCAACGGGACGGCCTTATCGGGTCGGCATTTGTCACTGTTTCGACTGCCGCAAACATCATGGCGCTCTTTTTCACGCTTCAGCAATATTTCCTGAAGCTGCTGTGTCCATCGAGGGAGAAACGGGCGACTATGCCGGGCGTCATTTCTGCCCCCGTTGCGGATCGTCGGTTTTTGCCCGCACCGACGACGAAATCGAAGTGAACATTGGCTCGCTGGACGATATTGACCAACTGACACCGACTTATGAAAGCTGGGTCATCCGCCGCGAATCCTGGTTACCGACCTTCCCGACCAAGCATAAATACGAGCATGATCGCGACGCCACGACCCGCTTTGAGGATTAATCGCCTCGTCCAGTACACACTAGTAGAGGGCTGATTTCAGCTTTGACTACGCCCTCTTACGGACGGCGGGATACCGCGCCATTCCGACGGGTGCACAAATGCACCGGCCGGAGCTACAAATCAAACAGACTATTGAGGAGTGGTGACCTTTGGCTCCGGCTCGGTCGTTGTCTGTGTCGGCACCGTATTTGCGGGAAACAGGTATGTGGCCGCAGCGCTGAGAATAACTGTTGCTGCCCCTTGGATTTCGGGGGATGTCAGCTCCGGCGGCAGGGCGTAGCGTGAGGCAAGCCAGCCCGCAATACCTCCGATAATCGATCCAATCAGCTTCGAATAGCTACCCATGTCGGTATTCCCTTCGCAAGGTTGGCGATTCTGGAAGGATAATAGCCGTTTACGTCAAATGCTAGTTTTACCGGGAAATTTGACCATCTGCCCCGTATTCCACCATACGAGGCAGATATTGCTTTTACATTTCGTGCGCCGGAACAACTGCACGGTAAAGGTGCCAGGTGGCATGTCCGAGAACGGGTATGAAAATCGCCAGACCCACGAACAATGTTGCGAAGCCCACAAACAGCAGTGCGGCGACAATCAAGCCCCAAACGATCATGGGTAGCGGATTTTTTGCCACCACGCGCGCTGACGTGGCTATCGCCGCATAAGCGCCGCCATCGCGGTCGAGCAGGAAGGGAAAGGCGATCACCGTCGTGCAAAGCACAAAGGCCGCGAAGACAAAACCGATTGCATTGCCGAGTATGATCATTCGCCAGCCTTGAGGCGTGTTGAAAACCTGATCTATGAATACCGCGATAGAAGCCGGGGGCGTATCGCCGAAGAGGTTCACATAAAGCGCCTGGGCGATCAGCAACCATGCCACGAAAACGGCGACCAGCATGGCCCCTATCGCAAGAATGGATGGAACGGCGGGTGAATGCACCACCTGCCTTGCATGCCACCAGGATGTGTCCATACCCCGCTCGCGTCTGCGGCTGATTTCATAAAGCCCGATGGCTGCCAGAGGTCCGATCAGTGCAAAACCTGACATTAGTGGGAAAATCAGCGGCAGGGTGTTAGCACCGGACGACCATCGGATCAGCACCAGACCAGCAATGGGATAAATCAGGCAGAGAAACACATAATGCGACGGCTTCTCCCAGAAATCGTCAAGACCCTTGCGCAGCGCCGTGAAAACATCCCTGACGGCAATCTTGCGCACATCGGGATGGGCAATACCTGAATCAGCACCGGCAATCACATGGAAATTCGCCATCTCAAACCTCCCATAAGTTCAGGGCGGAAAAGGAGCTCGGTGACCATGGACGGGTCACTATGGACCTCAACCTGCATGGTTAAGCATACGCTCCCGGACGTTTTTTGACCACCCTGAAACGCAGATGCATGTTGGTTTCCTGTCGCGGAACCAACAGCCTCGTTCAAAAGTTATTGAGTGCCAGACTCATTATCGCCGGTCACAAAGAGGATTACGCATGTTCGATCAGATCTTCACCAAGGTCGCCAACACTGTGGCTCTGGCTGCAGGCAAACCTGTAACCTTCATCCTTTGCGTGGCAATCGTAGTCATATGGGCATTTAGCGGACCGATATTCGGCTTCAGCGATACGTGGCAGCTCATCATCAATACCGGCACGACAATCGTGACCTTCCTCATGGTGTTTCTCATCCAGAACACGCAAAACCGCGATAGCGTAGCCATTCAGGCCAAGCTGGACGAGCTCGTGCGCGTCAGCAACGGAAAGAATGCTTTTATCGGCATCGAGCATCTGACCGAGGCTGAAGTCGAGAAGTTTCGCAAACAATGCGAAGAAGCAGCGAAGAAGGCCGACGAGGAACTTAAGAGCCGCACCGCTGCAAAGAAAAAGAGTAAAGCTGCACCGCGCGAAGCGGCCAGAAAGCCACCCCGCGCGAAAGCGCACGCCTAAGCAGTTTTCACCGTTAACGAATATGGCCGACTTGGGCAGTTTTACAGCCGAATCCACCATTTTTCTCAAATTTCAGATCGATAATGACAAATTAATGGCGGAAACCTTCAGTTTCAGTGGTTTAGAGGCCCATTTTCCTGCAAACCAGCTATGCAAACTTGTGACTCCAAGTTCTGAGTGCACTGCACTATATCCAGCTCACCGATCGATAACGATCCAACAAACAAAAGAACTTTAGGTGAGTGAAATGAACTTGATCCGCTCGTACAACAACTGGCGCCGCTATCGTGACACAGTCACGGAATTGAACCGCCTGTCCGCACGTGAACTGAACGACCTCGGCATCTCCCGCGGTGACATCGCTTTCGTTGCGAAGAAGGCCGCTTCGGCATTCTAATTAAACAGACCTCCCACGTCCGTGGCACTCCTCCTCCCAGCCACGGTCGCTTAAAGAACAGCGTTCCTCCCAGAGCCGTTCTTTACAAGTAACACCCATCGCTCCTCCCAGCGGTGGGTGTTCTCTTTTGTGCTGTCATCTGCGATTGCGCCTTTCCTGCTTTCCCCTTATCAAGCGCCTCATGAAAAGAGGGACCTCGGACATGACAGGCGGCATTCATCACATCACACTGATCACCCGCAAGGTTCAGGCGAATGTGGATTTCTATGTCGGGTTTCTCGGACTTCGGCTGGTCAAGCGCACCGGCGGCTTTGAAGACGCAACACAGCTCCATCTGATTTATGGCGATGCCTCTGGCACTCCCGGCTCCCTGATCACATTTCTGGTCTGGGAAGATGGCTCGCTTGGCCGCGTCGGCTATGGCCAGCCCAGCGAGGTATCTTTCGCTATTCCAACTGAAACTATTGGTTTCTGGCTGACCCGTGCGCTGCAATTCAACATCGCGGTTACAGGACCCGCGCAGGAATTCGGCGAAACCGTCCTGCGATTGCACGATCCTGACGGGGCGATCATCAAACTGGTCGGAACAGACGCCGTCAGCCCCGGGGACCCGTGGGAAAGCGATGGCATATCGCAAACAGATGCGATCATGCGCTTACGCGGCGCAACGATCCTCACCGAAAAACCCAACGAGACTGCTGCGTTTCTCAGCAGGCACTTTTCATATGAAAGTGCGGGGCAGAGCGACACAATAACGCGAATGGTTTCCTCGTCAGGAGATTGCATTGACGTTCGCGATGCAACCGGCTTTTGGAGCTCCGCCCCCGGCACCGGCACCGTGGATCATATTGCCTTTCGCGCCGCAGATATTGCCGAAGTGAACGCGACTTATGAGCAGATGATTGCTGAAGGTGCCGATGCAACTGCCCTGCACGATCGCAAATATTTCCATTCCATCTATGTGCGCGAGCCGGGCGGTACTCTGCTCGAAATGGCGACGGATGGTCCCGGCGTGCTGATTGACGAACCATTGGAGACTTTGGGCACAGAGCTTTTCGTCCCCCCGCATTTTGCCGATGAAACGGCGAATGTAAAAATCATCTTGCCGCAATTCGGTCTGCCAAAGGAACCGCGTTTCATTTATCGCGATCTGCCATTCGTCCATCGCGTCTATACGCCCGAACCGGCAACCGGCCAGGCATTTATCCTTCTTCATGGTTCTGATGGCAGTGAAACAAGCCTTATGCCCTTGGCGGCCAGTATCGCACCCGGCGCAACGCTGTTTGGTCTGCGTGGTCGCAGCACGGAAGAAGGAACTGCGCGCTGGTTCCGCCGTTTTGGACCTTTGAGCTTTGATCAAAACGACATCCGCTCGGAAGCGGAAGCCTTCGCCGCATTCATTGAAGGCGCTGTCGAAGCCTATGGTCTCGACCTGCAATCAACGATTTTCATGGGATATTCCAACGGCGCCAATCTTCTGGCTGCCATGATGCAGTTGCATCCGGGCCTGGTGCGCAATGCCATTTTGCTGCGCGCAACCAAAGTGCTTGAAGAGACACCTGAAGCTGATCTGAGCGGCACGCATATTCTCAGCCTGACCGGCGATCACGACCTCTTTGGTGCGCATGCCCCCGCACTCGAAGCCGATCTGCGGCAGGCTGGAGCCAATTTGACTGCCCTCAGCGTTCCTGCCGGTCACGAGACCAATCAGCATGATATTGACGCCGTCAGAAGCTGGCTGACAGAAATGGAAACAGGCCGGAATTGATCCGGCCTGTTTGCTGCTTTTTCATAATCAGACGAGCGGCTTAAGCCCGGCCTCGATTGCAGCACGCTTGCTTTCAAGGAATGGCGGCAAGGAAAGCTCTTCGCCCAACGTTTCCAACGGCTCGTCCACTGTGAAGCCCGGACCGTCGGTCGCGATCTCGAACAGAATACCATTTGGTTCGCGGAAATAGAGCGAACGGAAATAGTAACGCTCGACTTCACCGCTGGATGGCATGCGGAAACTTTTCAAACGCTCGGTCCATTCATGCAAGGCATTGACATCCGGGGCGCGGAAAGCCACGTGATGCACCGCCCCTGCACCCTGCCGTGCGGCGGGAAGATCAGGTTGAACGGCTACGTGCAACTCCGCAGCCGGACCGCCCTCGCCCATTGCAAAAACATGCACATGCCCGATGCCATCGGGATCGGCATAATCGCGGACCTTTTGCATGTTCATCACGTGCAACAGAATTGCTTCCGTATTGGTGATGTCCGGCACGCTGATGGTGATTGGGCCAAGCCCGCGGATCTGATGTTCGGCAGGCACAGGGCTCTTGTCCCAAGGGTGGGAGTCGCCAGCACCGCCATCATCAATCAACCGAAAGCGCTGTCCTTCGCCATCCTCGAAATCCAGCGAAGCATGACCGCCTATCTCTGTCACCTCACCGGACTTGACACCCAATTCGGTAAACCGGACTTTCCACCAGTCGAGGCTGGCCTTGCTGCCAACCCGCAAACCAGTGCGCGAAATACTATGGGTGCCGCGGCGCTCCGGTGCAGTTGGCCAGTCGAAGAATGTCAAATCCGTACCGGGCGTTGCTTCACCATCGGCATAAAAAAGATGGTAGGCGCTCGTATCGTCCTGATTGACGGTCTTTTTGACCAGCCGCAAACCAAGCGTCTTTGTGTAGAAACGCACATTTTCCGGCGCATTGGCGGTAATTGCCGTCAAATGGTGGATACCTGTCAGTTGCAAGCTCATGAAAACCTCCTGCGTGATTGAGTGGCGACATCGCCGTTGGGCTGAATATCTGCGCTCAGGCTCCAGCAATAAAGATCAGAAAGATGCAACTCATGTTCGTTAAAACAGAACTATAACTATAAAATCATCTGTTAAATGCGCACCATGTCCCGTATGGTGAAACCATGAAGTGGCGCTTTGACGATTTACTGACTTTTCTTGATGTTATTGAAACCGGCAGCATCACGGCCACAGCCGCGCGGCTTAACCTGTCAAAATCCGTTGTCAGCAAGCGCATCTCCGATCTGGAGGGTGGGCTTGGCATTGAATTGTTTCAGCGAACGCCGCGCAAGCTGGTGGCATCGGCAAATGCGCTGGATTTCGTCGAGCGCATCCGCCCGCTTGTCCGCGACATCATGGAGGCGGCTGATACGGCGGCGACACGCAATAGCGCCATTCGCGGCACATTGCGCATCGCTGCGCCCATGACCTTCGGCACAATGTATCTGGGGCGGATGATTGCGGATTTTGCCCGGCAATATCCCGATCTGGAAATCGCCGTGGAGTTTGAAGACCGCATGATCGATCTGGTGCGTGGCGGTTATGATGTCGGCATACGCATTGGTATATTGCGCGATTCCAGCCTGATCGCGCGCAAATTATGCACCGATCCCCGTGTCATCTGTTGCAGCCCGGATTTCGCCAATACGCATGGCCTGCCGGAAACGCTGGGCGCGCTGGATCGCTTTTCCTGCATCGACTATTCCAACGTCAATACCAGCCAGCTCTGGCAATTTGAAAATCCGGACAAGGATGGCGAACCGATTGCCGTGCCGATGCATGGCCGCATCGTTGCCAATAATGGCGAGGCGATGCGCGATATGGCGATTGCCGGCCTTGGGCTTGTACTCCTGCCGATGTTCATCGCCGCCGAACCGTTGCGGGCAGGAAGACTCATTCCCGTTTTGCCGCAAGCAAAGCCGCTACCCTACAATATATATGCCGTCTACCCTCCCACGCGCCATGTCTCTGCGAAGGTGCGCGCCTTTGTCGATCATATTGCAAGACATATTGGCAGCCCGCCAATCTGGCAAATCAACGAAGCTTATCGCCCTGTCGATAGCTGATTAAGGACCCGCACAAGCCGAATCACTTGGCGCGATTTTTGGGTCAACCGGCATCGCCATCTGGCAAATCAGGGCTTAATTCGAAAAAAACCCCGTAAACACTGGGTATAAACCCGCTTTTTGCCTGTAGTTCCTGATGACAGAGTGCGTAACGCGTGCCATACAGACCCCTCCGATCAACGAATATACTGAGGAAACCGCCAAATGAATACGTCCGATCTCATTGATAAGCTCGTCGCTGATCAGGGTCTTACAAAAGTTCAGTCCAAGGCGATTGTTGATAGCATCCTTAAAGGCATCACCGATTCAGTCGTAGCTGGCGATGAAGTTTCGCTGCCAGGCTTCGGCAAGTTCAAGGTACAGGCTCGCGCCGCTCGCGAAGGCCGCAACCCTGCAACCGGCGCAACAATTAAGATCGCAGCTTCCAAGAAAGTTGCTTTCCAGCCTGCAAAGGCTCTGAAGGACGCCCTTAACGGCTGATCTTTCGGACTAGACTTAAAAAAGGCGGTGCAATTTGCGCCGCCTTTTTTGTTTTGCGGCACTTCGAAGCAATTATGTGTGCTTCATGATTGTTTGCCATAAATCCGCCGTCAGTGCGTGAAAGGTGACATCTGCGTGATCGGGGCAATTTTATGCGGTTGCGTCAAGACTTTATCAACTATAACGGGTGCATCTATAATGGTGCGAATGTTATATTCGCGGCGAATCCGACCTCGGCAAACACATTGATGAACTGGCAACTGCTGCTGCAATGAAGATAAAGACACACATTCTTGCGCCTTTGATGCTCACGCTTTTCCTTGCCGGATGTCAGGGCGGGACGGTGAACGATCTCGTTCCCAATGGCGCGAACACGCAACTGCCCGCCAAACTTGTCCAGAGCATGAAGACGAAAGGCATGACTGCCACCTCGCCGATCATGTTCCGCATCTTCAAGGAAGAAAACGTTCTTGAAGTCTGGAAGCGCAAGGACAATGGCCGCTACGATATCGTCACCAGTTACCAGATTTGCAAATGGTCCGGGAAACTTGGCCCGAAATTCATTGAAGGTGATCGTCAGGCGCCGGAAGGCTATTATGCTGTCCGCCCCGCTCACATGAATCCGAAATCCAGTTACTATCTGTCATTCAACACCGGTTTTCCCAATGCGCTTGATCGCGCGCTTGGCCGTACGGGTGCAAATCTGATGGTTCACGGCGCCTGCTCGTCTTCCGGTTGCTATTCTATGACTGACGGCCAGGTTGCGCAGATTTATGCTTTCGCCCGCGATGCCTTCAAGGGCGGGCAGGAATCGATCCAGCTTCAGGCCTATCCGTTCCGGATGACTGCCGCCAATATGGCGCGCTACAAGGATGATCCCAATTACGCTTTCTGGAAAAATCTGAAGGAAGGCTACGACCACTTTGAAATCACCAAAGTGCCGCCGAAAGTCGATGTCTGCGAGAAGAAATATGTCTTCAACCACACATCCGACCCGAACGCGCCTATCGCTGCGACCAGCACCTGCCCGCCATCTGATCAGCCGGAATCGCTGAAAATGGCCTATCAGTCCTATCAGACCAATTATGAGAGCGCTTTCTCATCCATGGTTGGCAAGGGCAAGATTCAAGCCCCTGCCCGCTCGATCCAGGGTCTGACCGAGGCTAAGATCATTGCTGAATGGAGCCAGCGCCGCGCGCGCGGTGAACGCGTAACGCAAGAGCCGCCATCCTTGTCACCACAAGATGCCGATGCGGCGAACAAGCCACAGATCATGGTCCGGCTCGCCTCTGCTGTGGCAGCCGACAAGGCGAAGGAAGAGCGCGAAGCTTCCAAGCGCTCGCGCATGCACACGCCTGCCGTTGCAGCTACGCCTGTTCCACAACAGACGCCGGCACCTGCTCCGATGACAACAGCCGCCATTGCAGCGCCTGAAGCCGCCGCACCGGTTGCAGCACCCGCGCCCGCCAAAAAGGCGTGGTGGAAAATCGGCGGCAATTAAGCACGTTTAATTTCTTCGCGGATGAGCAGGATTCAAAACGCATCATGGAAGCCGAAGTCTACGATCTTCGCGGCCTGAATTGCCCGCTTCCCGTGCTTAAAACCCGTAAAAAACTGGCTGAAGCCGCAGCTGGAACGCGCTTATGGGTAGAGACCACCGACCCGCTGGCCGTTATCGACATGCCCAATTTCTGCCTGACCGAGGGCCACCGTCTGATTGAAACAATCAGCGTCGAAGGCGGCCACCGCTTTCACATCGAGCGCGGCTAAAGATAGGCTGCATTACCCGATTGCGTGGTTCGACAAGCTCATCATGAGGAAGTTGGCGAACTGCAAAGATAATCTTCATCGCTCCAGAACATGGCTCCCTGCAATCAACTCTCTCCCTCATGGTGAGCTTGTCGAACCACGCACAACTGCCCAGCAAAACTTAAACCCGCTTCACACCCGGTATAGCCAGTGGATTATCAAACAATGCGGCGCGGTCAGGCATATCGATCTGCGGCCTGTTGAGAAACGCGTTGAAAAGCTGCTGTACATAGCTCTCCGGCAGATCCTTGACGATCATGACCAGTCTCGTTTCGCGCACACCTTCCGGCCATGCGGCGAGCCGTACGGGGGGGTGAAAAATCTGCTGGACGCCATGAATGACCAGCGGCCGCTCGGGGTCATCCTCCAAGAGAACAATGCCTTTGACACGCAACAGCTTTTCCCCATGGGCCGAGCGTAGCAGATCGATAAACATATCGAAGCTCGATAGCGGCACAGGCTTGTCATGGGTCAGGGAGAATGACCGGATGGCCGCATCATGGCGGTTCACATCATGGTGATGGTCATGACTGTCGTGGTCATGATGATCATGATGATCATGATGGTGGTGGTGTCCATGATGCTCAAGCTCGTGGCGCTCGTGCTCACGGTCTCGCCAGGCTTCGCTTTTCAGCCAGCGCTGCACATCGACCGTCTTGGTTTCCGGATTATAGACACCACATTCAAACAGTGCCGCAAAGCCCGTCCGTTCATCGCTGACATCAATAATATCGGCACCAGGATTAAGCGCCTGCAAACGCGCGCGCAGCGGATCAACCAAGCCCACCGACTGACGCAGATCCGTCTTGGTGATGACGATGCGATCAGCCACAGCCGCTTGCTTTACTGCCTCTTCATGTGCATCCAGCGTCGCCATGCCGTGAACCGCATCAACGGTCGTGATCACGCCGTCCACACGAAATGCTTGCAGCAAAACGGGGTGTCCCATAATCGCATGAAGCACCGGCGCGGGATCGGCGAGACCCGTGGTTTCGATGATGACGCGCTTTAGCCGCTGCAATTTTCCGGTCTGCAAACGATCGATCAGATCAGCAAGCGTATCAACGAGTTCGCCACGCACTGTGCAGCATAAACAGCCATCCGAAAGTTCGATAATGCCTTCGCTCGCCTTTTCCACCAGCAGATGGTCGATGCCCACATCACCAAACTCATTGATGATAACGGCAGTATCGGTAAGCGCCGGATCTTTCAGCAGGCGATTGAGCAAAGTCGTCTTGCCGGAGCCGAGAAAGCCCGTCAGAACGGAAACTGGAATGGGACCAGCCATTAATTGATCACCTTCGCAGCACTGCCCGCATCGCTAAGCGACGAACGGTCGGGGCGAGGCGTTGGCACTGGCAGGCGATTAAGTTCCATGCCGAGCGCATTGAGCTTTGACGGCAGCAAGGCGACTTTTTCAGCCACCGGCTCGCGGTCCATGCGGTTCATATAGGGCGATCCGGCAATGATATGACCTTCAAGATCCTTGCCGTCCCATGTATCGGAACCCGACGTCTTGGAGCAAACCTCCGGACGCATATTCACAGCAACATCAAGCTCCGGCGAACCGTTGGATTTCAGATTGTCGATCGTGATGCTAGTGCCATGGGTCTCAAAACCCTTGGCAAGAAGTTCAGCAGCTTTGGTGGCACGGGTCGAAAGCTTGAGTTCGCCAAGAACGACCGTAATCACCGTCCGGCCATTGCGCGTCGCTGAGCCGATCAGATTATAACCAGAAGGGCAGACAAAGCCGGTCTTCATCCCATCCGCACCGGGAAAGCGTCCAATCAAGGCATTCAAATTCGGCTGTACTTTCTTGCCGCCGTAATCGATGGCCTCAATGTCGAAGAAATGCGCAAATTGCGGAAACTCACGGCGCAGTTGCAGGGTCAAAACTGCCATGTCGCGCGCTGTCGTATAATGATCGTCCGAATGCAGCCCGTTCGGATTAACGAAATGCGAGCCTTTCATGCCAATACGTTGGGCTTCCTCGTTCATAAGCACCGCAAATTTTTCTGAAGAGCCGCCCAGCGTCTCGCCAACCGCCATGGCAACATCATTGGCCGATTTGACCATCATGATCTTCAGCGCGTCACTGAGCGTCAATTCCGAGCCAACCTTGTAGCCCATTTTGCTCGGTGGTTGCTTGGCTGAAAGCGCGGTGATTCGAACGGGCGTATCAAGCGTTACCTGCTTTGATTCGAGCATGCGGAAAGCCACATAGACGGTCATGAGCTTGGTCAAGGACGCTGGATACCAGCGCTGAAAGGCGTTTTTTTGCGAAAGAATCTCGCCGCCGCCTGCATCAAGTGTGATATTCGCCTCGGCAAGGGCCGTTGATCCAAGACCGAGCATCGCAACGGTTGACATCGCGCTACCGACTAGAAAAAGTGCTACAGTTTTCCGCATTCCTGAAATCCAGCCTGTCTGTATAAAAACCTTGGGAAGGCAAAAGGCATTAAGCCGCGCTTCACGTGGAGCGGCAATGGCCTTATCTATCTTATGTGGCATCGAAAAGGCAAAGTGCCTTTCTTGTCACAGGTAAATTGGAGTTGATGTAAAAATGCCCGTGCTCAATCGCGCTGTCGAAATGCAGGATGAAGTATCGCAATGGCGCCGCCATTTGCACCAAAATCCCGAATTGATGTTCGATGTGCACCAGACTGCAAAATTTATTGAAGAAAAATTGCGCGGTTTTGGTTGCGACGAAGTGGTTACAGGCATTGGCCAAACCGGCGTTGTCGGCATAATCCGCGGTCGCCACGGCGAAGGTCCAACAATCGGCCTGCGTTCCGATATGGATGCCCTGCCGCTGACAGAAATCACCGGAAAGCCCTGGGCTTCGACCAATGCCGGCAAAATGCATGCCTGTGGTCATGACGGGCATATCTCCATGCTGCTTGGCGCAGCGCAATATCTGGCCGAAACACGCAATTTCAAAGGCTCGGTAGCCGTAATCTTCCAGCCTGCCGAAGAAGGGGGCGGCGGTGGCCGCGAAATGGTCAAGGACGGCATGATGGAGCGTTTCACCATTTCCGAAGTCTACGGACTGCACAATATTCCCGGCATACCGATTGGCGAATTTGCGATCCGCAAAGGCCCGATCATGGCCGCAACCGACGAATTCACCATTACAATTGAAGGTCGTGGCGGCCACGCTGCACAGCCTCACACAACGATTGATCCTGTTGTTATTGGCGCACAGCTGGTGAATGGACTGCAGACAATTGTTTCTCGCGGCACCGATCCGCTTGATTCTGTCGTTATTTCAGTCACCAAATTTCATGCGGGCGATGCCTACAATATCATTCCGCAAAAAGCGGAACTAGCGGGAACGGTCCGCACGCTTCGCAAGGAAATGCGAGACTACGCGCAAAAGCGGCTTACTGAAATTGTCGAGGGCATCACGGGCGCCTTGGGCGCGACAGTCACAATCGATTACGCACGTAATTACCCGGTTACATTCAATCATGATCGCGAGACTGATTTCGCCGCCAAGGTTGCACGTCAAGTTGCCGGAAATAATGCGGTAAATGAAGAGGTTGCGCCTATGATGGCAGGCGAGGACTTCTCCTATATGCTTGAAGCGCGTCCCGGCGCATTCATTTTCATGGGCAACGGAGCAAGCGCATCACTGCACAACCCGGCCTATGATTTTAACGATGACGCAATCCCGCACGGCATCAGCTATTGGGTAAATATTGCCGAAAACGCGCTCCTGCCATCCACCTGATGGCTTTGCCGCGCATTCTACCAAAGTTGAGACTTGGCGGCGGCATTGAAAAACGTTAAGTCTCTGCGGATCGCCCCTATTCGCGATCCGCTTGAATGGTCCCGTAGCTCAGTAGGATAGAGCGACAGATTCCTAATCTGTAGGCCACTGGTTCGAATCCAGTCGGGATCACCAATAATTTCCAGAACTTTGGTACAATGGTTTTCTTTGAAGCACGGTGAATCCATGCAACATGAATGCCATGGGCTTCGGTTATGCCCGAGGCTGGAAGCCAAAGCTTTCGCGGCATTGAGATGGCGAGGAGCAGAGGCGAGCCGCCACCCACCTTGATCGACAAAGAATATCCTTTTCAGGTCGCGCTGCATTGTGAGGATGTGGGGTTGCATTTTGACAGGGTTGGTTTCTTGTCGAAAACGCTTGGCTGCTATCGATTGAACCGGAATGTTTATGTTCATCCCGATCGCTACATTGTCTATATGTTTGCAGAACAGCGAAACGCCGAGTGCTTCTTAAAGCCCTTGACGGGGAACGGATAACGCCAGAACAGAGTAGAAGAGGCAATTGGACGCCGCGATATAAGCGCATGCTGGGTTGGCTATGATATCGAGAAGACAGCTTAGACCGATCCGCGAAACGAGCCGGACCAAGAAGCGCTTCAATTGCCACGGCCGCTGGCCGACAACAATTTAGTTCGTTATACCGCAACAAAGAAGATAGAGAAAGAAACGCTCTTGCTTTAGGATTTGGGTTCACTAATCGCCGCAATGTAGTCGTCATCTAACAGCATCAGACTGAATTCTATGACAGAAAAAGCAGCGACCGCGCCCTCTGGTTCAAAGCCATTCTCAGCCTTTGAGCGTATGATTGCCTGGCGCTATCTGCGTGCCCGGCGCAAGGAAACGTTTATTTCGGTTATCGCCGGGTTCTCGTTTACGGGTATCATGCTTGGGGTGGCGACGCTTATCATCGTCATGGCGGTGATGAATGGTTTTCGGGCCGAGCTTTTGACCCGAATTCTCGGAATCAACGGCCATGTCATCATGCAGCCAATGGATCGGC
>NZ_JBQENG010000011.1:3138-98540 GCF_052044585.1 Phyllobacterium sp. 22552 | reverse complement strand
ACAAGGTGCCGGGCATTCGCGCCGCGCTGACCCATGATACCTATTCCGCCGAGCGCGCTGCCAAATCCAACAATGCGCAGATCATCACCATGGGCGCGAGGGTTATCGGCCCGGAACTTGCCAAGGCTATCGTGGATAAATGGCTGGAATCCGAATTCGATCCCCAAGGCGCTTCAGCAGGTAATGTCGAGGCAATCGATAGGTTGGATCGCGCGAAATAAGCGTCGAATATGATGGAGCGATCATTGACTCATCATACCAGTTAATGTACCAAAACATATATTCATGAGGTGAGGAAACATGACTGCAATCGCTCTACTCGGTGCCGGTGGGAAAATGGGCTACCGCTTGGCCAAAAATCTGATGGGCTCACGCTTTGAGGTGCGCCATGTAGAAGTAAGTGATGCCGGCAAGTCTCGCCTTGAAGAAGAGCTTGGCCTGTCATGTGTAGATATTAACACGGCACTTGCGGGTGTTGATGTTGTCATTCTTGCGGTTCCAGATACAGTCATTGGCAAGGTCGCCGCCAGTATTGTTGATAGGCTGGTTGCGGGAACCATGGTCATTGCGCTCGACGCAGCAGCGCCCTTTGCGGGACACCTACCCGTTCGACCCGACCTGACGTATTTCGTCACCCACCCGTGCCATCCACCGATTTTCAACGACGAAACCGATATGCAGGCGAAGAAGGATCACTTTGGAGGTCTCTATGCCAAGCAGCATATCGTCTCCGCGCTGATGCAGGGTCCCGAAACGGCTTATACTCTGGGTGAGGAAATTGCCAAAGTGATCTGGGCGCCGGTCATGCGGTCTCATCGTGTCACCGTTGAACAGCTCGCCATTCTCGAGCCGGGCTTATCGGAAACGGTAGCGGCTTCTCTGCTCATGGTCATGAAGCAGGCGATGGATGAATGCGTGACGCGAGGGGTGCCAGAACAGGCCGCACGCGACTTTCTGCTCGGCCACATGAACGTCCTCGGCGCGGTGATCTTCGGTGAAGTTCAGGGGGTGTTCTCTGACGCGTGTAACAAAGCCATCGAATTTGGTATTCCAGCGCTTATGCGCGACGATTGGAGAAAGGTGTTTGAGCCTTCCGAAATCGCTGAAAGCATCCGGCGCATCACCTGACCGGCATGGGGCCTTAAATCCCACAATCACTATCGGCTTCGCCGGGAACGGAGCCGTTCATTTTATCTGGGAGGAACGACATGAAATTCACACGCAGACTATTGCTTGCCACAGCTGCGATACTGGCAATTGGCACAGCAATGCCGGCCTATGCGGCAGACCTTATCGCAATTATCACACCGTCACACGACAACCCATTCTTTAAGGCGGAAGCAGTGGGCGCCGAGGCAAAAGCCAAGTCACTTGGTTACGAGACCTTGATCCTTGTTCACGATGATGACGCGAACAAACAATCGCAGCTTATCGATACTGCCATTGGTCGTGGCGCCAAGGCGATCATTCTCGATAATGCCGGCTCAGAGGCGTCCATTGCTGCTGTCAAGAAGGCCAAGGACGCGGGAATACCATCATTTCTGATCGACCGTGAGATCAATGCCACCGGTATTGCCGTTTCCCAGATCGTTTCCAACAATTATCAGGGTGCGCAACTTGGAGCTGAGGAGTTCGTCAAGTTGATGGGCGAAAAAGGCAACTATGTCGAGTTGCTTGGCCGTGAAGCTGATCTGAATGCGGGAATTCGTTCGAAAGGTTACCATGACGTCATCGATGAATACCCCGAAATGAAGATGGTTGCACAACAGTCGGCAAATTGGAGCCAAACGGAAGGCTACTCCAAGATGGAGACCATCCTGCAAGCCAATCCTGACATTAAAGGGGTGATTTCCGGCAACGATACCATGGCAATGGGAGCGATTGCAGCACTGCAAGCGGCTGGACGAAAGGACGTTATCGTTGTCGGGTTCGACGGGTCCAATGATGTTCGCGATTCCATTAAATCCGGCGGTATAAAAGCGACGGTCCTGCAGCCTGCCTTTGCTCAGGCACAGATGGCTGTTGAACAGGCTGATGTCTTCATCAAGACGGGCAAGGGACCGGCGGAAGAAAAGCAGTTAATGGATTGTGTGCTGATCAATGCCGACAATGCCGCAGCGCTCGAAACCTTCGCCCTGAAAGATTGATACTCCAGAGAAAAAGTGCGGTGTGGATGATTTCCGCACCGCACGATTATTCCTTTGGAAGGGAGCAGTATTCATGCCGAACCCTCGCAAAGCTGCCGCGGCCTGCCTCGCCATTGCGCTGATTTTGACCGGCTGCAAAATTATCAAGACGCCGACGGCTGAAGAGGCCACGGCGGCGGCAAACGGCGGGTTTAACCCGGATCAACAGGTTGCCGGGATTTGGGACACGAAAGTCATCTCGTTTCTTGAAAAGCGCGCCGGCACATTCCAAGAGGTGTCTGCTCTTTCCGCAACTGATCTGAATGCTGCCGCCGCTGCCTATGGGCACAAGGAAAAGGAGGGAAGCGCACCCTGGACTTTTGCCGCCAAGGTTTCCGGTTTTATCATTAAAGCTGAAACGAAATCCCGCGCTGCCTATCTCGACACTGATGTTAATAGTGACGGCAAGGCGGATGTCCGCATTCAAATCGGTCCGGTCATCAAAGGGACAGCACTGCGTGACAGCCTCGATTTTGTCAATTTCAATGAGTTCAAGAACCAGATCCAATGGGCAGAATTTGGCAAAGCATTTAACACGCACGTTAATAAATTAACGCTTGAAAAGCTGCCGCGCGAAGGACTGGAAGGCAAGAAGATCGAAGCGCTCGGCGCCTATCCCTTACCGTCAACCGGCCAGCCGGCATTATTTACGCCAGCCACCATCGCGATCGGCGGCTGAGATGACGGTCACCGACAAACTCCACACAATCCTCAAGCTCGACGATGTCACGAAGGTCTATTCGGGTATCGTTGCAGTCAAGCGCGCCAGCCTTGAATTGTATCGCGGCGCGGTCAACGTGCTCGTCGGCGAAAACGGCGCCGGCAAGTCAACGCTGATGCGCATGATTGCAGGCGTCGAGAGGCCAACCCTCGGCCGCATTCTCCTGGACGGCACAGAAGTCGAATTCAATTCGCCAGCCGATGCGCAGAAGCATGGCATCGGAATGGTGTTTCAAGAGCTCAATCTCTTCGGCAATCTTTCCGTGGCCGAGAACATCTTCCTGACCCGGGAGATTACCCGTGGCATGCGTGGCATCGATCACAAGGCGCAGGTGGAAAAAGCCAACCATTTTCTGGATAAACTTGATGCTGGCATCAATGCCGAGACCATGGTGGAAGACTTACCGATCGGCCAGCAGCAGCTCGTTGAAATCGCCAAGGCAATCTCGCTTGATACCCGTATATTGATCCTCGATGAACCAACTTCAGCCTTGTCGGCCGCCGAAGTCGATATTCTCTTTAAGGTGATCGGCGAACTGAAGGCGCAAGGTGTCGCGATTGTTTATATATCGCACCGTCTCGAAGAACTGATGCGCATCGGTGACTATATCACGGTGCTGCGCGATGGCCGGATCACCGGTCAGGCCATCGTCAAGGACATCGACACAAGGTGGATCGTCCGCTCGATGATCGGCTCTGACGCCAAGGATTTCGCCAAGTCGGTTGACCACAAGCTCGGTCCGGAAGCCTTCCGCGCCGAGGATATCTGCTTGCCACGCAAAACCGGAGGCCTCTCTGTCGATCACCTCTCCGTCTCGGTTCGCGCTGGAGAAGTGCTTGGCATTTACGGGCTCATGGGCGCCGGTCGCAGCGAGTTCTTCGAGTGCGTCATCGGCCAGCACGCGCACTCGACCGGGAGGGTTTTTGTGGCAGGCGAGGAGGTCGTTGCCCGCGACACGTCCACCCGGATCCGCAAGGGCCTCGCACTCATCCCTGAAGACCGGCAGCGCGAGGGACTTGTACAAGTGCTTTCCATCGCCTCGAACCTGACCCTCGCCAGCCTGGAGAAATTTGTCAAATTTGGCTTCCACATCGTCGACGAACGGGAAAAATCTGCCATCAAAGACTCGATCCAGAACCTTTCTATCAAGGCACCCAATCCGGATTTCGATGTTACCTCCATGTCCGGCGGCAATCAGCAAAAAGTCGTCATCGGCAAGGCACTGATGACCAATCCGAAAGTGCTCCTCATGGACGAGCCGAGCCGCGGGATTGACGTGGGTGCAAAGGCAGACGTGTTTCGTACCATGAGACGGTTGGCTGGCGAAGGTCTCGCCATTCTGTTTTCGACCTCCGATCTGGAAGAGGTTATGGCATTGTCCGACCGTATCGCGGTGATGAGCAACGGCAGGATCACGGCTATCCTTGACCGGGCTGACGCGAGCGAAGAACTCATTATCAAGGCCGCGTCTGAAGGACACAAATCCGCCGGGCATAATGTTATTGGGGAAATTGCGTGATGGCTACGGCAACTGCGAGCGAAAAAACATCCGGAGTATACAGCGGCTCCATTCTGCTGACACTGATGAAACTGCGAACGTTCATCGCACTTTTTGCCGTCATCGTCTTCTTCTCGATCTTCGCACCCAACTTTTTGTCGGCGGCAAATATCATTCTGATGTCAAAGCATGTCGCGCTTAATGCATTTCTCGCCATGGGCATGACCTTCGTTATCATCACCGGCGGCATTGACCTTTCCGTGGGCTCGATTGTTGGCCTTTGCGGCATGGTCGCAGGTGGCCTCATCTTGCATGGCATCGATCTGCAGTTCGGCTATACGATATATTTCAACGTCGTTGAAGTTTGCCTGATCACACTCGCTGTTGGCATCGTCATCGGTGCGGTCAACGGACTTTTGATAACCAAGCTGAATGTAGCCCCCTTCATCGCCACACTCGGCACGCTCTATGTCGCCCGCGGTTTCGCCCTGCTTTCCTCCGATGGTCAAACCTTTCCGAATCTCGTTGGCAAACCTGAACTGGCAACCACGGGATTCAGTTTCCTCGGGTCCGGCCGTGTTTTTGGTCTTCCGGTTTCCATCTGGATACTCATTGTTGTGGCACTTGGCGCCGCCTATCTGGCAAGATACACGCCCATCGGTCGCCAAATATTTGCCGTTGGTGGCAATGAGCGTGCTGCCCGCATGTCCGGCATCCGTGTCAATCGCGTCAAAATGTTCGTCTACATGTTCTCCGGCTTTTGCGCAGCGATCGTTGGCATCGTTATTTCCTCCGAGTTGATGGCCTCGCACCCGGCGACCGGTAATTCCTTCGAACTCAACGCAATCGCTGCAGCCGTATTGGGCGGCACCTCCATGTCCGGGGGGCGCGGCACAATCGGCGGTACCATTATCGGTGCCTTTGTCATCGGCATTTTGTCCGACGGCCTGGTGATGATGGGCGTCTCTTCCTTCTGGCAAATGGTCATCAAAGGTATCGTCATCATCGTCGCAGTGGTGATAGATCAGGCACAACGCCGCTTGCAGCAACAAGTCGCCCTGATGCAGTTAGCCAAGAAAGGTTGAGCCAATGTCGAATCTGCGTGGAGCTCTCATCGGTTGCGGTTTTTTTGCCGTCAACCAGATGCATGCGTGGAGAGATGTTGCGGGCGCGACAATCACCGCCATATGCGATCGCGATGCGGAGCGCTTGAAAAGCGTCGGCGATCAGTTTGGGATCGAGCGCCGTTATGGCGATGCCTCAGATTTATTCAAGGATGGCGGTTTCGACTTCGTCGATATTGCGACGACGGTAGCAAGTCATCGTACGCTGGTTGAAATGGCGGCCAAACACACGATTCCAGTCATTTGCCAGAAACCTTTCGCGCCGACACTGGCTGATGCCAAAGCCATGGTTTCCATCTGTCAGGACGCTCACATACCGCTCATGATCCATGAGAATTTTCGCTGGCAAACGCCAATCCAAGCCGTGCGAAAGATTTTGGACACGGGGACAATCGGTAAGCCTTTCTGGGGCAGATTCTCGTTTCGCTCCGGTTATGACGTGTTTTCCGGTCAGCCTTATCTGGCTGAGGGAAGGCGCTTTATCATTGAGGATCTCGGCATCCATACGCTTGACATCGCCCGCTATATCCTTGGCGACGTGAGACGCCTGTCTGCGCGCACAAAGCGCGTCAATGGAGCCATCCAGGGAGAGGATGTAGCAACCATACTACTCGATCACGAAAATGGCGTGACCTCCGTCGTCGATGTAAGCTACGCCACCAAGCTCCCAACAGATCCATTCCCCGAAACTCTGATTGAACTTGATGCGACAGAGGGTTCGTTACGCCTGGCTCAAGGCTACCGGCTTCAGATCAATGGTCCGCTTGGAAGCGAGGTTCTCGATGTGTCGCCGAGGCTCCTGTCCTGGGCATCACACCCCTGGCACAATATCCAGGAAAGTGTGCTTGCGATCCAGCAGCATTGGACAGATCATCTTCTGGTCGGCACGGAGCCCTCCACCTCCGGTGCGGATAATCTGAAGACGTTTGCATTGGTGGAGGCTGCCTATCAAAGCGCCGAATGCGGTCAGACAATCGACATAAGAGCGCTATTGAAATGACCGCTGATCTGGATCATTTCAGGCTTTTTGGCACTCATCAGCGCCAAGCGCGGCCGATCCTTCTGACAGCGGGGAGACTATCGGCGGAATTCACCGATGGCGGCTTGAGGACGGTTTCCTATGACGGCGTAGAGGTATTGCGTTCTGTTGCCTATCTGGTCCGGGACCGAGATTGGGGCACATATGTTCCCCGCATCGAGGATCTTAGTATCAGTCAGGACGATGACCGGTTTCTCATTGCATTTATGGCCAGATACATGGGCGATGCAGATACAGAATTGACGGTTCTAGTTGCAATTTCAGCAGAGGCCTCTGGCATTCTTACATTCGAAACCGAAGCGCTCTCGCAAACGGGATTTGAAACCAACCGCTGTGGATTTTGCGTTCTTCATCCGATCATCGGCCTTGCAGGCACCACTGTCACTGTCGAACACGTCGACGGCGTGGTAGAACAGACGCAGTTACCATTTTTGATTGAACCCTGGCAGCCTTTCAAGAATATGCGGGCGATAACGCATAATGTTATGACCGGGGTCAAGGCTGAATGTCGCATGGAAGGCGACACGTTCGAGATGGAAGACCAGCGAAATTGGTCAGACGCCTCCTACAAGACCTATGTCCGTCCGCTGGCTCTGCCTTGGCCTTACGAGATTCCTGTAGCAAAACCGGTCAAGCAGCGGATCGCGCTGACCATAACTGATACGCGCATTGCGCCCAAGTCGGCGCCGTTTTCTTCCCGACCCAATCCGGCAGTCGTCGTAACCCATGGCGTCAAGTCCGGGACAATACCGCACATTGGCCTTGTCGTAACTCCGGAAGAAGCCAAGGCAACGCTCGCTGCACGCCAGCATCTTGCCGATGTTGCTCCACAGGAATTGCTGTTCCATTTTGATCCATTGGCCGGGCACGGAAAAGAAGCTTTTGAGGATTTTTCCGCAATCGCCGGAATCCATCGCGGCAGTTCCACCCTGGAAATTGTGCTTCCATGCCAACAAACGGCGGCAACGGAACTTACCCTAATCGCAGCACAAATGAGTGCTTCCGGTTTCCATCCCCGGGCCATTGTCGTATCCCCTGCCGTTGACAGACAATCAACACCGCCCGGCAGTATCTGGCCGCAATGCCCACCCCTTGAGGAAGTCTATGACGCTGCGCGCGCTGTCTTTCCGCACGCGCGGCTTGGAGGCGGCATGCTCAGCTATTTCACGGAACTTAACCGCAAGCGTGTACCGGCCCGTGCGCTCGATTTCATAACTCATTGTACAAATCCCATTGTGCATGCGAGCGATGATCTGAGCGTCATGCAAACCCTGGAAGCCTTGCCCTTCATTACCCGGTCAACACGCGCGATTTACGGCGATAAAGCCTATCGCATCGGACCATCGACCATAGCAATGCGCCAAAATCCGTATGGCAGCCGCACGATGGAAAACCCCGCGGGCGCACGCATTACAATGGCAAAAACCGACCCGCGACATAACAGCGTATTCGCTGAAGCGTTTGCAATGGCCTACGCGATTCAGGTTCTCGACGCCGAGCTTGAATGCCTCACTCTTTCAGCATTGACCGGTTCCTTCGGGCTTATCGCCGGACAGGGAGAGCCGGTTATCGAGGGTGGTAAAAGACCACTGTACAACACAATCAAATGGCTGGCCGGCGTTGCGCAAAGCAAATGGCAGGAATGCATCTCGTCAGATCCTACCCACGTCGTCGCTTTTATCGTAGAAGGTGCAAAGGGATCATATCTGCGGCTTGTGAATGTGACTTCGGAAACGAAAAACGTCGACGTAGAAGCCTTCAATATTAAAGCGGATGACGCGCAACCAATGGTCGCTCTCGGGCCGCTGGCGACCATATCGCTGAATTTGAAAGACAATCCTCTCTAACCCTCGGCAATGAGTACGCATTCCCATGTCTGCGCACGAAACTTAGGTCACAGGTAGTTCCGTTCGGTCGAACCTACCCTGGCGACCGAGGAGCGTATTTGGCGACCTGAATGTCGTTAGCGGAACAAACGCCCTTGATAAACGTCTGGACGAAAGGTATTCAGTCGAATCTGCGTCCAGGTCCGTTTGTTCCATCCGTCAGTCACCATTTGCCCTGGCCTTGATAACCTCGTCGTGTTTTTCTTCGATAAGCCTGAACATGTCCGTAAACCGGCTATCGTATCTTATGGCGTTTAAATCGGAATCGTTCTTGAACCACATTGTTTGGTAGTAGGAGCTTCTAGGCAAAACACACTGCAGAAGCTGGATGGCTTGCTCAGCGTCGCCGATCAACGAGTATACGCACGCAACGTTGTATTGTGCTACAACATCATCGGGATCAATCGCCAACGCCCGGTCGGCCCATTCACGGGCACGTTGATCATCGCCAAGATGGGCCCAGGCAAGAGCTCCTCGGTGGGCTGGTCCGGAATTCTCCGGGTTTTGTTTCAATGCCTGTTCGGCCCGCCATAACCCCACGCGAGCCCAACTTTCGATCTCTGTTGAGTTGCCAAGCGATGCGTAAGCGCTCATCAAGTGAACGGGCGACAGATAATCATCAGGTTTGAGCTCGGCTGCCCGTTTAAAGAACTGTACTGCTGCCTCGAAATTTCCTCGCATGTAATGGAAGCGAGCATAGTGAAAATTTGCCTCGTGCAGACCCTGATCAATCGCCAGCGCGTGATGAAAAGAGGCAGCTGCTTCCTCATCTCGACCAGCCTGATGCAGCGCCAATCCACGGGAAGCATATGCTTCGGCCAAATTTGGGTCCAGCTCAAGGGCCTTGGCCGCCATTGCCGAAATTCGTTCCAACGGAAAATCTTCCGGCTGCCAGTCCCGCAAGGCTGCCTCGCAATCTGCAATACCAGCATAGGCACGGGCGTAATCGGGGTCCAGTTCCACTGCCTTGCAGAACATGCGCCGTGCCAGGTGAAGATAGGATTTCGTCCAGGCATGAGAGAATTGCCGCCCACGCAGATAATAAGTGTACGCTTTTACATTCCCTGTTGGCTCGGTCTCGATCGCCTTGCGCTCGTCCGGCAACAGTTTGATTTTCAATTGACTGACAATTGCGTAGGTTATTTCATCCTGTATCGCAAAAATATCTGTGAGCTCCCGATCATATCGTTCCGCCCAGACATGACCGCCATACATGGCATCAATAAGCTGCCCTGTTATGCGGACGCGTCCTTCAACTTTGCGAACACTGCCTTCCAAAACATAGCGCACACCAAGTTCCTGTGCGACCTGTTTGACTTTTATGGATTTGCCTTTGTAGGTGAACACGGTATTGCGCGCCACGACATGAAGGCTCGAAACCTTTGACAGATCGGTAATTATGTCTTCGGTAATCCCGTCGGAAAAATACTCCTGTTCTGGATCGCAGCTCATATTGGTGAATGGCAAGACGGCTATGAATTTCTGAGAATGATCAGGCACGTCAAGCGTTGCGGGTAAATCGGAACCTCTTGTGCTCGCCTCGCCAAAACCAACCGTGTAGACTCTGATGTTTTGCTTGATATTTTTAAGGGATTGCTCACCCCGGTCCATGAAACCCAAATTAAGCCGGGAGCCAATCTGATCGCGAACGGATGCGGCCACGGCAATGCCGCCCGGTTGCGCAATGCTTTCAAGACGCGCGGCGATATTGACGCCGTCGCCAAATATATCGCCATCCTCAACAATTATATCGCCGATATTAATCCCAATGCGCAGTTCAATCCGGCTGTTCTCGTCTACATCGCGGTTGCGTTCCGCCATGCCCCTTTGGATATCAGCTGCACACGCAACAGCGTTGACCACACTGGAAAATTCCACCAGCATTCCGTCACCGGTCAGCTTGAAGATCCTGCCGGAATGGTCGCTGATCAACGGATCGATAAGTTCGCGGCGATGACGCTTGAAACTGTCGAGCGTTCCCGCCTCGTCAACGCCCATCAAACGGCTGTAGCCGACAACGTCAGCGGCGAATATAGCGCTCAGTCGACGTTCCAAATGGCCTCCAGATATCAATTGGCATGTGCAAACGTTTACCATAGCCGCTTGCTTGTGTGATGTCGCGTCCATCATTCGATTGAACAGCACCAGGAGAAGCCAGGGCTCCCGCCACCAAGCGGACTTTTTTACGACGGCGATGGTTGCCCATTTGCCCGGAACCGAATTCAAGTGCTGGTTAGATCGTGCAGGGCCCAGCAAGGCAAAGCTGTAACGATCAGCTGAACTGCATCATTCGCGCCTTGGCATTCATTCTGACATCCGTAGTCGATATCGCGAGCAACCCTTCATACCTTTCCTGTTTCGGCTTAAACGAATTGCGTGGAGATCATTGACCTTGCCTCCACACAGTGAGTTAACCGGTAGATAATTGCCTACGATTCTTGCGTCAAAGAAGGTACATCATGCGCGTACTTCTCATTTTCAGCTCTCTCATCGCTGGAACCATTGCCGGAATATACCTATTCGGAATGATTTGGCGAACAACAGCTCCGGAAGGAACAACGGCAATGGTTGTTGGCGCTGGCATGCCGGTTGTCGTCGGAGCTCTGACTTTTCTTGGTACAAAGGCGGCAGATGGCAGGCGGCCAAGCCTGCGCAATCTGCAGACATGGCTCGTTCTTTTGGGAATAGCTGCCTCCGCTGTTGGCCTTTTCGTGCTGTTGATCGTAGCTGCCTTCCTGGTGGTTCAGCGCGGTTAGAAGCCAGGCAGAAACGCCACACCCCGAAAGAAACAGCTCCGCATATTACCTTTGTGTTGCAGCAAGCTGTGCCTGAGCGAGCTAATATTTAGTGAGCTCCTGCCGCAACCGAATGCGGACCGGAGATTCAAAGCCCCGTACTCGTTCCGCCGTTTGTGAAGGCTTCGGCCAATGTCGGGGCCGATCGAGTGGAAGGCTGCCAGAGTTGGTGTCAAGTTCAGCTATGGATTAAGGAAGAGACGAGTCGGGAGAGATCATCGCTGAGTGCTCGGTCTTCAACAAGCTGGGCTGACGAGTTGCGCACGAAACGATGTATCTGCAAGGTTTTTTCGCCGCAAATCTGTTCGGGTTTGAGGTCAACGGCTTGTGCGGCGGCGAGGAATTCACAAGCTACAATCTGCCGCCAGAGATCAATCATGTCGGCGCATTTTGAAACGGCCAGTACCGATTGGGTAGCGTGATCCTCCACACCCTCCGAAACCGGCAGGAAATCGAGCATGACCGGGTTGGCTTTATGGCGAATGGCGGCCAATAATGCGACGACAGTTTTTTGCAGCGGCACGAAACCGGCTGAAGCTCCGCCCACAGCGCTGAGATATTTTGGAAGTCCGTTGCGCGATGAGCCAGTCAATTGAATAAACCGTGCAGCGCTGGCAGCGGCGACTTGTGCTATTGCAAGGCCCAAAGTCTCGAAAGCCAGTGCCAATGCGGGTGTGTGAAAATTGCCGGTTGAAAGCACCCGCTCTTCATCGATGACCACGAGCGGATTATCTGCCGCTGCATTCAGTTCGATTTCAACTGAGTGCTTTGCTCCTTCCAGCGCCGTCGACAATGCTCCATGGATTGAAGGAATGCAGCGCAGGCTTAAGGGATCCTGTATGGCAGGGCTGGTCGTATGTAATGCCGAACCATCAAGCAAGGCCGTCAGTTGTTCTGCTTCTTCGATTTGACCGCAGGCAGCCCGTGCACGTTGCAACGCCGGTGCGAGAATAAGTGGATTGCCACCCAAGCCTTCAAAACTCAAGGCAGCTGCCTGACGCTGAAAATCAAAAAGCGCCAATGCATCAAAGACAACAAGTGCGCCCTGCCCGACCGATACGGCTGAAGCATTAAGGAGCGAAAGCCCATCTTTTGGACCAAGCTGCGACGGGAGGAGACCGGCCAATTCAAGTGCAGACGCAGATGGGTAAACCTGCCCTTGATACTCTGCGTTTCCCTCACCTATCATGCCCTGGGCAAGTGCTGATAACAGCACCAGATCCCCTGCGCCAATCGATCCAATTGAGGGCATTACGGGGTGAACCTGTTTATTCAGCAGAGCGAGCAGATCTGTAAATACGGCAGGCGAAATGCCTGAACCTCCCGCAACCAGCATGGAAAGCCGTGTGGCCATAACCGCCCGCGTTAGTTCGCGGGACAAGGGCGTGCCCGCTCCCATACCGCGACCACGCACCAATTGCTGTTGAAATCCGGTTATATCGCTGCTGACGGGTGTTCTGAGATTAGCGCCGAGACCGGTGTTCAATCCATAAATCTGCTGCCCGGATGCGGCTGCCATATCGAGTATAGCGCGCGCTTTTTCCAGCCGTTCATATACCTCCGATGCAATTTCCACGAACGCATCGTTGCGGGCTATAGCTGCAATATCTGTAATGTTGACGGGGCCGTTACCAAAGACGATATTCATGCAAACCGCAATCGCTGGCCAATATTGGCCGTCTTGGCCTTTTCCAACATGGCATGGCCGAGTGCGATATCGCTAAGTGACAAGCCTCGGTGCCAGAACAGAATCGTTTCTCCATCGTCTTCCCGGCCGGATTTATGCCCGGCAACGATCTGTCCAAGTTCAGCGTGCAGAGTTTTTTCAGAAAGTTTTCCAGCTTCAACATGAGCCCGCAGCGAGCCGAATTTGCCGGCTTTGCACTGACCCCAATCATCAACGACCAGCTTATCCATTATATCTGTCAACGACAGTTCGACGGCACTCATCGTGCCATAGGGCACTACAAACGCTCCTGGCTTGACCCATTCGGTTTTCAGCATCGGCTCGGGAGATGGCAGACGCGAAGCTTCGACAATGATATCGGCGCCCTCAACACAGCTGTGCCAGTCATCGGTCACCACGATTTTCTTCCCGAGATCGTTCGACAACTTTTCCGCAAAAGTTTCCCGGCTTTCCGGGCGGCGCGAATGGACCCTGATCTCATCAAAATCATAGAGATGATTGAGCAGACGCACATTCCAGTAGGCCGTGCCGCGTGCGCCAATGTGCCCGAGAATTTTCGAGTTCTTTCGCGCCAGATGCTTGGCACCCAGTGCCGTAGTTGCACCTGTTCGCATGTCGGTAATTGCCGTGGCATCGATAATGGCAAGCGGAACGCCGGTGCGAGGATCGAACAGATTAAGCACACCGAATTCCGAAGGATAGTTCCGCTTATAATTATCAACAAAGTCGCCAACGATCTTGACGCCGGCTAAATTCAAAGGTGCAACATACCCCCGTAACACATTGAAGTGACCATTAAAACTCGCATCCGGCTCGAGATGGACGCGCGGTTCGATAACAGTCTGATTGTTGCCTTGAGCAGTGAGAGATTTCTCGATGGCGCCCAGAATTTCAGCATCGGTAAGTGCCAGTGAGTCGATATCAAACGCGTTCAGATAATCGATGTAGACTGGTTTCATGTTTGTTTTTTTGGTCACACTGCACGCTCCGGAATACTGAGCCCGAGATTCTCACGTAGTGTCTTTCCTTCATATTCTGTACGAAAGAGACCACGTCGGCGAAGCTCAGGTAAAACCAAATCAATAAAATCCTTCAGCGCACCAGGGAAGTATGCGCCCATGATATTAAAGCCATCGGCAGCCTTGGCACGAAAGCGCTCCTCCAACCTATCAGCGATCTGCATGGGCGTCCCAATCAACTGCCAATGACCGCGTGCGCCCGCGAATTTGCGGGCTGATTGCCGGATATTGAGGTTCTCCCGCCTTGCCTGATCGACAATCAACTGCTGACGACTCTGTATTCCGTCGGTCGCAGGCATTTCTGGCAAAGGTCCGTCGAGCGGGCATTGCGACAAATCTTTAATGCTCAGATAGCTGGCCAGCAGTGCGACGCCGACCTCATCTGGAATGAGGTCCTGCAGGGCCTCATATTTCGCCCTCGCCTCGCTCTCCGAATTCGCGACTATTGGAGAAACACCGGGAAGGATTTTGAGGTCGTCGGGTTTTCGACCGAACGCCGGCATCCGGGATTTAAGATCAGCGTAATAGGCCTGCGCTTCTTCGATCGTTTGCGCGGCAGTGAATACCACATCTGCTGTGCGCGCTGCCAGATTCTTACCCGCCTCCGATGCGCCAGCCTGTACCATAACCGGGCGTCCCTGCGGCGAGCGCTGGCTGTCCAAAATACCAGTTAGGGTGAAATGTTTGCCGTGATGGTCCACCGGGTGAAGTTTAGCTGGATCGGCATAAACTCCGTCGCTGACGGTGTGTGCATCACTATCCACACCGTCCCACAACGCCGCTGCAGCACCGGCAAATTCTTCTGCCCTTTCATAGCGCTGCGCATGGGGCCTCAATCCGCTGGAAACAAAGTTTTCAGCTTCAAGTTCACTGGCAGACGTGACTAGGTTCCAGCCTGAGCGCCCGCCACTCAATTGATCTAGCGAAGCGAAGGCGCGTGCCAGACCGTAAGGCTCATTGTAGGTTGTCGATGCGGTGGCAACCAGCCCGATATGGGATGTATTGACCGCCAATGCAGCCAAAAGCGACAGCGGTTCGAACATTGTCGAGCGTGCCGCCTGACTTGCGAGATTAGGATCTCGCTCACGTATTGCCGCTGCATCCTCTACGAATACCATGTCAAATTTTGCAGCCTCTGCCATGCGCGCCAATTCGATGAAGTGGTCGATATTGACTCCCTCATTGGCGATTGCATCCGGATGCCGCCAGGCTGCGATGTGATGCCCTCCCGCCATCAGAAAGGCACCAAGTTTCATCTGCCCTGAATTCGTACCAGTCATGATGCTTGCTCCGTCATAGCAGTTGCCGGATGGGCAGGTCTTGGCAAACTCAGATGCTCGCGCAAAGTTTGTCCAGCATATTCTGAACGAAAAATGCTGCGTTTCTGGAGTTCGGGCACGACACTTTCAATGAATGGATCGCGGCCATTGGGCAGAAAGGGGGAAAGGCTGATGAAGCCATCGACCAGTTCGCTCCACTTTTCCAATTGGTCAGCAATTGCCTGTGCAGTTCCGACCAATTCGATGCCGGAAGTTTGTTCGTTGACCTCGATCAAACCACTGAGCTCCTGCCGAAGCTTGTTTGCCTCATTCTCGGTCTCGCCAATATAGGGGACGATATTGACAAGGATTTTGATGTCGCTTCGTTTGCGTCCGGTTCGATCAAGGGCTTCGTGAAAGTTGGTGAGCGTCGATTTCAACTCTTCCGGACTACTTACATCCAGGAAAATCACTTCTGCCTTTTGCGCGGCAAGCTCTAGTGTCTGCGACCGTAACAGCGTAGCGACTACCGGTTTTGCCTGCGGTGATCGATTGACGTTGAGCGGGCCGCGAACCGTGAAATTTTCACCGACGTGGTTCAACACATGCATTTTCTGGGGCAGGAAAAACCGCCCCTTGTTCTTATCATAGACAAAAGCGTCGTCTTCCCAACTGTCCCACAATCTGCTTACGACGTCGATGTACTCGGCAGCTTTTGCCGAAGCTGATGCTGCGATATAATTCCACCCGGTGCGACCGTGACTGATCGTATCAAGTGAAGCAAATCGTCGCGCCAGATTATATGGCTCATGCTGATCCATAGCTGCACTGGCTATCAACCCGATTTTGCCTGCCATGGTCGCCAAAGCCGCAATCAGTGTCGTGGGTTCAAACGGAACGGTTTGGGCTGACAGGTTTTTAACTGGCCTATGGCCAAAATTGTCTGCAAAAAGAACAAAATCCAGTTTTGCATCCTGCGCCCGCTTCACCTGTTCCGAAATTCGATCGAACCGAAGCGCATTTACCGATCCATTTTTTTGCCATGCAGCAAGATGATGGCCGAACGGCGTAATGGAGGTTCCAAGATGCATCTTCGCGCTCCCTGCGCCGTCAAACTGAAAAGATGGCGTCGCGGCTAAGTTTACCCGTCACCGTGCCATGTTCGTCTATCACTGCAAGAACGTCGCTATTGGCGGCAACCATCAGTGCCAGCGCATCGCGTAGATTACTTGTTTGCCTGACGCTCCTTGCATTGTTTGACGGTGCGTCGCCATTCATGGCATCTGCGACAGTAAACAGGCTAAGCCGCTTGATCGCTCTGTCTATACCGACGAAATTTTCGACAAAAGCGTCTGCTGGATGTGACAGCACAGCGTCTGGCGTATCATATTGAACGATCTTGCCATCTTTCATGATGGCGATGCGATCGCCAAGCCGGATCGCTTCGTCAAGATCATGCGTCACAAGTACGACCGTCTTTTTCACCCGCTGCAATATCTGGCGAAACTCGGCTTGCAGCCTTGTGCGAGCAATCGGGTCAATCGCCCCGAAAGGTTCGTCCATCAGCAGGACGGGAGGATCGGCAGCTAGAGCGCGCGCCACACCGATACGCTGACGTTGTCCGCCGGAAAGTTGGCGGGGATAGCGCTTTAGCATTTCGTTAGGATCGAGACCGACCAGATGAAGCAGTTCTTCTGTGCGGCTTTTGATCCTAGCGTCTTCCCAGCCAAGCAATTTGGGCACCGCCGCAATATTTTGCGCTATGGTCATGTGCGGAAACAGGCCGACCTGCTGAATCACATATCCAATATGCCTGCGCAGTTGTACGGGATCAACCTTGGTCACATCCTCGCCGTTGACGATGATCTTGCCTTCGGTCGGATCAATGAGGCGATTGATCATCCGCATTGTCGTCGTCTTGCCGCAACCTGATGGTCCGATAAGCGCAGTGGTTGTGCCCTCGGGCACAGCAATTGATAGATCGTCAACCGAGGCAGGCCCGCCATCGGTGTAGCGTTTGGTGACGTGTTCCATGTTAATCATGCGGCCGATCTTTCTGAAAAGAAAACTTTCTCGGCAAGGCCAAGGATGAACTCGGTACCAAGTGCCAAAAGTGCGATTGGAATCGCTCCGACGAGCAGCCGCGACATATCCATCATGCTGATACCAACAGCGATAAAATCGCCAAGGCCGCCTCCGCCAATGAATGGCGCGAGTGTTGCTCCTGCCAGCACCTGAACGGCAGCAGTACGTGCTCCAGCAAACATGGCTGGCGCCGCAAGCGGAATACGGATTTTCCGCAGAACCTGCCCGCGGCTCATGCCCATCCCGATTGCAGCTTCGATCGCATCCGGATCGACATCCCGTAATCCGATAAAGGCATTGAGCAGAATTGGCGGAAGGGCAAGTACCGTCAGTGCGACAATGGAAGGCAAAAGCCCGATACCCAGCAAAGGCATCATGATCGCAAGAATGGCAAGGCTCGGCACCGTGCGCAGAGCGTTGACGATATTGATTACGCTGAAGGCGAGATTACTGCGGTTGATAATCAGGATCGCCAACGGAAGCCCAATAGCGAGCGCAATTGCAAGAGAAACACCCGACATAACGAGGTGGCGACCCAGCGCCTGATAAAACTCAGGCTGATGTTCGATTATCCAGGTATAGGCAGTGCTTAACATGCTGTCACCGCCCTCTTGCCATCAGTTTTTCGGCCTGGCTGAGGACAACATCGAAAAACGTAGCCATCAGAGCGGTCAGTATGCCACCAACGAGAATTTTCTCGGTGTATTCCTGATCTATTCCCGTGAGAATGATAGTGCCGAGACCTCCGCCATCAATGAATGCGGCAACAGTCGCGATTCCTATCACTGTTACAAGCGCAATACGAATGCCGGAAATTATAAGCGGCATTGCAAGGGGCAACTCGATCTGAACCAACCGCTGCCACGCGCTGTATCCCATACCATCTGCGGCATCCAGTACGTCGGCGGGAACACCACGTAAGCCCGTCACGACATTGCGCAACAGGATGAGCAAACAATAAGATGATAGACCGACCAGTGCCGGTTTTGTGCCAAGCCCCAACCACGGTATGAGCAAGGCAAACAGGGCAAGGCTCGGAATGACAAAGATAATACCGGTAATCGTCAGCACGACCGCATAAAGTTTTTGCCGGCGCGCGCAGATGACGCCGAGTACCAGCGCGATTATCAGTCCGATGAGAACCGCAGAAACGGACAGGAACAGATGCTGCCAGGTTGCGGTCAGTATTTCAGGAATGTTTTTAGGAGCCCAATTCAAAGGTGTTTCCTGTATTGCCGGTTCTGCAATGAACCAGCGGAGATGCAATCATCTCCGCTGGTTCCTATCGCATGGTCGCTGCAGCTTTTGTTTCCTTTTAGGCCAATCAGATACCTTTTTCCTTCAGGAATTCGGCTGCTATTTCCTTCGGTTCCTTTTTGTCACGCTCTACCGCTGCGTTCAGTGCGCGCATGTTTTCATTGTTAAGGAGCGGGCTGATCTTGTTCAGCACTTCAGCAATCTTTGGATTCTTGGCCAAAGTATCCTGCCGAACGACCGGCACCAGATAGTAGGGAGGGAAAAGATGTTTGTCGTCATCGAGCACGACAAGCTTGCTGTCGGCGATCTGCCAGTCGGTGCTGAATCCATAGGAAACATCGATATCACCGCTCGTAAGTGCGCTGTAACGGATACCGAGCTTGGCGAAGATGCGGAAGTCCTTGAACTGGATGCCGTAAGTTTGCTTCAGGCCTGGCAATCCATCCTTGCGCTCGCCGAAACCACCCTCTGCGCCGAATGACAAATCTTTGGACGCCGGACCGAGATCAGTCAGCGTCTTGAGCTTGTATTTCTCGGCAGTTTCAGGAAGCGTGATAATCGCATAGCCATTGTTGATCTGCGTGGGATCGAGAAGTGTCAGCTGCAGGTTTTTCTCGTAGTAGTCTTTGACTTCCTTGTAGATTTTATCGGCGGTCCCCGACAAATCCCCTTTAACAACTGAAGCCAGAGCCGTGCCGGTATATTCCGGATATAGATCGATTTCACCGCTGGTCAGCGCTGAATGAGCAATCAACGTAGCGCCAAGGTTCAACCTGCGCTCCACCGTGAGCCCCGCCTTTTCCAAAGCCTGCGCGTAGATTTCGGCAACGACGAATTGTTCCGTGAAATTTTTGCTGCCAATCTTAACCGTTTGGGCAAAACCAGAAGTCGCTCCAGCGAGCGTTATAAGAGCGCCCAGACCAAGCGCAGCGATGCTTTTCAAGATCATGATTTTTCCCAAGAGCTTCGTAAGATCTCGACGTATCTTACTGGTTTAACTGATTATTTTTCATGCTATCAATCTTATCGACTAGTTTCGTAGAATGGTTTCCCATTTTCGCCCCTATAAGTAGAAATTATTTACTAGTGGATTGCAACCGTCGTTCAGACCATTGCTGTCATGTTGCGGCAACAGGATCGACCTGCCGATCTCGCGTTAACCCTTCACTGCGCCGGCGGTCAGACCCGATACAATTTTGCGTTGGAAAATCAGAACCAGAATGAGAAGCGGAAGCGTAACCGTTACAGAAGCCGCCATTATCTGACCGAACGGATATTCGTAACGGCTGCTACCGGTAAGCAGACCCATAGCGACAGGGACCGTGCGGTTCTCATCGGTGAGAATGAACGTCAAGGCAAACAGAAACTCATTCCACGAAAGAATAAAGGCAAGCAAGCCTGTGCTGGCAATGGCCGGCCCCATAAGTGGTAGGAGGACATGGGTGAGTATCCTCAGACGGGAGCATCCGTCAATTAGCGCAGCCTCCTCGAGTTCTTGCGGCAGATCTCGAATGAAACTTGTCAGAACCCACGTCGTAAATGGCAACACCAACAAGAGATAGGAGAAGACAAGTGCCGTCGGTCGATTGTAAAGACCGAGCCATCCGATAACCTCGAACATTCCGGACAAGACAACAACCTGCGGGAAAACTGAAATCATCAGCACGCAGATCAGAATGATACGGGAAAACCGAAAACTCATCCGCCCCAATGCATATGCCGCCAGGATACTGATGGCTAGAGAGATCACGCTGCTGGTAAAGGCGACAAAAGCTGAGTTGACGATTGCACCAATAAAGATCGGGTTGTGATAAAGGGTGATGTAGTTACTGAAATCCAGCGAGGGCAGCAAACTGAAAGAATAAAGATCTTCGCGCGATTTTGTAGAGGAAATAATAGCCCAATAATAAGGGAATAACATGTAAACGAGCACCAGCGCCACACCCGCATAAAGCCCGGCACGTTTGGCAATGCGTAATTTTCGATAGGTGCTGTTGGAATAATGTCTTAAACCTTCCGTCATCGGTCAACCCGTATTCCGGTCGAGTCTGAGAACGCTCACCATAGCGATCGCAATCAGCCCTATTATAAGAAACACCCAAGTTGAAGCGGCGGAACCTACACCCAGGTCCTGAAAGCTGATCAGTTGATCCCGCGCATAGATTGACATTGTCATCGCCTTCTCATTGTTGGCGGCAAGGACATAACTCAGATCAAACATCCGCAGCGCATCGAGTGTCCGGAAAAGAACGGCTACTCCAATGGCGGGTGTCGCCAACGGCAAGGTGATCGACCACAGACGCTTCCATGCAGGCACTCCGGAAACCTCAGCCGCCTCGTAGATTTCTTCCGGTATCAACTGTAAACCAGCAAGAATAAGCAGAACCATGAAGGGCGTCGTGACCCATACGTCGATGAAGATAACCGTGCCGAGGATAAGGGACGGATCAGCTGTCCATGCGACGCCCTTTTCAAGGAAGCCTAGCCAGATCAAGCCCTTGTTGACAAGGCCAAATTGATCATTGAACATCCACTCCCAAATCTTCGCGGATACGACCATCGGCATGGCCCATGGAACCAATATAGCGGCCCGCACCAGCCCGCGCCCGACGAAGGCGCGATGCAACAGCAAGGCGATCGCAAAACCAAGCAGGGTCTCCAACGCCACGGAGACAAAAGTGAAAACAAGCGTATTGCGTACGGCACCCCAGAAAATGGAGTCTTCCCAAACGGTAATAAAGTTCTGAAAGCCGACAAAGCTATAATCTGCAGGATTATCGAGAAAGGCATCGGTGAAAGAGAAATACATGTTCCGTGCCAGCGGCCATGCGGCAACAGCTGTAAGTGCCAACAGAAGTGGCAGGAGAAAAAACCAGGCTGTGGTTGTTTCCCTGTTTTTCATTGGCTTATTCCAACTGCTGGCTTCAGAACTAGGCCAACGTCGAGACACCGGTCTTTATCATCGAAAAGATAGATATCCTCGGGGTTCCATCTCAAGCCAACCTTCGACCCTGAAGCATATACCGGAATTGCCCCTCCGGAGCGTACGGTCCAGATCGTGTCATCGCTCAAGCGGATATAAGCGATCTGCTCATAACCAAGGTCTTCGACACGTTCAAAGACACCCTTTATGCAAAGGCCTGCGTCTGCGGAGATTATTTCCAATGATTCGGGGCGAAGTCCTAGTGTCACTGGTTTTTTTGCATCTAACGGATCCAGTTTCAGCTCGAAGCCGTCAGGGCCGGTGATCACGCCCTGCGTTTCACTTTTGACAGACGCAAAGTTCATGCGAGGGCTACCAAGGAAACCTGCAACGAACTTGTTTGCCGGATGATCATAGAGCTGACGGGGCGTTCCTACCTGTTCAATGCGCCCATGATTGAGGATGACGATCCGATCGGCGAGCGTCATGGCCTCAGTCTGATCATGTGTAACATAAATCATCGTGGCACTGACTTCGGCATGCAACTTGGCGATTTCGAAACGCATCTCCATTCGCAAGTCAGCATCAAGATTGGAAAGGGGCTCATCAAAGAGGAATAGTTTCGGCTGACTGACCAGAGCCCGTCCTATCGCAACGCGCTGGCGCTGCCCGCCTGAAAGCTGCTTTGGCTTACGGTCGAGCAGATGGTCGATTTTCAACATATCGGCGACCTTGGCCAACCGCCGACCAATCTCGACCTTGGTCATTCGCGCTGTTTCCAGGGCGAAACTGATGTTACGGGCCACATTCATGTGAGGATAGAGGGCATAGGACTGAAAAACGAACGCAACGCCGCGTTTTGACGCCGGTACGTCCGTAACTTCTTCTCCATCGATAGAGACAGTCCCTTGCGAGACAGGAACCAACCCGGCAATGACACGCAGCAAAGTTGATTTGCCGCAGCCTGATGGCCCCACGAAGACCACGAATTCTCCATCTTCAATGTCGAGGTCGATCGACCGGAGCACATCAAAAGCTCCAAAGCTCTTGCTGACTTCTTTCAGTGTGACGGAGGCCATTACGTTGCCCTTGCCTTAACCTGTGACTTGCAATGCGTGAGCTTTGGTGAAGGAGAAGCCGCCTGCGGGCGTTATCCGCAGGCGGTTGTGCTTCAGTTGGCTTTTACGTCGCGCTTCAGCTTCTTTTCAAGCTGCACAACTTCCTCTGCCACATCGCCGGTTCCGGAGATTATGTCATGGACCGCGCGATAGAAGGTGCGCGAAACCCGATTATAATTCTTCCCGGTCGCCGCAGATGGCCGAGCAACGGATTCTTCGAAAGCCGCTTTCGCCATGGGCAGGAACGGTATTTTCGCGAGGACGTCAGCGTCGGTGTAGAGTGCTTCAACCGTAGGGTTGTATCCGCCCTTTATTGCTCGCATTTTCTGGTCCTCAAGACCGACCATATACCTCAATAGTTCTGCAGCTTTTTCTTGCTTGGCCGAATATTTCGACACGGCCAGATAGGCTGTACCAAGAGCACCGCTTGATTTTTGCCCATTTGCACCGATTGGCAATGCTGAGACGCCAACCTTATCAACCAGCTTGCCGCCCTGCGCCTGAGATGTCCCCCAGACATAAGGCCAATTGCGGTGGAAGACGGCATTGCCACTTTCGAAAAGCGCGCGGGAGCTCTCTTCATCATAGTTCAAGACACCCTTTGGGGAGATCGTATCAATCCAGCCCCGGGCCCGAGTGAGTGCGGCAACGGTTGCTGGATTGTTGATTGTCACCTCTCCTTTGTCGGAAAGAATGGTACCGCCACCGCCTGCAGCGATCCATTCGACGGCGTCACAGGTAAGCCCCTCATAGCTGCGGCCCTGCCAGGCGTAACCCCACATATCGGCATTGCCAGCCTTGCGCTCACTGTCCTGAATTTCCTTGGCGGTTGCTGTTAGCTCATCCCAAGTCTTCGGTGCCTGCTTGCCATATTTTTCCAGCAGATCCTTTCGATAGAACATCAGTCCGGTATCAATGTAGAAGGGCATTGCGACAAGCTTGTTGTCGATACGGGCCGCATCTGTCGCCGATGCAAAATGGGCCTTTACCTCTGCCTCGGGAACAAGCGAGACAAGGTCCGAGAAGTGATCCTTCATCATGCCCAACCAAATCACATCCACATAGAGCAGATCGACATCAGACGATTTGGAAGCGAATAATTGCTGATAGATAGGAATGGCGTCATCGAGATTTTGCGGTGTGCGATTGATCTTGACCTCATTACCCGAGGATTTTGCCCATTTTTGAGCCCCTTCTTCGCAAAGCTCATAATCCGTGGCCGAGCAGAACATCGATATTGTTTCTGCCTTAGCTGGCAGCGCCACCGCAACTGTCATAAAAGCGAGGCTTGCAAGCAGTTTATGTTTGTATCCCATGATCGTTCCCTATTTTTCTTGATTGATTGGAGTCATCAGCCGGTGGCGCTGCGCCGCCGGTATCGGCCAAGATCGGAAAGATAAGGCAGGTTCCTGCCACCATATCCGGTTACTGCTAGAGAGCCGCAAATCACCGCCACTTCCAGCGCCGAGATAAAGTCCGGCTCGTGCAGCAGACCGTGAACAAACCCTGCGTTGAAAGAGTCCCCGGCTCCAGTCGTGTCGAAAACATCGACCGACAAAGCAGGAAGTCGGTAGACACGACCATTATCGCTGGCGATAACACCTTCCGCTCCACGCTTGATCACGACGGTGCTGCAGTATCGGGTAAGAACGCCGAGCGCGATTTCGACGTCGGTTTCGCCGGTCAGCGCCTTGGCTTCTGTTTCGTTGGGCAGGAACACATCGATCTGTCGCAAAGCGTCAGTCAGGCCAGGCTCCGACAAATCCATATCTATGTGCTGGCAGTCCGAACAGATTCTTATGCCGAGATTACGAGCCGCATTGATAAGTGCCTTGCGCTCATTATCAAGCGAGAAGCCCTGCAGCAGAAGTACGTTTGGCCGGATTCGTTCAAGATCAGCCGGTGTCGGGCTGGGATCACGGTCTTCGCTGTAACTGATGAATCCGCGATCATCGGTAAACGAAAAAGCCGAACTCAGCCGCCGCCAAGGCTTGTCCAGTTGGATAAATAAGCCATCGTCAATACTCTCTTTTCGAGCCTCTTCCATGATCATACGACTGAAGATGTCATTACCGAAAGCACACCACCATCCGGCATTTGTCCCAAGACGCGTCAGTGCCAAGGCTGTTGAAAATGCTGCACCCGGCACCCAATCAAATTCCTGAGCCCAAAGATCCGCACCCATTCGAGGGATATCCGGCAGGCCACGGAAAACAAGATCGAAATAATATTCGCCAACGACCATCACTTCGTAGCTTGATCGTGTGGTTTTCGTCATTTCCATACTCCTGCATATGGCGCATGAGCGGCAAGGTATTCGTCGACCAATGGAACTGCACGCGAATAGGACAGCACAAGCGGATGGGCCATCAAAGCTTCAACGGCAACATCGCGGCTTCGCTCGCGAATTGCCTTTACAGCCAGACGTTCATAGTGCTTGACGCTTTGAACAAGCTGAAATTGTGGTTCCGGCATCTTGCCGATATGCAAAGGGCGAATTCCCTCCTTGTCAACGACGCAGCTTACTTCGACAACATCGTCGGAGCGCAGACCGTCTATTGATCCCTCATTGCGGACGTTGAGGCCGCTGTAGCAAGGCTTTCCTGTTTGCAGCGCATCCACAAGATTAAGCGCAACTCCAGCGTAACCCTCGCCTTCTTCCGAATTGCCCTCATGGCTGCCGGTATCGATCAGGCTATCAGCTTCTTCCATGGTTGGAGCATCTTCGAGCGCATAATGCATATAGGTTGAGCTACGACGGCGCTCATAGGCGTAATAGCGGTTCAGTGCCTCCAGCGCATTCTTCTCAAGGTCGATTGAGCCAAGCGTCTCGATCAACGTCCGGTTAAGGTCTTTGACTTCCTCGCCGCGGGTACGGACATCGGATTTCAACGCCGCCACGGCTTTTTCGGCGTAGTAATAGTAGTAGAGATATTCATTGATCCAGTTTCGCTGCCGGCGGATAATCTTTGGATCAAACATCCGCTGCGACGTCGCCTTTAAAAACCGCTCGTCATCCAGCAAGGCCTGCAGAACCTCTTGCCCGTTAATGGTTGCGCTTCGCGTAAACGAGAGATGATTGAGGCCTGCCACTTCTGCGTGCACATCGTTTTGTGGAACCTTGAACCACTTCGCCAAGGCTTCCTGCGCGCCGTTGGCGCCATCACAAATGCCGACCGTGCGATGAAAGCCTTCATCCTGAAGTGCTTGCGCAACAAGACCAGCCGGATTTGTGAAATTAAAGAGCCAGGCATCCGGACTGACTTTCTTTAAAAGCCTCGCATATTCCAAAATTACCGGAATGCTGCGCAGAGCCATGGCGAATCCGCCTGGCCCGGTTGTTTCCTGTCCCAGTACGCCGTGTGAGAGGGCAATCCGCTCATCCTTGATCCGGCCTTCTTCGTCGCCAGGGCGAACGGTCGTAACAACATAATCTGCACCCTCCAGCGCTTTTTCAGCACTGGTGGTCAGGGAGATTTTCACGGGGGATTGGTTCCGACGACCCAATTCCTGACTGATACGCCCGAACAGTTCGAGCTTCTTCTCGTTGATATCCAGCAGGCAAATTTCCTTCAGCCCGCTCTGTTCTGCCCGGCGAAGCGCCGAGCCAACAAACAATGGCGCTCTCACTCCGCCGCCGCCAACCAAAGTCAACTTCATGAATTGCTCCAATGCTCATGCTGTGCTATTGCTACTGGTCATAACCAGTTATGTCAACACTGTCGAAACATCTTGTATTCAATAACCTCGACAACAGGCGTAGCAATCTGCCAGATAGCTCAGACACCAAAAAGCGGGTGAAGATTCGAGATGAGTGAAACACACCGGCGTGGCCGAATAAATCCGGTCGATCGAAACCACCCCGACCCACTCTACGTCCAACTACGGACTGTCCTCAAAAATATGATCGACAGCGGAAAACTCTCGGTCAACGACAAACTGCCGTCCGAGCGCGAACTTGTGGCATTGTACGGAGTGAGCAGGATTACCGTTCGGCAAGCAGTCAAGGATCTCGAGAACCTCGGCTTTCTGCAAACTCGCGCAGGCAAGGGTATTTACGTCACCGAGCCCCGACCGACTTATGAAATTGAGATCGTACGGAGCTTCACCGAAACGGCCGAGGCTAATAATCGTAAGCCTGGCATGAAATTGCTCGCCGCAGACATTATTCGAGCCGACGCAGATATTACGCGTCCGCTTGGGCTTCCTTCAGGTTCAAATGTTGTTTTCATCGAGCGGCTGCGCTTCCTTGATGATTTGCCGGTTGTCGTTCAGCGCGACTGGTTTGCTGAGGTACTGACACCAGGCATTCTGGATATAGACTGGAACACCGGAAACAGGTCGCTCTATGCCGAGTTCAAAGAACGCTATGGTGTCATTCCCGCCCGTGGCCAATCAACGCTGAGTGCCCGGCTTGCGACAGAATCAGAGGCCGGGTTTCTGCAACTTGATCTTCCTGCGGCTGTGCTTACTCTCGATCAAATTGCCTATGATAGCGAATATCGCCCGGTGAATGTCAGTTCGATGGCATATCACCCTGTCCGTTACCCGTTGTCATTGACGCAATCTCGCAGGCGCAGCTGATGCCCAACCGCGCGCTTCTACCAAGGTATTGCCGATGACTGTTTCTCAAGGACCCTGGCTGATTGTTGGTCAGGAATTAACAGAAGCCTTATCGAAGATAGACGCAAACGCCTTTGACCGCCTGGCACAGGTTTTCGCAAATTCCGAACGCCGCTGGTTCTTTGCCGGACAAGGTCGCTCCGGTTTGTCTGCGCAAATGGCTGCAATGCGCTTCATGCATATCGGGCGCAAGGTTCACTTTGTGGGTGAAGCAACCGCGCCCTCAATCCGAAAAACTGACGGACTTCTGATTCTATCGGCGTCAGGCGAGACACCCGTCGGTTTGAGTTTTGCCCGGATAGCCAAGTCCGAGGGAGCAACCGTTGTTGCACTCACGGGGAAAATGGGCAGTCCACTAGCTGAGATTGCTGATGTCATATTGCACGTACCTGTAGACGTGACTGCGCAGTTTGGCGGAAGCCTTTTCGAACAATGCAGCCTGATCATTCTCGATGGCCTAATATTGGGCATGACAGTTGGAATACCGGACGCGCATAAAGCCATGCAGTACCGCCATACAAATCTGCAATAGAGCATCCCTTCAGAAGGTACGGATTATTCACCTAACGTCCGGCAGATAATTAATTGCAGTCAGTCCCGGCTGACAAATTTGTTGAACCGGCTCTGAGCGCCATCGTCGGTCTCTTCCGGATGAAGAAATGCCAATTTGCTATTATCAAAAATCTCGAAAAATTCCGCCCTTTCCCTGGGTCCAGACAATGGAGAGCCCGCCATTGCGCGCTTCTGCCCACTTGCGAATTTTATCGTGATTGGTTGTGGTGTTCGAATTGGCCATCGAAATCTTCTGTCTCCGTGACCATGCTGAATAAAGCGAAATGCCACAGACCGAGGTGGTTCCAAAAAACGATAAATCTCCTCACTAAGTGATAAGCCAGAATACGAAAGCCTTATTCCATCCTGATATTATACAGGAACTACCGACGCCGAGCTCTGGCGGCTATCTTTCGTTGGCTCTATCCGAAACCATACCGCGTATAGAGCTGGAAGGAAGAGGAGGATCATCACGGTTCCCGCTGCCGTTCCGCCAATCAACGTGTAGGCCATCGATCCCCAGAACACAGAATGAGTTAAGGGTATGAAGGCGAGAATGGCGGCCAGTGCAGTGAGGATGACCGGACGTGTCCGTTGTACTGTCGCTTCAATGACCGCTTTATAATCGTTGAGACCGGCTGCCTGATTTTCCTTGATTTGTTCTGTCAGGATCAACGTGTTGCGCATGAGGATGCCTGCCAATCCTATCAACCCGAGAATGGCGTTGAAGCCGAAAGGCTGATTGAAGACGAGCAGCGTCGGGACCACCCCGGCAAGTCCGAGGGGTGCGGTCAACATGACCATCGTCATCGTTGACAAACTGCGAACCTGGAGAATGATGACGATCAACATGGCTGCAATCATAACCGGAAAGATCTTGACGAGTGCGACATTGGCCTTGAGGGATTCTTCTATATTGCCGCCCATCTCAATCCTGTACCCAAGGGGAAGCGATGCAATGAGCGGCTGTAGTGCCGTCATGACCTGTTGGGAGACCTCCGGGGGTTGTGTGGCCTCGTTGATGTCTGAGCGTATCGTGATCACAGGGGTGCGGTCGCGTCGTTTCAGGATCGGCTCCTCAAACCGGATTTCAGAACGGCCGATCTGATCAAGGGGGACCTGACGGCCATCCCTGCTCATCAGCGAAAAGTCGGAAAGCCGTGATGGATCAAGACGGTTCTCGCCTGCGCTTCGGGCAACGACCGGCACGTTGCGGATATTGTCGCGCACCTGTGTGACAGGGATGCCGCTGAGCAGCAACTGCATCTGCTGGGCTGCCTCGGAGGGTGAGAGACCGATCAGATTGAGTCGATCCTGGTCGGGAACGAACCGCAGCACCGGCGTGCGGTTGCCCCAATCCCGATTGGCCTGGCGGACATCTGGAACACTTTTCATGATAGCAAGAGCCTGCTCGGAGATTTTGTAAAGTTCATCCGGATCCGATCCCATGATCCGAAACTCGACCGGAAATGGCGTGTAGGGCCCAAAGACAAGTTGCGTCACGCGCACAGATGCCTCTGGGACAAGTCCCTCGGAAATGGCGAGGCGCAAGCGATGCTTCAAATCCTCACGCGCATGCGCATCGGGCGTCAGCACAACGATCTTGGCGAAGGCAGGATCGGGCAATTCCGGCGCCATGGCAAAGAAGAAGCGCGGCGCTCCCTGCCCTACATAGCTGGTGACGATTTTTGTTTCCGGCTGCGTTTGCAGCCAGCCTTCGACTTTCTCCACTGCGGCTGTCGTGGTCTCGATGCTTGTACCCTCGGGCATACGAACTTCGACCAGCACTTCGGGTCGATCCGATGTCGGGAAGAACTGCTGTTTCACGCCTCCCATCCCGACGACGGAGACAGCCATTGTGATGCCGACCACGGCGCAGGTCATGAATTTATGGCGAACCGCAAACTCGATGAGGGAGCGCAGGCGACGGTAGTTTGGCGTGTCATAGATTGCGTGCGGTCCGCCTTCTACAGGCTTGATGTCGGGCAGCATCTTGACGCCGAGATAGGGCGTAAAGATCACTGCTACAAACCATGAAACGATCAGCGCAAAGCCCACGACCCAGAATATGTTACCGGCATATTCTCCTGCAGTCGATCTTGCAAAGCCTACTGGCATCAGCCCGATGATTGTGACGAGTGTGCCGGAAAGCATCGGCGCTGCCGTATGGCTCCAGGCATAAGCGGCCGCCTTGATACGGTCCATGCCCTCCTCCATCTTCACCACCATCACTTCAATGGCAATGATGGCGTCGTCCACGAGGAGGCCCAGCGCAAGGATCAATGCGCCGAGCGTGATACGATCGAAGAACCGGCCGGTTTCCAGCATGATGAGAAAAACGACGGCGAGCGTCAGCGGCACGGCAAGTGCGACAACGATGCCGACGCGCCAGCCGAGGGCAACCAGGCTCACAAACAGCACGACGCCAAGCGCCATTGCGAACTTGAGCATGAATTCGCCAACCGCCTCTTCGATATTGACAGCCTGATCGCTGACTTTGGTGAGCGTCATGCCCAGCGGCAGTGTCTGCCCGATCGCGGCGGATCGCGCTTCAAGCGCCTTGCCGAGATCAAGACCATTCCAGCCCTGTTGCATCACGGCGCCCAGCATGATTGTCGGCTCACCTTCATGCCGGATGATGTATGTTGCCGGATCCTCATACCCGCGCCGCACATCCGCTAAATCGGAGAGCTTTAGCGTCCGCCCAGCCGCTACGATCGGCGTATCGGCGATCGCCTGCACGCTGTTATAGGCTCCGTCGAACCGGATGAACACCTGCGGCCCACGCGTGTCGATGGAGCCAGCTGGCGTGACCGTATTCTGTCTTTGCAAAGCTGCGGCGATATCGGTTGCCGATATTCCAAGTGTCGCGAGCTTGGCATAGGAAAATTCGACGAAGATCTGTTCGGGGCGCTCCCCGATGATGTTGATTTTCTTGACGCCCGGAACGTGCAGGAGATCTTGACGGATGACCTCAGCCTGTCGCACGAGGTCCCGCATCGGCATCCCCTTCGCCTTCAATGCATAAAGACCGAAACTCACATCGGAATATTCATCATTGACGAACGGGCCCATCACGCCCGGAGGCAGATTGCGGGCTTCGTCGCTGAGCTTCTTGCGCGCCTGATAGAACTCTTCTTCGACGGCGGCCGGGGGCATGCTATCCTTCAAGGTGACGGTGAGGAAGGCGTAGCCAGGCCGTGTCGTCGTCTCGACACGGTCATACCAGGTCAGTTCCTGGATGCGCTTTTCCAGTGGTTCAGCGACAAGATCCTGCATCTCGCGCGCCGTCGCGCCTGGCCAGACGGAAGTGACCGTCAGGGTTTTGATGGTAAAGGAAGGATCCTCGGCGCGTCCCAGCTTGACAAAGGCATACGCCCCCGCCGCAGCCAATAGAACGATAAAGAATAAGGTGACGGCACGTTCGCGAACGGCAAGAGCTGACAGGTTGAAGCTCATTGTTTTGTCACCTCTTGCTGCGGGGCAATTCTAACGGCTGCGCCATTTTCCAGGAGATGCGCGCCAAGAGCGACAACCCTCTGGCCAATGTTGACACCGGTGACAAATGCCATCTCCTCGCTGATCCGTTTGATTTCGACTGGTGTAAACGTCACCGTGAGGGTGGCACCGTTGACGACCCAAACACCCGTCCGCCCACCGTTGTCCAGGATCGAACCTACCGGAACTGCGACCTCCGACTGCCTGTGCGCGTCCAGGATTTTAATCGTCACCGTCGAGCCGAGCGGGGCAGAGGCGGCGGCGCCATCGAGGACGTAACGCGCCTCGTAGGTACGGGTCTGCGGATCGGCAGCATCGGAGATCTGTCGCAAGCGCGCCTTTCCGCTGATACCGTCGGTTCCATAGACACTGGCCTCAGCTTGGGATCCTATGTCGGGCCGCAGCGTCTCAGGTAGCCAGACAACGGCTTCACGCGGGCCAGCCTGCGCGAGTTGAACGACCGTCTGGCCCGCGGCCACGACCTGTCCTGGATCTCCGAGCGTCTCGACGACAGTGCCATCTGCATCTGCAAGTAGAACGCTATAGGTGGCTGCATTTTCTGCGACACTGGCGTCAGCTTCAGCGGCCGCAAGCTGCGCCGAGGCCGTGTCGAGCGCTGCTTTGGCTTGTTCATAACGTTGTGGGGTGGCAGCCAGTCCATTTTTCACCAACGCCGCATAGCGTTTCTCATCTGCCTGTACTTGGATCAGGACAGCCCGCGCCGCGATGACCGTATTGCGCTTGGCCGTAAGGGCGAGTTGGAGATCTGTTTCATCTATGCGCATCAGAGCCTGACCTGCCCGAACCTGCTGACCCACATCAACCATCCGCTGGACGATCTTGCCCGGCACCCGGAAACCGAGATTGCTTTGCACCCGTGACGCGACTGTGCCGGTAAACGACCGCTCTGCCGATGCAGTCTTCTTCGCCTCTGTCACCCTTACGAGCGGTGCAACCGTCCTCGGATCCGCGGCATCGGCTTTCCGTTCAGTGGTTTCGGACATTAAGATAAAAGCAGCGACCGCCACCGTTCCCAGAAGACCTACAGATATCAGGACATATTTGCGTTTCATTTTACATTCTCGGTTTGGCGAGCGATCCGTACAATTTAGATTGCGACCTAAATCTAAATATGCCATAGATGTCAAATGAAATCTAATCGGAGGCGAATATGAGAGTGAGCCGCGTGCAGGCAGAGGAAAATCGAGAAAAGGTGATCAACGTTGCCAGCCGCCTCTTTCGAGAACGTGGCTTTGATGGAATTGGCTTGAAGGATCTGATGAAGGGTGCCGGTCTAACGCAAGGTGGATTCTATAAGCAATTCTCATCCAAGGAACACCTTGCTGCTCTGGCATCCAGCCGCGCCATGGAAAGTGCGACGCGCAGATGGTCGACAGCTGCCGCGACAAGCTCCGATCCCCTGGAGGCAGTGATGTCGTTCTATCTTTCAATGGGGCATCGCGAGGAAATGGCAGATGGCTGCCCATTGGTGGCGCTGGGATCTGATGCGGTGCGCCAGAGTGACGAAGTGAGACACCCATTTGAAGAGGGAGTAGCGGCTCACTTTGAGGTGCTGGATGAACTGATGAACGAAGCCAAGAGCTCCAACCCCAGCGCCAAGGCGATGACAATACTTTCGCTTATGGTTGGTGCCGTCACGCTTTCCCGTATCATGGGGGACAAGAGTTTGGCAGAAGGTATTCTTGATGCTGCGGCTGAGGAAGTCAGGCGCATTGCGCACCGTGAAGATGTCGTCTGACAGATGCCGCTGGCTTGTTAAGCTAAGATTCAAACTAGCAAACAGCACTATCGCTCATCAATGCTTTCGGAGCCCTTGACCACTCCAGTGGATTGATCGAGGTGGTTTCGCCGGAAATATCGTTCAAGATCGGTAGATGCGATAGCGATACACGTCGCGAATGTGCTGGTTGAAGAAACGTCCTTTGGAAAAGGCCTGGCGAAAATCGTCATATATTCCAGGCGGCACATCCATATAGTCGTACCGATTTCTGCTTGTCACAAACCATATTGACAATATCCGTGCCGCTTCATCATAGCTGGTATTTCGGATCAACGTAGAAGGCATTTTATCCCTCACCAACCTCCACTACCCGGAGCTCTCTGACGGCCCGAACCATAACCTGTCGGTAGGGAAATGGTTCCCGCATCCGAGCCTGTAAAGCCGGTCGCGATGCAGCGACGGAACAAGACGGCTGTCACATGCTGAAACCACAACCATTGCGGCCTATTGCGCAACCGATGTTGCGGGGCACAGGAAAAAGTCTGCCATCACGTCCGACTGGTTGGGCGTCTCGGCAACGGAGCTGAGACCGATTGAAGATGACGAGGATCGACAGATCGCCCAGCTAGTCGCGGCGCAACCGTCGATGTCCCCATCACCCCAGGAAGGATTTAATGGCCGCCTTTGGTTGTCGGGACGGGGGTATTGAGCAACTGCTGCTCCCACAGATAGGCAATGCCGCTGCCGGCCATGTGCGAGATGAGCACTTCGGTCAGCTCTTCGACGTGCTCGGTGCGAGCCCAGTCGCGCTGCCACTCGCCAGCAAGAGCCATCCAAGTCATCATGTTAACGCCTGCCGCAATCATCCGCTGGATGGCGACCTGATGAGATTCGGTTGAGCTTCCGCCCGATGCGTCAGTGATTACAGTCACATCCCAGCCTTCGCCAGCTGCCTGAATCGCTGGCATCGCTACGCAAACTTCGGTCCACAGACCTGCGATGATTAGTTGCTTGCGACCGGTCGCCTTCACCAGGTCCACCACCTTCTTGTCCTCCCACGTATTCACCCAGGTCCGGTCGATTACTTCCTGCCCTGGGAAAACGTCTGTGATTTGCTTGAAGAGCTTGCCGCCGCGGTCCGCAATCACGCTGGTGAGGATGGTCGGAACATTGAAGGCTTTTGCCAGCTTTGCTAGCGCAGTCGTGTTGTTGACGACGGCCTGAGGATCATGGCTATTGAGGTTAGTTAGCTGGTAAGGCTGATGATCAATCAGAACGAGGACGGAATCTTCGGGACGAAGGAGAGAATTGAGGCCGTTACGAAAGGTCATTGAATATAGATCCTATATTGGCGGTTCGTTAAGAGATGTTGCGAGGATACCCTCATCGGAGAGCCATCCGCAGCCAACTTGTCATTGTCTTCTGCGAGCCGGTAGACCTAAATCGTGTGACGCTGTGTTGCAGGAAAAGGAACGCGATGTGCAACTTGAGGATCTGAGAATATTCATCGAGGTCGCTGATGCCGGCGGGATATCGTCAGCGGCGCTGCGCCTGGGCATTTCGAAGTCGATGGTCAGCCGGAGAATCACCCAGCTCGAGGCGGAACTTGGCGCACAGTTACTTGCGAGGACGACCCGTGGTATAGCGCTGACAGAAGCAGGTGTTACATTCAGGGAGCACGCAGCCCGGATTTCCACCGAACTGGATGTCGCAAAGGAAACGATGTTGCCGGCCGGTGAGCTTCGAGGCCGCCTGCGCATAGCCGTACCACTGTCATTTGGTCCAACGCATTTTGCTCCTGTCCTTTCGCAGATGGCGCGCCGACACCCCCAACTGCATATCAGTTCTTCCTATACTGATCGCTTCGTAGATCTCGTTGGAGAAGGTTTTGACTGCGCAATCCGTGTAGGCCACCTTCAGGATTCCAACCTCGTCGCAAGACGTGTGGGACCACTCTTTGGCAAACTTGTCGCAAGTCCTGCCTACGTCGAGGCTCACGGCGCTCCCGTAACACCGGATGAGATTGTGAATCACCAGGTGGTCATGCGGGAAGCTGAAACGTGGCAATTTATGGATGTCGACAAGATTGTCCTGGTGCGCCCCCAAGGGCGTTTCGTAGCTGACAACGGAGTATCGCTCGTGGCGGCCGCTTTGGAGGGGATAGGGGTCGCCTATCTACCCGAACCGCTCGTCGCCGATCATATCTCGTCGGGCGCATTGGTGCCAATCATGACAGGTTATCCGGTTCCACCGGCCGCCATCTTCGTCGTGAGACCGCCCGGTCGGTATCCCACGAGAAAAGTGAGAATCCTCACTGAGATGCTTATCGAATGTTTCGGAAACCTGACCGAGGGCGAGGAGAGCATCGGCAAAGGAGACGCTTGATTGGGCCATGAACAGCCTAAAACTAACAATGGTACCCGTTCGGCCTGAAATCGAGACATTCGGACGTTTCTCATTGTCGGCAATGACGTCCTGTTAAGTTCTATTCAATTTGAACTTCCCTGTTGCAGCGCCAGCAATTCGGAAACTGTGACAAATTTAAAGCCCCGCGCCTTGAGACCATCGATCAGAGCGGGCAATGCCTGCCGGCTGGCCCCTCGGCTTTCGTACATAACGTGCATGATGATGATCGAGCCGTTGGTCGCATTGGTAATCACATAGTCAGCCATAGCTTGGGGATCAGCAGCTGTGACCAGATCCGCTTCAGGTTCCACATCCCACATGATCGTGGTGCGGTCGTTCTGCGCCAAATACCAAGGCAATGCGACGAGTTTCTTGCCATATGGAGGACGGAAATGCAGCTCGCCCTTATACCCGGCATCACGGATCGCAGCATCCGTGTTCTCGATCTCCTCGCGAACCGTTGCGGAGCTCACGAAGATCATGCGATTATGCGACCAGGAATGATTGCCGATCTCGTGACCGGCATCCGCGATAGCTTTGGCCCCTGCCGGATTCTGGGCAGTCTCTCGCCCGGTGAGGAAGAATGTCGCCCTAACGTCGTGCGCTTTCAAAATTTCGAGCACGGGTTGAGTATAGTCGGTTGTGGGACCGTCATCGAAGGTAAGCGCCACAACGGCCTGATCAGTGTCGACGCGGGCTAGGAGATCGCCAAAGAGCTGGAAGGTTCTAGCGTTGGTCAAACGCAAGATGCCGAACAGTCCGGCGATGACCAGCGCAAAGACGACAGGTACCATTATCCAACGACGCATCATTGCCTACTCATTAAGAGTCTTTGACGGCAGCGCCTGGCGGTAACGCCAATAGCAGCTTCGCACACCGTGTCCGCACTTTAACGGCAGAAATGAGGCCGGTATCTGCCGGATTGTAAAGTGCCCGCTTTCGCCGTTGCAGCGATGAGGTGGCTTTCCCGGAAGCGGACATTTGCGCTGTCACAGTACGCCAGCATATCTTACGTTGATGATGCGACAACGTTCAGGATCAGTGCCCTTCATTCCAGTGACGCGGCTCAGACATGGCGAAAAGATAATCTGAAATTTTCACAAAGTCTAACCAGCCATCGTCGGTCGTAAAATGATGAGGCCGCGTGTGCTGGAAGTCGCGCGCATTGATCTTTTTTATCATTGACTGCTCTGATGAGTCCGCAGGATATCCGTCATTCAATCGCGGAGCAACCAGCCGGTCGGGGTTTCCTGGCGGGTGAGCGTTCGTCGTTAAATCGACAATCTCGAGCCGGCCGCCCCGTACTTCTATCGCGACTAGCCGCCGGCCAGTAGCCAAGAGCCGAGCGAATTCCCACTCTCCTGCCAACGCTCGCCTTCTTCCCCGAGGCGCCGAAGCATGGGACGGTCTTTGCGGCTGCTTTCCCGTTGCAAATATTGTCGCTGGACTACGGCGTATTCGTTTTGATCGGAATCCGACGGGACTGTTAGAGGACACAAGATGCGTCCCAACAATGAACCAATGATATGAAACGCTTGGAAGTCGACAGTGACCGGTGGGCTAACCCGTTTGTGCACTCCAAAATTGAATGCGTGAAATCTCTAATTCAAATCCCTTCGGAACCTCTGTGTCAGACGTCGGTTAAGGAATCAAACCGCAACACTCTGGCACTTCGTCGTACGAGAGGAAATTTTATGATCACCTGTGTTGTTAACTATGAGATCGATCCGACAAAGATCGAGATATTTGAGAAGTTCGCGTCAGCCTGGATTTATCTCGTGACCGAACACGGAGGCACACATCACGGTTATTTTCTACCTTCGGAAGGAGCCAGCGATAAGGCTCTCGCTTTGTTTAGTTTTGATGGTCTGGCTTCGTATGAACGATTTCGTTCCTTGTTTGGGGTTGATGCTCGGTTCATTAAAGTCGATCGGATCCGAGATGAAAGTGGATGTGTAATAAGGCACGAAAGGACGTTCATGCGCCCCTTCTTTGCTTCTGATATCACCGGGATTGAGGGTGAAGTTTAATAGGAGAGCCATAACGTCTGGTCGCACTTAAATCGGTCTGGAGTTTAGAATGGAATTTACATCAATTCTTGTATTCGCCGTAGCGCTGGCAATCGCATCTGCGTCTCCAGGACCAAGCGTGGCGGCATTGGTGTCAAGGGTTATTGCCACAGGCTATAGAGGCGTCTTGCCGTTTTTGGCTGCAATGTGGTTTGGCGAAGCGATTTGGCTTGCGCTGGCGGTGTGCGGCTTATCTGTCCTCGCTCAAATGTTCCAACCGCTGTTCCTTATCGTCAAATGGATCGGCGTGGCTTATCTTCTCTACCTGGCATGGAAGATGTGGAACGCCCCAGTTTTCCTCACTGGTCAGACCGTGCCTGGCGAAATATCCAAGGCAAAACTTTTTGCAGCAGGCTTTGCTGTTACGATGGGCAACCCAAAAACGATGATGTTCTATGTTGCTCTGTTACCCACGATTGTCGATCTCGATGCCATTTCGACAGTCGGTTGGTTCGAGCTCACTGCGACGATGTTGGTCGTCGTCGTGTCCATTGATGTTGCATGGACTGTAGCTGCGGCGCAGACGCGACGCCTGCTCAAACACCGCAAGGCTATGATGATTGCCAATCGTACGAGCGCTGGCATGATGGCAGGAGCGGCCGCGGCGATCGCCGTTCGCTAATGTGGCAAAACGGCCAGATCTGGCTAAAGTTTTGCTTTAGATTTAACCCCGGTTTGGGAGGCTGGCGGTCACTGTATTGCCATGCCGTCGCAAAGATTGTGCGTCTCCTTCATCAACGAAACCAGTGCTACCTTGTCCTCGCGACGTTTAGCCAGCAAGTCTCGCAGTGTTACGAAATCAGCATCATTTTCGAGCAGACGCTTCGCTTTGGAGATATGGCCGATCGAACAGGTGGTCATGCCGTCAATTTTACGGACCCGCTCGGCGATGCATCCGTCTTCGCGAATATCTGTTCGCCTGCTCATCTAACATCAGGTGATAATAGCGGAAATGCGACCGCTCATGTGCCAGTGGAAATTCTTGGTCTGAGGTAAAGCACAAACACATCAGCCAGAAGTGTTATCAATGCGCCGGAGACAAGGTAAACCGTGCTTCAGTCTCTAAGTTATTTGTATGAATTCTGTGGTCATGAAGTCGATGAAGGCTCGCACCTTCCTTGGGACGATTGGCGCACGAGGATAGATGATCGAGACCGTGCTTGATATTGGCTGGTATCCTTCCATCACAGGCACCAGCCGTCCAGTGGCCAGGTCTGCATTGGCGACGAAGCTCGCAAGAATGGCGATGCCTCGACCATCGAGCGCGCATGGTGCAAAGCAGCGATATTGTCCGAGTGCATGATGGGATCGACCGAAACTTCCACAAACTGTTCGGCTCGTTCAGTCTCCATCGTGCGCCGTGAATGAACGTTGAGAAATGCAGGATACTGTGGGATTGCAACTCGTCCGGGTGCGTAGGGCTGCCATGAGCATCGACGTAGGATGGCGAGGCTACTAGGAAACGGTCGTTCTCAGCGATCTTCTTCACCCGATAATCGCCGCAGCTTTCGCTCGCACCGATGCGAACGGCGGCGTCAAAGCGATCACTTATGAGGTCAACCACATGATCACTGAAGTGCAAATCGAACTGTAAGTCTGGATAGGCGCGCATGAAGGCCAGCAGGCGTGGGGCAATTTGGGGCTGGCGGTCACGGTCGGGTATTGCGGATCGCCGAACCGCTTGTCGCTGGTCAACGCAAGATTGAGGTGATCGCGGAGGATCTGAACAGTCCCGTCAACCTTATGGTTACCGATGATGGAATTGCCTATGTCACTGAGTCCCACATCCGCCACCGTATGGTCAACGGATTAGAAGAACAGCGCCCCCGCTCCTTCCACATTGTGATCGTTCCCCTGATCTGAGGCTGCACCGCGCTGAAGATATGCCAGGCTAAGCGAACCGGTTACACGGCGGTCAGAAATTGCGGTTGCGAAAGGTGCCCCTCCCTGTGTTAGAATTTTATGTTAGTATAAGCTACCGGGCAGGTTCAGTCCGCTTTGCCGGTTTCGGCCAAGTCTGGCTTGTCCGGACTAGCCTGGACTCATCAAAACCATGGGCCCTCTTTTGCGCACCTGCTGCCGCTTAAACCATCGTGATCGAGAAAATGACATTGTCAAAGGACCACAATCACCCCCAGCATCATGACCATGCGCACGGTGACGAACACCCCCATCAGGAGGTTGACTGGCGCGACAACGGGGTCAAGGTCATTCCTGGTAACCAGTTGGACCCCAATACGGCCCAGACGCCTGGCATGAACCGCGCGACGGCCATCAACAACGCGCGGGCTGGTGCGGAGAAAATCTGGGCTGGAACGGTAACAATCCATGCCAATGCCAAAACCGGCGCCCATCACCACGGCGATCTTGAAAGCATCATTTATGTCGTCAAGGGCAAGGCTCGCATGCGCTGGGGGAACCGTCTCGAGTTTACCGCGGAAGCCGGGCCTGGCGATTTCATCTATGTTCCGCCCTTTGTGCCGCATCAGGAAATCAATGCGAGTGAAGACGAGACACTCGAATGCGTGCTCGTGCGCTCCGGCCAGGATCCCATTGTCGTCAATCTTGATATTGAAGCGGTGGAAAGACCGGAAGGCGTCCTGTGGAAGGACCCCATTCATCGATAGGCGCGACGTTCGTGCGGGGCGACGCAGCCGATTCCGTACAAATCACGTTCAGAAACCCTTAAGCATGTTGGTCGCCTCAAGATTTGATCCGGCAGCATCGACCATCCTGACTTTCCCGGCCCAAAAACTGTCATGGCAACCGTCAGTGGTTGCGCCGTGAAAGAACCGTCGCCGCTACACGTTATTATATGACGCAAGTGTCCGAGACAAACGAGGGTTTCGACGGTTCAAAATAATCCTGAATGTATCAACGGTCCTCAGTCATTTTTCCCCCGTGGCGCTCCACCCAGCGTATTGCTTGGTTAAATCGATGCGACCTGGCCGCACAAAACGTGCGGTAATCTTACTCGCACAAAGACGACCAGGCGTCCCAAGCTACAGTTCCGATTCAGGCACCAGGTCTCGCCAGTTAAAATTCTCTTTGAAACCCAGGACTTCCCGCGTTTTCCGATTGGATAAAGGCGCCTCAAACTCATCCATTTCACGGCGCAGCGTTGTACCAGGGCAATACCGCTGGAGAAACTCGCGCGTTGGAAGCAAAGCCGTGATCGTGTCATTTACGGCATTAAAAACCTGAAAGCCCAAACCATCTTTGCGTATCGCCAAATCCACAATCTGGCCAAGATCGCGAGCGTCAATATAACTCCACGCGTTTCGTTTGCGCGACATTGGCCTGGCCAGGAAATCCGGGAACAATTTATACTCGTGAGGTTCGATAACGTTGCCTATCCGGAGTGCATAAATATCGGCACCATATCGTGCGGCGAATGCTCGTGCCGTGTTTTCATTAACGAGTTTTGACAGGCCATAACTGTCCATGGGATCAACGTCGTAATCTTCCTCAAGGGGAAAATGATGAAAATCCTTGTCACCTTCGGCGAAACATACACCATAGGTTGTCTCGCTCGACGCAATAACGATCTTTCGTATGCCAAGCTTAACAGCCGCTTCGATAACGTTATAGGTTCCCATAGTGTTGATCTGAAAGGTCTCGTTATCGGGTCTGATCAGGACCCGCGGAACAGCGGCAAAGTGAACCACGGCATCCACTGGTGCCGGACCTTTGCCACTTTCAAAGCCATTAAATCCGAAATGGCTGGACAAGGCATTGAACATTTGCCCGCTGTCAGTAATGTTCGCCACCAGTGTGTTCACGCTGGGATGGTCTAACGGCGTCAGATCCACGTTCAAGATGTCGTAGCCTTTGTCAGCCAAATATTGCACGACGTGACGACCGGCCTTTCCTGTACCGCCTGTGAAAACAATCCGCTTACTCATACTTTGACTTCCCTATTGATTTTGCCGGAACTTACGCAGTCGGTCGAACAGCACTGCCACCAAGATTGCCCCGCCTATAAAACAACCCTGCCAGAATGCGTTGATACCGAGCAAGCCGAGGCTGTTGCGAATGATTTCAATCAAAGCTGCCCCCACCAATGCGCCCAAGGCAGTTCCAACGCCTCCGGCCAGCGCGGCCCCACCGATCACCGCCGCTGCAATGACCTGCAACTCCAGGCCTGAACCGATATTTGTCGTTATCGCGCCAAGCCATCCAGTTTGAATGATACCTGCAATGCCGGCTGACAGTGATGATATCATGTAAACCGCAACCTTGATCGGGCGGACGGGAACACCCGTCAATGTGGCGGCATGCTCATTTCCGCCAATGGCATAGATATGCCGGCCGAACCGGGTCCACCGCAAAATAAAACCTGTCAGCAATGCCAGTACAATCATGTACAAGACCGGATTCGCAATGCCGAAGAACCAAGCCCCGCCGCCAAGAGAAAGGAGTTTTGCCTGATCCGGACCGAATTCGAACACCACCGTATTGCCTGAAGCAACCATCGCCAGACTGCGGGCGATCGATAACATGCCGAGCGTAACAACAAACGGCGGCATTCCTAAGTACGCAATCAGAACACCATGGAAAGCACCAATGACGAGCGCGGTTGCAATTGATGCAATGATGCCCACTTCAATACTATAGCCAGCATGCATAACCACGCCCAGCACCATGCTGCAAAGGCAAAGGACAGATCCAACAGATAGATCAATGCCGCCTGTAATAATAACGAGCGTCATCCCGAGTGCGATGATTGCCACAAACGTCACGTTTCGCGTGATATTGTAGAGGTTCTTTGATGTTGCAAAGGAATCTGTAGCAAAAGAAAGAAAAATGCAGGCTAATACTACTGCTGCGAGAACCCAAAAGGTCTGGCTGCCCAGTTTCGCAGATAGCCAACTTTCCTGTTTTTGGTCAATCGTTTGGTCAAGCGTGGTAGCCATGATGACGTCCGTTCCTTCAGCTACATGAACATCGCTTTACGCAGCTTGTTCAATTGCCCCGGTGATGAGCCCCGTTACTTCTTCAGGCGAACTCGCCTTTATTGCTTTGTCCGCAACTTTTCGACCACGCCGCATAACGATTACGCGGTCTGCAACGGTGAATACATCGGGCATGCGATGGCTGATGAGAACCACGGCTATTCCCTGATCCCGTAAATGCCTGATTAAGTTGAGTACTTCAGCGACCTGTCGAACTGAAATCGCGGCAGTTGGCTCATCCATCAGAACGAGTCTGGCATCGGATAGTCGTGTTCGAGCAATTGCTACCGCCTGCCGTTGTCCTCCAGACATCTGTTTGACCAGATCCCGGGGCCGCGTTTCCGACTTTAGTTCAGCAAATATTTGTCCGGAACGTCGGTACATCGCAGCATAGTCCAGTATACGCAAAGGCCATATGCCCCGGCGCAACTCGCGACCAAGGAATACATTGGCAGCGGCTGTAAGGTTGTCACAAAGCGCCAGGTCTTGATGGACAATTTCAATACCATGCCGACGCGCGTCTACCGGGCGGTTCATAATGAGCTCCTGCCCATCCATTCGCATCACTCCTTCGCTCGGTCGAAAATTGCCCGCAATCATTTTCACCAAAGTCGACTTGCCGGCCCCATTGTCGCCCATGAGACCGACGACCTCACCCGGTTCAATGGTAAAAGATACATCGTTGACGGCTTGAATAGCACCGAAATGTCGTGAGACGTTTGCAAGTTCGAGAACTGCCACTGCTCCACCTCCCCTTTCCTATCGACCGCAGGCCCGATTAAACGGATCGTTTTCGCAAGTCGCAGGTGTTTCGACCAGTCTCCTCCCGAGGCCAGACAACGACGACATCTATGCAAACCACGAGATAAGCGTCAATCTACGAATGGCCCAAAAGTCATTTTATACGATAAATAAAGATTGACGGCTCGCTCAGATCGTTATTAGCTGGCTGAGGGAGGAGAATTTGGCAGGCCGAGCGGGAGTTCGCGCCGGCCTTGGGCAAGCGCAGGCAATTTCCCGCATATAAAAACACTCCGCTTCATCTTTTGACACAGACGTATTTTGTTTGATTGAGCCCAGAAATATCGTGCGAACACATGCGAGCGCGCCCACTCCGAAATAGAGTATCGTGCATCATTCAACGTACTAAAGGGAGGAACTAATGAAAAAATCGCTATTACTTATTGCTGCGGCTGCACTGGCCCTTAACGTCGTGCCCGCTTTCGCAAAAAAACAACTGGTAATCGTCGTAAAAGGTTTGGACAACCCATTTTTCGAGGCAATCAATCAGGGCTGCCAGAAATGGAATAGTGAAAATGCCAATTCAGAATACGAGTGTTTTTACACTGGACCAGCGTCTACCTCTGATGAGGCGGGAGAAGCCCAGATTGTACAGGATATGCTTGGCAAATCTGACACGGTGGCGATGGCAATTTCGCCTTCAAATGCCAAGCTGATCGCACAGACCCTGAAAACGGCAAGCCCCACGATACCCATTATGACCCTGGATGCAGATCTTGCTGCCGAAGACTCCGCTTTGAGAAAGACATATCTTGGTACAGACAATTACCTTATGGGATTTAAGATCGGTGAGTACATTAAGAAGGCGAAGCCAAACGGGGGAAAAATATGCTTGATCGAGGGTAATCCTGGCGCTGACAACATTTTGCGCCGTGCCCAGGGTACCCGCGATGCTCTAACCGGGGAAAAAGGCGCGAAAGAGTTGAAGGGGCAAGGCGGCTGGACTGAAGTCGCTGGCTGCCCGGTATTTACCAACGATGATGGAGCTAAAGGTGTTCAGGCAATGACGGACATCCTCGCCGCAAATCCGGATCTAGATGCTTTTGCGATTGAAGGTGGCTGGCCGTTGTTCGGCGCGCCGCAACCTTACCGGGACCTGGTTCGGCCATTGAAAGACAGGATTGCGAGTAACGACTTCGTCATATCGGCTGCAGATACTATCGGAGATGAGGTTGCTATTGCGGGTGAGGGCTTGGTAACCGCTTTGGTTGGTCAGCGTCCATTCGAGATGGGCTACAAAGCACCATCCGTTATGATTGATCTTATAGAAGGAAAAACCGTTGAAGATCCGGTCTTCACGGGCCTTGACGAGTGTACAAAAGACACCGTCTCAACATGTATTCAAAAATGACGGTTTAGTGCTAGTCTTTATCGTTGCTAAATGAACGAGGGAGGTGCTCCTGGAGCGCCCCCCTAATCCGACCTTTTTGGCTATAACGCACGCCAGAACCAAGTGGTTCTAATCTGAGGGGGGCGTTTTCGGTCGTTGCATTCACCGATCTATAGAAATTGAACTTCCGATAGTCTTTATCATCACCGCTGGTTCGGCACCTGTTCCTGCGGAAAGTATCGACGTGGCAAATCAATCGTCTAATAATTCAGAACAGGCGGTTGTCGCGGTTAGCGTGCCCGGTCTTTGCCTGGGATTCGACCCAATCTTTCGTTGTATCCGGTAGCAACACATTCATAGTAGACATTCATTCTGCACCCTTACACCCCGCCGGTCTCCATCATTAAAACGGTAAACCAAGTGATAGGCCCGAACGACATCGAACCTACCTCCCAACAGGCAGAACTTGAGCATCCTTACTGAGGATTGGGCATTTATTCTATTACAAGTCCTGTCAGCAAAACCTTCCTTTGAAAATGCCTATAAGAGGCTAATTTTCAACGATTTCGATTGTAGCGCAGATGTCTATAATACCCATTAAACTATTGCAAAGATTATGCACTGATCGAATTATAATGAATGGCGGACTGCATGATAGAACGGCTGACGCAACTCGCGAGCTATCTCAGCACTTTTGTACAAGCTGCCCGAGCATATTGAGGGTTCAAGGATCTATAAGCACACGTGCTGATGCGATAATGGCTTTGCGCCCGCATTCCGGCCATTTCAATCAGGATCGCTTGTTAAGCAAAGCTGTCGTTTAATAGCTATAACGAAGTCGATTTGCGGTGGTGGAATACCGACTATCCACTTTCATTGCGTCCATTTTGCAAAATAAGCCATCCGCACCCTACTCTGAAAGGTTAGATTGCCAGGTTCAATATTGGGCGCGCCCAAGTCACCTTCATTGTTGGCAGTTTAGTTCCAACGATCGTGGCCCCCATCCTTTGGTAGAACCCGACAGAAGGTGGGTGGGAGACAATCTTAATTGAAGGAATACCACGTCGCTTTGCCTCAGCCACCATGTGTTGAAATAGCTTCGCACCTATTCCCGTTCCTTGAGCGTGATCGGCAACAAACATGAGGTCCAATTCCGGTTCGTCGGTTAGCGTTAGGCTGTAGAAGCCCGCTATAGCGTCCTGAAGGACGGCGACGTAGAAAACTTCTGCGTCTAGCTGGGCGGGCGTGATGGCATAGCCGTCCAGAATGCTGGCGTAGTTGCCTTCATAGGCACTCGATTGATGCATCAACTGGGTGAGCGCCTTTGCATCACCGTGTTTGGCAGGTCTGATCTTGAGCAACGTGCACCTTCTGAATCTGGCTCATGGAGAATTCCATGTCCGCTTTTAATAGCACCACGCACGAATTGCGACGTCTGTTTGAGGTATTGGCTGCGGGCGGCAACGTATCCCATTCTGTTAGCTAGATCGCACACTTTGCTGAACTGCGTCCGGAGTTGACACGCATCTGTTCAAATCAGATTCTTGCAACAGAACCCAATTCAGCCCGCTAGACGACATGGAAGGGCAGAAACCGTTCGCCGGTCCCGCTTATTCGCATCGGCCGGTCCAAGATCTGCATGCAAGGCCTGCTTTCAGGACCGGCACTGGCGAGCCGCAAGGCAAAAGCAACATCTACCGCATCCACTCGGTTTCCCACTTTGCACGTCGCATTTGTACTGCAAGGATCAGAACTGCGACCCCTGCCACAAATGCGCCGGCCAGGGGAATGAGCGGCAAGTTCCCGCTGGCAATTGTCGCGCTGCCGAGCACACCGCCAAGAGCAGTTCCCAAATTAAAGGACGCAATATTGAGACCGGCAGCGACTGCTGTTGATCCGGGAACGTAACGTTGCGCCACTTTCAAAAGACGAATTGTGAGCATCGTAACGGTGGAAAAGAAGGAAACCCCCAATAGCCCGATGAGCAGCACCATTGTAAATTGTGAGTTGTTGAACAGATAGAGACCCGTAAGGTTGAGGCCCAGTCCTAAAATCCCGATCATAACACTCCGATTAACGTCCGTCTTATCGACGATATAGCCACCGATGAGATTTCCAGCGACTGTACATAAACCAAACAACAGCATTGCCGCACTGAGCCCCTGAATGTCAGCGTCCGTTATCTCCAGCAGATATGGGGCAACGAACGTAAAGAACGAAAAGGTCGCAAGGCTGACCAGAACACCGACGCCTGCCGCAATCATCAATTGCGGATGAATAATCGCTCTGATGGCAGCCCAAGCCCCTCGACCAGTTGTTGTATGGCTATCACGTGCATTGCCGTTCATGAAGATTAATAACCCTGCTCCTGCCAGTACACCCAGAACGCCGATGAATATGAAAATGACACGCCACGACCAAATATTCCCGAGGTAAGTGCCCAGGGGAACACCTAGCGCGAGGGCAAGCGTCAATCCGATCCAAACGACCGAGACGGCTCGCCCGGCCTTTGCCGGATCGGTGAGCTTTGTTGCTGCGTCTGAAGCAACCGCCATGAAAACCCCATGGCTGAGACCAACAGCGAACCTGATTACAAGCAGAGTAAAAATATCAGGCGCAACCGACATTGCCAGGCTTCCCACGGCAAGAATGACCATCGCCAGGATCAGAACGTGCTTTTCCTGCCAATGCGAGACAAGTGCCGTCAACAGAGGCGCTCCAATCGTGGCACCAAAGGCATAGGTCGCAATGACGGTACCAACGATCCCGATGTCAGCATGAAGGTCAATGGCGACTGCAGATACCAGACCCGCTACGACAAATTCAGAAAGGCCAAATGCAAACGTGCACAGGGAAAACATGTAGACGGCAAGGGGCATATGAATATCCTGACGATCTCGGAAAAACCACAACATGGGCGCAAAGCCGGGATGCCGGAGTAGCGGTTTCGGAGCAGCTCGTAAAATATCTTATATGTCCCGAAATAAGACGATCTAAGTCTTGTTCGAAGCGTCAGGGCCCATGCTGCCTCTGATCTCATCGATCAGTCGATCCCGAACTGCCGAGGCCTGGCCACGATTCCAGGCCATCAGCAATTTGAGATGACGGATATTATCAGGCGCATCAACGCTGATGGGGCGAAATACAACGTCCCCGCGTGCATTCGATGCCAGCGACGACGGCACCAATGCAACGCCAAAACCGCTCGCGACCAAAGCTATCAAGGTCGGCAAGCGCCGCGCTTCTTGAGTAATCCTGGGCGAAAAACCGGCGGCCTGGCAAAGACTTATGATCTGGTCGTGGAAGCCCTGACCCAGTGCTCTGGACGAAGCCACGAAAGATTCAGAGCTGAGTGCGTTCAGCGGGATGGAGTCATGTGACTGTAGTCTATGCCCTGCGGGTAATGCAGCAACGAAGGGTTCAAAAAATATAGTTTCATAACACAATTCGGGAGTAGTGGTGCCCGGTGAACGCAGAATTCCGATGTCGGCCACACCAGATTCCAGAGCCTTGACCTGCTCATGTGTCGGAGCCTCACGCATGGTGAACTCAACGGTAGGATGGGCGCCGCGAAAGGTTCGCAGCGCCCGCAGCAGCGACGAATAGGGCGCAATATTGATGAAGGTCATTGTTATGTGGCCATCGATACCTTTGGCGACGCGCCGAGTGCGCGCGAGCCCGTTATCAAGTGAGAGCAGGATCTCCCTCGCCGTTTGCAGGAAGGAAGCGCCAGCTGGCGTCAAGGCAACGCTACGGTTCGTGCGCTCCAATAAGTTAAAGCCAACCTCGGCTTCAAGCCGGCGGATTGCCTGGCTCAGTGGCGGCTGTGCCATATGAAGCCGTAGCGCCGCGCGATTGAAATGCAGTTCCTCAGCGACGGCAATGAACTGCCGTAGCAAGCGTGTTTCAATCATCAGAACCTCCCGCATCTCGAAAGAAAGAAAATAATATTATTATCGTCTCAATATAAAAATGTTGAATTAGCGAAGCCGCAGCGAGCCGAGTATTCTTTTTGCTCTGCTGGCTCAACGCCTTTAGCGGTGATTTTCAGGCCCTTCGCACGGGCCATACAGATTATGTCGGCAATGAGTCCCGCTGCGGACCGGTTCGTCACAATAACCTTGTCGAGCTTGATCCGGTCGACGCCGATGTCCTGCACCCCTTCCCAAACGAGTAGTACCCGGTTCCATCATCGATAGCGAAACGCACGCCTTGCAAAGTGTTGCGGTCGATTTCTGGCACTGCCCGGTGCCATCAAGCAGCAGACTTTCAGTGATTTCCAGTTTTCCGGCTACCCAATGGTACCGTTTCTAGTAACCAAATCGGGAACAGCCATTGGCTGCTCCGCGCTGCAGCACTGACGGCAGAATTGATCCATGCCTGGGGGCGAAGCCAACGGAAATGTTCGAGAAGCGACTTGTTGAAATTCAATCGCCTCCACTTGTGCTGCCGCACCCGTTTTCACAGTGAAAACCAAACAGGGTGCATAACAGCTGCTGATCGAACCTTGCCAAGAGAAGTTCGGCCAAATTTAACATGTCTTCGCATACTGTCTCAATTCCTATGATAGGGAGCGAGGTCGATGTTCAGCCCCGGAATCCTATAGCCGTTTTCCGTGGCCATAAACGCTGGCAGGCGTCGGATTGATTGCCCGCGTGGGATTTCCCGAAGGCCTGTCTTCCTCCTTGAGACCCTTCATTCTTGCCCGCGCTCCGGGAATAACATCCAAATCGCTTTCTGCGGTCAGCATGGGCTTGCCGTGCTCATCTCGCGTCACGAGTTTGGCATTGCGGATCAGCACCTCACGTTTATCGTCCGATAGCGTTTCGAGCTAGGTCATCATATCTTTCGCCGCGATATGAGCAAAGCTTTTCGCCAAGGTTCCAAAGACCTGCCCTACCCCATAGCCGTTGGCGTTGAACTGCGTGAGCTGCTCGATGAATTCCGGCTTCAGATCCGCAAAGCTCAAAAACTGTTTACTGTATTTTTCAAAGTCGCGCTTTTCGCTCTCGCCAAAAACATTGTAGATCGGTGCCGAGGCCAGCTGCATTACCGCACCTGACTAGGTTCGAAATTGGGTGAACTGGGGAAGCGCTGACAACAACTACCTGTGCACTCAAACTGTGTCTTTCGTTGTCGCCACGCTCTTCGATGATGATGAGCAAAAGCGCACCCTCAACGTCTAGCTTAGTAACCTGTCGTGGAACTCCTATCATTTGCAGCAAAATCGATGGCAACGATCCTTCAGGAATTTATTGTCGTAAAAGCCCTGCGGGAGCAGTGCCTGCCACAGCCATCATGGACGAAACGTTTGCAACACATCCATCGAAGCCTGTTGTCATTTCTCCAACTAATCATCCCGTACCAAGACGTGGCTACCGCACAATGATTAATCAGTTCGCCAGATTATAAGCCGATGTGTTGATTGATATTGCCTGCAAGAACCCAAGTTTCGCTGATATTGGCAGGAAAACACCATTTCACGAAAACTGGCATGAAACCTGCTTCTCCTTTGTTGGAAACATCCAGTGCGGAGATAAAGAATGAAATGGGAACAGATAGGCACATCGCATACACCGCGAAACCAAGAGGCTATTGCCACCAAATTAAGTCAAGCTGTGTGTGTGGGAGCGATAACCATCGCCCTGTCGCTGTCTGCCGTCACCCTCAGCTTCGCTGCTGGAACCTTGCGTATCGGCATGACTGCTTCTGACATCCCTCTTACCACGGGCCAGACTGACCAGGGAGGCGAAGGACAACGTTTCATGGGCTATACCGTCTATGATTCATTGGTGGAATGGGATCTTTCCAAAGCCGATGAACCTTCAGGACTTGTTTCCGGGTTGGCGACATCTTGGGCAGTTGATGCGACGGACAAAACAAAGTGGACGTTCAAACTGCGCGCTGGCGTCAAATTCCATGACGGCAGCCCTTTAACGGCTGACACAATTATCTGGAATCTCGACAAACTACTGAAGCAGGATGCTCCGCAATTCGACCCCCGACAGTCGGCGCAAGGCAAATCCCGTATTCCCGCTGTCGCAAGTTACAAAGCACTGGATACACTCACGCTTGAAATCACAACCAAGTCGCCCGACGCAACGCTGCCTTATCAGCTCAGCTGGATCACCATCTCGTCTCCCGCTAATTGGGAAGCTCAAGGCAAGAGTTGGGATGCGGTGGCCCAAAAGCCGTCAGGAACAGGGCCCTGGAAGCTTGAGAGCGGATTCACGCCACGCGAACGTGCCGAATTGACACCAAACAAGGAATACTGGGATGCCAAGCGCGTACCCAAGCTCGACAAGCTGGTGCTCATTCCACTTCCGGAACCAAATACGCGCGTCGCGGCGCTGCGATCCGGGGAAGTGGACTGGATTGAGGCACCGGCTCCAGATTCAGTAGCATCCCTCAAGGATGCTGGTTTCGCGATTGTTACCAATTCCTATCCACATAACTGGACGTGGCACTTGTCGCGCGTTGAAGGTTCGCCGTGGAACGATATCCGTGTGCGTAAGGCGGCCAACCTCGCTGTTGATCGCGATGGTCTCAAAGAGCTCCTTGGCGGCCTCATGATACCGGCCGAAGGGTTTATGCCACCAAACCATCAGTGGTTCGGAAATCCTACCTTCAAACCGAGCTATAATGTTGAGGAAGCCAAAAAACTGATGGCAGAGGCCGGCTATGGGCCCAACAAACGTATCAAGACCAGGGTGATTATCTCTTCCTCGGGCTCAGGTCAGATGCTGCCGTTACAGATGAACGAATATATTCAGCAGACACTCGCCGAAATCGGCATCGACATCGAATATGAGGTCGCCGACTGGAATACGGTCATCAATATATGGCGGGCAGGCGCCAAGGATGCGAGCTCGAAGGGCGCGACGGCGATCAATTACAGCTATTTTATCCAGGATCCATTCACGGGTCTTATCCGTCACTTGCAGTGCAATCTCGCTCCACCAGCTGGCACGAATTGGGGCTATTATTGTGACCCGGAAATGGATGCCCTGTTTGACAAGGTGCGCAACACCTTCGACACCGCCGAACAGGACAAGGTCTTGCATCAGGTTCACGAAAAATACGTAAACGAAGCGCTGTTTTTGATGGTGACCCATGATGTCAATCCACGAGCGATGTCAAAAAAAGTCAAAGGCTTCGTTCAGGCACAGAACTGGTTCCAGGACTTCTCTGCAATAACAGTTGAGGAATAACGCGGCGCGGGGGATGCACCATCTTGTCGGTGCATCCCCGTTGCAAGGCCTCGATTTGTTTTCAATGAGGACATCATGCTGATTTATAGTTTGAAACGTTTATTGCATGTCATACCGGTGGCCATCGGTGTGAGTATTGTCTGTTTTCTACTTATTCATATCGCACCTGGCGACCCTTTGGCTGCCATTTTACCTTCTGATGCGTCTGCCGAACAGCAGGCACAGATACGCAACTTTTACGGCTTCGATCGACCGCTGATTGTACAGTACGGCCTGTGGGGCCGGAGAGCGCTACAAGGTGATCTCGGCAATTCAATCGCAACTGGACGTCCGGTCATCGGAGAAATCGGTGATGCGGCAGTCAATTCGTTGATCCTCGCGGTCGCGGCAACCGTGATCGGCTTCACACTTGGCGCCAGCCTGGGTTTCCTCGCGGGCGTCTTTCGCGGCACGTGGATCGATCGTGTCGCATCGGGTCTGTCAATGATTGGTGTGAGCATCCCTCACTACTGGCTCGGTATGGTTCTCGTCATCGCATTTTCGGTAAAGCTTGGCTGGCTACCGGCAATGGGAGGGGGCCCTGGCGGGTCGGGCGGACGTTCCTTTGATTGGGATTATATCCGGTACCTGATCCTGCCGGCCATCACCATGTCTGTCATTCCGATGGGCATCATCGCAAGAACAATTCGATCGCTTGTCGCGGATATTCTTTTGCAGGATTTTACCCAGGCGCTGGTCGCCAAAGGACTTATGACCCGACAGATCATGAGGCACGTCATTCGCAATGTCGCGCCCACAGCAATCTCGGTAATGGGTCTGCAGCTTGGTTATCTGCTTGGGGGATCAATTCTTATTGAAACGGTATTTTCCTGGCCGGGAACCGGGTTTCTTTTGAACGGCGCCATCTTCACCCGCGACCTGCCCGTCCTTCAGGGCACCATCCTTGTGCTCGCCATGTTCTTCGTGTTTGTCAATTTAGTTGTCGACGTGTTGCAAGGCGCAATCGACCCGCGCATTCAAAGGAGCTGACGCATGGATGCCGTCCCTTCGTCTGCCCTTGTGTTTGCGCCTCCGGCGATCGTCCGGTCTGCGGGTTTTTGGAGTGGTGTATTTCATCGGCTCCGCCGTGATCCGATTGCCGTGATCGCGCTCGGTCTTATACTCATCCTCATCTTGGTTGCACTTTTCGCACCCTATCTGGCGCCCTACGACCCTACCAAGGCAAGTATTATCCGACGTTTGAAACCCATCGGCACCCCAGGCTATATCCTTGGAACGGACGAACTCGGGCGCGATATCCTTTCCAGGCTGATCTACGGAGCGCGGCTTTCTCTTGTTATGGGGGTCATTCCGGTTCCCGTCGCCTTTGTTATTGGCTCAGCAATTGGAATCATTGCGGGCTATGCTGGTGGCATCGCCAATAGCCTCATCATGCGGACGATTGACGTGTTCTATGCTTTTCCCTCGGTTTTGCTGGCGGTCGCGTTGTCAGGTGCACTCGGCTCGGGTCTTACCAATGCGCTCGTATCCTTGACGGTGGTTTTCATTCCGCAGATCGCGCGCGTTGCAGAAAGCGTTACCACTCAAGTGCGTAACCTCGATTATGTCGACGCCGCGCGTGCTTCAGGAGCGGGACCGTTGACAATCATCACGGTCCACATTCTTGGTAATGTGCTTGGGCCAATCTTCGTCTTCGCCACAAGTCTCATTTCTGTATCGATGATCCTCGCCTCTGGCTTGTCTTTCCTGGGTCTTGGGGTTCGACCCCCGGACGCCGAGTGGGGGCTTATGCTCAATACATTGCGCACTGCAATCTATACCAATCCCTATGTGGCAGCTTTGCCCGGGGTGATGATCTTTTTCACATCAATCTGCTTCAATCTTTTCTCTGACGGGCTGCGCAAGGCCATGGATGTAAAGTCATGAGCGTACTCGGTCTTTCCGCTTCCTCACCGGATACGGACCCCAGAGATCGTGGTGGCCCCGCTCAACCACTGATTTCCGTCCGGGATCTGCAGAGACATTTCCCGGTGAAAGGCCAGGGACTGTTCCAGACCAAGCGGGTCGTTCGCGCTGTCGACGGGATTGATTTTGATATTCTTAAAGGTGAAACGCTCGGTGTTGTTGGCGAGAGCGGATGCGGCAAGTCCACGACGGCACGCCTCTTGATGCAATTGATCAAGCAAGACAAAGGTGAAATTCTCTTCGACGGCGAGACAGTAGGTGGCACACTCCCACTCCCCGACTATCGCCGACAGGTTCAGATGGTGTTTCAGGATAGCTATGCTTCGCTAAACCCGCGGCTAACGATTGAGGATTCGATCAGCTTCGGACCGCGCATCCATGGTGTATCGGCAAACAAAGCCTTGGCACGAACCCACGATTTGCTTGATCGCGTGGGTCTGGAACCGAGACGTTTTGCTGGTCGTTATCCGCACGAGCTTTCTGGCGGTCAGCGCCAACGGGTTAACATTGCCAGGGCTCTGGCTCTGGAACCGCGTCTTGTTATTCTCGACGAAGCAGTTTCGGCTCTCGACAAATCGGTCGAGGCGCAGGTGTTGAACCTATTACTCGACCTTAAGCGAGATTTTGGCCTCACCTATCTTTTTATCTCCCACGACCTGAATGTTGTCCGCTTTATGGTGGACCGGGTCATGGTGATGTATCTTGGCAGGGTCGCGGAAATCGGGACCCGGGATGCCGTGTTCGAGGCGACCCGTCATCCCTATTCGGCTGCACTTTTAGCATCCATGCCCAAGGCGGATCCTGCCAAGCGAACAACCGAGGCGCCGCTTGCCGGAGATCCGCCCAACCCGATCGATCCTCCATCAGGCTGCCGGTTTCATACGCGATGTTCCTTTGCCGAGCCTATCTGTACTAAAGCCCTGCCGCCATTGTTTGGAGAGATTGATACGCACAAAACCGCTTGTCTGATGTCCCTTCCAGGCTCAGGTCACAGCCGCGCCAATGATGGAGGAATGAAGCATGTCTGAGGTTGCGCCGATGATCGATATCAAAAATCTGTCGGTAACCTTCTGGCGTGGCCGCAAGCCAGTCAAGGCTGTCAGTGGAGTTAGTCTTGCAGTTCGCCCAGGCGAGGTCGTTGCCCTTCTCGGCGAGTCCGGTTCCGGGAAGAGCGTGACCATGCGCTCGCTTCTAAGGTTGCATCCTCCGGGCACATTGATCGAAGGATCAATCAATATCGCCGGGCAAGATGTGTTGGGCATGTCAAAGCAAGAACTTGGCAATCTGCGTGGGCGGGCAGTTTCCATGGTGTTCCAGGAACCTCGTCTGGCCCTTGATCCGGTCTATACAATTGGCGATCAAATCACGGAGACCATACAGCGACACGAAAAGGTCAGCCGCGCTGGCGCCAGAGACCGCGCGCTCTCACTATTTCAGAAAGTTCGAATCCCTTCGCCAGAGCGGCGGCTCGATACATATCCCCACGAAATGTCAGGCGGCATGCTTCAACGCTCCATGATTGCCATGGCAATCGCCTGCAATCCGAAGGTGCTTCTGGCAGATGAGCCCACGACGGCGCTCGATGCAACTGTGCAGATACAGATTTTGCTGCTGGTCCGTGAGCTACAACGCGAATACGGTCTTTCGGTTATTTTTGTGACACATGACATCGGCGTGGCAGCGGAAATTGCCGATCGCATTGCAGTTATGTACGCCGGGCGCATCGTTGAGGAAGGTAAGGTGGCCGATATTATTTCCGCGCCCCGTCATCCATACACCAAGGGCCTTCTCGGCGCGCGGGTGGAACTGGCACATGGTCGTGATCGGCTGATCACAATTCCCGGCTCGCCTCCTGACCTTACCAACCTGCCGCCTGGCTGCGCCTTCGCACCACGATGTGAGAAAGCCGCCGAAGGATGTCGAATAGCGGTACCCACCCTTATTACACACCATCATGACAGGCACGTTGCCTGCATTCATCCTGGTTAGTCTCGTTCGACAAACGACCATACGACCAAATGAAGGGAGCTGCGCAGCTTATAGGAGAACGCCTCAGAATATGCCATGCGTACGTTTGATAAACCCAAATACATCAACAGAGACGACAGCGATGATGGTTGCGATCGCACGCGATGCGCTCCCATCCGGCTTTGTTATTGAAGGTGTCACTGCAAAGCGCGGTGTCCCGATGATCCTGAATGAAGGCCAATTGGCTGCTTCTGCGTCTGGTGTCATTGAAATGGCGCTAGAAGAAAACGACCGTTTGGATGGCATTATCATTGGAGCATTCGGTGATCCAGGCATCGACATCCTGCGCAATCTGGTCACCTTTCCGGTGGTTGGCATATGCGAGGCGAGCATGCTCGACGCCTCCATGAAGGGTCGGCGCTTCGGGATCGCAACCATTACGCCCGGTTTGGTTAGCAGCTTTGCCGCAAAGGCCGGGAGTCTTGGCGTCGGTAATCTGTTTACCGGAACGCGGCTGACACAGGGAGAACCTGAAGCGCTTGTCGCCAACAAGGAAAGGCTGAAAAGTGCTTTGTTCAGTGCCGTTGAAAAATGTTTTCTGCATGATGGAGCAGAAGCCGTTATTGTTGGCGGCGGACCGCTGGGTCAAGTTGCGCACTGGTTAAGCCAACGGTTCTTGGCGCCTGTCATCGCACCAATACCCTCCGCAGTTACACTCTTGCTTAAACGCATTGGCAAGCCGCAGGCGTAGATCGTACCCAACCGGTTCAGCCGGTCAGTTGATCGGCCTCATCAAGTCCCCTGTCCGCCCCACTCGCAACGCATATGGTCTGCAGAGACATGATCATCGAGGCAGAAGTCGTAGACGAGTTGCGCTGGAGCTGTCTGACATCCGGTCGTCGCTCAATCCTCCGCAAGTCAATGCGACGATTGCATCACAACATGCCAGCTCCAGCAATACCGCGCTTTTCAACGATATCGGCTAGAAGCAGACGTTATGATTTCCTTGAGCGGAACCGAACGCCTGACCCTGCAAATTTAATACTTGAAATCTTGCCACTATCTCCCGGAATTCGGCGTTTGTGCAAATCCAGCGGCTGCATTGGGCGATTTCCGATCGTATCCGCATTCATCGAATTGTCATTAGCCTGAAACGCAGCTGTCACAGACCAAGCCTATGAAGACCCCGCGCTGGACGGGGTATGCTCGAATTGTATTTCCCCTGTCTGCCGCAACGCATTCGCGCCTTCACATTTGATTTTTAAAGAGAGATATCCCGTGCGGATCATCCAGATCACTGACACTCACCTCAGCCCGTCCAAACCGCATTTCAACGCGAACTGGTCACCATTGGCCCAATGGGTCACAGACCAGAATCCGGATCTGGTTATTCATACGGGCGACCTGGCTGTTGATGGGGCTGATATTGAGGACGATCTTGCCTTCTCGGCCAAACTGCTGAACGAAATTTCTGCTCCGGTTCTCAGTCTGCCCGGCAATCACGATATTGGTCACATGCCCGGAAGTGCACAGCCGGTTAATGCAACCCGGATTGACCGCTGGCGTGAGATGGTTGGACCGGACCGCTGGACTTACGACAGCAAACACTGGCGGTTGATCGGCCTGAACAGTCTCATCCTGGGTGCTGACAGTCCGGAAGAAGAAGAGCAATTCGATTGGCTTGAAGTTGCGCTTGCCGACGCTGAAGCCCGCCGCATTGCTGTCTTCGCGCACAAGCCACTCTTCGTCGATACAGCCGATGAAGGCGAAACGGGCTATTGGAGCATTCGTCCCGCTCCGCGCCAAAAACTTCTGGATCTCTTTGCGGAATATGATGTCGCCCTCCATGCCAGCGGGCATTTGCATCGTGGCTGGCAAGGCATGCACAACAATACCAGCCTTGTCTGGGCCCCTGCGTCCTCGTTCATCGTCGGAGATATGGAGCCCGACATGCCCGGCGCGCGCATTCTTGGTGCGGCGATCCACACACTCACGGACACCGTGAAAAGCGAGATCGTCGAAATCGATACCTTGTCCCGTTTCGTACTCGATGATGTCATCGAAGAGGTCTATCCGCGCGCAAAAAAGGCGCCGACGGCGGAGACAACCATATGAGCGCGTTCGCCCTCAGGCATATCTCCAAATCCTACGGCGCAAACAGTATACTGAACGATGTCAGCATTGAAGCAGAAGAAGGCGAATTTATCGCGCTTGTCGGTCCATCCGGCTGTGGCAAGAGTACCTTGCTGCGAATTGCCGCCGGTCTGGATCACGGCGATACCGGCAGCATCTGGATGGGCGAGCGGGAGATTACAGCCGATCATCCCGCTGACCGCAATGTGGCAATGGTTTTCCAGTCCTACGCACTTTATCCGCACCTGACTGCCGCACAGAATATCGCGGTGCCGCTCGCCATGCGCAATCTTTCCTTGCTACAGCGGATGCCGTTCATCGGCCGTTTCGTCTCCGGCCGAGCCACCGCTCAAGCGGCGATCAAAAAGCAGGTGTTTACCACAGCAACAAGCCTTCAGATTGACCATCTCCTCGACCGCAAGCCTGGCCAAATGTCCGGTGGCCAGCGTCAGCGCGTCGCCTTGGCCCGGGCACTTGTCCGGCAACCCGGCGTCTTCCTGATGGACGAACCGCTTTCCAACCTTGACGCCAATCTGCGCGTCCACACACGTGCCGAGATTGTCGATCTGCATCGGCGCGCCGGTGTCCCCACCATATACGTCACCCATGACCAGTCCGAAGCATTGAGCATGGCTGACCGTGTCGCGGTAATGATGGGCGGCAAGGTGCTGCAGTTCGATTCTCCGTCACGTATCTATGACGACCCGCGCCATATCGAAGTCGCGAAATTCGTTGGCAGCCCACGTATCAATATTATCAGCGCCATTACATCCGAGAATGGCACCATCTTTTTTGGCGGCAAGGCAATCCTTGAAGGTGTCACGGGGCCGGTGGGAACATCAGTCCACGTCGGGATCAGGCCAGAGCGCATAAAATTGCGGTCCCCCGGCTCAAAGGGCATTGCGGCGACAGTCTCACGGTTGGAGTTTCTGGGCTCCGAAGTGTTGGTGACGGCAGACACGGCTGGCATCGATGAAGGCCTTGTTGTCAAGGCCGCCCCTGCCGACGTCGCGCACCTTGGCGTGGGCTCGCCGATTATGCTGCAGATCGACAAGGGTGCTTGTCTGGTGTTCGGTCAGGACGGATCGCGCCTTCCCTTGCGAACCCCGGCAAGGATTGCCGTCGATGCGTGAGTTGGCGACACCGCTTCAGGACAATTGCTCTTCTGCAAGGCAGGCAGCGATCCGCGCAGCCAGGCGCGAGGAAAGGGTAGCATGGCAGCTGGCCGCCCCGGCGATCGTTCTCATTGTCGTTCTGATCCTGCTGCCGACACTCGCTGTATTTGTTTTCAGCCTGACAAATTACGAACTGGGATATGACGACTTCCAGTTTATCGGCTTCGGCAACTATATCGAGTTGGTCCGTGACCGGACGTTCCTGATCTCACTCAAGAACACCGCCATCTATACGGCAATCGTCACGCCGTTTTCCGTGTTTATCGGCCTCGCCGTCGCCTTGTTGATTGAAGGGGAAACACGCGGGCGGACCTTCTTCCGTACAGTCTACTTTCTGCCCGTTGCTTCGCTACTTGTCGCCATGGCAACCGTGTTCCAGTATCTGCTTCATCCGACAATCGGCCCGGTCAACGCCATCCTTTCCATGATCGGTATCGCAGGACCAAACTGGCTCGGCAGCAGCAGCACCGTGCTTTTCAGTTTGGCAATCATTGGCATCTGGCAGTCGGTCGGCTTTAACATGGTGCTGTTCCTTGCGGGCCTGACGGCAATCCCGCGCGAGCTTTACGCGGCAGCGGAAGTCGATGGCGCCAAGGGCAGCTGGGAGCGTTTTCGTCTCGTCACATGGCCAATGCTGGGGCCAACAACTCTGTTCGTCACCACAATCAGTGTCATCAATGCGGTCAAGGTTTTCGAGACCGTCAAAACCCTGACCGAGGGCGGTCCGAACAAGAGCTCGGAGGTTCTGCTTTTTACCATTTATCAGGAGGGATTTATCTTTCTGCGTGTAGGCTATGCCTCCGCTATGACTGTCATTTTCCTGGCCTTCCTGATCGTTCTTATGCTCATCCAATATCGGGTTTTGGACCGGCGGGTGCATTACACATGAAAAACGTTGCTCTGTTCTCCATGCGTAATCTGCGTCTCGGCATCCTGTCAGCCGGAGCCCTCCTTTTCCTTGCTCCCTATATCTGGATGATTTCAACCGCAGCCAAATCACGCGAGGAAATCTTCTCATCCTCGCTGACATTGCTGCCGCAACACTGGGCTTTGTGGGAAAATCTCGGCAAAGCCTTCTTGCGAGTGCCTATGGAGCAACTCCTGCTTAATGGAGTGATCGTGTGCGCGCTGATCTTCTTCTTTCAGGTGGTCATTGCGATACCATGCGCCTACGCCATGGCGAAGCTGAGATTCCGCGCGGCCCAGACCATGATGACCCTCGTCATGCTCGGATTGCTCATTCCCATTCATGCAACCGCGTTGCCCATCTACGTCGCATTGAACAAGGCCGGCATGCTCAACAGCTACTTCGCCCTGTCGGCACCGTTCTTCATATCGGTCTTTGGCATCTTTCTTTTTCTGCAATTCTTCCGCGCCATGCCCGATGACCTGATCGCGGCTGCCCGCCTCGACGGGATGTCGGAACTGGCCATCGTCAACCGCGTAATAGTGCCCAATGCATGGCCCGCAGTGACCGCCTTTGCGATTTTCTCGGTCGTTGCCCACTGGAATGATCTGTTCTGGCCGCTGATCGTGATCACCGGCACGGAACGGGCGACCCCCCCGCTTGGTTTGCTATTTTTCCGTGCAGCAGAGGCAGGTGACGACTACGGCGCGCTGATGGCCGCAACCCTCATCATTACCCTGCCGCTTGTCGCAGCATTTCTGCTGGCACAACGGCGCTTCATAGAAGGCATCACTCTCACCGGCCTCAAAGGCTGATCATTCCCAAGACCAGGAGATAATAATGAGCTTTTTCCGAAAGACGATTGCGGCTGCCGCCATCGCCACTGTTTTCAGCATACCCGCATTCGCAGAGACAACGCTGAATGTGCATTACCCGATGCCGGGTTTTTTCAAGGATGTAATGGATGTTATCTCCAAGAAATTCATGGAGGAAAACCCTGACATCAAGATCAGTTTTGTCAGCCCTTCGGCCACCTACGAAGAAGGTATTCAGACGATCTTGCGTCAGGCAGGCACTGCTGAAATGCCTGATATCACCTTTATCGGCCTCAACCGGCTCCGCATGATTGCCGAACGCGGTGTGAACGTGGACATGACGCCACTGATTGCCAAAGAGACCGACATGGCCGCCCAAGGCTTCAGCGACAATATCCTTCGCCTGGCCCAGGTTGGCGATCGGCAGGTGGGTCTCGCCTTCGCCACCTCAAACCCCATCATGTACTACAATGCCGATCTCATCCGGCAAGTGGGTGGCAATCCCGATCAGCCTCCAAAAACATGGGACGAGGTCATCGCGCTTGGAGCGAAGGTCAAGGCACTCGGAAACGGTAATGAGGGCATCGATTTTCGCTGGCAAGGGGATGATTGGATGTTCTCCGCGCTGCTTTTTGGTGCGGGCGGCACCATGCTTTCTCCCGATGAAAAGAAAGTTGCCTTCAATGGCCCCGAAGGTGTTGCTGCATTTAACCTCGTCAGCCGTCTGGCCAAGGAAGGTGGAATGCCGGTCCTGACAAAACAGGCAGGCGAGCAGGCCTTCGTCGCCGGTAAGGTTGGCTTTACATTTCAGACCACAGGCGCCTTGCGCAACACGATCAAGAATGTCGGCAGCAAGTTTGATTTGCGCACCGGTCCATTGCCGCTTCTCAATCCCGACAAAGGGCGTCTCCCGACGGGCGGCAATGCGGTGGTAATCCTGACGAAGGATATAGCAAAGCAGACAGCTGCGTGGAAGTTTGCAAAGTTTGCCGCCGGGCCCTATGGCGCATCGGTAGTCGTTCCGGGAACGGGTTACGTACCCAATAATGAGCTTGCCGCGAAGTCACCCGAATATCTGGCTGATTTCTACAAACAGAACCCGTTGTTTCAGGCTGGTCTTAACCAGATGAACCTGATGATACCCTGGTATGCGTTTCCAGGATCAAACGGCGTGAAGGTGACCCAGACAATCGTCGATAATCTGTCGCGCGTCGTAGAACAGACAGCAACGCCGGAAGAGGCATTGAACAACGCCGCAGACGAGGTACAGAAACTGCTGCCACGCCGCTGAAAATAAACCGCTCTTATGAAATCAGCCACTGTGCGTGATTAGCGAAGTGGCTGATCGATCCTTGATCTTGAGTTGGCGCGCGTTAGCCCGTCGATATTAGAGCGTTTTGATTGGTCCCATAACGGCCCAGAGTCGCGGTTCTAGCGTCTCAGTTAAGCCGATGCAGACTATCTCGCCTTTGCTGAATCATCATGATGACGGGGCCGAAGCCCCCTCAATACCGTCTGCGTGATCGTCTTCGCAGCCATATCGTAGTCCGTGGCCTTTAATTCGCTGACATTAAGCGCATCACAGGCCAGAGCCTCGAACTCGGCATAGAACTGCGTTACCGACCACAACAGAATGAACAGGTGGCGGGCATCGATTTTCTCGATCTTTCCAGCCGCCGCCCATGTATCGATTACTCTCGCCTTCTCGGACGTAACAGTTCGCATGTGGTCGCGTGCCGCAACCGAAAGATGTTCAGCTCCCTGCAGTATCTCATTTGCGAAAAGACGCGTCTCCGCGGCATTTTCCCTGGCATTGTCCAGCTTTGCGCATTTAGCGAAGCCAGCCACTCGGCGCTCATATCCGTCGCGTCCAGCAGTACCTATAAGTGTATCGCCGCGCCCCGACGGTTTCAAGATTCGACAAGGGCTGCTTTCGGCTCCAACGGGACGTGACAATGCACTTTCCTTTTGCTCAAATGTCAAAATGGCTGTAATACATAAGGAAATTACGGTGCTACATTGTGACGGATTGTGAATTTGACGGACCTATACCGGGACTGCACTCGATGCGCTCTTTGGATCGTTGCTGGTGCCGAAAACGGTGAGTTTCTTGGTGAATTCGAAGGTGTTTTGGAACGCCTTGAAGGCCCCAAGAGTGATCCCACAACGATGAATGTCTGGCGCAGGCACCATCACCGCGCGATTCACTGGGGACGCGGACAGTGATCTGGTTTGATGCCTCCTTGGAGAGCCCGGCCGATGATGGCCTCCTGCAGCGTTGCATAGCGGCCATGCTCAACTTCTCCACCGAGAGCGTGAACGTTGTCCACAGTATCAGCGAAATTAAGGATGCACCCGTCACGTGCATCGTTGAAGCTCATTCTCCACACAAGTACTCGCAACTGATCACTCTCTACATCTCTGAACCTTTGCCACGCCCTGATGTTCCTGAGGCAGCCGCTTATTTAGCGCGGACGCTCGATAGAGCTTTGCTCTTGGCCAACGATGAAACAGCAAATCCATATTCATTCGTTCGTGTCTCCAATACTGGCCAACGCTCGGTTGTCTTTGTAGACCCGGACGAATTGGACGAGAATGACCGCTATGTCATTCAGGAACCCGGCTAATCGTGGTCGTACCGAGCGATGTCTGCCTCGCAGTTTTTCGGCGAATTGTGGTGGTGCCGAGCTAACGTTGCCTCAACTAAAGTGTCACAACGGTTTAGAAGTTGTGGCCTTACAGAGTGTTCTCGGCTAGCCATGTGCTTTCAACACGCGCACGCCTTCCGGTTCAGCTCCGGGCCAGAGCCGAACCACATATTGATCATATTCCTTCAGACCATCTTCACTGAGCGTGTCGTGACCGGAAAAGCACGCACGCACGCCAAGTGTACCCTCGTTTACCGAAAGTCGCGGAGCGGTGGGCTCGTAATCCATCATGCCAGCCAGCACAAGTTGACCGATGGGACAATCGAAATGTGTCTCGACAACGTGTTGGCACTTTAGACCTTGAGTTCGTTGTCAACCACCGACATGCTGTCGCGTCCCATTTTGCCTGTGCAGGATCGGTGCCTAAGACACGGCCGAACGCAGGATAAAGTCGATCAATGCCCTACGTTACGTCGCCACAGTTCGTTGAACAAAATCCAGAAAAGCCCGCACCTTGGCAGGCGGCATGTGGCGTGACGGATGATAGGTGTAAAGCGGAAACTGCTCGCCGGACCATTCCGTCAAGATCGTCGTGAGCGCCCCGCTCTCAAGCCACTCGTCGAGACCGATGGCAAAGCTCTGGAATATGCCTTGCCCCGCCAGACAGGCCGCGACGGCAGCGGAGGGATCGTCCATGACCAACCGCCCCGCCGCCTTGATCTCGATGGCGCCGTTATCCCCCTGGAATTCCCAGGTGAACGGTCGCCCGGTCTGCGGGTCGCGAAATAGGATGCAATCGTGGTGCATCAGGTCGTGGGGTGTCGCTGGAACTCCGTGGCGGGCAAGGTAGCCTGGGGCGGCACAGGTCAGCACCGGTACGTCCAGCAGTTTGCGCGCGATCAGCGACGATTCGTCCGGCGGACCAAAACGCACGGCGACATCCGCGCCGCTCATCATCTCTTCGCGATAGTTGCTGGTGGTCAGATCGAGCGTCAGAGCGGGATAGCGCGCCAGAAATTCACCGATCCTCGGCGCCAGCACCATGCGCGCGAACCAGGGATCGATCGAAACCCTTAGCCGCCCGCCGACGAATGCCGCCGAACCGGCGGCTTCGGAGGCCGCCTCCTCCAGCGCGGCAAGCAACGGCATTATCTTTGCATGGAAGCGGGCGCCTTCTTCCGTTAGCGTGACTTCGCGCGGATTGCGGTCGAACAATCTAACGCCGACGCGTTGTTCGAGCCGCGCTACCGCACGACTGACTCCCGATGGCGTGAGGCCGAGAACATCCGCAGCTCGCACGAAATTGCCCGCTTCCATCACTGCCCCGAAAACGCCGACCCCGGTCAGCAGCCGCGTGTCGAAACTCATGCCTTCTCTCCGTCGCAAGGTCGCTCTTTGCCGACCGTCTTATCATGATGATTTAAAGTCATCTTATCTTTGATTTTAATGCGCGTGAATCATCTTTCTGCGTCCCGTAGTTTCTTCCTCAACGCTCGGCTGGCGCAGCGGCCTGCCGGAAGCGCGGAAGTCTTAGGCCTTGCAGAGCTCTACGGCACATTTGAGCGCCTCTACGACGGCGTCGCCTGCTCCATTCCCGACCCCAACACCAGGAGACTTATCATGTATGCGATTACAGGAATTACCGGCAAGGTCGGCGGCGCGCTGGCGAAAGCCCTGATAGGAGCCGGAGAACCGGTCCGTGCGGTGCTGCGCGATCCTGCCAAGGCGGAAATCTGGCACAAGCGCGGTTGCGACATCGCCTTTGCCGACATGGGCGACGCGACGCAGCTTGCCGCCGCGTTCAAGGGCGCCACTGGCGTCTTCATCCTGCCGCCGTCGGAGTTCGATCCGGCGCCTGGCTATCCGGAGGCGGCGAAGCAGAATGAAGTGCTGACGACCGCTCTGCTTGCTGCCCGCCCCGAAAGGGTCGTCTGCCTCTCCACCATCGGCGCCGATGCACAAGTGGACAATCTGTTAAGCCAGCGGACGATGCTGGAAGAAGCCCTCAGCGAGCTTGATCTCCCCGTTACCTTCCTGCGACCCGGCTGGTTCATGGAGAATGCGGCCTGGGACGTGGCCTCAGCCCGCGACGAAGGCGTGCTGCACAGCTTCCTCCAGCCTGCCGACAAGACCTTCGCCATGGTGGCGACGCAAGATATCGGCCAGCTTGCCGCAGAGCTGATCCGCGAGCAATGGATCGGCAAGCGCGTGGTGGAACTGGAAGGTCCTGCACGGGTCTCGCCCAATGATCTCGCCAATGCCTTCGCGTCGGTGCTCGGGCATCCAGTGCGGGTGGAGATCGTCCCGCGGGAAAGCTGGGAGGGCCTGTTCCGTGCTCAGGGTTCGCGTAACCCGCAGCCGCGCACGCGTATGCTCGACGGCTTCAACGAAGGCTGGATCGACTTCAAGGCCGAGGGCGGAAATCGTGCCAGGGGCACGACGTCACTTGAGCAAGTAATCGAAGCGCTGGTCCGGCAGGCGGCCGCGAGCAGGACCGCTTAGGCTCGCGAGAAAACGGGCGGCGGACGGCTTCTGCTTCCGCCGCCGCCTACCCCCGCAACTTGATAGGAACGATCATGGAAGCGATCGAAACTCACGGTGTCGCTAGCCCCGGCCAGACTGGGGACCTTCCGGATGCCGGGCGATGCCGCCCAACCGGTGGTCGAAAGCGGATTTGAAGTTGGCTCTCTCCTCAAGATATTGTCTTGCGCTGTAGACCTTTACACGAACGAACAGATTGCAGCGGCGATGGGGAGCATCTCAAGACCAAATAATCGAAGAGCCTTGACGATAACTCGAAGACGATCACCGCGATCGCAGCGACTTAGTGTGGGATGCTAATCTCGGGCAGGAATCGCATTATCTGGCTAGCCACCGCCCGTTCCGTCAGTTCGAAAAACGACCACTTTTACCTTGGATGAAGGGGCACTAATATCCTCTTCACCCCACCAGTTGCGCTGCGCATCTATTTTAATGCCCAGCCAAACTGCTGCCTCCCCGATCTTCTCGCGAATTAAAGGAGAATTTTCCCCGATACCAGCACAAAAAACCAAAGTATCCAGCCCTCGCAAAGCAGCAGTCATCGCACCCATTTCACGTGCGATTGTATAAACGAACAAATCGACTGCTTCTTGTGCAAAGGCATCTTGTGAGTTAACAGTGTTAGCATGTCGCCAGAAATTCCCGACACGCCAAACAGCCCAGATCGGTTTCCCAACAAATCCGCGACTGCGAGATCGATTGAGCAAACCCTAGTAATTTCCCAGGAAATGCACCTTTCGTATCAAATCGGATACCCTCTCTCCAATAACCACGCACGGCGCCATCGTGTTGCCGGTGGTAATCCGCGGCATGATCGAGGCGTCCGCGATGCGAAGGCCTTCGATGCCGTAGACCTTGAGCTCGTTGTCGACCACCGACATGGCGTCGCGTCCCATCTTGGCGGTGCAGGATTGATGCCAATAGGTGACGGCCGAGCGACGGATAAAATCGATCATGCCTGATCTGTTTCGCTGACCGGGAGCGGCTTCGCCTGTCACCAAAGGTCTGAAGCCATCGCTGTTTCCGAGTTCGCGGCACAATTCGACTGCGGCTAACGCTGCTGCCATGTCTTCTGGCTCACTGAGTGAGTTCGGTTCGATCAGGACGGGATCGTTTATGTCGGGACCAGAGAGCCTCAAACGGCCGCGGCTTTTCGGCTGTGCGAGACCATTGAACATCGTCCAGCCGTGCTCCGGTGTTTCAAGACCGGCCTCAGGCGGCGACGGAACGGCGAACTCCAACTGGCACTGGAGGATATCAGGCTGGGACAGACGTGCGTCACTCTTCCAGTAGAGATTTGCCTCGCAACCGCTCCCGCCGATGGCTTCCGGTTTTCGGTAAGCCCAGGTGCAGCCGAAGGCGAGATGATCCTGATGATTGCGACCAACCCCCGGCAGGTGTTGCACGACTGGAATGCCGTGAGAATGGAGTTCGTCTTCCGGGCCGATACCGGACTGCATTAGGACTTTCGGCGTGTTGATCGCTCCAAGTGACAACACCGTTTCACAATGCGCCATGAACTGCCGTCGCCGACCATCGATCAGGGCTTCAACACCTCTCACCCGCTTACCATCGAAGATGAGACGCGTAGCCAGCGCCTCCGTTATCACCGTCAAGTTTGAACGCGACAGCAGCGGACGAACGTATGATTCAAACACCGTTTCCCGCTTGCCCTCCCTGATACGCAGTTCAGCAATCGATGCGCCGCCAGCGGCCTCCATCATTTCGCCGTTTGTTGAATCGAAGACCGGAATGCCCATCGCTGACGCGGCGCTCAAAAGCGCTTGCGCCACTGGCTGCGGCGACGCAGGCTGCGATACATGGGCGGGCCCACCGGTTCCGCGACGAGATGGGTCCGGCACGCCTTGCCAGTTTTCGATCCGGCGATAGTAGCCAAGGATCGATTGATAGCCCCAGGCCTCATCCCGGGCCTCGGCCGCAAAGTGGTTCCAGTCTTCCTTGTGTCCCCTGGCCCATACCATGACGTTGATGCTCGAACCACCGCCAAGCCCTTTGCCCATGCTCAGAGGGAGTCGGCGGCCATCCAGGCCAGCCGCTGGCTGTCCGACAAAGCCCCAGTCCCGGTTTGATCCAAGATTGAGTGGCCATTGCGCAGGGTTCGATACGGTTTCGGATTCATCATCTCCGCCCGCTTCAATCAGCAGAACGGTCGCGTTTCCATCCTCCGCCAGCCGCGCCGCGACAACTGAACCGCTGGAGCCGGCGCCGCAGACGATGAAATCGTAGACGTCACCGACCGCTTCATGTGGGTGAAACGTGGTATCGGGTGCATTTTTATCATGGCTATGCCGTTTCACGTGAGATCCTCTGTGAATTGTTTCAGGTAAATTTGGGGGAGTCCTGGACGCTAAGACAAGGAAATGTTTACGGATCTCGGTCAGAGATCCACGTCCTACCGTAATTTCGCATCGGGCATGCCGATCTGTTTAACGGGTTGTCTCGACGCCATCGGGAAAGTCTCGACCGTCCCGATGGCGCAAGTCGATCATTGTTTTTTCGCCGACGCGGCCTTGGCAGCCTTATCAATCGTCTCGGCGATGACTGCCGGCTGCGTCATGAACAGGGCGTGGCTTGCCGACACCTTGGTGATCTTGGCCTTGATGCGCTCAGCCATGTGGATCAACATGGCCTGATCGAAGGCCTTGTCTTCAGTAGCAATGACGGCCCAGCTGGGCTTGGTACGCCAAGCGGCATTTTCGAGCTTGGTGCCGAACGCCGACATGTTGATCGGAACCTGCGCGTCCCTCATGAAGGCAACATCGGCGTCGCTGACGTCATGTGCGAACCCCGCCTTGAACTTTTCCGGACTGACATAGCCAAAACCATCCTTTGTAGTCTCAATTACGAATTCAGAAGCAGGCGCAAAGCCTTCATATTGCTGAGCCGTCGTCTCGCCGGCATCGGGGGAGAGAGCGGAGACGTAGACGAGGCCCGCAACCTTCTCATCAATGCCAGCCTCCGTGATGACCGTGCCGCCCCAGGAATGACCGACGAGAATAACCGGACCATCCTGACGCTCGAGCGCACGCTTGGTGGCGGCGACATCGTCTGCAAGCGACGTCAACGGGTTCTGGACGATGGTGACGCGATAACCGCGTTTCGTCAGGTTGTCGTAAACACCCCTCCAGCCGGAACCGTCAGCAAACGCGCCGTGAACCAGAACGACGTTTCTTACGGATTGATCTTTAAGAATAATGTCGGCGGCATCCGCCGCCGGTAGCGCAACCGACAGTGAGGCTGCAGCTGCGATTGCCGAAATGGTCGTGATGGACTTGCGTGTCATGGCCTTCTCCTCGTTGTAACTGCGATAATTGTTATCGCGATATCTATTAGATTTCACATCTTGATCTGCGCGTCAACACAATTCTTATCGCAATATTGGTTTTCGTGATAAGTTCGATTATATGGACGTCTTCAGGAGTTCAAAATGACCAAACGCCATAACGATCCCCCGCCTCTGCGCGACCAACTTTGCTATGCGATCTACACCGCCGGCATCGCCGTTCAGCGCGCTTACAAGCCGCTTCTCGACGAGCTTGGGCTGACATATCCGCAGTATCTCGTCCTGAACGTTCTCTGGACGGAAGACGAACAAACCGTGGTTTCTATCGCCGACCGACTAGCTCTTGAGTCCAGCACGTTGACACCGCTTCTGAAACGCCTGGAAGCCGCCGGGCTCGTGCGTCGGACGCGCAACGCCAACAATGAGCGTCAGGTTCTGGTGGCGCTGACAGATCAGGGTCGTGCCTTGCAGCATAAGGCAGGCTGCCTGAGCGACACCTTGCTTGCAGCCTCGACCCAGACACCGGCGGAACTCGCTGCCTTGAACCGCGACGTGCGGCATCTTCGTAACGCGATCTACACCCAGATCGGCGGGTGGGACGCACCCGCCTGACTTGGACCGCGGTAGATGGCCTAAATGCTCAAGCGGTCGGAACAGTCCCGCCGTCGATCACATGCTCCGTGCCGGTGATAGACGATGCCCGATCCGAAGCAAGGAATGCGATCAGGTCTGCGACCTCTTCCGGCGCGGCTGGTCGTCCAAGCGGTATGCCGCCGAGCGAGTTCATGATGACCTGCACCGCGTCGTCGTAGCTGATGCCGGCTTGCTCGGCTATGCGCAGGGCCAGGCCATTGGATCCCGGGCTTGCGATCCAGCCGGGAGAAACCCGCACCACCCGTACACCCTTCGGAGAAACCTCCTTGGAAAGGCTTTTGCTGTAGGTGTTGAGCGCCCCCTTGGCCGAAGCATAGGCGGTCGTCGCCTCGGGTAGCGGAAGGTTTCGCTGGATCGAGGTGACGTGGATGACGACACCACTTCCCTGAGCGACCATGCCAGGGATCAGTGCACGATCCAGCCTGACCGCCGGAAAGAAGTTAAGGTTGAACTCCTTGTCCCACTCCTTGTCTGTGAGCACAGCAAAGCCGCCAGAAGGTGCCGAAGAACCGCCCAGCACGTTCACAAGAATATCGAGGCCGCCGAGTTCCCGATGCACCGCATCGACGACGGTTTGAACCCCCGTCTGGGTGGTCAGATCGGCTTCAACGAATGCCGCACCGGAGAAATCTGCCGGTTTGGTGCGCGCGCTGGTAAGCAGACGGGCGCCAAGATCTTTGAAGAGCGCTACAGTTGCAGCGCCGGCGCCCGAAGTGCCGCCGGTGATCAGGGCGCGGCGGCCCTGCAAGGTGAGGAACTGTGTCATACGGTGATCTCCAGTTCGGCGACCTTGTCGCCCGCGAGGACGAAGAAGAACCGCAGGTCGATCGGGCTGCCCGGAAAGTCGCCCACGGCGCGGGCCGTCACCAAGGTTTTGCCATCTTCACTGTTGATCAGGAAGGGCTCGACCGTGTAGCTGTATTGCTGGCTTTCGTCGGCCATCCACGCGCGAATGGCATCCCGGCCTCGGTACGTGAGGCCTTTATCTTTCACGATCCCGTTCTCGGTGAATGTGGAAGCGATCACATCCGGGCTGCCTGTCCGGTCGGCACCGAAATAGTTTTCGATGCCTTTGGGTAGTTTGATCGTCATTCGTATCCTCCAATCATGTTTCCAGCCCTTACCGACTGTAACCTCGGCTCTCTTCCGGCCGACAAGGTCAATCTAGAGCCGGATGATTGACATGATAACTGGGACAAAGCAGGATGAGGAATTTCGAAAAGAGGGACAATGGCGCGATCTGTTCTTACCGACCTGGATGCCGTTCTAAGCATTGCTCGGCTGGGTTCGTTCAGGGCCGCAGCGCTAGAGCTCGGCATGTCCACGACCGCACTGAGCAACGCCATTGCGAAGCTAGAGCAGCGCCTGGGCATTCGCTTGTTTAACCGTACAACGCGCAGCGTTTCGCTGACCGATGGGGGAACGACCTTTGTCGAGCGAATCGGACCGGCAATGACCGACATCCACGATGCCATGCTCGCGGCTCAATCGCTTCAGGATACTCCGACCGGCACATTGCGTATCAATGCATTTGCGTCAGCGGCTCGAGAGGTGATGGAGCCGCTCATATTGTCGTTCATGCGGCGTTACCCCCAGGTTCATGTTGATCTGGTCACGGAGGGTAAACTCGTCGACATCGTCGCGGCCGGCTTTGATCTGGGCCTGAGAACGGTTGATCTGGTCCCGAACGACATGATTGCCCTGCCGCTCGGTCTCGATCGCAGCAATGCCGTCGTCGCGTCGCCGAATTTCCTGCGCACTCACGGCAGGCCAACCGTCCCGGCCGACCTATACCGATTTCGCTGCATCCGTGCGCGTCTGCCCAACAACGCCTTGTTTCGTTGGCGGTTCGAGAAGGACGGGAACGCCGTGCAGATCGATGTCCAAGGCTCTATCACGCTGGACGAGCCAAGCCTCGTCAGTATAGCGGCCCAGAATGGCGTTGGAATTGGATATGTCATGGAAGCGGATGTGCGCGATGACATTGCGGCCGGGCGACTAGTGCGCGTTCTCGAGGACTGGACTCCCCCACTGGCGCCATTAGCCCTATACTATCCGGGCAGGAAGAATCCACCCGCCGCGTTCAGTGCATTCATTCAAGCTGCCCGCGATTTTGCAAAGGGTAATTGACCAGTGCTTAAATCAACGTCTTCTCGACATCGACGATACGCACCCAACATACTTTGACGTCATCCGTCTTGCTGGGAAGAACAGCCCAGAAAATGACTGTTATCCGGACAGGGCCCTGCATCCCGTTTACGGAACACTCGCTGAGATTTTAGATGCTCGGAAAATTAAATGGGAGGAAATGGTCAAATCAACAGGCGCAATTACCGCCTTGAATGGAATGGAACAGCAGACCACTCAATGCAGTTCTGTTAAGTGCGGTTCCAGACGAGGCACTATGCGATTTTCGGAGCACATGCCGAGAAAATCACCTGTTCTGCCACCAGCTCCGCGCCCCGGAACCGACCAGCGCTTCAGATTGGGTTCCAGATCGAGAAGAACGCCGAGGATGGGGGCGATTCCGGTGGGAGGCAGGATCGTACATTAAGATAGCCAGACCTTCGTGATTTGGGTTCAATCCGGTCCTTCCTCATATTGCCGTCAACAGAGATGGGTAGGAACAGTCATTCGCGCACGGTCTGTTGAAGGCCGCCTACGAGCCCAAGGCCATCGAGTGGAGTCGAAGCACAAGGTGATTGATAGCCAGTGCGGCGCTTGGGCTGAGTGTTTTGGACCGGTGAAGACGTATCTCGGCGCTAGGCAGCGGCGGCAAGCATTGACCGGGATCAACGTTGCGCAGGCCGTGCGAAAGCATGCTACCCTTGACGACAGTCACCGCCAAGCCCTGCCTAACAATAGCCTCCACGGCTGCAAGACTCGAGCTGACATAAGCCAACCGCCATAGTCGACCTGCCTCACTGAGCGCCTCAAGGGCCCAGGCGCGAAACAGGCAATCTGGATTCGACAAGGCCATCGGCAGAGGATTGATATCCTCGACGGTGTAGTCGGCCGCTGCTACCCAAACCGCCTTTTCCCGACAGATCAACTCTCCTTCGGTTGCGCCTTCTGGATGCATGGCGATGACCGCATCGAAGGACGATCCGAGCCTTTTCAGGAATCGGGCAGTCAGACCGATCTCCATCTCGATTTGAACGAAAGGAAATCGCTCGGCCATGTCGGCCAGCAGGCGCGGCAGGATCTTGGTGCCATAGTCCTCCATGACACCGATGCGAATGCGTCCGATAACCTTCTGATTGGAAAGGCGCGCGATCGCTTGCTCGTTGAGGGTGAGGATACGACGCGCATCGATCAGAAAATCCTCGCCAGCTGCCGTGATTTCGACGCGCCCTGTCGATCGGCGAAACAGCGCGACACCAAGGCGCTCCTCAAGGCGGCGTACCTGCAAACTCACCGCCGCCTGTGTTCGGTTGAGCCGCTCGGCGGAGCGCGTGAACGACAGGTGCTCAGCGACGGCGACGAAAGCCCGCAAGAGTTCCGGATCGAGGGTCGAAGTGCTCATAATTGAATGTTATCAAGTTAATGAGATTAATTCGATTCCTTTTAGCGTTCTTGTCGCTTACCACAGGCTCTGAGCCCGGGAGGTGCGGCGGTATGGAAATTCTTGGCGTCCTTGCGGCAGTTCTGTCCAGCGCGATCGGCGGTACAGCGATCGGCGCCACACGCTATCTTGCGGGCACGCTCGATCCGCTGACGATTGGGGCCATTCGATTTGGCGGCGGTTTCCTGGTCCTGCTGGCAATAGCGGTTTGGCGGCACGACCGATGGCCGAGCAAACACGACTGGCTCGGCACGGCTGCGTTGGGTCTCTTGTTCTTTGGTCTGTTTCCCGTGCTTTTCAACGTGGCTTTGATCTACACGACCGCCTCGCGGGGTGCCTTGGCGCTCTCGACATTGCCGCTGCTCACCATGGTCGCCAGCGCAATCTTGAGGGTCGAACGGCCAACAATGCGCAAGATGATCGGCGTCCTCGTTGCAATGGGTGGTGTATTTATTGCGCTCGGCATCGGCACGACGACCACACCACCGGACGCATGGCGAGGCGATACCCTGATGCTAGCGGCCGCATTCTGCATGGCGCTTTACAACGTCTGGTCCCGTCCGTTCATATCCCGCTCGGGACCGATCCCATTTGCCGCCTTCGGCATGGGCGTGGGCGCGGCATGCCTGTCGATCTTGTCGGCTCTGACTGGTGGTCTTGCACAACTCGACGTGCTGAGCGCACCGCAATGGATTGCGAGCGGATATCTTGCAATCGTATGTGGAGCTGGCATTTTCTTCCTGTGGGCCTATGCACTTGGCAGAACCACTCCCACGCTCGTTGCTGTGTCCGTTGCGGTGAACCCGGTAACAGCTTCGATCTTCGGCGTTGTCCTCCTCGGCGAATCGACGGGAGCACACCTGATTATCGGGCTTCTGGCTGTTCTTATTGGAATCGGTATCGCATCAGGACCAATCGTCTGGCGCAGTCTGCTGAGCCGGCAGTCGGCGTCCACTGCCACCAAAGCATCAAGCGGTGTCAATCGAAGCAAAATGCACTGAGAATGAGACGGCGTAGCAGCCTTGACTATGAAGTAGATTGAGTTGGCGACAATGCGGTATGATCAACGTTGCGTTGCCGTCGCTGTCCACATGAGCCGAGGCGCCATAGGCCTGCCCCACAAAGGATAGGGAGATCAGCCGGAGCAATTGCGGCGAAGGCGTCGCCGCCTGCTGACTTGTCGGCAGAACTATAGGCGAGAGTGGTTATCGTCGCCTGCGGGGTGACAGCCACTCCGCCAATTAACCGAACGTTTTAAGAACTGGGCAATCCTACTTGATCCGAAACCCGAGCAATTTGACTGCACTTGACAGTACATCGCGGTTTTTCAGCGCTTCTTTCGTGCCAATTCGCCTGCTCATTTGCTCAGTCCAATCGATTGCCGGCATAAGTTGCAATTTTTGAAAGGCACGCAGTATCGTGTTATAGTCGCCGAAATCCGCACTGTCTGCGTTGGCTCCGTATTGTTCGCGGTGGAAGACTGTTGATCGTGGCAGGCGCGGTTTGATGTCCGTTCTGATTCCTGGGTTCGGATACCCGACAGTCAAACCAAAAACCGGAAAGACCTCCTTCGGAAGCGCCAGTTCCCTTGCAATAGCCTCCGGGTTGTTTCGCAGTGCACCTATATAGCAAGTTCCCAGCCCAAGGGATTCAAAGGCCATGACTGCATTTTGCGCGGCAAGCGTGGCATCGATAATGGCGAGAAGAAAGCTCTCCAGATAGTCCAGGCCCTCGGCCGGGGACCCTTGCGTCCTGGTTATACTTCTTAAGCGAGATAGGTCAGCCAACCAGACCAGAAGCAACGGAGCCTGATCAATTTGCTTTTGATTTCCCGCAACAGCGTTGATCCGCGCTTTGCGGTCGTCGTCTTCAACTGCCAATACGCTCCACGCCTGCAGATTGGAAGAGCTCGGCGCGGACTGTGCCGCAGAGATCGCAAGCTCCACCGCTGTCGCCGGAACCGATTGCGGCAGATAAAACCGTATGCTCCGGTGTGCGAGGAGTGTTTCAATGACCGTTGTCACCGAGAGCTGGCCGGCCAAATCCTGTTGCGTCCCATAACGTTGCTGCAACAACGTACTGATCCGGTCAGCATTTGGTGGTTGTGGCGTGTCGGTGCCGTCGCTGGCGAGTGTAGACATCAATCGAATTTCCTGTTTGCAGCCAAGCCGGCTGTTAATGCGCACTGACGCGCCAGCGAAGAAGATGAGCTTCGGCAGCCGCAGCAAGTCTGTTGAGCGTAAAGCCCACCAGACCAAGAATGATTACCCCTACCATGACCAGCGCCATGTCGAAATGCTCCCGGCCCGCAATGATCAAGCCACCAACGCCTCTGCCCACGGCTAAAAAATATTCCGCCCCAACGGTTGCCAGCCAGGAATAGATCAGTCCGAGATGCACCCCAGTCGCAATCGAAGGTAAGGCGGCGGGAAGAAAAATGCGGGTGATGCGTTGCAGCGGTGTGAACCTCAACGCCTGCCCGACTTCGATAAGGTCACGCGGTGTGTTGCGCATACCCTCATAGGTATTGAGCACCACCGGGATGAACGCCGCGAGAGCAACGAAAACGATCTTCGCCTGTTCGCCGAAACCAAACCAGATCGATATAAGCGGAATCCAGGCCAACAATGATATCTGCTTGAGGCTGTTGAAGGTTGGAGTGACCAACGCGTCCGCTGCGCGCGACAACGCCAGCATCGTTGCGAAGGCTATCCCGATTGCCGAGCCAATCAGAAAGCCGGCCACATTGCGAAAGAGGCTGACACCGAGTTCGCCAATGAGATCGTTGTCGATCAACTCACGCTTTGCGGTCAAAAACACGTCTTCCAGAGACGGCAAAAACCGAGAGTCGACCAGACCGGTGCGGCTCGACACTTCCCAGACAACCAACAGCAGCACGGGAATGGTCAGACCGCGCCGGATCTTGACAGCTCGCCGTGTTTGGAAGTTCGCGATAAATGACATCAACTGCCCTCCTCGTGCTTCCAGCGCTGGACAGAGATCTCCGAGATATCGAGAGCCTTGTCCATCACGAAGCCAAGAATACCGATAGCGATCATCGCCACAATGACAACGTCGAGCCAGAACATCTGTCTGCCCCAAACCAACAGATAGCCAAGTCCCTCTGAGGACGCGAGCAACTCGACGCCGACGAGCGCGGTCCAGGAGTGCGTGAGACCATAGCGGATACCGGTAAAAATAGAGGGTGCCGCTCCGGGTAGCACAATGAGACGCAAGGACTGCCAACGGCCGAAACGCAGGGCATGACCGACTTCAACCAAATTGGCGGGAACCGAACGGATGCCAGCAGCGGTATTTATTGCCATAGGAACGAGGGCGCCCTTGGCGATGACGATGATCTTCAAGGTTTCGCCAATGCCGAAGATCAGCATGAGCAAGGGAATCCAGCCAAGCGTCGGTATCTGCGCAAAGGCGAGAAACAGCGGCCTGACATAGTCATCGATCCGTTGTGACAGGCCCATTGCCATGCCGAGTGCCAGACCGCCAACCGCACCGAACAGAAATCCGATCGCCACACGGCCCAGGCTGACGCCTGCATGATAGAAGATTTCACCGGAGTTGATCATGTCTACTGCGGTAGAGTAGACATAGGCTGGAGACGGCAATATCTGCTCCGGCAGCCAGCCCCTCCCCGAGGCAATCCACCACGCAATAAGCAGACCAACCGGCAGGACAAGCGCGATCGCAAAACGGTGCAGTCCCCATCTTCTTCCAAACGTCTTTGTTTGTGCCTTGTCCACCTGTTGCGCAGAGGCAGGTTCGATGATGATGCTGTTAGATCCGATACTCATGTGATGGTCTGCCAGGTTTGTTTGGTACTACGAGCCCAGTGGCTTGCCGTTTGCCCCATAGGCCTGCCAAAAATTCCGCAGCCCAAGCTTCTGCAGCGAAGTATTGAGATATTTCGGTTCGAACCAGCCGTCGGTGCTGACCTCGCGACGGATCAAACCGAATTCCTTGGCCTTGACGCCCTGCTCCCGATACTGCGAGACGAGCAGATCATCAATGAGAGGCGAGTTACGATAGGCCAGTTTGTCGTTCCTGAAATATTCTTCGAGGATCGGGATGGACGTGCCAGATTTGTGCCAAAGGTCGAAGAGGGCCGCACGATTTGGCTCGTCGGAGGACCACTGCGCCGCTTTGACAAAGGCATCCACGACACGCTGGGTGATTTCCGGGTGCTTTTCGATAAAGTCTTCGCGCGCAACGATACCGGCATTGCGACCATAGCGCGGATCGTCTCCTTTTGTGGTGTAGATCACCTTGGCATTGCCCTTTTCGGCGAGATTGATCAGTGCTGTATCGCCAAATGCCGCATCGATGTCCTGGCTTGTGAGCGCTGCGACCGTCCCTGCGCTATCGAGATTGATGACTTGCAGATCTTTCTCGGTGAGGCCATTGGCCTCCAGGATCTTGATCGCCGCAAGATGTCCATTGGTGCCACGCTGATAGGCGACTTTCTTGCCTTTCAGATCCGCGACCGATTTGATCGCGGCATCCTTGGCGACTGCCAGGTATAGGGGCTTGCGTGCACCGCTGGCCAGAAGATATTTGGTCTTCAATCCATTGGCTCGGCCGATCAGGGAGGGTAGATCGCCCTGATAGGCAAAGTCGAGCTGATTGTTGGCAAAGGCTTCGTTGACGGCCGGACCGGCACCCTTGAAGAAGAACCATTCGATCTTGATATTCGGATCGCCGGCGAATTCTTTCTCAAGATACTCGCCCGCTCTCGCTGTTGCTGCGGAAGTGCCTTCCGAATAAGGCCGGCTGTCGAGGCCGATGGCGGCATAACCGACGTTGATCGTCAGTGGTTCCTCCGCAATAGCCGGAAACGTAAAGGAAGAAAAGGCGATTGCGGCAAAAAGCGCTCTTCGGGTGAAGTGGGATAGGTTCATGTCAAATCTCCGTCGATGAATAGAGGGGCCGGCTAGCAAGTTTTGGGCGCAAGGCGGCATGGATCAGGTTTGCCTTGGGAACCGGCTGTTCTTTTGCAGCAGGCTGTTTGATCGGGAACTTCGGCTTGTCGCCACCCGTCGTGCTATTGAGAATATCAAGTACGTGGTTGCGAATACTGGCGAGCTGCGCGGAGGTTCGCTCGCGCGGATGCGGCAAATCCACAGTGACGGTTTCCCTGATCCGACCCGGGCTCGGCGACATGATCACGACGCGGTCACCAAGATAGACAGCCTCATCGACATCGTGCGTGACGAGCACCATTGTAATCTGCTCCTTGGCCCAGATATCCTGCAACTCCCCCTGAAGGCGAGCCTTGGTGATGGCATCCAAAGCGCCGAAAGGTTCGTCGAGGAAGAGGACATCAGGGCGATTGACCAGACCGCGCGCAATTCCGGCGCGTTGTGCCATGCCGCCTGATAATTGGTGCGGGTAGGCTTTTTCAAAGCCGGTCAAGCCCACCAACGCGATCTGTTTTGCAACCAGTTCGCGTTTTTCCGCCTTCGAGAAGTGTGCGTTTTCGAGACCAAGCGCAACGTTGTGCTCGACTGTCAACCATGGAAACAGGCGCGGCTCCTGAAACACGATACCGCGATCAAGGCTGGGACCGGTCACCCGTGCCCCGTCATGTTCGATAGTGCCGTCGTGCTTTACATCGAGACCCGCGCCAAGGCGCAGCAGTGTCGACTTGCCGCAACCGCTGGCTCCGACAATGGTGACAAATTCGCCTGCCGCTATATCGAGGCTCACATTATCGAGTGCCGTGATCGTATTTCCATTGACCTGGAAACGCCGGCTGACATTGTTGATTTTCACATGTGCAACGCTCGGCATGGTTGCTCCTTTGTTGGTTTATTCGGCTGCAACAGTTGACTGAGCCGGATGGTGCGGCTCACGCAAACCCAGATGGCTGCGCAGTGTACGCCCCTCATACTCGGTGCGGAAAAGTCCGCGCCGTCGGAGTTCCGGCACAATATGCTCGACAAAATCTGTAAGCCCGACAGGCAGATGCGGCGGCATGACGTTAAAGCCATCGGCAGCACCGGTCGTGAACCAATCTTCCATCTGATCGACTATTTGCGTCGGTGTACCCACGATCTGCCAATGGCCTCGCGCACCGGCGACACGCAGGTAAAGCTGGCGGATCGTCAGATTCTCGCGGCGGGCCAGATCAACAATCAGTTTCTGGCGGCTCTTGCTGCCATTGGTTTCGGTGACTTCGGGCAGAGGTCCGTCCAGAGGATATTTCGACAGGTCAACATCGCCGCCTATGCCATTGAGCAGGGACAGTCCGACGGCCGGATGAATGAGCTCCTGAATCTGCTCAAATTTTTCCTGGGCCTCCGACAGGGTCTTGCCGATAACGGGGAAAATGCCGGGCATGATCTTCAGATCCTCCGGCGAACGCCCAAAGCGGGCAAGCCTGCCCTTCACGTCGCGGTAGAATACACGGGCGTCCTCGATATTCTGGTGCGCTGTGAAAATGACTTCGGCGGTTCGCGCTGCGAGATCCTTGCCCGGCTCAGATGAGCCGGCTTGTACGACCACCGGATGACCTTGGGGTGATCGCGATACGTTGAGCGGACCTTTCACCTTGAAATGCTTGCCGCGATGATTGAGAAGATGCTGTTTGGACGGATCGTAGTAGATGCCGCTAACCTTATCGCGCAGGAACGCATCGTCTTCCCAGGTGTCCCACAGTCCGCGAACGACATCGGCGAATTCTTCGGCACGTTCGTAACGCTCCGCATGGGCAACGTGATGATCACGGTTGAAATTATGCGCCTCGTCCTCACTGGCTGAAGTCACGAGGTTCCAGCCGGCGCGACCGCCACTAATATGGTCGAGCGAAGCGAACTTGCGGGCGATGTGATAGGGCTCGTTGTAGGTCGTCGACGCCGTAGCGACAAAGCCCACGCGCTCGGTCAGGGCAGAAAGGGCCGAAAGAAGCGTCAGCGGTTCAAATTGCGCCACATAACGTAGGGCAGTACGACTGAGTGCTTCCGTATCGGTGCCACGCGTACCAACGCCGTCGGCCATGAAGATCAGATCAAATTTCGCCGCTTCGACAATGCGTGCAAGTTCGGCATAGTGGGCGAAATTCGAGCCGGCGTCGGCTTGAGCCTGCGGATGGCGCCATGCCGCAATATGATGCCCCGTTGGGTACAGGAATGCGCCTAGTCTCAATTGGTCAGCAGGTTTGCTCATGGTTCATCTCGATCCGGTGTTACCGAAAGCCTAGGCCGCAATTTTTAATCACGACAGAAATGGTATTCTTTAGATTGGATCGATTTGGGTTTTCTCGTTCGTGCGTTCCCTGCAGCCTGGAACTCGATTGTAGAATACGTCGGGTTCAACTCTGGCGGTGCCCAAATTCCGTCTTTCGGGTCGCAAACAAATTTTAGCCCGCACGCCTAAACGCGATCACCGATCGGGATTTATGGAACTGGCGTCAGGCTTGAATGGCAATGCGGAGGCTTCTCAGGCTCGGCAAGGGAACGTCGAAATACCAGCCGACAATGTCTCTGAGATATGCCTGTGTTCTGCTGCAGCCGCTTTTCTCGTAAGCAAGGCGCAACGCAACTGACGCTCCTGTGGTATCGCCGAGAAAGAATTCCCGGCGACTGATATAAAGAATAGAAAATGACTGACGATAAATCAAATCGCGCGGGTCCCGCGCCCGAGCTATTGTATCGAGCGAAGAAAGGTAGGTGAACACTTAATGAGTACCAGGAGTGTTGATTTATTGGACAAATTGGAGACTTTGGATCGCAAGCAGCACAGCACACCGCATGCGGCTGGTCAATCAATATTATGTCATCGCCAGAATCTTTGCTACGCACCCAGTCATTCGGATAATTCGCACAAGAACGAATTTCGAATTATATTTGAGATACTTTGTAGGCAGTGTCAGTATAACATTTTGTTTGGAGGATTCTGTTTTTTGTAGTTTACTACATTTGGATAACCGCACTGTTTTTAAAATCGATACCAAGTTATATTTGATAGAATGGCGCAGATACTATCGACCGCGCTTGGTGCGGCAAGCAGGCGAGCCGCTTTGTCGTTGTGCCGACGGGTGATTTTATGATCTGGCGACATGGGGCAGAGAACGATTTTGACTTGATCCGATCTGGGAGGAGGATTTTATGGCCAAGATAGAACTCAACCTGTCGTCAACGTCCGATAGGCCAGGATGGATATCCAGCGAGCCTTCAGGACATAGCGCGTATTGGGAAGATTTCGCCATCCGTTACACCTATACGACGGCTGTCAATCCGGACCCGGTTCAATCCGAAGAAGGCAGTTTCGTATCCGACTCGGGCGACACCGAGATTAACCTCGTTGAGTTTCCCGAAACCCAGATCGGCGAAGATCCCAACACGGGCGCGTCCGCGATCAGTATCGACTGGCAGGATGACGACAGCGTCGATGTCGCGTTGAACCGGGCCTGGAACACTATTAAGAACATCGAAATTTCGGAGTTCACAGGCTCGGCACTCAGGGTCTCCAACTTTGTCGATGCGTGGTTGCACCTTAGCGGCGATGCCGCCCGGGATATCGAGATCGACGGTGTGAAGCGAGCCGAGGTGACAACCGGCGGCGGCGATGACGACATCAGGCTCGGTATTGACAGCAATACTGGTGATTGGAGCAACGAAATACACATCGACACCGGGGCGGGCGACGACTTCATAGATATAAGACCCACCACTCGGGACTATACCGGGGACGGCGAAACCACTCCTGGATGGGCAAACGGCCAGATTTCCTTGGGCGCAGGTGATGATTCCATCAACGCCAACACCACCGGTTATGGCGACTTCACGATAGATGGCGGTGACGGCTCGGACAGTATCAACGGTGGGAATGGCGATGACGTCATCCTGGGCGGCAATGACACGCTGAACGGCAATGATGGCGAGCCTCACCACAATTATTTGAGAGGTGGCGGCGGAGACGACACGTTGATCGGCGGCAGATGGGCCACCAATCAGTTCGCCTTAGAGGACTACGGCGTCGGTGACCACATCATCGGTGGCGAATTGACCGACTTATTGTACGAAAGCCATCAATCCACGGCGTACGACATTGCGGCCGACGGTAGCAGAGCCACCATCAATGGCGCCACCTTGCATGGAGTCGAAACTGTCAACCTCGACTTCCTCGAGGCGGCCCGGGTGACGATTGATGGAGACTTCTCTTCGGGCGACCTGGAGACCATCTCGGTTACCACCTACAGCGGCAACGCTCCCCATCAAACCACCTTCAACCTTGATGCCAGTAACTCCGTCGGCGTCAATGTCAAACTCGGAATTTGGGATGGCCACGGCACCTTCCTCGGCGGTGGCGGAGACGACCGGATCGATCTTGCCCCAATTGACAGCAGGGATGTGCTTGACGGCGGCGGCGGTACCGATGAATTGCACTTTCAAAACGTGGTAAATGCCCTCAACACAACCATCGAGGGAAAGGGATCCTGGATCGATATCGATGGCGCCCACGTCAGCAACATTGAGAGCATTAGCATTAACGGCTCGGGCCAAGCCGATCACATCACCGTCTCCGGTGACCTGATCGAAACTGGTCTACGCAGTGTCGACTACACCGGTTGGGGTCCGGATGGCACCACATTCGATGCCGGCGCCTCGGTAGATGCTGGCATCAGTTTCAACCTTACTGGCTCGGCCGGCAACGATACCCTTACCGGAGGAGCCGGCAATGATAGTCTCGTCGGGTCGAACGGCGCGGACATTCTGACAGGTGGGGGCGGAAACGACACTATCACAGGCAATGGCGGTGATGACGCCACGGGTGGCGCCGATCACTTCGTCTTCGCTCCCGGCAGCGGCAATGATAGTGTCATCGGCTTCCAGGCAGGAAGCGGCGACGTCCTCGACATCGCCGGCTACGGATTTTCAAGCTTTGCACAGCTCGAGGCGGAAGGCAGGATCACCGTCACCGATGACTACACCCAGATTGCCTTGAGCAACGACGATTCGGTTCAGGTTCATGAGACGGGACTGACGGCTGACGACTTCCTCTTTGCCTGAGGCGAGGCTCGGTAAAAGTCGTCTGCAGGTTTGATCAATCGCTATCTTTCGTCGTCTATCGGAGGCTGTGTTGCGAAAAACTTATCCGTTTACCGCGGCATACCGGTGTTTCTACTACCCTTACAGCCTACTTTATTTTCAAACAGCATATAACCACTTGAAAACACGTAAATTCTTCCTGACGATGGGAAACTCCGACGCCAGGCTCGTCAAATGCTACGCTGTTGATTTCAAAGGGAACCGGTCGTGGCTCATGTCGGCATCCCGTGATATTACCGCTGGCAAGCAAGACAAATTTCTTAGGACGATCAGGCGGCCATTCTTGAGATGATCGCCGTAAATTCACCGCTGGAAGTGATCCTCGACCGTCTTTCCCGGCTAATGGAAAGCCAGATCGAGGGCGTATTCGCCTCGATTTGGTGATGGACGAAACCGGCACACGTCTCAAACATGGGGCCGCGCCAACTCTGCCACAGGCCTATTTGCGCGCAATCGATGGTCTCGCCATCAGTCCCCATGTCAGTTCTTGCGGGACGGCCGCCTATCGTGGTGAAAGTGTCAACGTGGCGAGGAGTAATCGAAGCGTTCGGCTGAATATTCCGGAAACGAACTGCCCTTTCCTTTCCGAAACGGGCCCACACCGAGCTTCGCAGCCACGATGGCGCTGCTTTCTCCGAACGTTAGACCGAATGTAAGCGCTGACAGATAGGCGCATTGCACTGTTCTGATCGCATCCGACGCTAAAGAACAGCCTGCGACGATCCTTTCGTCGTCCGGCAGGTTTCTCGACCGCACCTCTTCGAATTGTGCACTGTATGCGGAAAGGCTTTCCACCTGCAGACCGAAACCGCTGTCAAAACCACCGAAAAACCCCATCTCCGCAGTTATGCGAAAATCGATGGGGTTCAGCTTCTCGTGATGCGCCAGTTGACCACTGGGCCGGCAATGCTGCGACCAAGTATATCCGAATGATTCATGCTCTGCCTTTCCCGTCATAGCACCTATCCGATATTGCCTCGGGATCTTTGTCGCGTCGAATGAGTTGCGTCCGCTGGCACAAACTCAACCACAGCAACGGCTCGCAGTTGTCTGTTCAATATTGTTACAAAATGTCATTTGGCGTTACAGCCGGCAGCCATTCTTATAGGTCCTGAACTCCGTACGAACCAACAACAATTTGCATCGCATTTTGGAGGACACGATGTTCCGGATCGATGAGAATGGCAAATTCCGTTACAACAAAACAGGGGATGCGGTCACTCCCGTAAGCACCCAGCAGGAACGGGCGTTTACGACCAGCATCAATCAAGCCCTACAGGACAGGAAGAAAGCCGGCGGGTTCGGCAAAATTGATCCTCTCGACGAGAAGGTCGCGGTGGTCGAAGCCGGGGATGCGCCCGAGCGGATTGCACGTGACAACGGCATCAGTCTCAACGAGCTCCAGAATGCCAACAAGGGTATTTTCGGTCCGAATGACATGCTGCACCCGAACGAGGTCATCTTTATACCCCAGCGCGATCCGGTCCTGACAGCCAGCAGCCCCAAGGATGCCAATGGCGTGCCGGCTGACGAAAAAGCATTCCTCACTGATCTGCGCGTGCGCGGCAGTGAAGTACTGGAAGATAAGACATTGTCGCCCGAGCAGGCCGATGCGGAACGCCAGGATATTCAGAACGATGTAAAAACCTATCTCGATGCCCTCCCTCCCGCGGAGCGCCAAGCTGCGGCGAACCGCCTGCAGGCGGATGCAAGGACATGGAAGGATGCGGCTCCCGCCAGCATTGCGACCAGGCATGCCGCCGCTGACAGTTTCGGCGACGCTCTCCATCTCAAGGGCAAAGAGGGTAAAAGCGGCGAGATTACTACGGATGTAAAATCCTATCTGGAAAGTCTCCCGCAAGGCGTACGGGCGGCGCAGCTGCAATATCTGTATGATCGCGACTGGCAGGATGCAGGATCGGCCCAGATGGAGATTGATCAGGCCGCCAAGGATATGGGCATTCGCTTGAGGGAAAGCGGCCATACGGGATCGGAAGCGGAAAACACGGCGCGCGGCATCATCGACAAGGCGCGCGCTGCAGGGGGACCAGCCGATGTCAAGAAAACTTTTACGGATCTGTCGCAGGGCCAGCCACCGGCGGTGCAGCTTGCGCTGAAGCAGAATCCCGAAGCGGTGCAGCTTGTGCGCGATGCCGATAATCAACAGAAGGTCGACATCTGGCTGAATGGCAAGGAGCTCAAATATACGGACGGCGTGGATACGGTCATGAAAGCCCTCAAGGGCGAGGACAGTGATCTCGGCAAGCTGGATGAGCTCACGAAGAAGTATCTCCTCGACAAGGTGCTGATCAAACTCGACACGGATCGGGGCTTGTCGGACATCGACTATCTTGCCGAAGCGGCGAGCCGGTCCGATGACCCGGCATTGCGAGCGATCGTCAGTGAGCGGATGGCCGCGCGGGCAGCCGCCCTTGCCACACCGGAATCGGGCGGGCAACCCGGTCCGGAGGACCAGTTCAGAGCACGCTATTTTGCCAATCAGGCCGTCCGGGCAAGCACATCGGCAACGGTCGGCGAGGACGGCAAATACGATTTGTCGTCGCTGCGAAACGCGATTGAAGCGCTCGGCCCGGAAAAAGCTGCCGCTTTCATCCAGTCGATCGGCTTCAGGACGGAGGCCGACACTGGACAAACAACCATGGACCGCACGAATTCATTGCAGGCCGTTCTCATGGCGGTGAATTCGGGAGCCCATACACGCACTACCAGCGCAGTTGTCCAGAATGTCTTTGCGCTCTCCGACACCTATAGCCCGACATTGCGCTCGAGTCCCGAGGGAGGCCCCGGTGAAATGGCCACAGCCCTCGCCCGCGAGTGGTTGCCCGATGATGCAAGGACCCGCGATGCGGAAGCCCGTCGCCTTCAGTCCCTTCTCGATACCCACCAAGGGCGCGAATTGCTGTTTCCGGGAACAGGTGATGACGTTTCGCTGTCCCTCGGGGCCCGTTCCAATGCGCTCGCCATCATCCGTTCCGACAAGAATATCAATGCCGACACCCTTAAGACGACCGATGATCCCTGGCAGAATCCGGTTTTTGTCAATCCGCCTGCGCAGGAGATCGCAGGTCAATATCTGGAGTTGCGCGGCAACGCGCCCGTGGTGCTCAAGGGCACGGACCTTGAAAACACCATAGGCAGCGCAATGGGTTCGAAGCCGGTCATTCCGGAGGGCATGTCGGATGAGGACATGCAGGCCAAAGTGGCCAATGGCGAACTGTCGCTCTTTGGCGGTGAAGACAACAAGCCCGTGCAGACAATCGCCGACCAGATTCGCAAGACGGCTGGCGAAGGCAACATCGCTGTCACGGTGCTGCCGATCCAGTATTCCAGCAGCCAGACGGGCACAGTGACATTGCCATTGTTCCGGGTATCGACAGCAGGTGGCGACAAATTCGTCGACAATCTCGGTCGTGAATACCAGGATTTCAATGACTGGAAAGCCAATAATCAGCTACCTCCCGGCGCCATGACCTATCCGGCCGATGGTCAGCTTGCGCAGAATCCGGATGGATCGGTCAAATTGTCCGGTCCGGAAAATACACCGAAAACCGTCGACACTTTCGGCGAGCATATCACTGAGATCATCGACAAGGCTGCCCTGGTGGGCGGCATCATCGTGGGTGCGGCGCTCATCATCGGAACAGGCGGTGTCGCAACGCCCATTGTTGCCGGGGTCGGTGTCGCCGTCGCCGGCTGGGGGACATATCGCGCCGGAACCCAGCTTGCCGACCGCGCTGAACATGGCCAGTCGATCAATCCCATCACGGATGCGGACGCGCGCATGCTTTGGCTCGACGGCGTATCAAGTATCGCCGCAGCGGCGGCCTTCGGAAGCGCCGCAAAACTGGCAAACATCGCATCGAAAGGCGCGACGCTTACTCCGACAATGGCGCGCATTCTCGGGTCCGGCATGGCCATTTCAAATACTGCGGATGCGGCCGCCATCGCCAATATGGCCCATTACAGCGCCACCAATTGGAGCTCCATGTCTGGCGAGGAAAAAGCATCCGCCATCCTCTCCATGGGCTTCTGGGGCACGATGATCGGCGTGAACATGTCACGCGGTCCTTCGCTGACCCCGCGAGACATTGCAGACATGTTCAACCCTGTCACCCAGACGCGGAATCTGCTTGCGGCCTATGAACCGGCCGTCGTTAAAAATCCGCAGCTCCAGGGAAATGAGATCCGCATCGTTGATGACCCGTCCGGAAACGGTGGATTTTTCATCGAGACCGGACCTTCCGCCTCGCAGGCAGATATAGCCAATCACAGGCGTGTTGCCCGACTGATGTATCAGAACAACGGGTTTCAGGGAAATCTAAGAAGCTTCCTCGGCGCCGATGTCGCAAAGCCCGGAACCAAGGCCTATCAGATCCAATTCGAACTGGAAAAACTGACGCCCAAGCTGCAGCAGCTGCATCAGGACCTGCAGAAACCCGGCCTGTCGGATTACGAAAAAGCACAGATTTCAGCGGAGATCGGTGATTATACCGGCTATCTTTCGGGACTGCAGCGCATCGCCGCTGATCCGAAAATCACCGATCCCTCGGTCATCAGACAGCCCTCCACCGGCAGGGAAATGGCCCGCACGGACGGACCGGGCGGCGGCCTGAAAGGCTCGTCGCAGGAAGCATACAACGACTACATCGCTGCCAATAAACTTAACCCGGCAGATTATGTCTGGTACAGGCAGCCGGGCGTTAACGGCAAGCCAGACAGGCTTGCCCTGCGCCGCACCGATGCAGGCAAGGACCTGCCGGAACTTGAAGTGGTGACTGAATCTGGAAAGCCACCAGTCATCCGGCCGAAACCGACCGTCAAACCGCAGAATCAGAAAATCGGCGATGCTGCGGAAGAATTTGCCATCAATGACTTTAAAAATCGCGGTTATACCACGATACTCACGGCGAAAAACCCTTCAGGCCACGGGGTCGATATCTTCATGTACAACCCCGAGTCGGGGCAATATATCGTTGCCGAGATCAAGGCCAATAGTTCGAAGCTCAGCCCCGACCAGCGCCTTGGGCCAACCTATGCTCTTGATCGCATGCTTAACGCTGCAGACGGTAATGGAAGCTGGGCCGCGGCATCGCCGGCGGACAGGTTCCGGGCCGAAGAGGCCCTCCGGACACTCACCTCCGGCGAACCCATAGACAAGATCCGCTTCCTCGTCATCCGCTATGAAGTCGATCAGAGCACGTTTGCCGTTTCCAACCCGCGTCACGCCGACTGGGCATCGCCCGATGGCTCAGGAGCGCCGGGCGGACCGGCGGGCGATACATACGGGTATCTGCTCACCCAGGACGGCCCGCCGGAATTTGCGGAAACGCCAGTCTGGCAGACGGGCGATGGCGTGCCCTGAGCGCAGTTCCATAGCGAGACACAACGGTTCTGTTGCAAACTCTTCGGTTACGATCGGTGTGACATTGAACTGCGATATTTTCAGGAGTGTCGATCATTCCACGATCTATCGCTGGGTCGTGCATTTCTCACCATTGTTGTTAGAGCGCTTCAACCGACGAAACGCGCCGTCACTGGCAAATGGCATGCCGACGAGACCTACATCAAAGTCCGGGGCCAATGGATATATCTTTATCGCGCCATAGACAGCGGGGGTGATACCCTCGAGTTCTGGTTAAGCGAACGTCGGGACCTGCCGGCGGCAAAACGGTTTTTCAAAGGCGTTCAACCGGCATGGCCGCCCCGAGCGCGTCGTCATAGACGGCAGTCAGACCAATCGGAAAGCTCTTGTATCCTGCGATACGACATGTGGGCTACAGGACCGGTCACGACGAAAGCTCAAACCGATACGCATCCGCCAAAGTCAATACTTGAATAACTGTATCGAGCAGGATCACCGGCGGATCAAGCGGCGCGTCGGAGCGATTCTCGGTTTCAAGTCATTCGCAAGCGCGGCAGTTACGCTGTCCGGTATTGAGATGGTACACATGATGTGTAAACGGGAGGCCCGTTATGGTTATACCCCATCGCTATCACTGGCCGAGCAATTCGATATCCTGGCTGCTTCGTTCTAAAACGGATAGCTCGCGACCAACTGCGTTACCTCGAAAATTTGCAACAGAACCCCATTTCCGAGAAGGCAATGGCCGAACTCAGCTGACGTTCTTATCCCTGTTGGCGGATAATGCCGGGTTACCGTTCGGCGCCGAGGAACTTGTAAAGGAGCGTGTTCTGGACGCTATGATCCAAAGCTTCAACGGCAACGAGCAACCGTTGGCGGACTCAATCATGGATATCATTTCGTCCACCCAGTAACCATGCACGCCGAGACCGTTGCTTCTTTATAGGGACTGGCCACCCTATTGAAGTGGTTTGCAGGAAATTCGTAAGGAAACTTGCAACGCCTTGAACAAGTTTGAACTCACGACCCGCCGATTGCATGCGGCTGAAAGACTTCCAACCGACCTAAGAACTTCATTTGAAAATATCAATAAGGGGCCAATTTTCGCTGGAAACGATCGGTGCTCTTACATGTCGACATTCTTCGTCAACTTCAGAAATTATCCAGATCTCGGTTCCAGTGCATAGCCCAAACGTGGGCGTCATGCGGGCGCATGCGCCCACCCAGCTTCCGAAATATTACTGATGCTTGCGTCCTGCTGAAGATGTCGGCAGTCAATCAGAGAATTTAATTCAACACACTACAGATTTATTTTCGTGACAGATAAACTTACGAATCTGTTTTCTCTGCATCTTTAATCTGGATTGAACTGATACGCAGTACTCTTTTACTTGACATCGCCAGCAGATTTTTCTCGAGGAAATTATTTTGAGTTTTATAAATTAATCTACCCAAATGTTCTTGCATTTTATGCGTAAGTTGGGCGATGATGCTATCAGATATATTATAATATTGGGGAGATAGAGTATGTCCGAAGTCTTTCTTGGCCAGATTTTGCTTTCTGGATTTCAATTTACCCCAAAAGGATTTGCTTTGAGCAATGGGCAACTTTTGGCCATTAGTCAGAACCAAGCTTTATTCTCTCTTCTAGGCACTTTTTATGGCGGGAACGGCACTACAACATTTGCATTGCCGAACATGCAAAGCCGCACACCGGTGGGATTTGGCCCATCGGCCGATCCATCATGGCAGCCGTTGCCTTACCAGATCGGCGAAACTGGCGGCGTCGAAAACGTGACCTTGCTGGAACCACAACTGCCTCAGCATGCTCATCTTGCAACAGGAACCACCAGCAATGGCACGTTACGCAATCCAAACAACGCGCTCTATGCAACCAACAGTGCCAATATTTACGGCCCCTCCAGCGGTGCCGCGGTTGTACTTTCGAGCCAGACTGTTTCTCCGGCTGGCAACACCCAGCCCCACGCCAATATGCAACCCTATGACGTGATTAATTACTGCATCGCACTGTCTGGCATTTTCCCTTCACGCAATTGACCGTCTCTCACCAAATGCTTCCTACGGAGAACTAACGATGAGCACTCCTTATGTCGGAGAAATCCGGCTTTTCGGCTTTTCCCGGGTGCCCAATGGGTGGCTGCCCTGCAACAACTCGCTGCAGCCAATTTCCGAATATGAAACACTATTTATGCTCATCGGCACGACATATGGCGGCGATGGCGTTACTACCTTTGCCATGCCTAATCTTTGCGGGCGTGTGCCAGTTCATCAGGGCAGAGGGCCTGGTTTGTCCACCTATGTTATCGGTCAATCGGCCGGGAGCGAAAACGTCACGCTTTTACCAACGCAAATGCCAGCGCACACCCATCCATATCAAGCTACCACTGCCTTTGCCAACACCGCGTCAGTCGGTTCGAACGTCGAGCTCGGTGCAATTATCGGTGACACGATGTATGCCACAGATGTGAGTGGGGCCATCGCGTTCAGAACCTCGCAGGCAGCATCCCAAATGACCGGGTCGACAATCATGCATGACAACACGATGCCGACGCTGACGGTGCAGTATTGCATCTCTTATGCGGGTATCTTCCCGCAACAGAATTAAATCGCGTCTCGCAAATAAGGACAATTGATATGACAGAACCTTTCATCGGTGAGATTCAACTGTTCGGATTCAACTTCCCTCCCTATGGCTGGGCATCCTGTAATGGCGCGACGCTGGCCATCCGGCAAAATACCGCACTGTTCTCGCTGCTTGGCACCCAGTATGGCGGCGACGGCATGACCACATTCCAATTGCCCAACTTTACCAACCGGGCAGGCTGTAACCAGGGCCAGGGCGCGGGACTGACGCTGCGCCATATAGGCGAAACCTTTGGCAGCAACAGTGTAACGCTGTCCCAGGCGGAGATGCCTGCACATTCGCATTCCCTGACCATTTACAATCAAAGTGATTCAACCAAGCGCGCCGCTTCGCCCAGCACGGGCAATTCCTTGAGCGTGCCGAACTCAAGTGCTCCATTTTTGCCCGATGCCCAACCCAACGCTCAGTTTGCACCCAATACAATCGGTAGCGCGGGTGGAAGTCAGCCTCACGAGAATCGCCAGCCTTATCTGGCAATTAACTTCAGCATCGCGCTGTCCGGCGTGTTTCCATCCTTCGATTGATGACTGGCTCCGCCATCGGCCAGATGCCGACGTTCCCCGCTCGCACGTGGAGTAACAGGTTCTCGATATCGTCCTGCAGCTTGCGTGCTGCAAGGTTCGAGGACCTGCCCTTTCTTCGTCAGCTTTATCGTTCGTTCCGGAAAGAGGAATTCGCAAACATTCCATGGCCGCAGGAAAGCAAGGACGCATTTCTGGACCAGCAGTTTGATCTGCAACATCGATATTACATTGCAGCCTTTCCCGGAACGGATTTTCTGATCATGGAGAAGGACGGCGCCCCGATCGGCCGCCTTTACTTGCAAATGGCTGCGATTGAATGGCATATTATCGACATTGGCTTTTTATCGCAGTGGCGCAATCATGGTTTGGGATCTGCCATTTTGAACAGTATCCGGAATGCAGCGATTACGGAACAAATTACCGGCATTGTCCTGCATGTTGACAGAACCAATACCCGTGCGCAGAAGCTTTATCAGGCATCAGGATTTCAAGAGGTAGAAACCTCCGTAACCCATATACGCATGCAATGGCTATTGCAGGGAAACCCTTGCGAAGCGGCGAGTGAACCGTCACACATCAATTGAAGATGGCCTGATAAATTATGCCGTCCCTGTCTCTGGCGACAGGCACAAGAAAAATGTCGAGAACTCCAAGCGCTGCGTTCTTTAATCTGTAAATCTGTTGTGGCAGCACAATCTTTGACTCGCTGCGGAACAACAAAGAAAATGGTGCCCTTGTCATCCCGCTAAAACCCCGTTCGGGCAAGGGCCGCGCCTCGGTAAGGGTAAAAACAAGAGACCCGGTTCCCATTTCGATCTCGAATCCTTCGCCGACGCTGCGGGCGAAAATATCCAAAGTTATAATTCCCATCCCAACCCCATTTGTTTGGTCGCGCTGACTGTATCTTGCCCTAACCGAAAGCCATCGAGATCGGGAGAAATAAGTGGCTCCCCCCAACACTTGTACCGTCACACACCGTTAGAACTTTTTGCCGAAGTGCACTCCGAATGCATGGTTTTGATTGTCTGCGCCAACCGTCGTGCGGTAATCAAAGTTCGCGTTCCAATCGGTATCAAGTTGTGCATCAAGTGAAAGACCGAGTGTAACGTAGTCGCTGCCGCTGCTGTCAGTCGTGACGTCATACGGAAGACCTGCAGTATCGGCATAGCCAAGCTTGATCCGGCTCGAACCTTCAAAATCATGCGTGTATTCTGCACGGGCACCCGGCTTCAAAGCGCCCCAATCCATGGGAATGGTGTATTCCATGCGCAAACCAACGATACCCGAAAGCGTGTCGACGGTCTGGTCACCATATTTCAGTGTATATGCGGATCCGCCCTTCTCGGTAAAGCTGTCCAGCCACGAGCGCGAGAAATCGAAACGACCATAGGGCGATATCAACCAGGTATCAGTACGATGCTCATAGCTTGCGGTGACTGAACCGAATATCTGCCGGCCATCGCGATCGCCGGAAGCAAAATCACCCGATGCGGTGATATAACGTCGGCTGTCGTAGTCCAGCCAGCTTCCGCCTATTAAGCCATCGAGGAACACCGACTTGATCGGAGAGTAACTAGCGTAGATTGCTGCGCTATAGGCATGGGCCCGGCTTTCGGTGCCGCTATCGCCAATATCGGAAGCGTCACGGCCATAGCCGAAACCAAAGCCTGCGACAAACTTCTTGGAGAAACGGTAGTCCATACCCGCACTCACGCCGACGGTCGTATAATCAAAATCCTGATCACCATCATTGCGATCACCAAAGTTCACAAAACCGCCTGTCCACACCGCCAGTTTTCCAGGATTTGCATCCAGAGCTGGCTCGTTCTGCTTTTGCTTCTTGCGTTTTTCTGCGGCGAAGGACTGCATGGCAAAATCAGGCACACCATCCGACAACCCCGGCACAGAGCCCGAATTCATAAGCTCGCGGAACGGTTCGTCCATATCGTCCGGGCCATTCTCCTCCGAGTATCCGAGCCGGAGAGCCATGCTGTTGTTGCGGCGGTCCCCTTCATCGTGCAATTGCTCGAGACGCGAGTTGAAGTTTTGAATCTGGTTGGTGGCAAAGCGTTTGGCGCTATCGGCCTGTGCCGTGAGCAAACCGATCACTTCAGTATCCTTCGAAGGATCGGGGCGGGCTGTAACGACAAATGTGATGGTTGCAGGACTTGATGTTCCATAGGGATTAGCTAGCGTGTACTGTACCTGCAATGTTCCCCCGTAAGTAGGGTCAGATGCGTAAATCATATCGAAGGCCGGTCGGTTTGCATCAATGCTCACGGGACCAGCAGAATCATCCGAGATGTTGACAATTCGGGCCGCGGAGAACGGCCCGCCTGTCGAGCCCTGAGTCAGGTCAACCCGAACTGTCTGGCCAGCCAGCACCTCGAGGGTGCGTGATGCCGCCATCGGAGCTGGTGGTAAACGGCGGGCTGTGACTTCATAGGTCCTCGTGGTCGTGTTGTCTTGAGCTGTCACAATAACCGCGATACGGGTCTGCCCGACCGGTAGCTTTATCGCAGCGCTGGATGAGCCTGAACTTACAGCTTGTCCCTGAACGGTGATGGTTGCGTTGGGTGCCGTGGACGTGGGTGTGAGCGCAATACTCTCGGTCAAATTGGACACTTCTACCGTATAGCTTGTTATCGAAGCTGAAAACCCAGGCTGTAACTCACCAGTACTTGGCACGAGAGCCGACAAATCCGCAATTGCCGCCGGCGGCGCGACATCGAATGTGACGGTTGCATTGTTGCTACCGCCCGGGCCAGTTGCAGCAAAAACCAAACTGTCGGGCCCGCTGAACGTGCTGATGGGTGTATAAGTGGAACTGCCGTCACCATTGACAACAGCCGTCCCGTTCGACGGCCCCGTAACCAGTGAATAGGTCAAGGGACCTGCCCCAGTACCAGTCACGGTAAATGTTTTTGTCTGATTATAGTTCACGCTAACAGTTTGTGGCTGAGCGACTGGCGGCGCAACATTCACCGTTATGGTCACGAGAGCCGGTGCCGAGGTACCGGTTGCATTGGATGCGGTATAAGTGAACGACGTCGTGCCTGAGAAACCCGTGGCAGGCGTATATGTTATCGACGTTCCGATTGCGGTTGCGGTGCCCGACGACGGCGTACTGGCAATCGATACGGACGTTGCAGTACCCACGATATCGAGCGTAATTGGATTGGCGGTACTGTTGAAAGGCACGGTTGCTGCAACTGGATTTGCCACAGGTATGGCGTCAACAACTGTGAGAGAATAATTCTGTATGGCAGTGAATGGTCCGCTGCCGGTTGAACTGTCTGTGGCCG
>NZ_JBQENG010000011.1:0-3038 GCF_052044585.1 Phyllobacterium sp. 22552 | reverse complement strand
GGTGCACCGCCTGTGATATTCAGCGTAATCGGATTGGCATTCGAGTTGAAGGCAATCGTTGCCGAGACCGCGTTGGCAACCGGCGGAGCCACATTTGCCACAGTAATTGTAACAGTATCCAGTTTGAAGAATGGGCAGTTACAATCCGAACTGGTGCTGCTCTCCCTCGCCACAACATCGAACGTAAAAGTTCCGGCAGCAGTGGGTGTCCCTGTCAAACCGCCGTTTGATGCAAGACTAATGCCTGGAGGCAATGTCCCACTTCCGGGATTGACTTCATAAGTATATGGCGCGATGCCGCCAGTGGTTGTGATTGATGCTGTACTTGGTTGCCCCACGGCCATGCTGTGACTGAGCGGCGCCGTCGTGAGGATTGGATTGGCGACAGTCACCCCGTAGGATTTCTGTGCGGTCGTACCAACACTATCAGTTGCCTCGACAACCAGTGTATGCGCGCCTCGTTCAGTTGGGGTCCCCGAGAGAGTGCTGCCACTGAGGGTTATCCCTGGCACGCCACCAGATACAAGCGAGAATGTATAGGGCGCAACACCACCACTTGCCGAGAGTGTTTGGCTGAAGCTGACTCCCGCACGCATGGAGCCGAGGGAGCCCGGCGAAATAGTCATTGTTGAGGCAGGTCCGATCGTGACAAAAACCTGTATCTGCTGGGCTGAAGCGCCTGCGAGGACGAAGCTGTCGGACGTTGCGACATCAGCGCCGCCATTGTGCGAATATTCAATCAGCCCTGAATTGATATTCAGAACAGTTATTGTTCCATGCGCCGGTTGCGTGAGGACGGAAGGATTATTCAGGCCAAAGGGATCGCATGTAACTGTAAGCTGTGTTGAACCTCCATGGGCCACTGAAATATTGTAGGGGCCGCAGTTCTGCGCCGAAGCGGGAGCAGTGAACAGCAAGCCCGCGCCGAAAGCGATGAGAAAAATCACACAGATGGCAAACAAGGTGCCCGGAACATAACTGATCCGGCCTCCAAAAGCTGATAATTTTCCCATATCCCCCCACTTCGCCGTCGGCTAAGTATTTTGTTTGGCCCCAAGTACAGTCCGAATCGCCCTAATATACTGCAACGGGGAATATCAAATAAATCTGATATCTCACCGCCACCGATTGAATGTCATTTCAGTAAAAAAAGTCAATCTATTCTCGACAACACCTGCAATAAATCACAGATGCGTGTCTAAATGGGTGGACGGTGACTTTTCTCAAAGATGAAGATGGCTTCAAAATATCATAATAATAATAATACGAATATATTTTTGATATTAATTGATGCTAATAATCTACAAACAAATTAAACATTACGATGAACAGTAATATCAGAAGAAGTATTTCACTGGTATTGCATCGGCGCGCCGAACAGCAGCATGGTTTTATCAGAAGAATCCCTATGAAAGGCATAAACTAAAAGAATTGTTATTCTTTTTTTAAAGTATCGACAAAAGCGAATGTCCTTCAGTTGCCATCCCTAGAAGCCTTGCACCCGTCAAAACAATCACCGTCGAACATACCCCTTACGGCCGCGTACAAACAGGGAAGTTGTCAGAATCCTTCCTTTGAAAATGCCGTTAATGGGCTAATTTTCATCGATTTGAATTGTAGCGCATATGTCTACAACTCTCATTAAAGTCTTGTATTGAAATGATTATCACTAACCGCGTTGTACCGAGTACGTACTGTGTTGGAGAACGTGTAGGGCATTCGCGTGGTATCAAACTGCCAAGCAGATTAAGGTTCAAGAATCTAAGCGCGCTTGCTGATGTGATGGCTGCTTAATCGACACGTGTCGATAAGGCTGGCAGGCGGAACATTTATCAACTTCCCGGACAACCAGAGTACCTCGGACTGCTGCACCTTATACCGACGAATGATAGAAGGTTAAGCCGCCTGTTTCTCCTCGGCAGCTTCCTCCACCGTCTTCTCAAATCTTTTGCGAAATTCCTCGACCTCTTTCTCAGTCAAGTGCTCAATCCCGATGAAGTTTCTTTTCGCCTCGCTTGCGCCAATAAGTTCATCAAGCTTTGCTTGGATCGCTACGCCGTCACGGTACTGAGTGTTTGGATAAAGAAGATCACAATAATCGTTCGGGTGTTGACGATCAGCTCCCAGGTTTTGGAAAATCCAAATACCGGACCTGTAATTGCCCAGCCGAGCACAGACGCGACGCATATTATGAATGTGACGGGATGACCAGCCCGCTATGGCAACTTTGTTCGCTACCTTGGTAAAACTCTTGTTCAGGGGCATGGCGACACCTGCAGCTCGGTTCATTCAAGTAATTAAACGCGGTCAGTCTCATGAAGTCTCTGATTTGCGCGCACGAAAGGAACCTTCTTTGAGTAAGGCTGTTGAATGTCTTGCTGTCAGAGGCGTTGACACTTCACTGACTGCAGGCCCGGCCCCTCGCTCCCGCGAAGAAGTTGAGGTTGGAGCCACAAAATTGAATTCAGAGGAGAAACCAGTGTCTTTCTCAACGTTTCAAGAACTTGGATACGGCAGCGCTCACTCGCAGTTATTGATCGAAGCTCACCGCCTGGCTTCCCACGCTTTGAACCGTCATCCCCACAACCACGAACATAGCAGCCGATTGGCCACGACCATCATGAACTTCTGTGACCGGGGAATTAAAGATCCAGGTGTTCTCAGCACGCTGGCGGTCAACCGCGAAAGGGCGCTGGAGCGGAAACAAGAAAAAGACATTCGCACCGCCAAGCGCCGTATCAAAGAACAAAAGAGAAGAAGCAGGGCAACGGGAAGATCGGACGACCTCTTGTGTCAAGAATAGGTCGTGCAGCCTTTCCTCCACCTTGAACTTACATTGGGAGCAAATGAATGAGCGGCTGTTACTTTGATCTGTTAAACGGTGATGGCCCGACGAAGGATGAGGAAGGCATCAAGGGAAAACAGAGGTAACCGGTTATATGCGCCGCATATTGGCAGACTTGTTACGAAGGTGCGGCAGCACCATTTGGTCTGAAAGGGTCGGCTTGACTGCAGGCGTCCCCTCGAGGGTTGCCGCC
>NZ_JBQENG010000010.1:0-106708 GCF_052044585.1 Phyllobacterium sp. 22552 | reverse complement strand
CTGCACCAAAGGACTGAAACCAGAATGGGTGAGAAAGCCGACGTAAAAGTTCATCCCGGCCGTAATGGTGAATGATCGCTTCGCACATGAGTGCTCCGAGCTTAGTCATCCGATCGCCCAGCCAGCGGGGAACCCGTCCTCCGTGCAGCGGTAAATCCGCACTGCCAGCTCGTCTTGCCATCGGTTGTTTTTACCCTTCGTTCAAATGTTCGGCCTACTAAATATTCCAAGACGGAATGTGGTGACACTGGTCCCAAAACACAACTGCGTAGCGGTTGCCTGGATATGAAGCGCCAAAGTCAGCTTGGATTAGTGCCGAAGGCTGGCTGATGGGTTCTGTCCGGGAGGGACATCTTGTCACTCGGCGGATGGTGCCTGCACCCAACTGACAACGTGACCTGACGAAAGAAGGAGTAAACTTATGATCCACAAGCTTAGTAGTTCGCTATAGCATTAATCGAGCTAATGCCTCTCCAAGGAGATTGATCTGTCAGTCCTTACTGCATCGAATATTCCGCTAGGGCGTTACCCTATAGAGGCTAGGCAATTGTGCCAAGGTTTCTAGTTTGCCCTCTTCCAAATTAACGGGGCATAACGTGGAGAATTAAAGCATGCAGATTCCAAAAGGGGCAACTGTTGCAGTTGCGGATGGCGAAAAATTCAACCTTTTTCAGAACATAAGTGATAACACCGAACCGACTCTGAAAGCACTTCCTGACACCGATGTTGATACCGAGAGCAACAACGCAAGCGGAGGACGCAAAAGCAGTTCGGCGAATCCTGACCAAGGTCAGGCTGACGAGGATAATTTCGTGGGAGGAATTGCCGACGTCTTAAACCGACGGGTGCTCAACGGTAAGATTACCGGCTTGGTGGTGATCGCGGCTCCCAAGGCGCTGGGAGAGTTGCGAAAGCACTATCATAAGGAATTGGAAGCAATCTTAGTTGGCGAGATTGCAAAAGATCTGACCGGACATTCGATCCAAGATATCGAGAAATCTATCGCGGCAGCTTAACCGATTTCTGAAACCACTGGAGCTCCTGCTCCAGTGGTTTCGTCCAATATTGAGAGCAGCGCCGGCTTTCGCTAAACCGAGGGATTAATGATGCGAATTATCGTCTTTGGACTGGGAGCAATCGGTGGAGTTGTGGCCGCAAAGCTTGGCCTGGCTGGACATTCGGTTGTTGCAATCGCCAGAGGGACACAACTTCAAGCTGTAAGACGATCCGGCCTTACACTGCTGTCACCGCAGGGGACCGAAACAACGACCTTCCCCGTCTATGCAGATCCAAAGGAAATTATATTTAATAATGACGACATGATATTGCTGGCAATGAAAGGACAGGATACCGCACAAGCGCTGTTTCAGCTCAAGGCTGCCGGTGTGGTCGAGCAGCCGATATTCTGTTTTCAGAACGGCGTAGCCAATGAACGAACTGCGTTGCGGTTTTTCAGGAATGTCTATGGCGTTACTGTCATGCTTCCGGCTGATTTCGAGAGGCCAGGTGAAGTAGCAGCCTATTGCATTCCCAAAATCGGAATCTTCGATATCGGCCGCTACCCGGCGGGCGTCGATGCAGCAGTAGAGCATTTATGTGAGGTTCTGAATTCATGCGGGTTCGTGGCAAATGCAAGAAGTGATGTGATGAACAGCAAGTATCGCAAACTGCTCGCCAACCTGGAAAATATCATCGAAACTGCTTTCAGCGATAAACAGCAACAAGCCGACTTGTATCGAAAAGTCCGCGCCGAAGCAGAAGGCGTTCTGACTGCCGCGGGTATTGACTGGGACAAGTCGGAAGCGGAGGCTCGCAACCAAATGATCATGACGGCCATTCCGGGAAGAGATCGGATAGGGTCGTCCACCCTGCAAAGTGTAGTAAGAGGTACGGGTTCTCTGGAAACAAGCTATCTCAACGGCGAAATCGTACTTCTCGGGCGTCTTCATAACATAGAAACTCCATATAACTCTGCTCTCTGCCACCTCTCTGAAAAGCTTGCTGATGGTCGACTAGCGCCAAAATCGTCAGAAATTACAAGTCTGCTCCAAAATCGTACAGCTAGGCAAGGCTGATGCTCATCGAGCCAAAACGTGTTTTTTGTTCCGCTAAGATCTGACACGAGGCTTGGCATCAGATCTGTGCTGCGGGTCGCCCCTCGCCGTAGTTGCGGTCAGAATGGAAGATTGATGGCACAAGGCCATAGTGATCAGGACGTCGGATGAACGACGCTACCAAAGCGCCGTCCTGGAAGATCTCCACAATCTCACAGGGAAAGCCACTTCAGCCTCCCCGTTGATGTCTGGTCGTGCGTGCAGCGCGTTAATAGTTTAGTTGCCCGATGAGCGGCGTCAAACCCGTGCGATGCCAGTGCCATAGCCATGCCTGTCTGCATTGTCGAAAAGACTGTCCATGAAGGCTCTGAAGGATGGTGCCAGCCAGCCGCAGAACCACCGCTTAATGGAGGAATGGGACACCAACGATCGGGCGACCTATATGGTTGCGAATTTAATGAAGAGAAGTTTTTTATACCCTCCAACGAGGCCGATGCCCGATTGGAAATCGTTGCAGCCAAACCTCAACATGAAAGACCGCTTGTTATCAAGGGGACCTCCGTTAAACGCCGCCTGCCGCCCCCTGTAGCAAAGTCATGATTTCCATCACACTGCTCCAATGACCGCTTGCGATGGAATGACTCCTTCGGAGAGAGTGATCGAATGTCGAACATCAGCGGCCTACGAAATAGTAGCCACCGGCTCCCGCTGGTCGAAACGGATAACATCCCTGGCGCTGAGGCGGAACGGATAATCGGAATGCTCCGACTGGCGTCCAGCCACTAGCTAGCGTCCCAAGTCGAGAAATCCTCCATGCAAATCCGCGCGGCAATACGCTGGACAAGTTCTCACCGATTTGCTGTCAGTAGATTGTTCCGAGAGCATTTAAGGCGCAATTGTTGTGCCACGAGCAGCGTTGCACTCCATGCCTGGACGTTTCAGTGTCTATTCTAGTCAATTGGATGGCAAATATGCCTTGCACCGTGACAGAGATAGACGCGATGCTGTAGTGTCCGGGTGAAACTAACACGCACCGTGCGGGAGCGGCAATGAAGCGCCGTCTTGCAGCCATATTAATCGCAGACGTCGTTGGCTACAGCCGGTTGAGCCAGATTGACGAAGAAGGCACGCGCGCACGTTTCCAACTCGACATGACAGATATATTCGATCCATCCATCGCTCACCATCGGGGCAGATTGGTGAAGACCTTAGGTGACGGCCTCTTGATTGAGTTTCAAAGCGTGGTTGATGCTTTGCGTTGCGCAGTGGATATCCAGAAGAAGAAGGCCGAACGCAACTCCGGTGCGTTGCCGGAGCAACAGTTGGTGTTCCGCATTGGCATCAATCTTGGGGACATCATTGTTGAAGGCGAGGATATACAGGGCGATGGTGTAAACCTTGCGGACAGGATTCAGGGTTTGGCAGAGCCCGGCGGCATTGCGATCTCCGGTTCTGCTTATGACCAGGTGAAATCAAAACTCGCATTGGGTTACATTTCCTTAGGCGAGCGGATGGTGAAGAACATCGCCGATCCCATTCGAGTCTATCGTGTTGTCGCCGATCCGGCAGCCAGAATCAATGCCAAACCAGTTCCGCCACCGCGCCGTTGGCCGCCCCGCAAAGCCCTTGGCTTGATCGTGTTCGTTTTATTAGCCGCTGCAGGAGTTTGGTGGCAGATAGGCGCAACTTTCCTGCCGGCATCGCCTGGGCGCTTTGCCTATCCTCTGCCAGAAAAGCCGTCGGTAGCAGTGCTACCCTTTATTAATGTGAGTGGTGCGACGGAACATGACCATCTTGCAGCCGGTCTAACCGATGATCTCATTACCGAACTTTCCAAAGTATCCGGCCTTTTTGTAATTGCCCGCCATTCCGTTTTTGCAGTACGAAACAAGGATTCATCGATTCAGGACGTTGCAGCAGAACTGGGCGTGCATTTTGTGCTCGAAGGAACGTTGCAACGAGCCGATACGCGCCTGCGGATCAACGTGAAATTGATAGACGCGCTAACGGGATTATCCCTCTGGGCGGAGCGGTATGACCGGCAATATATGGATTTGTTTGCGGTCCAAGATGACGTAATTGGCAAGATTATCTCAGCGCTTGAGGTCAAGCTCAGCAAGAATGAACGCGAGCAGCTGGCACGTATCCCCACGGATAATCTGGAGGCTTATGATTATTTCTTGAGAGCTGAGCAGGAGGGTTTTTTCTACGGCGACGTTCAGTCCTTTCGTCGAACCTTGGCATACTACCAAAAGGCAATTGATCTTGATCCAGACTTCGCCAGTGCTCATGCGGGTATTGCCCGCGTCGCCGTTGATGTATGGCGTAACGACTATAATTACTTATGGTCAGGAGCTGTTGCGCGCAAAGTAGCCTATGACGCGGCAGGACAAGCCTTGAAGATTGATCCCAACAATGCGCGTGCTCAAACGGTCCTCGCCCTGCTGCAACTGGTAGACGGCCGCGCCGTGGAAGCGAAGGATTCCGCTTACAGAGCAGTCGCGGCCCAACCGAACGACGCGGAGATCGTTGCAAATCTTGCTTTGATCCTGGCGTACTTTGGCGATTCAAAGCAGGCGATCATTGAGATGGACAAGGCATTGCGGCTAGATCCAACACCGCCACCAAACTTGCAGCTGCTGGCTGGCATAGTCTTCTACACCACACGGGAAAATGCACGCGCGATACCACTGATAGAAGCAGCACGATCCGCCCTTCCAAAGGTCGAGCCCGCTCGGGAATATCTGGCAGCGGCCTTTGCCTATGCAAACGAAAAACAGCAAGCTGAGCAAGAAGCAAAGCAATTGCTGGCAATCTTTCCCGATAGCAATTTGACCTACTACACCTATCTATATGATTATTGGCGTGACAGCGATCTACGCTACCACCTGTCAGGCCTCAGAGCAGCTGGCATTCCGCAATGGCCTTTCGATTTTCAAGGGAATCCTGCCGATCAAATCCGTGGAGCAGAACTACGCGAGCTGACGAACAACAAAACCTGGACCGGAAAGCACAGGAACGGGACTGAATTTATCCAATATTTTGACAAGAGTGGAGGCACTGCCTATCGCAGCGCCAATACGAGCATTACGGGCACCGTGGAAATCCGGGATGATCGCCTCTGCGAACAATTTACGGGCTATTTTCTAGATCGCATGGTTTGCGGCTATGTCTACCGCAACACCTCAAAAGAGTGGGAACAAGACAAGCCATTTATTCATGTCACCCCGCGAGCGGTAATGTCGTTCTCGGTTACACCCTGACTGACGGGCGGTCGGTCGTGATTAGTTTGGCGGTGTCTCACGCCAGTTCTTCCCGGTTTTTTCCGAAGCCAGCATGTGTTCAACCTCGGACCAGTGCTTTTTCGAGTCAGCAAGTTTGGCTGGTATTTTTTCAAACCCGTCAGCCGCTCCCGGATCGTAACTGAGATAAAGTTTGCCTTCGATGATGCGCCAAGCTTTGGGGTCAATGTTTGTGGTAACGGTTCCAAATGAGACACCATCAGCGCAATACCCCCCATATTGAGGGGCATATTTGGTTGGCTCGGCGATAAAAAGATCGCGATTTTCCGCACTGGTGAATTGCCAGTTGGCTCCAAGCCATCGATAGGAATATTCCGGCGTTCCCTGCATTGCCTTGTTTTGAGTGAAGTATGCGACGGGATCGTATCCCTTGATCGCCACATCTCCGAAATAGCCAGTATTGATAGGCTCATCTGCGTCAACCGCCGAGGACAATGAAACCAGTGCGCACGCCGCTCCTAGGATCACCGCGGCCCAGACGCCACCTTTGTGTTTGTTACCAATCATAATGAATCCTCCTTTACCGGGCGGCACCTGTCGTGAAAGATCATTTTCGCTTCAGGCACTCGTTATAAAGCGGTTCTCCGACGATGTCGGCCGCCTGGCATACCGCTCCAGCTTTAAGCAGCAAGTCTGCCGCTTCCCAATGCGACCGCCAACCGGCTTGGGTAACCGGCGTATAGCCGTTGCGTTCCTTCGCCTCGATATCGGCCTTGTTGGCCAGCAGGAACGCTACAACCTCCGCGTGTCCTTCTTCAGCCGCGGCGTGCAATGGTGACATATGGTAGAAATTCTTATCGTCATTCACCGGAGCTTTTTTCGACACAAGCAATTTTACGACGTCAAGGTTTCCTGCATATGCCGCAGCATGCAATGCCGTCAGCCCTCCCTTGTTGCGACTTTCAACACTGACACCCTTATCAAGAAGAAACGCAACAATATCTGCGTGTCCTGCGAGCGATGCGATCAGCAGCGCCGGTTCACCCGAGCTATCAAAATCGGTTGGGTTCGTTCCTTGCTCCAGAAGCTGCCTTGCAAGCTTCAAATCCCCGTTCTTGGCCGCGTCGTGCAATGGGCCAGCGACGGTGGACGAAGTACCCATGAGAACCAGCATTATGGGCAAGAAAACATTCACCGCACAATCTCACTTTCGCTGCGGTTCTTCGTTCAAGAGCAAAATACATTATCACAGCGGCATTTCCCCCACAATCAGAGCAATCTAAGATATCTGATTAATGATCCAACTACTTTTGTTTACCTGGACACCATGCCCATCGCCGCCCCCCCGAAACAGAGGTGGTCGCTGTCGCCGGTCGAACCCGTAGGCGGCGGGTCCGACCGGCAAAGACGTGGCTCACATGGGAGGAAGCACGCCATTTTTGCCGACGACCACCTGATGGGCGACCGGGCCGGTCGCAGCCATTTCGGCCGCAATGAAGACGACGGCACCGGGAACAAGATCGTCTTGGTTGCCTCAGCAATGGTCACGGCAGCCGTCCGGAATGGCGATCTTCTTTTCCTGGCCATGATAGGTCACGGTAACGGTCCGACCATCGACGCCTTTGACGGGGAAATTGCTAACAATGTACTCGGCGCGGAACTCTTCCTTTGCCCCGGCGATTGGCACCTGTTCGCTGACAATGCGCTCGCGGGCTATGAGGGCGAGGCAGCGGCGCTGTCCGGCGCTCGCTTTCTCGAATTCCTGGGTCGCGTCTGAACATGACGATATCATCGGCATTCGGACGGTGCCCTAAGCCTGTTTTGCTCTACTTCAGGTCGCTCCAGAGCCGAGGCTTGTCGAAGCATGAAGACACCCGCCCATCGATCTCTTGAAAGCGGCCTCGAGCTCTCTTTACCGAAAGCCGATCGATCGTCCCGCGCAGCGATCTGCAAGGCTTCGTCCACAGTATGTGCTTGGTCGCGATATGGTCGAATCCTTTCGGCGATCTCCTCGAAATTTTTCCTATCCTGAGACTGCCTGGCAGGGCGCTCATACCAGCGCGCGATAATCTCATCAAATTCGTCAAACGACAATTCGCGGCGCCGTTTCTTGATGGCGTACGGCGACTTCGTAGCTCCCGACCATCCCCCTGCTTGCGTCCAGGTCAGGGCGAGGACACGGAATAGTCATTGATGGAATTCTGATAAAATCAGTCAACATATGGAAAAGATTGATGAATTTTGATCCAACAATATATTAGAATTCTTCTAATATATTGTTATTGCTTCGTTTTTCGCGGCGGTCTATGACTCCGACGGCTTTGCTTGTCATCTGGATGAGACAGGCATGAGGCGCTGAGGTTATTTAATGCTCGTTCCATTTCTGATAATGCTACGCGAAGGTATCGAGGCGGCTTTGATCGTCGGGATTGTTGCAAGTTATCTAAAACAGACCGGACGTGGCGCCTGGATGCCTGCGGTATGGGTTGGTATATTTCTCGCGGTTGCACTCTCGCTTTTTGTCGGCGCGGGTCTTCAGCTGGTAAGCGCCGAGTTCCCCCAAAAGGCACAAGAGTTCTTTGAGGCGATTGTCGGCGTTATTGCAGCTGTCGTATTGCTGTCCATGGTATTTTGGATGCGCAAGGCCGCGCGGTCGATCAAGTCCGAGCTTCACGCGTCCATCGACAATGCGCTCGCGCATTCATCAGGCCAGACCACCGCCTTGATTGCCATGGTATTCTTTGCTGTGGCCCGTGAAGGCCTGGAATCGGTATTTTTCCTGCTCGCAATATTCCAGCAGAGCACAAGTAATGATGCTTCGCTTGGCGCATTGTTAGGCATTCTCGTCTCGATTGTCATCGGTTACGGAATATATGCTGGCGGTATCCGCCTCAATCTTCGCCGGTTCTTCTACTGGACCGGAATTTTCATCATTATCGTCGCTGCGGGCATCCTATCAGGGTCACTGCGTCATTTCCATGAGGCCGGGGTCTGGAACAGTTTTCAGACGGTTCTTTTCGATTTCAGCGGTGTTTTGCCGGTTGCCAGTCCGCTTGGCACTTTGCTGTCAGGCATATTCGGTTATCAGGATGCTCCGACATTTGGCGAAGCGATTGTCTATATAGGTTTTCTGTTAATCAGCCTTTTCTTCTTCCTGCGCCCTGCAAGTGCTCCCGCGCCTTCAGCATCGCCAAAATTTTCCCGTTGATTGAAAGAACCAGCGAATGACGCGCAATACCGGCCCTTCCGCTCCCTCCTCGAAACTGATGAAACTGGCCGTTGCCGGTGCTGCAATTCTGGCGGTCGCGGGAGCTGGCGCTTTCTATTTTGCGTCAAAGAACATGAAGTCAGGGGCGTCTGACAATGCAGTCGTCGTCACGATTAAAGATGGTGCTTGTGACCCTAACGCCATCACCGTTCCTGCTGGCCGTTCCACGTTCAAGATAATCAATAATTCCGACCGTGCGCTTGAGTGGGAGATCCTTGATGGCGTTATGGTTCTGGAAGAGCGCGAGAATATCCTTCCAGGCTTTACGCAAACGATGCAGGCAAAGCTGAAGGCCGGGGATTATGAAATCACCTGCGGGCTTCTCAGCAGTCCGCGCGGGACATTGCACGTCACGCCATCAGCAGAATCCGAGGCAGAAGCAGCGCGCCCTCCCCTCGTCTCTTTTGTTGGTGCACTTGCCGAGTTTCAGGTGTTTTTGATGTCCCAGACAAACAATCTGGTAAAGGCGACAACCGCATTGGACGCTGCAATTCAATCGGGTGATCTCGATCAGGCGCGCGTGCTTTATCAAAAAGCGCGGATTCCTTACAAGCAGATAGAGCCCATGGCCGATCTGTTTGCCGATTTGCATAACGCCATTGACCCCATTGCCGATTATCTGGAAAAGCGCGAAAAGGATCCGGCATTTACCGGCTTTCACCGGATCGAATATGCTCTTTACGCTTCCAATAGCCTTGATGGGCTGGCACCGGTTTCAGCCAAATTACTGGCTGATGTCACGGCGCTAAAAGACCGGGTGCGTGGTTTGCGCATTCCACCGGAGCAAATAGCCAAGGGTGCCGCCCGTCTTATGGGCTCAATCGCCGATACGAAAATAGCCAATGGCGAGGACCATTACTCCCAAACCGATCTGGTCGATTTTGAAGGCAATCTGGCGGGAACTTCGCGCATGATGGCGCTTTTGAAGCCGGTTGCAATTCAGGCAGCGCCGGCAGTCGTGACTGATATTGAAACCCGGCTCGCCGAGGCCAACACGACATTGGCCGCCTTGCGCGGCGCTGATGGCTACCCGTCCTATGACAAAGTTACAAAAGAAAGTCGGGACTTGCTGGCGCAGAAGATCAGGGCTCTGGCCGATGCTATCGGCAAACTGAATATTGCAGTTGGTTTGGAGTAATTTGAGATGGGCAAGGATATTGATAAATTTACGACAACGCGCCGCAGCGTGCTATTTGGCGCGGGTACCGCCGTGGTTGCAGGATTAACAGCTGCCAGCGCCGCACAAAAGCAGGGTGAACAGGTTACCGACGCTCCTGTCAGCGACAAGACGCAGGAACGTCAATCGTTTTACGGCGTCCATCAAGCCGGTATTGTCACCCCGCGGCCCGCAGCAGGAATGATTGCATCTTTTCACGTTCTCGCCAAAACGCCTGAAGAACTTGAACGGCTGTTCAGAACACTATCACAGCGCATCGACTTTCTGATGAAAGGCGGCAGGCCGCCAGAGTTTGACGACAAACTGCCGCCGTCGGATTCAGGTATTCTGGGCCCGGTTATCCCGCCGGATAATTTGACGATCACCGTGTCCTTGGGCTCTTCGTTCTTTGATCAGCGTGATTGGCTCATAAACCATAAGCCAAAGCAGCTCTCGCGCATGAAAGCGTCGCGCAACGATGCTCTCGACGCTGATTTATGTCACGGCGATCTGAGCTTGCAGATATGCGCAAATACACCGGACACAAACATTCACGCCCTGCGGGATATTTTGAAGAATTTGCCGGATCTGATGGTCCTGCGGTGGAAGCAGGAGGGCTCGGTTCCGGTTCTTCCGCCAAAAGCCGATGGCACTCACGAAACGGCGCGAAATTTTCTGGGATTCCGCGATGGAACCGCAAATCCCGATGGCAATGATGCTGCGCTCATGGACCAACTCGTATGGGTGCGCCAAAGCGACGAGCCTTCATGGGCCCAGGCGGGTACTTATCAGGTGGTGCGGATCATACGCAATTTCGTTGAGCGCTGGGACAGGACGCCGCTGGCCGAGCAGGAAGCAATTATCGGACGAAAAAAAGCCAGTGGAGCGCCCTTCGGTGGCATCGCGGAATTTGACTTTCCGGACTACTCAAATGATCCGGAAGGCAAAGTCACCGCGCTGGATGCCCATATCAGATTGGCCAATAAACGCACAAAAACATCTGACGAGAATCGCATTTTGCGCCGCCCGTTCAACTATTCAAACGGCGTGAGCAAATCAGGCCAGCTTGAACAGGGCCTGCTTTTCATCTGCTACCAGGCCGACCTTGAGAAGGGCTTCATCACCGTTCAGCGACAGCTCGATGGTGAGCCACTCGAAGAATATATCAAACCGATTGGTGGCGGTTTCTTTTTTACACTGCCCGGCCCAGCGAACGAGGACGACTTCGTAGGCCGGACACTTCTTGAAGCATCGGGCCATCAGATGACCCGCATCAAATCCTAAGGAACTCACGATGAAGTTGAAGATAACTCTCTCTGCAAGCCTCTTTGCGATCACAGCTGCATTCCTGCCGCGCGTAGCGTCAGCCGAAGTTGCTCCACTCGATCTGGTTGGCCCAATTGCCGACTACAAGATCTATGTATCAGAAAATTTGGAAAAGCTGGTCGCGGATACCAAGGCATTTACCGATGCGGTAAAGGCTGGAGATGTTGACAAGGCCAAGTCGCTCTTTGCTCCGACGCGTATGAGCTATGAAGCAATCGAACCGATCGCAGAACTTTTCAGCGATCTTGACGGATCAATCGATTCTCGCGCAGACGACCATGAGAAAGCGGAAAAGGATCCCGAATTCACGGGCTTCCACCGTATCGAATACGGTCTGTTTTCCGAAAACACCACAAAGGATCTGGCTCCTTTTGCCGAGAAGCTGATGGCAGATGTGACAGAGCTCAACAAGCGCATTACTGAGCTGACGCTGCCACCCGAAAAGGTCGTGGGCGGCGCTGCAGCCCTTATGGAAGAAGTTGCAGCCACCAAGATTTCCGGCGAAGAAGATCGTTACAGCCACACTGACCTTTGGGATTTCAAGGCGAATTTCGATGGTTCGCGCAAGATCTTCGATCTCGTGCGGCCTTTGATCGAGAAAAGCGATGGTGAGTTCATCACCAAGGTTTCAGGCAATTTCGACAAGGTTGATGTCACGCTTGCAAAGTACAAAAAAGGTGATGGTTATGAGCTTTATGACAAGCTGACTGACGATGACCGTGCCGTGCTGGCAGCGGCAGTTAACACGCTTGCAGAAGACCTTTCCACATTGCGTGGCAAGCTTGGTCTAAACTAAGTCATCACATCGTCAATTTGAAGCCCGGCCAGATCAAGTGATCTGGCCGGGCTTTTTTTGTTTTAACGGGTAGAGGAGCACAATCGTCGCACCTTGACGAGTGGCGTTGAAGAAGGAGTTTTCATGTAGTATCGTTATTTCAGTAATTACTGAAATAACTGATGAGACGAAAACATGATGAACCTGCCGCCCCTTGTCCAATCTTTTGTGCTTCATTTTGGGGAAATGGGCAGTCGGTGGGGTATCAACCGGACCGTGGGTCAAATCTACGCCCTGCTTTACGTCTCGCCCGAGCCGCTGAATGCCGAGCAAATCGTTGAATCCCTTGGTATTTCCCGCTCCAATGTTTCTATGAGCCTGCGTGAACTGCAAGCCTGGAATTTGGTGTTGCTCAAGCATCTTCCAGATGACAGGCGCGATTTTTTCACGACGCCCGATGATGTCTGGCAGATTTTGAGGACGCTTGCCGAAGAGCGAAAGAAGCGTGAAGTTGACCCGACCTTGTCGGTTTTGCGTGAAATCCTCATGCAGAAACCCGCAAGCGATGCTGAGCGCCACGCACAAGTGCGCATGGGAGAAATGCATAGCCTGATCGAGCAGCTGACAACCTGGTATGAAGACGTCAAGCAACTTGAAACGGATCGTCTCGCAACACTGCTGACGCTTGGCGCAAAGGTCACAAAGCTTCTGGAAGCCAAGGACAAGATCGTTTCTCTTGGCCGGTCAAAACGTACCAACGACAAGGGCTGAGAGTATGAGCTCTTTGCACCCATCCACCATAGCGCTTACCAGAGAAGGGTTGGCAGACACCGATGCGTCAGTGCGCCCCAACCCCGTTGATGGCGAGGCTCGGATCTGTGTAAAGAAGAATTCTCAGAATGAACGCGGTGCTGCCATTATGCAGGTACTGGCATCGCTGCTTTGGCTACCGCAGGCCGCCCTGCTGGCTAAAGGTGCAACGATCATCATCGCCGGCAGCATGGCGGAAATTCACTGGATCGTCACAGCTATAATCATTGTAGGCGTATTACGAGCACTGCTGGATGCTTTCGGCGCAAGAGTGACCTTCCGCAAGGCACGGGAAACATTGTCGGAAAAAAGAAGGCAAGCAATCCTGGCATTGTCCCAGCGCTCTCCCCTCGACATCGAGAAGCCAGCATCTGGCCTCGCAGCCAGCGTCATCGCCGAACAGGCGGACGCCATTTTGCCCTATCTTGCCCGTTTCCGCCCTGCAAGGATGAAGGCCACAATCATGCCCTTGGTTATCCTGATCTGCATCTTTCCACTGTCCTGGGTTGCAGGGCTGGTTTTGTTGATGGCGGCGCCATTGATCCCGATTTTCATGGCTCTGATCGGATGGCGTGCAAAGGCGGCAAGCGAGCGGCATCTGGCCGAAATGGGCGATCTTAACGCATTCCTGTTAGACCGATTGCGTGGTCTTGCGACGATACGCTCGCTCGGTGCAGTTGATTTCACAGCTCAAAGACTGCGTGCCAATGCGGATGAGCTTAGAACGCGAACGATGGCAGTTCTGCGCATCGCATTCCTGTCCTCGGCCGTTCTTGAGCTTTTTGCGGCATTGGGTGTTGCCATGGTCGCCGTCTATGTTGGTTTTCATTTTCTTGGACAGCTTGAATTCGGCGCCTGGGGCCACCGCCTTGGTCTTGGCGAAGGCCTTTTTATACTCTTGCTGGCACCAGCCTTTTTCGAACCGCTGCGTGAGTTGTCAGCAGTCTGGCACGACCGAGCCGCTGGAGAGGCCGCAATCGATGCACTGGACAGCCTCTCAGTGACGGGTTTGCCCATTACGGATAATTCTACGCAGTTGCAGGCGGTGAGATGGTCGGGAGCGCCTGTGGCGCTAACGGTAGAAAACCTGTCATTTAGCCATGCAGGATCACATTCTCCGCTATTTGATGGCCTCAATCTTGAAGTGCACCCTGGCGAGCATATCGCACTACTGGGTCCAAGTGGCGCGGGCAAATCTACCCTGCTGGCATTGATTGCAGGATTAGCACCTGTCACGGCAGGAACAATCAGGATCGGTGATACGGTGCTTGATGCAAACACCAGCGGGATCTTGCGCGCGCGCATAGGCTGGATGGGGCAAACGCCGCATATTTTCGCAAGTACAATCTCCGACAATCTATGCTTGCACCGCCGCGGCTTGACCAAAGATGATATTGACGATGCATTGCATGTCTCTTCCTTGCACAAAGTCGCCAATGCGCAACGCCACAATTATCTTGGCGAGGGTGGCTCAGGCTTGTCCGGGGGCGAGATCCGGCGGCTTGCTCTGGCCCGCATGGCCATTGACCGCGACGCTGGCCTAATCCTTGCGGATGAGCCGACTGCACATCTCGACAAAGCAACAGCAGATGAAATCGCAAATGGTTTACTAGCGGCAGCTGCCGGAAAAACCTTGATCGTCGCGACACATGACCCGGTGCTGGCCGCGCGCATGGGCAGGACAATCATCATTGGAAATAAGACCTGCCGGGAGGAACATCCATGACCCTCTGGCGTGTGTTTAAACCTGTTATCGGTCTCTTTTTTGCCGAACGACGCGTAATGCTCCTGGCTGGCGCTCTGCTTGCGGCGGGTACTGTCTTTGCAGGCATTGCTTTGCTGGGCGTGTCTGGCTGGTTCATTACAGCGACGGCAATTGCCGGTACCTCGGTAGCAACGGCCCTCGTTTTTGACGTGTTCGCTCCTGCGGCGGCCATAAGGTTTCTGTCGCTTGCCAGAACTGCTGCCCGCTACGGCGAGCGGTTAACAACGCACGAGGCAACGTTGGGTGTGCTTGCAGCGTTGCGTGAACGGCTCTTCAGGAACACCGCCCAACCTGGCGCAGCAAACAGATTGGCACTTCAACCTTCCCGACTATTGTTTCGGCTGACAGCCGATATTGATGCGCTGGATTCCCTGTATCTGCGGATATTGGTTCCAATGGCAGTAGCGCTCTGCACGGCTTTGGCCGTTGCCATCGTATTTGGCGGGATGCATCCATTGCTGGGTCCCGCGGTGGCGGCTTGGCTCCTTGCAACAGGATTGGGAATTCCTGTTCTTGCAGCGCGCGGGAGTATCGTGCCAGCGCGTCGCCGCGCTTACAGGCTTGAAGCGCTTCGTTCGCGCACGATTGATGTGGTGGCGGGCCAAACCGAACTGGTTATGGCAGGGCAATTATCAGCTTTTAAAAACTCGGCTCTTACTGCAGACACGCAGCTAGCTCTGTCTGATGGCACTCTGAACCTTATCGAAACCAAGGTAGCCGCAGGTTTCGGCATTGCCTCAGCCGTTTTGCTCGGCGCTGTCCTGTACGGCGTTGCTTATCTGGCGAGCCTGGGAACTATCAGTGGCCCTGTGGCGGTGATGGGGATTCTGGTTGCTCTTGCAGCGCTGGAGCCCTTTGCCGCTTTAAGACGTGGCGCTATCGAGCTCGGCAGAACGGTCCTTGCCGCACGAAGACTTGGACCGGACCTGGTTGCTCCAGCTACCCCTCTCCCCTTGCAGGTTCCTGCGGAAAATTTGGCGGTCGAACTGCGTGAGGCCTGTGTAACCTACCCCGGGTCTGCCCTGCCCTCTTTGCAGAATGTGTCACTGACACTTGAGCGCGGTGACCGTGTGGCCATCATTGGTGCAAGCGGTTCGGGTAAAACGACATTGCTCGCATTGCTGGCGGGCGAAATCGAAGCTGCGACCGGTATTGCAAGGGGCATTGCCTCAGCATCGCTCATCCAAAGGACGGAGCTTTTTCAAGATAGCCTGCGCGATAATCTGCTTTTGGCGGCTCCCGGCGCAACCGACCAGCATCTGCTGGACGTTTTATCGGTTGCCGGATTAGCCGAGTTGATTGCAAAGCTGCCCGAGGGACTGGACACGAAGCTCGGCGAAGGCGGAATTGGCCTTTCTGGAGGACAAGGCCGACGCTTTGCATTGGCCCGGCTTTTGTTAAGCAACGCACCTGTCTGGCTGCTGGACGAGCCTTCGGAAGGGATCGACGGCGAAACTGCCCGCGATGTTCTGCAACGCCTGGCCGGTCAAATAAAGAAAAAGACAGTTGTCATCGCAACACATATCAGGCGGGAGGCCATGCTGGCCGATCAACTGCTGGTTCTTGAACATGGGCGCGTTAAAGCGGCGTGTCGCAAGGGCGAACCCGAATACCAGTCAATCCTCAACGGTTTGAGGCCTGACTAGACGCTTATTTCTATTGGCTCGTATGAGGCGAGCCAATCAACAGGGGGTCGGATAACCCGACGCAAAGCAATGGAACTCGACATAGTAGCGCTCTCGCGCCTGCAATTCGCGATCACGGCTCTTTATCACTTTCTGTTCGTACCGCTAACGCTGGGGCTTTCTGTGCTGCTGGCAATCATGGAGACGGTTTATGTGATGACCGGCCGTGTGATTTGGCGACAGATGACCAAATTCTGGGGGACCTTGTTTGGAATTAACTTCGCTATCGGCGTGGCGACGGGCATCGTTATGGAATTCCAGTTCGGCATGAATTGGAGCTACTACAGCCATTATGTAGGCGATATTTTTGGTGCACCACTGGCAATAGAAGGCCTGATGGCGTTCTTTCTGGAAGCGACCTTCGTTGGTCTTTTCTTCTTCGGTTGGGACAAGCTGTCCAAGGTGGGCCATCTGGCCGCCACCTGGGCCGTTGCCGCGGGATCCAACTTCTCCGCACTGTGGATATTGATCGCCAATGGCTGGATGCAAAATCCTGTAGGCTCGGCATTCAACCCGCAGACAATGCGCATGGAAGTCACTGATTTCTTTGAAGTCTTGTTCAACCCCGTTGCTCAGGCCAAGTTTGTGCATACGGTTTCCGCAGGCTACGTCACAGCCTCAATCTTCGTGCTGGGCGTATCCGCGTGGTATATCCTGAAGGGGCGGCATGTCGAGCTTGCCAAGCGCTCAATGACAATCGCCGCGTCATTTGGATTGGCCTCTGCTCTTTCGGTTGTCGTTCTCGGGGACGAAAGCGGATATCTTTCAACAGAGCACCAAAAAATGAAGCTGGCTTCAATCGAGGCCATGTGGAAAACAGAACCCGCCCCGGCCGCCTTTACGGCATTCGGTTTTCCGGACCAGGAAGCGCGTGAGACACATTATGCAGTCCACATTCCATGGGTAATGGGTCTGATTGGTACGCGATCGCTGACGACGGTCATTCCCGGCATAGAAGAGCTTGTGCAACACGCGGACGTCAGAATCCGGAAAGGCATGATCGCCTATGATGCACTTCAGAAGATTCGTGAGGTAGGCAGCACCACGATAGTTGGCGCGGATGTCCGCGAGGCTTTCGAAACAAACGGCGCCGATCTTGGTTATGCGCTGCTGCTAAAGCGTTATGTCGACGATCCGAGGGAGGCTTCTGAGGAGCAGATCGCGAAAGCCGCCTGGGATACTGTTCCACATGTACCCACGCTGTTCTGGTCATTCCGTATAATGGTCGGGCTTGGCATGTTCTTCATTCTGCTGACTTTCACCTTTTTCATACTTTCTGTTCGCAGAAAGATTGATGCCTATCCTTTCCTTTTGCGTATTGCGGTCTTTTCGATTCCGCTGCCCTGGGTCGCAGCGGAGCTTGGATGGATCGTTGCAGAGTTTGGACGGCAGCCATGGATTATCGAGGGTGTATTGCCCACCGCTGCTGCGGTTTCCAACCTCGGCGCCAAGTCTTTGCTTATCACGATTGCAGGCTTTGTCGTCATCTACACGGCGCTTTTCATCATCGAGATGGGTTTGATGTTGAAAGCTATCAAGGGTGGTCCTGATCCGGATCATGAGCCGGAAGCTGCCCTCATTTCCACACATATTGTTCCAGCGGAGTAGACGATCATGATCCTGCATCAACTTCTTGACTATGAAACGCTGCGTCTCATCTGGTGGGTACTGCTCGGAACTCTTCTCATCGGGTTTGCCGTCACTGATGGTTTCGACCTGGGGATTGGAACGCTCCTCCCCTTCATTGCGAAAAACGATATGGAGCGGCGGGTTGTGATCAATACGATTGGCCCTATCTGGGAAGGCAATCAGGTATGGCTGATCGTGGGCGGCGGCGTCATATTCGCTGCATGGCCTCCGCTCTACGCCGTCTCTTTTTCCGGCTTTTATCTCGCCATGTTCGTTATACTTGCAGCACTCATCATAAGGCCGGTGGCGTTCAAATATCGCTCCAAGAGGGAGAGCCCGCTCTGGCGCTCCGCATGGGACTGGGCTCTTTTCGTGGGTGGTTTTGTGCCGGCGCTGATCTTTGGCGTTGCGGTAGGAAACGTCATTCAGGGCGTCCCTTTCCGGTTCAACAGTGAATTGCGGATATTCTATGAGGGATCATTCTTCGGCCTGCTCAACCCCTTTGCACTTTTATGCGGTATCCTTTCCGTAGCGATGCTCGTCATGCATGGCAGTGCGTGGCTGATGATCAAAACATCCGGACCTGTCGCAGACAGGGCGCGGCGCGTCGGAATGGTCGCGGCACCCTTGACGGTGGCAATTTTTGCTCTTGCAGGATTATTTCTCTGGTTGGGCATTGACGGGTACAGGATAACAAGCCTTCTCGACAAGGCTGCTCCTTCCAACCCCCTGATGAAGACGGTCGTGATCGAGCAAGGCGCATGGTTCGCCAATTACGGAGCCCAGCCATTGCTTTTGGCGGTCCCTGTTCTGGCGGCTTTCGGCGCAATGGCGGCATTTCTTGGCCTGAGGGCGAGGCGTGAAGGCACCACGATACTGTTGAGCGGCCTGTCTGTGGCATCGATCATAGCAACGGTCGGCGTTTCAATGTTTCCGATCATCCTGCCATCATCACTCGATCCGGTATCGAGCCTCACCGTCTGGGATGCTTCATCAAGCCACCTGACACTGTTTATTATGCTGGTCGTGTCGGCAATCTTCATTCCTTTGATTGTTGCCTATACGAGCTGGGTCTACAAGGTTCTTTGGGGCAAGGTGGATGAAGCAACTATTGGCGACAAAAGCGGACATGCTTATTAATCAGGAGAACTGTTATGTGGTATTTTGCCTGGCTTTTGGGATTGCCATTTGCGGCAGCTTTCGCCGTATTGAATGCAATGTGGTACGAGCTCGTCGACGACGACAAATCCCGCATTAACATTGAGAATCCAGACGCAAAGTGATCTGGTTTGTGAGTGAAAGACCGATATTTACTGTAGTAAATTGTCGGCCTTTTTGTTGCCGGCGGCGTCTGTTCGCCGTTGGCGACGCAAAAGAATGCCTATGCCATCAGACTAATCATCTTGCTGTCATGTGCGAATCGGAGCCTAATGGCGGTTAGCGAGGCAATTGTTCTCAAAAAGCGCTATTAGAGGTTTCGGTTTCGATGAATGTCGCAGTGCCTCTGCCGAAGTTCGAGTTCGATGAAAAGATACTTGACCAGGGTGCAGAGATCTCACGCCGGTTGAACCAGCTTCGGATGGAAAAATTTCCACCGGATGCCAGAAGGACTTTGCGCCAATTTTCCATGGCGGAAGTAGCGCATTATCTGGGCGTGACACAGAACAATCTCAAGCGCCTTCATCTTGAGGGCAAAGGCCCTGTGCCTGCTCAGCTATCGTCCGGGCGTCGTTTCTACACCGCCGATCAAATGCTCGACTTACGCCATTATCTTGACCGCAATGGACGGACCGGGTTTAAAAAATACGTTCCGCATCGCAGAGCCGGTGACAAGCTGCAGGTCATCGCCGTCGTCAACTTCAAGGGTGGATCGGGCAAGACAACGACAGCTGCCCATCTGTCCCAGTATCTGGCGTTGACCGGACATCGCGTGCTTGCAATAGATCTCGATCCTCAGGCTTCTCTTTCTGCCCTGCACGGCTTCCAGCCGGAGCTGGATCGCAACTTGTCGCTCTATGAGGCTATTCGTTACGACGAAGAGCGCAAACCCCTATCCCACATTATCCTGCCCACCAATTTCCCTGGACTCGATATCATTCCGGCAAATCTCGAATTGCAGGAATATGAGTATGATACGCCGCTGGCCATGCAGGACAGGTCCTCGCGTGAAGGACGCCAGTTTTTTACCCGCATTGCTGTGGCCCTGGAGGAGGTTGACGCCCGCTATGATGTGGTCATCATCGATTGCCCGCCGCAGCTTGGCTATCTGACGCTGACTGCTATGTCTGCTGCAACGTCCGTTTTGATAACGGTTCATCCTCAAATGTTGGACCTCATGTCAATGTCGCAGTTTCTCCTGATGCTTGGCGGCATTTTGAAGACCGTCAAGCAGGCCGGCGCAAAGGTCGAACTGGACTGGTTCCGTTATCTGATTACCCGTTATGAGCCGTCAGATATACCCCAGGCACAAATGGTCGGCTTCATGCAGTCTATGCTTGCGGAAGAAATCCTTGCCAGTCCCATGTTGAAATCGACAGCGGTTTCAGATGCAGGTCTGACGAAGCAGACCCTGTACGAAGTCGAGAAAACCAGTTTCACCCGGTCAACCTATGAGCGGGCAATTGAATCGCTGGACGCAGTCAATTCCGAAATTGCCGCCTTGGTCCATCGTGCGTGGGGGCGTAGATAATGCAGAAATTTACTGCGGTAAAAACCGACGTTTTAGGTACAGATGGACAGCTGATTGCGAGGCAGGCAGATGGCTCGTAAAGACATTTTCCGTAGCGTCATGAACGTCACGCCAGCCAGCGACGATCGCAATGATGCGGTCTCCTATGCCGCCAGCGGCGCATCGCGCTCTATAAAAAGCTCTTTCGAAGAACTGGCAAAAGGCAGTGTGGTCGATCTTGATCCTGATGTTATCGATGGATCATTCGTAACTGACCGGATCAATGACGATGACGACGCGCTTCAGGATCTTGTGGCAGCGATAAGAGAAAGAGGGCAAGACACGCCAATTCTGGTGCGTCCGCATCCAACGGTTTCCGGACGTTATCAAATTGTCTTTGGCCATCGCCGGACCAAAGCTGCACGTGTGCTTGGACGGCCTGTTCGTGCCATCGTCAAGCCGCTTGCAGATCAAGACCATGTCATCGCCCAGGGACAGGAAAACGCTGCGCGTTCAAATCTGTCCTTTATTGAACGCACATTGTTTGCCAAGCGGCTGGCCGATCTGGGCTACGACCAGACAGTTGTGAAATCAGCACTTGCGCTCGATGCAACGACTTTCTCCAAAATGCTGACCGTATCAGGCTCGGTTCCAGAAAATATGATCCTGGCCATCGGTGCAGCCAAGGCAACGGGCAGGGACCGCTGGTGGCAACTCTCCAAGTTTTTGCAAATTCCAGGAAGCATTGAGAAAGCTTACACGGTTCTTTCCGGTGCCGAAGCAAAGTCCGCCGATGGCGATACGCGCTTCAACATGGTTTTCCATGCACTCAGCAAAGCCACGGGGCCTGTGAAGAAAAAAACATCGACTGCGCAAACCTGGCAATCGACTGACAAATCCATCAAGGTTGATATGACGAACAGCGGGCGAGCATTCACCCTGGCACTAAAAGCCAAGAATGCCTCACGCTTCGGTGCATATCTTGCCGATAACCTCGAAGAGCTCTACCGGGCCTTCAAGGAATCGGAAACTGTAGCAAAAACAGGAGATTAACCCGCAAAAGAAAAAAGCTCCCGAACGTTGCCGTCGCGGAAGCCCTTCTCATGTCTAGCAACTAGAGAATCGCATTTCCTCGAATCACTGTCAAGACTTTTTGGCGCCGTTTAAGCGAGTGGATTTCTTTTGCCTTGAAGAAGGTAAAAGACAATGCAGACCGGACATGCAGTAACGACGCCTTTCGGGCGGCGATCGCTGTCGCTTGGCATGTTGGCCACGCAAGCCCTGGCTCAGGACGTTGGTTGCGAAGCATCAATCGATAAATGGAAGCTGTTTCGCAACCTGTGTGAAGCGCGGCAAAGCCTTGGCCTATCAGATCGGGCGCTGGTTGTGCTCAACGCCTTGCTGACATTCTATCCGCAAACCGAATTGAAAGAAGAACGCGGCTTGGTGGTTTTCCCGTCAAATGCGCAGCTCTCACTTCGCGCCCATGGGATGGCACCCGCAACACTGCGCCGGCACCTGAGCGCTCTGGTAGAGGCCGGGCTTATATTCCGCAAAGACAGCCCAAATGGCAAACGCTACCTGCGTAAAACCCGGGCTGGCGAGAACGGAGAGGCATTTGGCTTCTCATTGGCACCATTGTTGGTGCGTTCAACCGAGCTGGAAGCACTTGCCAACCAGGCAAAGACGGAGAGATTGCAGTTAAAGCTTTTGAAAGAACGTATAACCTTATTACGCCGCAACATCGCCAAGCTCGTAGAACTCGGCATGGAAGAACTGCCGCAGCTTGACTGGAACAGCCATTATGGACGGTTCAGGATGGTTATAGAAGGCATTTCCAGGCGGTCGACTGCACCGGATCTAGAGCCGGCGATTGACGGACTGGAATGCATTGAAGCCGAAATACTCAGCCTGTTGGAAAACAAGGTAAATTCCCAAAAAACAAGCGCCAATGAATCTCATTTTGAGCGTCACAAACATAATTCAAATACACAACATCAACTTGAATCTGAACCTGGCTCAGAAAATAAACCAGAGGAGAAATCCGAACCAGATTGGAGGAGCGCCGAGATTAGCGCAGGGGTGAATCTGCGAGCAATATCTGGTGTACCGGAACGCGTGAACACGCAAATTGGTCAGGACATGAAGCCGGTCCCGCTCGGCCTGGTTCGGCAAGCCTGCCCGGAGATTGAAGCCTACGCCACAAATGGAATTACAACATGGTCCGATTTAATGGGGGCTGCTGTCGTGGTACGGTCGATGTTGGGCGTCAGTCCGTCGGCCTATGAAGAAGCTTGCGATATTTTGGGTCAGGAAAATGCAGCGGTTGTCGTGGCTTGTATTTTGGAGCGCGCAGCACAAATCACTTCGGCCGGAGGATATCTGAGATCTCTTACGGACAGAGCTTTCAAAGGAGAATTCTCGGTTTGGCCGATGCTGTTGGCTCAATTAAGAGCTCAGGGCACGCACTTGAATTTGGCGGCGAATCTATAGCTGAGAAACCCGTGTGCATATGTGTCGAGTGACACGATATTTGGCCTCGCATAGTATAACCCGTTGAGAATCATGGGGTCAAATTTTGCCAGTTCCAGTTAAATTGCCTTTTTTGCCACGATATTTTACCCGTCATACTCTTAAGTGTCGCAAGTCTTGGGATTTTTGCGACAGACGATCGCGTATGAGGCTCAATGAAGTATCAGAAGTTTTTCATACCATCCGGCGAGGCTGGGGTCGGCTTAGAAGTCGTTGCAGCCAAGCCTCAACATGACGGTCCATATCCGTCGATCATTTTCAACCATGGCTCTACCGGGCGAGGGAAATCGGGTGGAATCTACGGAGAAGGGCTTGCTCTCGATGGCTCCGGCTATTCCTGCAATGCTGAGGTTGCGATTGCTGGCTTCGAGCGGGCGATAGAGGATGTGGATGCAGTCGTGCGGCATCTGCGCGAGCGGCCTGACGTGGATCAGGATCAACTTGCTATCGGGGGTGCTTCTCGCGGCGGCATCTTGGCGATAGCACATGCGGGGATGCGGCCGAATACATTTCGAGGTGCGGACAATTTCAACGGCGGCTGGCTTGGCAGAGGTTGCTCCAGCCATGAAACCGTCAATCCGCTAATCTTCGAACGTGGTGCACCTAGCGGAATTTCGACGCTTTGGCTGCACGGTAGTTATGACCAGTACTACCGGATCGGGGCACTGTAGAGGGAATTTCGAAAGGTTTCTGTCAACCGGAGGTCAAGGGAGGTTTTTTGCTGCCCCCATGGGCCATGCTCTGATGTTCAAACCTGCGCTACGGAAAGATCACCTCGATCAATACATCGCCGACATTACTATGTCGCGAAAAGCCTGAAACTTGCACCACGTCCGCAGCGGCCCGGCATCCTGGCCGCGCCGTGTCGCAAAAGTCAGTCGCGCAAGTCTGACTTTCGCACGCGACTTTTGCGACAGATATTTCCCTGAAAAATCAGCACCGGCGATTTTGTCGCAAAACTTAGGAGTTGTGCGACGCGTCAAGGTCAAGCTTGCACATTCTTAGTCGTCACTCGTTTGAAGCTGCAAAGTGGCGGCACCTTCAATGAGTTTTGCGACAATTTCTCTTCGCTCCATGTCCGTCATCGGTAGCGCAATCGGTATCTGCGGGCCGTAAATTGGCGAGTGGATGGTGGGCGATCCCACCAACTTCTCACCAACAAGGATATCTATCTTCTTGCCGACATGTCGCTCGGTGAAGTCGGCGAGATCGCGGCTGCTTTTTTCTGTAATGTAAAGGACAAGCTGTCCCGTCTGCCGGTCCGTAACACCGGTAATCGCGCCGCTTTCAACTTTTAGGTTGAGCGTTTCGGCCAATGCCGGCGACACCAGTATATTCGCCACGTAGATCACCAAGGCACGTTTCTTTAGCACCATCTCAAACACCTTGCCTCACTTAAGCAGATCGATCCTTGTCGCGAAAGTCCCGCCAGCTGCGACAAACATATGTGACGTAACACGTCTCAGGAATTGCGCGGCGGGTTTCAAATCTGGATATTAAGCGTGCGTTTCAAACTCTCTCGGCGTGGCGTATGCCAATAGTTATGGCCATTTTGCTCATCGTCGTCGAAAAGCGCAGCAACGAACGCACCGAAGGACGATGCCTGAGGGCATAGATAGTTGTTTTCGGCGCTTCCCCAGCTCGCCCAATTTCGCACCCAGCTATAGACCGCCCCAAAATCTTCGGGACGTAATGAAAGAACGATTTCGAGCAAGCCGGGATCAGCTCCGATTGAAAGACACCCATCGGGCAATCGGTTTTCTAGTTCATGGCTCGACTCCACAGTCCGGCCCCATGAATAGAGAGGGTCCACAAAATGCTCGGTCGGATTCGGGCTCCCTTCCTCGGGGATGAGTGAGGTATGTCTGAACATATTGGGATAAGGGCGGCCGCCATTGAAGTTGACCAAGAAGGCGCGATAGTCGGACGGCAACGCGTAACCCGCCGATTGTTCCCAACTAGAGATCGCCGACGCAATGGGTTCTCCCGCCTCCCAACCCTCGCCGACAGGGCTGATAAATCTGTTCACGGCATCACGCCTTTCGCAAAAATCCCGCAGACCACCTCAAAACTCCATCAGAGATTCCGAACGTTGTACTAGCATGGTAGACTTTGCCATGGCGCGTCTTTCAGGAACAGACCGTTCGCAATATGATTATGTGTAGCTGCTTGTCCTCGAAATTTGGCATGCGCGCAATGATGACGGAAAGGATTGACCTAAATGTTTAATTTTAGAAATGATGTGTTTCAATTAAACGTTGTCCTTTCTGCCATTCTACTAGTCTCTTCCTCCAACGGTCATGCCGATAACGCACATCTGATGAAATCAGACGTCACCATTTATCTCGACGGGTTGCTACTTAATCGCGGCGGAACTGTTTTCGTGGTGCCAAGAGAAATTCCGGTCGATGAGTGGGAACCACAGCCTGACCAGCCCAACCCATCTCGATCCGATTCGCGATTGGATGTTCGAAAGCCGATATCGGAACGTGACAGGCGACTTTCCGTTTTGGCATTCGGGCAAGTCAGTATTGTGCGCTTCGATTATCCAGCTGGAGGAAGCTACGATTTTCGTTTCCTTCCATCCCTCGAGAGTGGGATACCCCCTGAAAAACAGGGATCGGCACTTGTCGAAGCTGGAAATACTTATGACTACCATCCGAAAACGCGCGAAGAAATGTTTGTACCGGTTGTCCAGGTGTTCAGCATCCTTGGGCCCGACGCCGATGAGTCGGAGTCCCGCTCGCTGGGATCTGAAGTAAAACTGGGTTATCTGGAAGAGCGTTACAACTGCAAAGAATTTGAGGGCTCTCTTTCTTGCGTTGTGCGGGAGCGTAAGTAATGAGCAGGCTTGCCTTGTCGCGCAGTTCCTAAAATTTCGGGATTTTGCGACGAAGGCAGGCAGATCCAACGAGCGGATAACGATGAGCCATAAATTCGATCCCAGACGGACGTCGCCGCCAGCCGATTCCTTGATCGTGGTCAGTTGTGAGGTTTCTCGCTCATCTGCGAAGGCGAGGCCATTTATCAGCTAGACTGGAGCGGTGTGTGCCAGATTGCTGCCTATACGCGCTTAGCGATCTGAAGCCTGAGCTTTGTCTGGCATTTGCGTTCTTGCACCGTCAAAAGGATCAAGTCGTTGTTAAGGCTTCCTGTGGGCTGCCATGGGGATTGCTGGCGGAACTGGCGCACTTCTCGCAGGACACCTGCGAACGACCGATCGAGAGCGTCACATTATGGCTATCGGAATGGTAATTACGGCCTTGGCGGCATGGCCCGTGGCAGCTGAGTTTGGGTTTGGCGGGCTGGCGATTGGCCTTATGCTTGCCGGCGTCATGTCCGGCCCGATCGATGTTGCTCTTCTGACGCTTCGGCAGCATCGAACCGATCCGCAACAGCTCGGCCGCGTCATGTCGATTTCGATGAGCCTGAATCTGGCCGGTTTCTCTCTTGGTTCCGCCTTGGCCGGCATGGTGATCACGTCATCGCTGTCCACGACATTCATTCTGGCGGGCATCGCCTCTGTCGTTGCGGCCGTCGCGACGATATCGATCCCCTCCGACACCAAGGCGGTTGCCTGATCAAGCGTTGTTCAGCGGGAAGCCAACGCGATGCCCTCACAATGTCGTTCCATAACGCCCGCTCCCCAATCCATGATAGCGGGCAAACTCCTGCAGCCTGCAGCGCGCAGAGCCTCAATATCAAAGGCGCTGGGAAGCGGTGAGGTTACTATTCTTCTGTCTACTGCGGTGCCGGTCTGACTACAGCGCGCTCTTGTTCAACGATGCGGATCGGCACGCCCAAGGCATCCGAAAGGGCGACTTCGCTACCAGGGACAATCTCACTTCCAATGTCCACCGTCAAAACAAGATTGCCGGTGCGCTCATCGACGTACCCGCCGTAGCCGGCGGGGAGAAAGCGCGAGATCGTCTCGCGCTTATCAAAGGCGGCCCGCAATTGATCAACGGTATGTGTCGCGCCCGCCTGGACTTCGACGCGCACCCGGTCCTCTCCCAACTGGTATTGAAGCGTGCCGGCGTCCCGGTCGCCGGTCAGTCTCACGACGACATGGAAATCGGGCTCGCGCTCGATGTAGATTCCGGCGATGCGGTCAATAAACCGTTCCTTGGGTAGCGATCGCGCCGCCTTCTCGGCAAAGGCTGGAACGGAAAGACCCACAATCAACAAGCTGGTGGTGACAATCTTCAAAGCTACTTCCTCGTGGTGCGACGGAATGTATGTTGTTCGCCCAAGAGTCATGCGACAGCCTCAACCAGCATTATAAGAGGCGATAGTTGATACGAAGGCTGCCATTTCGCTCTAAAATATTACCGAAAATCGCCCCTGAAGACATGTGCAGTGCGGCTGAAACCATTGAGAAACGTCAGCAATCCTGACCCAAGGGCAACATAGTGGCCAAAAAGGCCAAATATCGTGTCATTTTACAATATGCCAGCAAGGGCCGATAGCGAAATGAAATGTTCATGAGCGTCAAAAATGGCAAGACCTTCGCAGCTTGCGCCCGATTTTATCGCGTCCTGCAAACTTTCAACGAAGGCAAAATGCAGTGTTTTGCGTGACAAATTCAAACAGGCATGACGCAGGGCAGCGCTCAGCTTGACCTGCTCTTGCGTGGCCTAAAGCCTGTTCTCAGCTGAGAACGAATTACCAGCTGAGAACGACTTTGCCGGAGCTGCCCGAGCGCATGGCATCAAATCCGGTTTGAAAATCATCAATCGGGAGCCGGTGTGTGATGATCGGAGTAAGATCCAGTCCACCCTGTACAAAAGCAATCATCTTATACCAGGTTTCGAACATCTCACGTCCATAGATGCCTTTAAGATTGAGCATCTTGAAAATCACTTTGTTCCAGTCGATCTCAAATCCGGTGGGAGCAATGCCAAGAATGGCGATCTTCCCGCCATTGTTCATCTTGTCAATCATGTCCCGGAATGCCACCGCTGCACCAGACATTTCAAGGCCAACATCAAAGCCTTCAGTCATTCCGATTTCTTGCATCACATCGGCGAGATTTTGTGTGGAAGCATCGACAACATAGTCAATTCCCAACTTGGTGGCGAGCGCCAGCCGCGAAGGATTGATATCTGTAATGACGACTTTGCGAGCGCCAGACCGTTTTGCGACGAGCGCTCCCATTATGCCGATGGGGCCAGCGCCGGTGACAAGCACGTCTTCGCCAACAAGGTCGAAACTCAAAGCAGTGTGAACCGCATTGCCGAAAGGATCAAAAATGGCAGCGATTTCGTCAGGCACGTCGTCAGGTATTGGAACAACATTGTACTCGGGAATACAGACATATTCACCAAATGAGCCGGGGCGATGAACACCGACGCCTAGCGTATTGCGACACAGGTGACCACGACCGGCACGGCAGTTGCGGCAGACACCACAGACGATGTGGCCTTCTCCTGATACCCGTTGTCCGACTTTATATTTGGTTACGGCAGAACCGACATCAGCGATTTCGCCGCAAAACTCGTGACCGACAACCATAGGTACGGGAATTGTCGCTTGCGCCCATTGATCCCAATTATAAATGTGAACGTCTGTGCCGCAAATGGCGGATTTCTTGACTTTGATAAGAACGTCATTCGGTCCCGGTTCAGGTACCGGCACACGCTCCATCCAAATCCCCGGCTCTGCCTTGGCCTTCACCAGTGCTTTCATCATGTTTGACATGTTCATTTTGCTCCAATGACGCCGAGCTCGCGCCCAACTTCTGCAAAGACTTCGATAACACGCGCTACATCCTCACTCGTATGTGCCGCAGACATCTGGGTACGGATACGCGCCTGGCCTTTTGGCACAACAGGAAATGCAAAGCCGACGACATATACGCCCTTCTCCAGCATCCGTGCTGCCATTTCTTGTGCCAGTGTCGCTTCACCCAGCATGACCGGTATGATGGCGTGGTCCGCGCCTGCGAGCGTAAAGCCAAGCTTGGTCATGTCGCGACGGAAATGTGCGGCATTCTCAGTGAGCCGGTTACGGAGTTCAGAGCCCTGTTCGATAAGATCGAATACCTTGAGCGATGCAGCGGCGATAACCGGCGCAAGCGTATTGGAAAAAAGATAGGGGCGCGAGCGCTGGCGTAACCAGTCTATTACTTCGGCTTTGCCGGATGTGTAACCGCCCGAAGCGCCGCCAAGAGCCTTGCCGAGCGTGCCGGTGATAATATCGATCCGGCCCTCGACACCACAATATTCTGCAGCGCCACGGCCATTCTTGCCAACAAAACCGACCGCATGGCTGTCGTCGACCATAACCATTGCACCATACTTTTCGGCAAGATCGCAAACGCCTTGCAGATTGGCAATGATCCCGTCCATGGAGAACACGCCATCGGTCGCAATCATCTTGAAGCGGCTTCCCTCAGCCTTTTTCAGTTCTTCTTCCAGCGCGACCATATCATTATTGGCATAACGGAAGCGCTTGGCCTTTGACAAACGCACCCCGTCAATAATCGAGGCATGGTTCAGCGCATCGGAAATAATTGCATCTTCTTCACCAAGCAGGGTTTCAAACAGGCCACCATTTGCGTCGAAACAGCTGGAATAAAGAATGGTGTCCTCAAGACCAAGAAATCTTGAGATGCGGGCCTCAAGCTGTTTGTGTTCTTCTTGCGTGCCGCAGATAAACCTGACCGAAGCCATGCCGTAACCGTAGCGATCAAGAGCGGCTTTGCCCGCTTCGGCAAGCTCGTCATTATCGGCAAGACCGAGGTAATTATTCGCGCAGAAATTGAGAACCTTGGCGCCGGACGCGATCTCTATCTGCCCTGCTTGTTTGGAGGTGATGACGCGCTCGGATTTGTAGAGCCCTGACGTCTTCAGTCCCTCGATTTCGTTGATAAGGTGATCGATAAATGGATTGGTCATGACGGATCCTGCTCTGGGCTGGTGTTGTCAGTTCATCTCACGATCAGACAAATGTCTCAAGCCCTCGCATGAAACCTGCGGAAAACCGCACGATAAGGAACGGTTACTCGGTCTTTCTGGCAATATTTCTTATGAAACGCTCTCGGCGCCGGCAATTTGCTGAATTGTTCTAGGCAACTTGAACAATGTGCCCGGTGGAAACTTCCTTATATTGTCTCACCGGCGTGACGAAATCGGGTGTGCGTACAGGGCTTCTAATTTCGTCATTGGAAACCGGCCGCTTTATACCGCGCCGGGAAGGATCTGGCACGGGTACAGCCGATATCAGCTTCTTCGTGTAGGGGTGCTGGGGATTTTCGAAGATCGCCGAACGTGATCCGATTTCAACGATCTCCCCAAGGTACATAACAGCAATGCGATGGCTGACGCGCTCGACGACAGCTATATCGTGTGAGATGAAAAGATAGGCAAGATTGAGACTGGATTGCAGGTCGAGCAAGAGATTAATCACCTGCGCTTTGATGGAAACATCCAGTGCAGAAACGGATTCATCTGCCACAATAATCCGGGGATCGAGGGCCAGGGCGCGCGCAATGCACACGCGCTGGCGCTGACCGCCGGAGAATTCATGCGGGTAGCGTGCCGCCATATCGGCATTCAGGCCAACCCGCTCCAAAAGATCCGCAACCCTGTCGCGGGCCTGTGCGCGCGTTCCAAGTTTATGCTCGAGATAGGGTTCAGCGATCGCTGCGCCGACAGTCATACGCGGATTGAGACTTGCGAACGGGTCCTGAAAGATCATCTGCATGGTGCGTCGCATATCGCGAAGCTGTTTTGGTTCCATCATCAAGACGTCTTTGCCGTTAAGAAGGACCTCGCCCGATTGCGGCTGCACGAGCCGCATGATGGAACGACCGGTTGTCGACTTGCCACAGCCAGATTCGCCGACCAAGGACAGTGTCTCGCCAGGTTGCAGGCTGAAGGACAGGTTTTCCACTGCATGAACCCTGCCCTCCAATTGGCCGAACATGCCGGAATGAATGTTGAAGCGCGTCGTGAGATTGCGGACTTCAAGTAATGGCGGCTTTTCGGTCTGGACCGTGTCCGCGGCCTCGATAGGCGTATCTGATGTGCCGGTATTTCGGTCTACAACTGGAAACCGCAGCGGGCGCTCGCGGCCCTGCATAGAGCCAAGGATAGGCACCGCCGACAGCAATGAGCGGGTATAGGGGTGCCGGGGCCGGGCAAAAATGTCTTCAGTGGGACCCGTTTCAACCGCTTCGCCATTGTACATAACCACCGTGCGGTCCGCAATTTCGGCAACAACACCCATATCATGGGTGATGAAGAGGACCGAAGCGCCCTCCTCATCCTGCAGAAGCTTTATCAGGTCCAGAATCTGGCCTTGAATCGTAACGTCGAGCGCCGTGGTCGGTTCGTCGGCAATGAGCAGTTTTGGTTTGCTGGCAAGCGCCATGGCGATCATCACGCGTTGACGCATGCCACCGGAAAAACGATGCGGATACTCGTTGAACCGCGATTTTGCTGCCGGGATACGGACTTTTTCCAACAATCGGATCGTCTCGGCCCGTGCATCGGCCCGAGACATATCGTGATGGCAAAGCAGGGCCTCGCTGATCTGCTGGCCGATAGTGAACAGCGGGTTGAGACTGGTCATCGGCTCCTGGAAGATCATTGCGACATCGTTGCCCCGGACCGAGCGCATCTGGCTTTCAGGCAAGCTAAGTATGTCCTTACCATCAAGCAATATCCTGCCTTCGATGCGACTTTTGTCTTTCTGCAGAAGCCGCATAATCGACAAGGAGGTTACGCTTTTACCGGAACCGGATTCACCAACAATGGCAACTGTTTCGCCGGGGGCGACATCGAATGAAACATTGCGCACCACGGGCCGCCATTTGCCGTCAGCCAGAAATGACGTTGTCAGGTTCGAAACTGACAAGACAGGGGAAACGGATTTATCCATGGATTGGTCCTTTCAGATGTGCGATCAATCGGGCCAGCGCATCAAGGCATTAATGCGCGCCTGATATCGCTCCTCATAAGGCGAGGAGATAATCTGGTTGGAAGCGCGGGCCTTGGCCAACTCCTCCTCAAGACGGCTTGCGACGATTGTCTCTTCACCAGGATGCAGATTGCATGGGTCCAGATAAAAATAGCCATGTTCCGCCTCATGATCACGCACGATGACCGGGCGTGATCCTGCTGCCAGTGCATCGGCAAAATCCCAGGCAGTTATATGGGCTTCGTGTGGATTGATGGTTACTCGGAGCCGATCAAGGGGGTTGTGCGTCGGATCCGCTTCGATCTCGGCAGTGACACCCGGTTTGCCGGTCAGTGTCTGCTTCCATAGGTGGAGATAGCCCGTTTCCCGCTCACGAGTACCGATATGGTCACGCTTTTCCCATGCTTCCAGTGCCGCAATCGTACCAAGAATACTCTCCTTGCCGATCTTCATGCCGCGTCCAATGCCGCGATTTTGCAGGAAGGCATCGCGTACAAGCTGCTTCTTTCCGGCAACAATACCGCCTGTTGGACCGCCAAGGAACTTGTGCGACGAATAGAGTGCGATGTCTGCGCCCTGTTCAAGGAATATCTTGAAATCATATTCCGAGGCCGCATCAACAATAACTGGAACACCGCGAGCATGGCAAACTTCGGCAAATTGCTTCAGGGCAATCAGACCATACTGGACTGTATGGTGGGACACGACAAAAACGGCAGCAGCGGTGCGCTCGTTGATCGCGCCATCCAGGTGATAAGGGTAGCACGAGGTTGCCTGACCAATCAGGACCGCCTTGGCACCAGCTAAACGAATGCCCTGATCGACGGGCGCACCATAGCTGACAACGTGACCGGTTTGAATAATCACTTCGTCCTTGAGGCCAGTGGCATCCGGCAACCGTTCAATGGCGGCCAGATCATTGCCCGTCATGGCTGCCGCTACCGCAAGCGTAATTCCTGCAGAGCATGAGGCCGTTACAAAGCCCGCTTCTCCGCCGGTCAGACGGGCAATAACGGGGCTGGCAAGCTTGTGCAGATCGTTGATTTCCACAAACTGTGGAAGTATGGCGGTCATTGCTGCGACCGCTTCAGGCACAACAATCGATGCGCCCAATGCCGTCATTGTTCCCGAAACATTGATTACCGGTCGCAACCCTCGCGATGCGCGAATGTCAGTCATAGTATTCTCCTTGCATTCCATTTTCTTGGCATATATGCCGCTATAATGTAATAAGAGTGGTGTAACTCAAACCAACCAGCAGGAGCTGCGAACGTGACCGCCAAAATATCAGACATGGACACATCCGGCGGTTACGAGAAGGCAGAGTCGACCGGAAAACGCTCGCGCGTCAGCGGTATCGACCGCGCGTTGCAGGTGCTTGACTATCTTTACGAGACGGGCTCTCCAGCAGGCATTTATGCTATCGCCAAAGCTATCGGCGCTCCGCTTTCGACCGTCTATGTGATAATCGACGATTTGGTTGAAAAGAATATGCTTTCGCGCAACAGCGATAGCACTGTCTGGCTGGGGGCTCGCCTTTATCATTATGGCCTTGCCTATGCGCGGTCGTTGGATTTCCTGAATGTGGCAAATCATGAAATGCACAATCTGAGCCGCATATCCGGCGAGACTGTTCAGGTATGCGGACGCGATGGCGACCATATGATGGTGCTTGCCATGGCAGATGGTCCTGGTCATTTCCAGGTGACATCCCGCGTCGGCACGCGTGTTCCGCTGAATTGGACCGCTTCGGGGCGTCTGCTTGTCGGGCACCTTCCGGAAAAAGAACGGCTGGATCTTTTCGAGCACTGTGCAAAATCTTCTCCCACCGGACGTGCAGTCATTGATCCCTCGGCCCTGTCGGCGGCGGCCGGAGAAGCTTTGAAGGCTCGCATTTCCATTCAGGCGGGTGAATCCGACTATGCAGTGGCCTGTGTTGCTTCGCCGATCTGCGATGATAAAGGTGTATGCATCGCGACTATTTCCATAGTCCTTGCAGAACAGAAAATTGCGGACAACCCGGACCGCTACGCCAGTGAGGTCAAAGCCTCTGCGGACCGTATCGAAACCATTATGGGTTGGCGTAGTCATTCCTGATTCCTAATCCTTCAAGGCGATGATCGCCTCGATCTCGACTGTGATATTGCCTGGAAGTGACCCGAAGCCGACCGCAGAGCGGGCGTGATTGCCTGCTTCGCCAAAAACACTGATCAGCAAGTCCGAGCAGCCATTGATAACAAGGGGATGGTCGGCAAAGTCCGAAACGGCATTGACCATTCCAAGCAGTTTCACGACGCGCTTGACCCTGTTCAGATCCCCGAGTGCTGATTGCATGACGGCCAGGAGATTGATGGCCGTCAGTCGTGCATGTTGGTATGCATCTTCAACGCCGACATCGCCGCCGACTTTTCCCGTATGCTTGAAACCGTCGGCCTCACGCGGTCCTTGCCCTGACAGATAGAGCAGATTGCCTTCCTGAATGTGGGTGACAAAATTTGCTATCGGGTTTGGCGCCGGGGGCAACGTAATTCCAAGCGCCCTTAACCGCTCATAGGGCAAGGTTTCGCTCTGTAGTGCTGTAGGGATACTGTGACTCAAGACGAAATCCTAACGGTACGAATAGGGCGCAATGGCGCCGGAGGTCTCCGGCACGACTGGCTGATAACGGCTGGCCGCAATCGTCTCGGTGCCCAGAACAACCATACGTGGTTCGAATAATTTGCTGAGGTTGGCCTCATAGCCCATGGAGTCGATGACCTTGAGGTCTGAATCGGCAAGATCAAAGATCGTAAAATCTGCGCGTTTGCCAACAGACAAGAGATTGTCCGTCGGCAGACCTATGGCAGAGGCCGGCGAGAGCGTGACCGCCTCGACCACCTTATCAAAAGGCATGCCCACACTCAGCAATTTGGACATGGTTGTGCCAAGGTCCCATACCGAAAAGTTCAGGCTGCGCAAGTGAATGTCGGTTGATATGGAAAAAGGCAAAAGTCCGCGCTGAATGGCAACTTCCGCGACGCGGAACGAGAATGAGGCACCGCCATGGCCGATATCGAGACGAATGCCCTCGCCTGCGCAACGTTCAGCCAACTCAAACAAATCATCGTCTTCAATAATGCTGCTGCCAACCTTGCCGTTGAAGCAATGGGTGATGATATCGCCTGGCCCCAAGATCTCTAGAACCTCCTCATATAGAGCTGGAGGCTCGCCGACATGAACCATCATGGGAATTTTAAGGATCTTGGCGATTTTCTTGCCAAGTTTTACCGGAGTAACGCCCCATGACCCGGTGATGACATGGCTTGCGCGCACTTTCAGACCCACGATGTGATCGCGGTTTTCATTGACGCATGCAACGGTCCGGTCAATATCAATGGAGCGAATATCGCTCAGCTCGCTGACGCGGTTACAGGCTACGAGGCCAATTGAGCCCAGATTGAGAAATGCCTTGATCCGTTCCTTTGCCGGATCGATGATATATTCGCGGAAGCCATGAAAGTTGGCTTCGCCTGCTGAGCCTGCATCCACAATCGTCGTAACGCCACGTTCAACGCCGCATACTTGCGGCCGAACGGAGATATCGGTGCCGCCATGCCAAATATGGGCATGCAGATCGACCCAGCCTGGAGAAATCCACGATCCTTTGGCGTCGACCCGTTGCACGTCGCCGGTAACGTTCAGCGAAGAACCAAACTGCGCAATATTTCCATCAGCGTCGATCAAGATATCGATTTTCGTTGCGGGGGTATTCGGGCCGAATGCTACCGGGTTCACGTTGGTCAGAAGCAAGCGCCCTTCCCTTTGAGATGAAGCAGCGGTTGCAAAAGTGGCAGGCATGATCACAAATCCTTTCTGAGACGGGGGTCTAACAGGTCGCGAAAGCCATCGCCGACCATTTGCAGGGAGAGAACGGCAAGCACGATCGCAATGCCGGGAAACAAAGTCATCCAGTCTGCGGTGCCGATATATTGGCGTCCTGACGCGATCATTGTTCCCCAAGTGGGTACTTCGGGGCTGACGCCAAGACCGAGGAATGACAAGCCGGCTTCTGCCAGCATCGCATTGGCAAAGAGGAAGGTTCCCTGAACAAGGATTGGAGACAGAAGATTTCGCAATATATGCCGCGTCATGATGTGCCATTTGGAGATACCGAGCGATGTTGCAGCTTCCACATAGGGCAATTCACGGATGACAAGTGTCGACGCCCGGACAACACGTGCCAATCGTGGTGCATAAACAATACTCAGCGCCACAATCACGGTTGTTAGTGATGGCCCGAGCGCGGCAACAAGCGCAATGGCGAGCAGAATATCGGGAAACGCCATCATGGCGTCGATAAGCCGGGTGATCGGCGCGTCGAGCTTTTGGAAGAAGCCAGCCAGAATACCCAATGTCACGCCTATCACTGAGGCAAGGACAACTACTGCGAAGCCGACGAGCAGTGATAGCCGTGCGGAAAAAATTGTGCGGGAGAAGACATCACGCCCAAACTCGTCGGTGCCAAAGAACCATCTGGCGTCGGGTGGTTTTAGCCGGTTAACGATTGAGAGCTTGTTAGGCGCATAGGGCGTTATCAAAGGCGCAAAGATCGCCAGCGTTACGAAAACTGCAAGGACAATCAGGCCAAAAAGTACGGTCTTTCGCTTGATCAGCACATGGAAGAATTTGGAGCGCTCGCTTTGCTGCGCTGTTGAGACGATATCGGTCATCAGTAACGCACCCTTGGATCAACGACGAGGTAGAGCATGTCGATTGCGAAATTAATGAGCACGTAGAGTGCCGCGATAATAAGCAACGCACCCTGGATGACGGGATAGTCGCGGCGCAAAACCGCCGATACAACCAGACTGCCGACGCCGGGAAGACCAAAAACCGTCTCTGTAACAACCGCGCCGGAAATCAGCACGGCAGCGGTCAGGCCAATGACAGTGAGGATGGGGATCAATGCATTTTTGAAGGCATGCTTTAGCACCACCCGGCGCTCATCGACGCCCTTGGCGCGCGCTGTGCGGATATAATCATCGCCAAGTACATCGAGCATGGAGGCTCGTGTAAAACGCATGATCAATGCGGACGAGACGATGCCCAATGCAAAGGCCGGCAGCACCAGATATTCAAGCCGCTCGAGCAGCGATGTGCCAGGCCCCCCATAGCCGGAAACAGGAAACAGCCCGAAGCGCACAGCAAAAATCTGCATTAATATGAGGCCAAGCCAAAAGCTTGGGATGCTTGCCGCAAGCATGGCAAGGGCTGTTGCAGCCTGATCAAACACCGAGCCACGGCGATAGGCAGCGTAAATTCCAATCGGTATTGCAATGATACTTGCGATCAGTAGCGAGAATATGGTCAGGAAGAAGGTGGGTTCTGCACGTTGTACAAGCGCTTCAAGTACTGGCTGATTAAGGAAAATCGACTGACCGAGATCTCCCTTCAGCAAATTGCCGATGAAGTAGAAGTACTGCAACAAGATCGATTGATCGAGCCCAAGCTGTTGCCGCAAGGCAGCGATATCAGCGGCCGTGGCCTCCGGCCCGAGCATGACAGCCGCCGGATCGCCGGGTGTAACACGCACGATGACAAATACAATCGTCACCACCAGAAACATGACGATGATCATACCGATAAAGCGTTGGATAATATAGCGAAGCATCAGGCGTCCTGTCAGAAGGAACAAATCCGGTTTGGCAGCGGAAGGACGTTCGTTCCGCTGCCATTGAAGTCTTACAGGTCCTACTGCTTGAGCGAGACGTTCCAGAAATAGGGCCACGGCGCTGGTGTAAAGCCTTCCAGCTTCGGTGATTTTGCTGAGAGCGCGTTGAAATCACCGATCTTGATGATCGGTACTTCGGCGTAGATCACCTTCTGCACCTCTGCCCAAAGAGCCACACGTTTTGCCGGGTCCACTTCGGAATTGAATGCATCCACTGCGACTTTACGCGCAGGCGTATCCCAATTGCCTGGTGCGCTTGTTGACATAGCACCAATGAGCGCAGGTTCTGGCAAGAACGGACTATGGCTGATGTAAATATCCCAGAGCTTCGGGTCAGCTCGCCGCTGTGTCAGTGTCGCCCAATCGACAACCTGCATATCCACTGTAAAGCCCGCAGCTTTCAGATATTCGGCGGCAACTTGCGCCATTTTATAATGGAACTCATACTGACGACTGGTAAGAATGCGGATCGGTTCACCGTTATATCCGGCCTTTTTCATCAGTTCTGCAGCTTTTTCCGGATCAGCAACATTATAGGCGCCTTCCGTTCCTGCATCTGTTTTCCAGCTGTAGCCATCAGGGTAAAGTGAAGCATCCAGAGAATAGAAATCGGTACTTCCAAAGGCCGCGGCCAACATGTCTTCCATGCTCAGTGAGTCACGGATAGCCAGGCGGATATCCTGATTTTTGGTGATGCCTGCGCTTGTATTCATGACAAAAACTGGCCAGCCAAAAGGTTTCAGCAGCACGGCTTCAGTCGTTTTTTGATCTTTCAATCGGGCATAGGCTTCAACCGGCAGACTGTCGACATAGTCGAACTGGCCAGCCACGGCACCTTCAACCCGCGTATTGGCATCTGGAACGGGTACGAAACGAATTTCGTCGAGATATTGATGACGCGCGCCGCCATAGCCGGTTTCTTCGCCTTCAGGGGACTTGTAGTCATCAAAGCGTGAAAGTTGGATATATTGATCGGCCTTACGCTCTTTAAGCTTGTAAGGTCCGGTGCCAACAGGTTCGGTCATCGGGCTTTGCTGTTTTTCGCTCGGGAGGATGATCGCGGCTGCATTGTTGAATGCCAGCAGCGAGAGAAGCGGCGCATGAGGTGCATTAAGTGTTATCTTGATGGTGGCCGGATCAACAACGTCAATTGACGTGATCAAGGAGGCGACCTGTTTTCCGCGGGACGCGATTTGGGTCCACCGCTTTAAAGAGGCTACGACATCGGTGGCATCCATGTCTGTTCCGTCATGGAACTTAACTCCGGTGCGCAGCTTAATTGTGTAGACTTTGCCGTCTGGCGATACTTCGGGCAGGCTTGCCGCCAGCAATGGCGTGGCGTTCCAGTTTTTGTCAAACGTATAGAGCGTTTCGAAGATGTGCTGCGAAACAATGCCGACCAGATCGGCCGTTGATGCCATTGCATCCAGCGTTGGCGGTTCGCCGATCGTGGCGACGTTGATCACGCCGCCTTTTGTTTGGGCAAAAGCAGATGGGCTCAGTGCAATCAATGCGGAACCGAGAAGCAGTGCTAGCTTTAATGGTTTCATGGTCATTCCCCTATTATTCTATTATTATGGATTAGAATTCTTTATAATAGAATAAGAACAAATGTTGGGGATGCTGTCAATTCAAAAAATAAGGGCAGCGCTTGAAGGCGCTGCCCTTATTTTTTTCTAATAGATGATACGGATTAGATGATGCCGCCACCGCCTGCCAAGCTGGCAGGGCGTTCCTTGCCGATTTTCAGCCGGTACTGGCTTTTGCGATAGGTAGCGATAGGATCAATCGCACCACCCGCCCGCAGTCTTGCTTCAGCAAGAATGGGCTCAACGTCAGTCCGGTAAGCCCGCTTCAGCGAGTCCGAAGCCATCAGCGCGTCGTTATCGTCCTGGAAGGCGCCGAGCGCTTTGCGATCTACCAGCAAAGCCTGCGCATAAGCGCGGCGAATTTCATTGGCGCTTGAGATCAGGCTTTCGATAGGATCGGTGACATTGTGCGATTGGTCGATCATGTGCGCGGGGTGGAAATCTGGCACACCACGATCCTCGGCATCAACAAGTTCATTGAAGACAAGGAACAACCGGTAGGGATCGATTGATCCCGCATCAAGATCGTCATCCCCATATTTGGAATCGTTGAAATGGAAACCACCGAGCTTTTTGAATTGGATAAGCCGGGAAACTATCATCTCAATATTGGTGTTGGCGGCATGGTGACCGAGATCGACGAGACAGAATGCTTTCGGCCCCAAAGTTTGCGCAATGAGGTAATTTGTACCCCAATCCTGCACGACCGTTGAATAGAAGGCAGGCTCATACATTTTGTGTTCGGAGAAGATGCGCCAGTCATCGGGCAGAGCTTTGTATATCTCCGCCATTGATCCGAGATACCGCTCAAATGATTTGGCAAAATTGCTTTGACCTGGAAAATTGGAACCGTCGCCAACCCACACCGTAAGCGCTTTCGAGCCAATCGCAACGCCAATGTCGATACATTCGATATTGTGATCAATGGCTTGACTGCGCGTAGCCTGATCTACGTGGCTAAGTGAACCATACTTATAGGAATGCTTCTGATCGGCGGCATCCGAGAACGTGTTGGAGTTCATTGCGTCGAAACCCAGACCGAGCGCATCCGCGTGGGCTTTCAATTGCTTTGGATCGGCCTTGTCCCACGGGATATGCAGCGACACATTTGGCGTAGCCCGGGTCAACTGCTGTATCACCGCGCAATCATCAAGCTTATCGAAAATACCCCGTGGTTCGCCATGTCCTGGAAAGCGCGCAAAGCGCGTGCCGCCGGTGCCGACTCCCCAGGAGGGTACGGCAACGAAAAACGCCGCCACTTTGTTGGTAATCGTTTCGATGTCGACGCCGTGCCGGTCAAGACGTGCGCCCAGCGCATCATAGTCGCTCTTTTGGGCAGTTCGTACTTTGTCGTTTTCACTCGCGATCAGATCGCCTGAAATCTGCAGTTCAGCCATAATATCCTCCCCGGACAGCTAACGTGTAAAGCTTTGCGCATTACCCGCGTCGACATTGATGATGTTGCCTGTCGATTTGGCCGACGCGTCGGAAGCCAGGAAGTAGATAGCTTCCGCAATATCCTCCGGGAACACGTTCAGCTTCAACATTGAGCGTTTGCGATAATGCTCCTCCAGTTCATCAACCTGCAAATTCGACGAAGCTGCACGTTGCTCGCGCCATTCCCCGTTCCAGATTTTTGAACCTCGCAGAACTGCGTCAGGATTAACGGTATTGACACGAATTCCGGCATCCGCTCCCTCCAGCGCCAGGCAACGTGCAAGATGAATCTCGGCAGCTTTGGCTGCACAATAGGCGCTGGCATTCGGCGATGCGGCAAGACCATTCTTGGAAGCGACAAACACAACATTGCCGCCGATCTTCTGCCGGCGGAACAGACGGAAAGCTTCGCGTGACACGAGAAAATAGCCGGTTGCCAAAATGTCGATATTGCGGGTCCACATGGAGAGTTCAGTGGTTTCAATAGGCGCAGACGACGCGATGCCAGCATTGGAGACGAGAATGTCTATTCCGCCAAATTCAACTGACGCTTCGGCAAAACCGGCAATGACGCCAGCTTCATCGGTAACGTTCAGCTGCACACTGCGCACAGCATCAGCTGTGTAACGGTTGGCGAGGTCCTCACTGGTCGCTTTTAAGGCTTCAGCATCTATATCAGCCAGCACAACGCAAGCGCCCTCCCCGAGCAATCGCTCAGCGGTTGCTCGCCCGATGCCACCGGCCCCGCCGGTGACAAAAGCGACACGGCCAGCCAATGATTTCGGCTTCGGCATACGTTGAAGTTTGGCTTCCTCAAGCAGCCAATATTCAATGTCAAAGGCTTCCTGTTCAGGCAGCCCCTGATATTCCGACACAGATGATGCGCCGCGCATCACATTGATCGCGTTAACATAAAACTCTCCCGCGATACGCGCGGTGGCCTTGTCTTTGGCAAATGAAAGCATGCCAACACCGGGAATGAGGAAAATGACCGGATTTGGATCACGCATCGCAGGTGAGTTGCCATGCTTGCAGTCATTATAGTATCGGGCATAGTCGGCTCGATATGCTTCCAGCGCACTATCCAGGGTGGCGACTATGGCATCCGCATCGGGTTGTGCCGGGTCAAAATCGAGCACAAGCGGCCGGATCTTTGTGCGCAGGAAATGATCGGGGCAACTTGTGCCTAGCGCGGCCAGTGGTTGCAGATCGTGCGAATTGACAAATTCCAGCACGGCAGGCTGATCGTCAAAATGCCCAAGCTTGCGTTCGGCAATACCGATTTTCCCGCGAATTTCAGGCATCAGCTTTGCTGCGATGGCACGGCGTTCTGATGCGCTCAGGCTTTTCGTTGCCGCACCTCCGAAGACATCCTTGCCAGATGTCTGTTGGTCGAACCAACTGATTGCCTTGTTGATGATTTCCAGCGTCAATTCATAGCAATCCTTGGCATCATCTGCCCAGGTGAAAAGCCCGTGACTTTCCAGCACGACACCCTTGGAGTTTGGATGGGCTGCAACATAGGCACCAAGGTCAAGGCCAAGTTGAAACCCGGGGCGGCGCCAAGGCAACCAGCCGATATCGTCACCGAAAATTTGACTTGTCAGTTCACGGGAGTTTTTCGACGCAGCGATGGCGATAATTGCATCGGGGTGCATGTGATCGACGTGCCTGAAAGGCACAAAGCCATGGAGGGGGGTGTCGATCGAGGCGGCACGGCTGTTCAGATTGAAGGTGCAATGGGGCAGGAATCCCACCATGCGATCTTCATCCTCAATCCCTTTATATATCGACTTCAAGGAGTTGAGCTTTTCCATGTAAAGAGTGGCAAAGCCATCAAGCTTTATGGTTCCGACATCGCCACCGGAACCCTTGACCCACAATACTTCCACAGGCTGGCCGGTGAGCGGGTCCGTCTGCGTTACCTTTGCGGAAGTATTGCCGCCACCATAATTGGTTATGCGCTTATCGGCACCAAGCAGGTTGGAACGATAGAGCAACTTGCCCGGCTCATCGAGACCAGCTGCTTTTTGATCATCCCAACGATTATCCAGAAGTTGGATGCTGCCTGCCATGATTGCCTCCCAAAAGTTATGCGGGGCCTATAAAACCCCCTCAGAATTTCGATTAGCTATGCGGCAGACGGCACTTTGATGTCAATCACAAACCATCAATTTCAGTCATAAACTTACATTGTGCAGTGCAATATGAAACTATTTGATTGAAGTTGATTGACACTGAGATTGAATTTGCGCAATAGATTAAAGCAGGAGGAGCCATCCATATGCACGAGCGTGAGCGTCACCGCATCATTCTGAGCGCTGTTCAGGAAAAACCGGTCATCACCATTCAGGACATTGCTGAGCTGACGGAAGCGTCAGAGGCAACGATCCGTCGTGACATTGCCGCGCTGCATGTGCAAGGTAAGCTGCGCAGGGTCCGCGGTGGTGCTGAAGCCGTTCATCCGGCACAATTGGCCCCGCTTGCCGGGCGGCATTTTCACGTTTCTGAATCCGAAAATGCCGACAAAAAACGTGCCATTGCCCGTGAGGCTGTTGCCCTGTGCGAAGAGGGTGATGCCATCATTATAAATGGTGGCACCACGACATTTCAGATGGTGCATTTCCTTGCATCGCGCCGCTTGCAGGTGATGACCAATTCTTTTGCCATCGCCGAGCATCTTGTCAAGAATTCAAAGAGTTCGGTTACCGTTCCCGGCGGTGCGATTTATCGAGAGCAGAGCATTATTCTTTCGCCATTCGATAATGATGTGACCCGCAATTTTTACGGCAAGCGCATGTTCATGGGCTCCCAGGGTGTGGGGCCATTTGGCGTCATGGAATCCGACGCACTGATCATTCAAGGCGAACAGAAGCTCATCAATCAGGCCGACGAACTTGTTCTGCTGGTCGATTCGACAAAGTTTTCGCGCAGATCGAGCCTCATTCTGTGTCCGCTGGGTAGGGTAACGACGATTATCACTGATGACGGCATTTCCGATGCGGATCGGAGAATGGTTGAGGAGGCTGGCGTGCAGCTCATTGTTGCAAAGGTTCAGGACAAGCGACGGGATTCCGCTTCGGTCGCGTAAGCGCTGCAGCGGTCTTAAGGAATACTGTAATCAATCTCTGGGAGGACAGAAAATGAAATTACTAAAGAAAATCGCGTTGGGCTCGGCTCTGGCCGTTGCAATGTTCGCATCCCATGCTCAGGCGGCCGATACGATTAAGATCGGTCTTGTAGCGAAATCTCTCGGCAACGGCTTCTTTGAAGCTGCCAACAAGGGTGCGCAGGAAGCGGCCAAGGAACTGGGCGGTGTCGAAGTCATCTATACGGGGCCAACATCGACGACGGCGGAAGGGCAGATAGAGGTCATCAATTCGTTGATCGCCCAGAACGTCAACGCGATCGCCATCTCGGCCAATGATCCTGATGCGGTTGTTCCAGCCCTCAAAAAAGCAATGGCGCGTGGCATCAAGGTCATCTCGTGGGATTCGGCAGTGGGCAAGGATGGACGTATCGTTCACCTCAACCCATCGTCGAACGAGTTGATCGGCAAGATGTGCCTGCAGCTTGCTGCTGATCACCTCAAGGATGGCAAAGGCGATTTCGCAATTTTGTCCGCCACGACAACCTCGACCAATCAGAACACTTGGATTGAGGAAATGAAGAAGCAACTTCCGAATTTCCCGGGTCTCAATCTGGCAACAACGGTCTATGGTGATGATCTTGCCGACAAAAGCTACCGTGAAGCACAGGGCCTTTTGACCTCGCAGCCCAATGTAAAGGTTATCGTTGCGCCAACGACCGTCGGTGTTCTTGCGGCGTCTCAAGCCGTCGCAGATGCCAAGAAGATCGGTGAAGTCTATGTCACGGGCCTTGGTCTTCCGTCCGAAATGGCCGGCGCGATCAAGTCTGGCGCGACCAAGGAGTTTGCAATCTGGAACCCGATCGACCTTGGCTATTCCGCTACTCAAATCGCCTATCGCCTTGTGAAAGAGGAAACCGACGGTGCACCGGGCAGTGAAATCGAAGCTGGCCGCATGGGCAAGATCAAGATCGGTGACAATGGTGAAGCCGCCATGGCTGACCCGTTCGTCTATGACGCCAAGAATATAGACCAGTTTTCCAAAATATTCTGATCTCGATCAATATTCTCAAGCCCGGCAGGCAATCTGCCGGGCGTTCCTGTTCGGTAAAATCAATGAACCAGACTGCAGCGCTAATGCCAATTCCTGATATGCCGCTCCTGGAGATGCGCGGCATTTCCAAATCGTTTCCTGGCGTAAAGGCTTTGAACGACGTGAATATCGCCCTCTATGCCGGCAAGGTGACGGCATTGATTGGGGAAAATGGCGCCGGAAAGTCCACCCTCGTAAAAATCCTCACCGGTATCTATTCCTGCGACGAGGGAGAAATCCATGTCGACGGTGCGCCGGTCGCATTCGCCAATGCGCAAGATGCGATAGACGTCGGCGTAACAGCTATTCATCAAGAAACGGTCCTTTTCGATGAGCTGTCCGTTGCGGAGAATATCTTTATTGGCCATGCGCCGAAGTCCCGGCTCGGGCTGGTAAACTGGAAGGCTGTCAATGCGCGGGCGCTCGCCCTGCTGCATTCACTGGAAAGCAACATTGATCCGCGCATACGACTCAAGGATTTGTCCATTGCACAGCGTCATCTCGTTGCCATTGCCCGAGCCTTGTCGGTCGATGCGCGTATTGTCATCATGGATGAGCCCACAGCCGCATTGTCGCGCAAGGAGGTGGATGATCTTTTCCAGATTGTCAAAAGGCTGAAGGCGCAAGGCAAAGCCATTCTTTTCATCAGCCATAAATTTGATGAAGTGTATGAGATCGCTGATCACTATGCGGTGTTTCGTGATGGCAAGGCCGTGGGCAGCGGAGAGCTTGCCGGTGTCGAGCAAAATGAAATCGTAAAACTGATGGTGGGACGATCCGTCGAACATGCGTTTCCCAAGGTAGATATTGCCTTGGGAACAACCGTATTCGCCGTTGAGAACTATACGCATCCCACAGAATTTCGCGACATATCGTTCGAGCTGAGAAAAGGTGAGATATTTGGCATCTATGGTCTTGTCGGTGCAGGGCGTTCGGAAATCTGCCAGTCATTTTTCGGTATTACCCAGCCCTCCAGCGGCAAGCTGAAACTGGACGGGAAGGAAATTACCGTTCGTAGCCCCGGCGAAGCGATCAATGCCGGAATTGTATATGTCCCGGAAGAGCGGGGGCGGCATGGGGCGGTGCTGCAATTGCCAATCTATCAAAATGTCTCCCTCCCCTCGCTGGCACGCACATCGCGTTCCGGCTTCCTGAATGCGGCAGCAGAATTTGCTCTTGCGCGCAAATATGCAGAGCGTTTCGATCTGCGTGCTGCAGCGCTTTCCGTGCCGGTGGGAACATTGTCGGGCGGCAATCAGCAGAAGGTCGTCATTGGCAAATGGCTGGCAACGCAACCCAAAATCCTGATTCTTGATGAGCCGACGAAAGGCATTGATATCGGATCAAAAGCTGCAGTTCACGCCTTTATCAGTGAGCTTGCTGGCGAAGGCCTCAGCATCATCATGGTTTCCTCGGAACTGCCGGAAATAATGGGCATGTCAGACAGGGTGCTCGTTATGCGTGAAGGTCTTTCAGCAGGTATCTTTGAGCGTGACAGTTTGAGCCCCGAAACACTGGTTCGTGCGGCAACCGGCAATGCGAGTGTGTAATGATCAAACAAATCTTCAGATACCGCGAAATATTGCTGGTAATTATTATTGCCATTCTGCTTGCGGTCTTTTCAACGCGCGCGCCGGGTTTTGCCAGACCCGGTAACTTATCCAACATATTCAACGACACGTCGATCCTTATCATCCTGGCCTTGGGGCAGATGACAGTAATCCTTACCAAGTCGATTGACCTGTCCGTGGCCGCCAATGTTGCCTTTACCGGCATGGCTGTGGGCATGTTAAATGCATCCTATCCGGATCTGCCCCTGCCCCTGATTGTTCTTGTGGCACTCTCAATCGGCGCGATACTCGGTGCCCTCAACGGGCTTTTTGTGTGGAAGCTCAATATCCCTTCGATTGTTGTTACTCTCGGCACTTTGACCATCTATCGGGGGATGGCTTTTGTGCTTTCCGGCGGCGCGTGGGTTAACGCCCATCAGATGAGCGAACCATTCCTTCAGACGCCGCGCCAATTGTTTCTTGGCCTGCCGGTTCTTGGTTGGATAGCCATTATCATTGTGGCTGTAATGTATCTCGTCATGTCACGCACATTCCTTGGCCGCGCAATCTACGCGTCGGGCGGGAATCCGACTGCCGCAGTTTACGCAGGCATCGACGTTGGGCGCACCCGCTTCTTTGCTTTCGTAATTTCCGGCACGCTCGCGGGTCTATGCGGCTATCTTTGGGTTTCGCGCTACGCGGTCGCGTATGTCGACATCGCTGCAGGCTTCGAGCTCGACAGTGTTGCGGCCTGCGTCATTGGCGGAATTTCAACCCTCGGCGGCATAGGTTCCGTCGCAGGCGCTGTTCTTGGTGCGCTGTTTCTTGGTGTTATCAAGAATGCGCTGCCAGTCATCAACATTTCGCCTTTCTCGCAAATGGCAATTTCAGGCGGGGTAATCATTGCTGCAGTTATCTTCAATGCGCGACAAGAGCGTCGACGCGGGCGGATCATCCTCCGAGATCGCGGTGCATCGGAACAAATCGAGGTAGCAGCATGAGCGCAGTCACGGAAAAACGGCATATTCCTGATCGGTTGGGTACATCTGCCTCGCGTCTTTTTGCAAGCTGGGAAGCGCTGCTTTTATGTGTGGCAGTGCTGATCTTCATTGCCAATAGCCTTGCCTCACCTTACTTCCTCAATGCTTGGAACTTGTCGGACGCCACATTCAATTTCACTGAAAAGGCATTGATAGCCTTTGCTATGGCGCTTTTGATTATAGCCGGCGAAATAGACCTATCCGTGGCTGCGATTATTGCGCTTGCTTCAACTGCCATGGGAACAGCGGCTCAAATGGGGGTGGGTACACCGGGTATCGTTTTGATCGGCATTGGTGTTGGTCTCGGATGCGGCGTAATCAATGGCGTACTCGTTGCCGGTCTGCGCCTGCCTTCAATCGTCGTCACTATCGGCACCATGAGCCTGTTTCGAGGCATCGCCTATATTGTGCTGGGCGACAAGGCTTATGGCGGCTATCCCCCATCCTTTGCGTATTTCGGCCAGGGCTATGTCTTTTGGGTCGTCTCATTCGAATTCGTCTTGTTTGCAGTTTTTGCCTGCCTTTTCGCGATTTTGCTGCATGCCACAAATTTTGGCCGCCGCATCTATGCCATTGGGAACAATGAATTTGCCGCACGTTTTTCCGGCATTCGTGTCGAACGCGTCAAGTTTCTGTTGTTTCTGCTCACTGGCCTGATGTCCGGTATCGCAGCTGTCTGCCTGACGTCCCGCCTAGGTTCCACCCGTCCTTCGATTGCACAAGGGTGGGAACTGGAGGTCGTGACCATGGTTGTTCTTGGCGGAATTTCGATCCTCGGTGGTTCGGGCCGCATTGGCGGTGTCGTTATCGCTGCGTTTGTGATGGGATTGGTAACATTTGGTCTCGGTCTGCTGAATGTGCCGGGTATTGTTATGTCGATCTTCATCGGACTTTTGTTAATCGCAACAATCACGTTGCCGATCATCATCCGTCGATTGAGATATGGCAAAACAGCATGAATCTCACTGAGAAATATGCATTCACCATGACGCTGAATCCGGGCATGGAAGCAGAATATAAGCGCCGCCATACGGAAATATGGCCTGAACTGGTGGCTCTGTTGCACGATGCGGGTGTCAGGGATTATTCGATCCACCTTGATCCGGCTACCCATACGCTTTTTGGAGTTTTAACCCGGCCAGCAGATCATGGGATGCAAAAACTGGCAGAGCATCCCGTTATGAAAAAATGGTGGGCTTACATGGCTGACATCATGGCAACCAATGAGGATAATTCGCCTGTCCAAACTCCGCTCACGAACATGTTTCATCTCCCATGAGCGCAATTCGTCATATTGCAGTTCTGGATATCGGCAAGACGAATGCCAAGGTTGTCGTGGTTGACGCTGGTACCGGCTTGGAAATCGTCGCGAGAAGTACGCCCAATCGTGTTCTGAAGACCGGCCTGTACCCACACTATGATGTCGAGACTCTTTGGGAGTTTTGTCTCGGTGCGTTGTCGGAATTTTCTTCCGATCCCGGGTTTGACGCAATCTCCGTAACGGCGCATGGCGCAGCCGCCGTCTTGCTTGATGGGCAAGGTCTGGCCATGCCGGCTATTGATTATGAATATAGCTATCCCGATGAGGTCTGCGCAGCCTATGCGGCTTTGCGCCCGGATTTTTCAGAAACCGGTTCCCCCTTGCAATCTGGTGGCCTGAATGTTGGAGCGCAAATCCATTATCAGAAAACCCAATTTCCGGCCGAGTTTGCCACGGTCAGGACGATTGTCACCTACGCTCAGTACTGGGTGTGGCGTCTCACCGGAATTGCCAGAAACGAAGTGACATCTCTGGGCTGTCACACCGATTTATGGAATCCGCAAACATGCAGCTATTCCAGTCTTGTCGATAAGCTTGAGCTACGGCCGTTGCTTCCTCCTATAGCCTCGGCATTTGAGAGGATCGGCGGAATTCTGCCTGCAGTGGCTGCCGAAATCGGGAGCAAACAATCAATTCCGGTTTATTGCGGCATTCACGATTCCAACGCTTCATTGCTACCCCATCTGATGAGGCGCAAGTCTGGTTTTTCCGTCATTTCTACAGGTACCTGGGTGGTGTTGTTTGCGGTGGGAGGAACACTTGAACAACTTGACCCGGATCGTGACACGCTGGCCAATGTTGATGTTTACGGCAAAGCTGTACCTTCCGCCCGCTTTATGGGCGGAAGAGAATTCGATCAACTGACGCAAGGTCAAATCGCCGAACCTGACGCTGAAACGCTTGCCCGGATTATCGCCGACCGGACAATGATCCTTCCAAGTATTATACAAGGATCGGGACCCTTCCCCAATCATAAGGCTGTTTGGGTGAATGGTGAGCCGGACGGTGCCTCAGACAGAAATGCAGCAGCTTCTCTCTATGCAGCGCTGATGACGCAGACGAGCCTTCAATTGATCGGCGCGATAGGCCCGACAATTGTCGAGGGTCCATTCTCCCGCAACCAAATATACCTTTCCGCCTTGCGATCCCTCACATCCCGCGAAGTGATTGCCGCTCCGGGTTCAACGGGCACGAGTCTTGGTGCTGCGTTGCTGGCGGGTGCAAAGCTGCCCGTCGAATCTGTTGATGAAACAATCCTGTCGCTCGGTACTGATTTTGATTTCTACGCCAGACATTGGCGAGACAGTACCGTCGATGCCCGGCTCCTTTTGTAGGAATACCGGATAATCTGGACCGCTGACTGTTGAAAAACGGGCTCCGGCACTCCCATCAATTCGACTTCTTGCTATTTATATTACTATATTATAGTAACACATTGAGGTCTGGGAGGATCTTAACAGTTTGACCATTTAGGGAGGAGAAGTTATGGCTTTTACGAAGAGAATTCTGCTTGCCACTACGGTGGCGATTGCCTTTGCCGGGTATGCCAATGCGGCAGATTTGACAGTTGGCTTTTCGCAGATTGGCTCTGAATCCGGCTGGCGCGCCGCTGAAACGTCCGTATCTAAAATCGAGGCGGAAAAGCGCGGTATTAACCTGAAGATCGCCGACGCCCAGCAGAAGCAGGAAAATCAAATCAAGGCGATTCGTGGATTCGTCGCTCAAGGCGTCGATGCAATCTTCATTGCGCCGGTCGTTGCGACGGGCTGGGATACTGTTCTCACAGAAGCCAAGGAAGCCAAAATTCCGGTTATACTTTTGGACCGCACAATCGAAACAGCCAGTGATGATCTGTATTTGACAGCTGTGACGTCAGATACAGTGCACGAAGGCAAGGTTGCGGGCGAATGGCTGGTGAAAACAGTGGCTGGCAAGGATTGTAAAGTCGTCGAATTGCAGGGAACTGTGGGCTCGAGCCCGGCAATCAACCGCAAGAAGGGCTTTGAAGAAGGTATCGCATCTGCATCCAACATCAAGATTACCCGGAGCCAGACAGGCGACTTTACCCGGTCCAAGGGCAAGGAAGTCATGGAAGGCTTTCTGAAAGCCGAAAATGGCGGCAAAGACATTTGCGCACTGTACGCCCACAATGATGACATGGCTGTCGGTGCAATTCAGGCAATCAAAGAAGCAGGCTTGAAGCCAGGCAAGGATATTCTCGTCGTGTCGATTGACGCGGTTCCGGATATTTTCAAGGCCATGTCTGAGGGCGAAGCCAACGCAACGGTTGAACTGACCCCAAATATGGCCGGCCCGGCTTTTGATGCGCTCAAGGCGTTCAAGGATGACGGAAAGGCCCCGCCAAAGTGGATCCAGACGGAATCGAAGCTTTATACGCAGGCGGATGATCCAAAGAAGGTTTACGAGGAGAAAAAGGGTCTGGGATACTGATCAACCCGTCATTGCCAGCTGCCCTATCGGGCGGCTGGCTACTGATTGACAAATACGCTCGCGAGAGGCGCAATGACGGAACATCCCAGTCTTCTGGCCGTAGAAGGCATCTGCAAATCATTCATCGGATTTAAAGCTCTCGACAGCGTCGATTTTGCTGTTCGCCCCGGAGAAATCCATGCACTTCTCGGCGAGAATGGTGCAGGAAAGTCGACGCTTATCAAAGTACTGACAGGCGTGCATCAGCCCGATTCCGGCGTGATAAAGATAGACGGGCAGCCTGTGAGCGTGCGCGACACGCAGCATGCGCAAAATCTGGGCATCGGCACCGTCTATCAGGAAGTGAATCTGCTGCCGGATATGTCTGTAGCCGATAATCTTTTCATTGGTCGCCAGCCAATGCGTTTTGGCTTCGTTAACCGCAAGCTGATGGAAAAAAGTGCCAGGGAGCTGCTGACCCAGTACGATCTCCATCTGGACGTCTCATCGGATTTGTCCCGCTATTCCGTCGCTGTCCAGCAGCTTGTGGCAATTGCCCGCGCTGTCGATATGTCAGGACGGGTTCTCATTCTTGACGAGCCGACAGCCAGTCTCGACCGCCATGAGACCGAAATCCTGTTCGCAATTCTTCGTAAGTTGCGAAGCCGTGGCCTGGGGATTGTCTTCATTACCCATTTTCTCGATCAGGTTTATGAAATCTGCGACCGGGTGACGGTCCTGCGTAATGGCAAACTGGCCGGAAGCGCATTAACAACAGAGCTTCCAAAAATTGAGCTTGTTTCGCTTATGCTCGGGCGAACATTGGCTGTTGCCACACATAATACGCGCCGTGACCGGCCCGCTCCCGAAATCAGACAATTTTCTTTCAAAGGGCTCGGACGCAGTCGCAGCATCGCTCCATTTGATCTGGATATTGGCGAGGGCGAAGTTGTTGGCATGGCGGGACTATTGGGTTCTGGACGCACGGAAACCGCTAAAGTTCTGTTTGGTATTGATGCCGCAGACACAGGGCAGATTCACATTGATGGCGATCCGGTGCTTATCCGGACTCCACAGGACGCAGTGGCCTGTGGCTTTGGCTTATGTCCGGAAGATCGCAAGTCCGACGGTATAATCGGTGATCTTTCCGTGCGGGAGAATATCTGTCTTGCGCTGCAAGCGCATAGGGGCTGGTTCAATCGGCTCTCAACTCAGGAGCAGACTGTACTAGCTGATAAATTCGTCAAGGCTTTCGATATTCGAACGACCGACATCGAAAAGCCGGTGAAATTTCTCTCTGGCGGTAATCAGCAGAAAGTCATTCTTGCACGCTGGCTTGCCACCAATCCACGGCTTCTCATTTTGGACGAACCAACCCGCGGCATTGATGTGGGTGCTCATGCGGAGATTATTGCCTTGATTCATCAATTGTGTGATGACGGCATGGCCTTGCTTGTTATCTCATCGGAAATCGATGAGATCGTTGCCTATAGCAGCCGCGTTGTCGTTTTGCGTGACCGTGCCCATCGCGGTGAAATTTCCGGTGATGATATTGTTCCAGCTAATATCATGCAGATGATTGCTGCTGAACCCGAAAGGGCTTCGGCATGAGCGGTCCGCGTGTCACAGCACTGACGAAGGCCATGCCGCAGCTGCTTACGCTCGTGCTGATATTATTTCTCAACTATCTGGCTTTCCCCGGATTTTTCGACATACGCCTTCAAGACGGGCGGTTGTTCGGTAGCCTGATCGACGTGCTAAACCGGGGAGCGCCGGTGATTATCCTTGCAGTTGGCATGACTGCTGTCATCGCGAGTCGTGGTGTTGACCTTTCCGTTGGTGCAGTGATGGCGGTGTCCGGTGCGATAGCGGCAACGATGACCGTTGCCGGATATCCCCTGCCGATCGTCATTCTTGCCACGCTTGGGGTAGGTTTGTTGTGCGGATTGTGGAACGGTATTCTTGTCGCCTATTTCGACCTGCAACCCATCGTGGCAACGTTGATTTTGATGGTTGCCGGGCGGGGTATCGCGCAGCTGATTACGGAAGGTTCCATCGTCACCTTCAATGAACCTGGCCTGATATTTTTCGGAACCGGATCATTTGCCGGAGTTCCGATGCCTATCCTGATTGCGTTGCTGCTTCTCATCGTGGCGATTGCGGTTGTCCGGCGCACAGCACTTGGGCTGCTGATCGAATCCATTGGTATCAATCGCAGCGCCAGCAATTATGCAGGCCTGAACAGCAAGCTGCTGTTGCTTGTAATTTACGCTTTCTGCGGGTTCTGTGCGGCATTGGCGGGGATCATTATTGCAGCCGATATACGTGGAGCTGACGCCAACAATGCTGGTCTTTGGCTGGAACTGGACGCTATCCTTGCCGTCGTTGTGGGTGGCACGTCGCTCTTCGGGGGTCGGTTCTCCATTCTCATGTCGGCGCTGGGAGCGGTCATCATTCAGGCAATGAACACAGGAATACTGCTGTCCGGTTTTCCGCCAGAATATAATCTCATTTTGAAAGCGCTGGTCATAATCGTGATCTTGCTTGCGCAGTCATTTTCATCGGCTGGCGGCTGGGCATTCGTTAAGGCAGAATTCGGTACCAAAGGGCGGAAGAGCCAGTGAACACACGCCTTTTACCTCTTTATGCAACATTGCTGATCTGTATCATTGCTTATGCTGTCTGCGTCTTTCAGTTCCCCATGATGTTTTCAACGCGGGTCGCTGGAAATTTGCTGACTGACAACGCGTTTCTTGGAATTGCTGCCGTGGGTATGACCTTTGTCATTCTCTCAGGTGGCATCGACCTATCGGTCGGATCGGTGATTGCCTTCACCGGCGTATTGCTTGCGGTGCTGATCACGCATTACGGAATTCATCCCCTCATCGCTTTCGCCATTGCGCTCGTCATTACCACTGCTTTCGGGGCAAGCATGGGTACTGTCATACATTATCTGGAAGTCCCCGCCTTCATTGTTACGCTGGCAGGAATGTTTCTGGCGCGAGGCATGTGCTTTGTCATGACGACGGATTCAATACCGGTCAATCATCAATTCTATACATATCTGCAGGGATTATATTATCTGCTGCCGGGTGGCGGAAGACTGACTTTCATTGGCTGCCTGATGCTGCTGATCTTTGCAGTTGGCATTGTAATGGCCCATTTCAGCAAATTTGGCTCATATATTTATGCCGTCGGAGGAAATCGTACTTCTGCCGAGCTTATGGGAGTGCCCGTTGCCAAAACAACTATCGGCATCTATGCGATGTCGGGCTTTCTGTCAGGGCTCGCGGGTATCGTCTTCTCTCTTTATACTTCGGCCGGATATTCTCTTGCAGCAGTTGGCGTCGAACTTGATACAATTGCGGCCGTTGTTATTGGCGGAACCCTGCTGACCGGTGGCGTTGGCTATGTTGCGGGCACTTTCATCGGCGTAATTATTCAGGGCATTATCCAGACATACATCGTTTTCGATGGAACTTTGTCGAGCTGGTGGACAAAGATCGTTGTGGGAATACTTCTCTTCTCATTCATTGCCTTGCAACGTCTGCTGGTGTTGCTGTCATCGAAAAGAACGGCGACCCTTACCAATCCATAACTGCCGAATAGGTTTTTCGACCCTTTAGCGCCAGCGTTTCGCAGGCCAAGGTCATAACAAATCCTGGATTTTCGCTACAAAGCGGCATAGTCAGTTGCCAATCACGCGTTCTCGTCCTATTCCAGTTATAGAACATTGGAGGAATTATGAATACAAATGTTGCATTGACAGGCTTGGCGCGGGATATGCAGGCGCGCGCTGATACGGGACGCCCAATCCGCATTGGCCTGATCGGCTCCGGGGAGATGGGAACCGACATCGTTACACGCGTAGCGCACATGCCGGGTATCGAAATCGGCGCTATTTCAGAGCTCAATACGCCCAATGCGCTTAAGGCGGTGGATATCGCCTATCGCGAGGAGGGGCATTCGCGTGAAGTATCGAATGCTTCCGCTCTTACACAAGCCATGGAAGCCGGTAAGATTGCTGTCACCAATGATGCGAATCTCATTCTGGAAAACGGACTGATAGATGTCGTCATCGATGCGACAGGCGTGCCGGCGGTTGGAGCCGAGATCGGTCTGCGGGCCATGGAGCACGGCAAACATCTGGTCATGATGAATGTTGAAGCTGACGTCACTATTGGTGCCTATCTCAAAAGCGAGGCTGATCGGCTCGGCGTCACCTATTCCCTTGGTGCGGGTGATGAACCTTCCTCTTGCATGGAGTTGATCGAGTTTGTCTCTGCCATGGGCCACCCGATCGTTGCTGCGGGCAAGGGCAAGAACAATCCTCTCAATATTGATGCCATTCCTGACGATTACGAGGAAGAAGCAGCGCGCCGGCACATGAATGTCCGCATGCTCGTCGAGTTTGTGGACGGTTCCAAGACCATGGTGGAAATGGCGGCAATTGCAAATGCCACAGGGCTTGTCCCGGACAAGCCAGGCATGCACGGTCCTGCCGCAACTCTTGATCAGCTTTCCAAGGTACTGGTACCGGAAAAAGATGGTGGTGTACTGTCGAGAGTTGGCGTCGTTGACTATTCCATTGGCAAGGGAGTGGCTCCCGGCGTGTTCGTTATTGCCGATATGTCGCATCCTCGCATATCAGAGCGGATGGAAGATCTGAAAATGGGCAAAGGTCCCTATTTCACATTTCATCGTCCCTATCATCTCACCTCTCTTGAAGTGCCGCTAACATGCGCGCGCGTCGTTCTGTACGGTAAGGCGGATATGGTTCCTTTGGCCACGCCGGTTGCAGAAGTGTGCGCTGTTGCCAAAAAAGATATGAAACCGGGCGACAAGCTCGATGCTATCGGGGAATATTGCTATCGGGCTTGGATCATGACTGCGCCTGAAGCGCGGTCAGCTGGTGCAATTCCTTGCGGACTTTTGCAAGGCGGCTTGGTTACGGCCCCGATAAAAAAAGGCGAGCTCATCACCCATGCCAACGCCGCCACAGCTCCGGGATCCAAAATTGTCGAGCTTCGCGCACGGCAAGACAAGTTGGTCTACGGTTGATTGATCAAACTATATTTCGTTGTCGTAACGAACGAAAATTGTGAATATTTAACAGCAAGTTAGACAGAGCTCACGCTTCTGCCTAACTTGCGTTCCGTGTGTATAAAGCTGGTTCTAGCCTTGCAAAAAGCCTGTCAAGTACCAATATTAATAATTGGTTAACGACTGAGTCTTTGATGCAGGAGTGCTCCGTGCCAGCTTATCAAATAAAGTTTGCCTATCTGACGAAGTATAAGCAGTCGCGCCATCTGTTTCACCAGCTGGTGATTGCAGACGATGAAGCAAGTGCGCTGGCGCAAGGACGGCAGCTCATGAGTAAACGTTCACCCCAGGCTAGAATCATCCACGAATCCTGCACACTTCGTCCCGATAGCTCCGAAGTCGAAAGCGCAACAGCCCATGGGTGGACGCTTAACGACAATTGGTGGTCCCGCCCGATTAAACCGGATGACGATCTTGCAGCGATTGCAAAACATGGCTTTACCCATAGCAATCATATTCACGCCAAATCGGCGATGGACTGTGTTGCCATAGATAAATATGCCGCGTGATCATAGATCGGTCCGAACAGCCCAAAGCTCCGGGAACAAAACGACGTCGAGCATTTTTCTCAAGTAGTTGACACCTGAAGTCCCGCCTGTCCCGGTTTTAAAGCCGATAATGCGCTCGACAGTCGTGACGTGGTTAAACCGCCAGCGCCTGAAATAATCCTCAAAATCCACCAGTTTTTCGGCAAGCTCATAAAGCGACCAATGTGCTTCCGGATCGCTATAAATAACCAGCCAGGCGGCACGGACGCTTTCATTGGCCTCATAGGCCTGCGAACAATCGCGTGTCAAAATAGACTGATCAATGGGAAACCCTTGCCGGGCTAAAAGACGGATCGACTGGTCATAAATGCTTGGTGCCTGCAAAATCCTTTCAAGCCATGCGTGAATATCGGCTTTATGTGCATGCGGGCGCATCATCGCCGCGTTCTTATTGCCCGCCAAAAATTCAATTGCACGATACTGAAATGACTGAAAGCCGGAAGACATGCCAAGCGCCTTGCGAAATGTCGTATACTCGCTGGGCGTCATGGTTCTCAGCACGTCCCATGCGGAATTCAACTGGTCAAGAATGCGCGAAACCCGAGCAAGCATTTTGAACGAGGGTGCAAGATCATCTTTGGCAATGTGATCGCACACGGATGTCAATTCGTGAATGACCAGCCGCATCCAGATTTCGGAAGCTTGATGTTGCACGATGAAAAGCATTTCGTCATGCGCATCGGAAAGCGGGGCTTGCGCAGTCAAAATTGTATCCAGCCGCAGATAATCGCCGTAAGACATCCGTCCGTCGAAGGACATCTGTGCGCCCTCGCCGGAGGGATCGTAAGGTGTGCGCGTCATGTGACCGCCCCGAGTACACGATATTCGTGTGCATCCCAGCTGCGTGTTACCAGGACTTCCTTGAGTATAGAAACGGCGTTTTCGACATCAGCAAAACTCAGATAAAGAGGCGTAAATCCAAAGCGGATAATGTCGGGTGCCCGGAAATCGCCAATCACACCCCGGGCGATCAGCGCCTGCATGATGGCGTAGCCATTTTCGCATGAATAAGAAACCTGGCTCCCCCGCTTATCGGCGTCTCTCGGCGTGACCAGCTTTAGGTGATATTCCGCTGCAAAGTCTTCAACGCCTTCGATGAAGCTGTCGCACAGCGCCGTCGACTTCATCCGCAAAGCTTCCATGTCGACATCATTCCAAACTGACAAAGCTTCATCCAGAGCGATCATGCCCAGAACTTGCGGGGTACCGCAGAGATATTGTTCGATGTTTCTGGACGGAGCATAGACAGTTTCGAAGTTAAAAGGCGCACGATGGCCAAACCAACCCGATAGTGGCTGGTTGAATTCTCCCTGATGAGCCGGATTGACATATAGAAAAGCCGGAGCGCCGGGACCCCCATTCAAATATTTATAGCCGCAACCTATAGCGAAATCGGCATTTGCGCTGGTTAGATCCACGGGCATTGCGCCCGCTGAGTGAGCCAGATCCCACACAACAAGGACACCTTTGTCGTGGGCGGCCTGCGTTATTGCCGCCATATCGTGACGGTAGCCGGTACGATAATTGACATGGGTAAGCATGAGAACGGCTACATCATCGTCAAGCGCGTCAGCAATGTCGGCCGGTTTGTCAACCAGCACAAGCCTGTGGCCTTTTCCTATCTGCTTTGCCACGCCTTCTGCTACGTAAAGATCTGTTGGAAAGTTTTCTCTTTCCGAAACAATCTTGCTGCGTCCGGCATTGAGCCCGAGAGCGGCTGACAGCACCTTGAAAAGGTTGATCGATGTGCTGTCGGCGGCAACGACGGTTCCTGCAGGCGCGCCGATCAAGCCGGCAATTTTATTTCCCACGCGTTGAGGCAGATGGACCCAGTCGGCAGTGTTCCAGCTTCGAATGAGTTGTTCGCCCCATTCTTCACTTATGGTTTTTGCAACCCGCTGCCTCACGGTTTTCGGCAGCGCGCCCAATGAATTACCATCAAGGTAAATTACATTATCGGGCAGCTCGAATCTGTCGCGAAAGGACCTTAGTGGATCAGATTGGTCGGCTAAAATGGCTTTGGTGCTCGTCATGGGTTTCATTGTTCCATCAGGCCGCTGTGTCGACAGAAGGTATGCCACCAGCGCGGGCCAGTTTCAAAAATGCCTCTTTGGCGAGGCGGACGTGATCAATCAGCAAGGCCTCGGCCTTCAATTTGTCTCGTGCGAGTGCTGCTTCGAGCAGGGCTGTATGCGCTTCGATGCCAAGCGCTTCACGGGATAAGACAGCATTCCCGGCTGCTCCTTCCGCAGCACGGTTCAGGTGATCTATGCGCAGGATTATATGTCGCCTATATCGCTGCAGCTGCGCCGTGGTCTGCTGGGCAAAGCTCATCAGCCATTTTGAGGATGTTCCCGCTATCAGCGCCAGATGGAATTCGGCATGAGCGATATCCCATGCATCTATTGCCTCTGATTGTGAAAAAGAATTGGGTGTGATGCAAGTGGCAAGGCGGTAATGCGCGCTGACCAAATTAGCCTCCCAGTTGCGGTCACCTTCGTCGATGGAACGCGCAAGCAATTCAGTTTCAATCACGGACCGGGCGGTCTCAAGATCTTCCAGTTCTTCGAGCGTCATAGTGGCTACACGAAAACCTTTGTTGGCTTCGGTCGTGACGAAGTTTTCAGCATGAAGGCGATTGAGTGCTTCACGTATGGGAGTAGCGCTGGTGCCAAGCTCGTGCGCCATCGTTCGCAACCGCAATGATTGTCCAGGCCGCAACTCTCCATTGAGGATGCGGGATCGAAGCACGGTATAGAGGCCATCAGATTTGACGCTATCGGCCATTTGGTCCCTTTGTCACGTCACGTTGGTGCTTAATTCCATATTGTATATCATTTCACGTTTGTTATACTATTTTCAAGCTTTACAGAGCGGAACATATAAAAAGGGAGAATCGGATGGTTTTGGCACACAAATTGGCCCGTCTAACAATAGGTACGGCGCTCGGACTTGCTTTGGGTTTGAGTGCCGCGGCCGCAGAAACCCGCATTGGCATTGCGCAGTTTGGCAAACATCCCCAGTTGGATGAGACGGTTACTGCTTTCAAGGCGGAGATGACCAAGCTCGGTGTTACTGATGCCGTCTATGATGAGCTCCAGGTTAACTTTGATGCCACGCTGATCCCGCAAATGGTAACCAAGCTGGCCTCCAACAGTCCGAAGCTTATTTTGGCTGTCACGACACCCGTTGCACAAGGCGCGCGGCAGATCGTCGGAAATACCAATACGCCAGTTGTTTTTGCTGCCGTTACGGATCCGGTTGCAGCCAAGCTGACACCATCCTGGGAGGCTGGCGATAAGGCGATGACCGGAGCCTCCGATCTGCAGGATGTTGCCTCCGTAATTACCTTCATCAAGAAGCTGCTGCCAGATGCAAAGCGCATCGCATATCTTTACAATCCCGGCGAAGACAATGACGTTGCTGTACTCAAATTGATGCAGGAAGTCACCAAGGCGCAGGGTCTGGAACTCGTTGAAGTCGGCCTCGACAACACGAACGACATTCCAATTCGTGTCGGTTCACTGGCAGGAAAAGCCGACGTGATTTACGTGCCGGGCTCCAATCTTGTACAACCAGCCGTTCCGGCTGTTGCGGCGGCGGCCTTGAGCATCAACATTCCCGTTGTCAATGCCTCTGCGCAAGCGGTACGCGATGGGCTTGTGGCAGCGGCTTTCGAAGTTTCCTACACCAAAGTTGGTCAGAACGCGGCAAAACTTGCCTCTGAAATTCTGGCCGGAAAATCGACGGAAAGCCTGGCGCCCATCAAACCGGCTTATGAAGACCATGCTGCAGCCATAAATGAAGCCGTTCTGGCAAAAACCGGACAAAAAGTGCCGGATAGCCTCAAAGATTGCGGTTGTTTCGTCAAATAAGCCTTCTCTTACAAGCCATAAGCATATAGTTCCCGCCTGTAGCGCGGGAACTATCATATTATAGCGGCTCAGCTTAAGGGGCTCACATGACCGACATGCTCTCCGTCAAGGGCGGCACCAAAATCTTCTATCGCGGCACGCAGGATGAACGACGTGCTCTCGATGGATTGGATGTAACACTTAAATCCGGTGATTTTTGCATCGTGATTGGTAGTAATGGTGCTGGAAAGTCTAGCTTTCTCAACGCTGTTTCCGGTAAACTGCCGCTGGATTCCGGCAAAATATTCATTGACGGTCAAGACGTCACAAAGCTAAGCGCCCATCGCCGTGCCCAGTTCATTGCCAGAGTCTTTCAAGATCCGATGATAGGCACTGCTCCGACCATGACAATCGGCGAAAACATGCTGCTTGCCGAACTGCGGGGAAAACAGCGCAGCTTTGCCTATGGGCTGACAACATCCCGCCGCGCTCGATATAGCGAGCAATTGGCTGAACTCAATCTTGGATTGGAAAACCGCCTCGATATGCAAGTCGGGCTGCTATCCGGTGGGCAGCGTCAGTCACTTTCGCTGGTCATGGCCGTTTCAACACATCCAAAACTGCTGCTCCTGGATGAACACACTGCTGCCCTTGATCCCCGCACTGCCAAACTTGTCATGGACACGACAGTGCGCGCCGTCGATGAGCTCAAGCTCACGACAATGATGGTCACGCATAATATGGAACATGCCATCAATTACGGTAACCGGATTATCATGATGGATGCTGGCAAGGTTCTTGTAGATATTGGGCCCGAAGAGAAGCGCGGCATCACAGTGATGGACCTTATTGACCGGTTCCATACAAAATCTGACGCGATCGCGTTGCAGGGGGCCTAAGATGCTGGATGTTTTTAACAGTTTCTACGGGCTCATCCCGGTCACAATTGCGCAAAGCCTCATTGTTTCCTTTGTTGTTCTTGGCGTTATGTTGCCATTCCGCATCCTGAATTTCCCGGATCTGACATCTGAAGGTGCGTTTCCGCTCGGCGGCTGTGTTTGCGGAACCCTGATAGCGGCCGGGGTAAATCCTTTTCTCGCCGTTTTTATTGCTCTGCTTTGCGGATTTGCGGCGGGTTGCACAACGGCGTTTATCCACCTCCGGTTCAAGATCAACACGCTCCTTGCCGGTATATTGGTGATGACGATGCTCTACAGCATCAATTTGCGTATTATGGGCCGCACAAATATTCCGCTTTTTACCTATGACACGACCTTTACTTTATTGGCCGGACCGGCTGCCAATTTCGCATGGGTGAAAATTGCGATCGTAGGGGTACTGGTCGCGCTTGTTGTTGCCGCGATGTTGTACTTCTTCATGTCGGAGAAAGGCACATCAATGCGTGCGGTCGGGGCGAGCCCGGATATGGCTGAAGCGCAAGGCATCAATGTCAGCACTGCGACGATCATTGGGGTTGGTGTCGCCAGTGCGCTTTCTGCCACAGGTGGAAGCATCATGGTTCAAACTCAAGGGTTTGCCGACGTCAATATGGGTTTTGGCATTCTTATCAATGGACTTGCTGCTCTTATTATCGGTGAAGCGATTACCGGTCGTCAGACGATCTTGCGGCAAATCCTTGCCCCCATTGTCGGGTCGTTGGTCTATTACCAGTTGATCTCATTCTGCTTGACGCTGGGACTTGCTCCAGCAGACCTTAAATTTGCCACTGGTGCCTTTGTGCTCCTGATGCTGGCTCTGCCGAATCTGCGCAAGTCCGGCGGAGGAAACCAGATGCGTGAGAAAATAAGGGAATAATCACAATCGGGAGATAATCATGACGAATGCTATCGATTGGGATGATGCCTATTCCAACTTCGCCTATATTCCGGACGGAGCCAGTTATCCGCAAAAATGGCGTACAGAGGCAGCCCAGTTCCGGTCGGAAATGGATGATAAAGGTCTGCTGAAGGCAGATATCGCCTATGGCCCAGATACGCGAAACCGGCTCGACCTTTTCATGCCTTGGGGCGATCTAAAGGGCCTTATGATATTTGTCCATGGGGGCTATTGGAAAGAAGATTTCGACAAAAGCGTGTGGTCACATTTGGCAAGGGGTGCGCATGCTCATGGATTTGCTGTTGCCGTTCCATCATATGTGCTCTGCCCGCATGTTCGCATCAGCGATATTACGGTTCAGATCGGTCTTGCTATCACCAAAGCCGCAGGAGAAGTTGTAGGTCCGATTCATTTGACCGGGCATTCAGCAGGTGGCCATCTCGTGGCACGCATGGTTACAGTCACATCGCCATTGTCGCAAACGATCCGTCAGCGCATTCGCAAGACCGTTCCGATATCTGCTATCACGGATCTTCGGCCTTTAATGAAAACAAAAATGAACGAGACGCTTCATCTTGATGCCATAGAAGCGAGGTTGGAGAGCCCGGCTTTGCTCGAACCGCAAGAAGGGATCGACCTTACTGCCTGGGTTGGTGCCGATGAGCGTCCGGAGTTTATCAGGCAGAATGCATTGCTTGCCAATATATGGGCTGGCTTTGATTGCAGTATTACGGCTGTTGAAGAGCCGACAAAGCACCACGCCAATATTATCGAAGGCCTGACGAAGGCGGATCATCCGCTGACGCGTACATTGCTGGGACTGTAGCAAAAAGGCTGCCAGGATTGGGATATCACCCTGGCAGCCTTTTTACCGATTTGTTGTTATCGAAGTGTCAGGCGCTAAGGCGCTTTGAATCCTCAATGATCATTGCATTGCTCGGCAAACCGAGTGCATGAGCAATACGTTCTAGCTTGCTCGGGTCCGAATTTTGACCGCTTTCAATAGTCTCGATTTCGAGAGATGTCAGACCGCATGACACGGCCAGATCTTCAATTGAATATCCGAATTGTTCGCGAAATGCCCTGACAATATTAATACCATTGGCTAAAGCTGTTGTAATCGATTCTGGCAATGAATAGTTATCGATGGTTTTGTTCATCGCTTTGCTCCTAACGTGAATGGTTTGGTTAACAAATCGGAAGGCAGAACTTATACGTCCGTCGGTTTGGATCAACCCTTTTATGCCTGTTCACATAAAACGTGATCGAAAACTATGTGGAGCGCTTGCCTTAAAGTAGCACCAAATCTCGGTAAAATGACAAATATGCCGATCGTTGACTTGACCAATTGCTGAAGAATATCAGTGGATTGTAACGCCGCTGTGTCACTTGCAGCTCGACATATATAGGTATGCCATCATGAAAAAGAAGGCTTCTGGCTGGATTTATTTCACGAGTCTCGTTTTGGGGTTTGTAACATTGGTTTGCCTGCCTTCAGGCTGTGCTCAGGTCTACTACGGAACGTTCCGCTATGAGGCTCAATGCCTGGAGCGCCCGCAACGTGGTGAAACACTCTGCACAGTCGAGAAGATTAAATAGCCCGGTTTCCCGGGCCATTTAGTTCAAACGGCCACATCAAAAGCGGCTTGGGTTTTTGCTTTGATTTCTGCAACGGTCACACCGGGGGCGATTTCTATCAAGGTCATTTTGGCCTCACCACGTCTCTCGATAGTGAAAACGCCAAGATCAGTTATGACAAGGTCTGTCACCCGCTGGCCGGTTAGTGGCAACGTGCATTCTTCGAGCAGTTTGGCTTCCCCTTTTGCTTCATGCTCCATCACAACAACGACCTTCTTGACGCCTGCGACCAGATCCATTGCGCCACCCATGCCTTTGACCATTTTGCCGGGCACCATCCAGTTGGCAAGATCACCATTTTTTGCAACCTGCATGGCTCCCAGGATGGAAAGGTCGATATGGCCGCCTCGGATCATTCCAAAGCTATCGGCACCGTTGAAATAACTCGTTGTCGGCAACTGCGTGATTGTTTGCTTGCCGGCATTGATGAGATCAGCATCCTCTTCGCCTTCATATGGAAATGGCCCCATACCAAGCATTCCGTTTTCACTCTGGAGCTGTACACTCATGCCGGTTGGGATGTAGTTGGCGACGAGAGTGGGGATGCCAATTCCCAGATTGACGTAGAAACCATCTTCAAGTTCCTTTGCAGCCCGCTCGGCCATTTGATCACGTGTCCACGCCATATCAGTGCGCTCCGTTTTCAGCGACAAGTCTCGGTCGCGTTGTCCGTTGTTCAATATGTTTTGTCGGATTTGGAACGTGTACAATCCGCTTCACAAAAATACCGGGTGTATGAACATGGTCACCATCAATCATGCCTGCCTCGACCAGGTGTTCCACCTCCGCCACAGTGAACTTTGAGGCAGTCGCCATGATCGGATTGAAGTTGCGGGCCGTTTTACGATAAACGAGGTTACCCTCCGTATCACCCTTATAGGCATGGACTATGGATAGATCGGCGAAAAGCCCGCGCTCCATGACATAAGACTCGCCATCGAATTCCCGCACATCCTTGCCTTCTGCTATGATGGTGCCGACACCGGTCTTGGTGAAAAAGGCGGGAATTCCGGCTCCTCCTGCCCGAATGCGCTCGGCAAGCGTGCCTTGCGGATTGAACTCCAGTTCCAGTTCCCCCGATAGATATTGCTGCGCAAAAAGTTTGTTCTCGCCAACATAAGACGAGATCATTTTGCGGATTTGCTTGGTTTCGAGCAATACGCCAAGACCAATGCCGTCAACACCGGCATTGTTGGATATTACGGTCAGATCTCTAACACCGGAATCGCGGATTGCATAAATCAGCGCTTCGGGAATACCACAAAGGCCAAATCCACCGGCCATGATCGTCATGCCGTCGAACAGAACACCTTCCAGTGCGTCAGCCACGCTTGATTGAACTTTTTTCAAGAATAGTCTCCCATTTCTTTCGTCCTCCTTATCAACGGTAAAGCTTGTGCCGGTGCCACAGATAGTCGTATTAATACTGCATGACAGTACCGGAGCTTTCCAGTTTAGACATTGTGAATTCTGCGAGCGAAAAACGCTTTCAGTTGACGGACCTGCCAGTGCCGATGGTCTATGCAACGCACCGTATCATAAGGGATTGCAATTCCGAATTTGCTGAAACCTTTGGCTATGAGCGGCTGGAGTTGATCAATCAGAGTTTCAGCCGGCTCTATCCCAAGATCAGAGATTTCGTTCGCACCGGCGAGATGTGGAGAAGCAATCTTGGAGGCGGTAAGGTCTATTACGATGAACGTTTGATGAGGCGCAGGGACGGAACCAGCTTCTGGTGCCGGGTGCGCGGTCGCAGCCGCAATAACGCCGATCCGTTTGCAGAGGCACTTTATTGTTTCGAGCCGACAAACCGGGCCGTGACAGGAAATATGAGCCTCATCTCCGATCGACAGAAACAAGTTCTGACCCTGGTGTCTCAAGGCAAGACCAATGCCCAGATTGCGGCGGAAATAGGCTTGTCGAAACGCACTGTCGAAGCGCACAGGGCACGCCTTATGCGGGCCCATTCTTTGCACAATAGCGCGGAACTTATTGCGTGGTTTTCAAGTTTGCGCTGATCAGAAGGAAGCAGCGCTCTTTGGCCTCCAGACAAGCAGACGGTTTTCAACAAGTGTCACCAGCCAGTCGACAAGAATAACGAAAAAAGTCAAAACAAACATTCCTGCAAAAACGCCGGTAACATCGAAGACGCTTTCAGCCTCGTGAATAAGATATCCCAGGCCCGCTGCTGAGCCCAGATATTCACCGACTACTGCTCCCACTACCGCAAAACCTACCGACGTATGCAAAGATGAGAACATCCAGGACAACGCGGACGGCATATAGACATGGCGCAGCAACTGTCTTCCGTTCATGCCAAGCATGCGCGCATTGGATAGCACAGCTGGGCTTACTTCCTTGACACCTTGATAGACGTTGAAGAACACAATGAAAAAAACCAGAGTAACGCCCAAGGCCACTTTCGACCAGATGCCAAGCCCGAGCCACAATGCAAATATTGGTGCAAGAACAACGCGCGGCAAAGCATTGGCTGCTTTCACATAAGGATCGAAAACGGCAGCAAGGAGTGGTTTGCGCGCAAACCAGAACCCGACAATCACGCCCCCGAGCGAACCGATGATGAAGGCAAGTGCGGCCTCAGTGAGTGTTATGCCGAGATGATACCAAATCGAACCATCGGCAAACCAGTCGATAATGCGGTTGCCAACGGCCAATGGCTCGGCGAAGAAAAAACTGATTGTTTTAGGATCACCGATAAGGGTTGTGGTTGAGGCAACGTGCCAGGCTACCAGAACGACGACAGCCACTAAAATTTGCAGGAGAAGTAAAAGTCCCCGGTTCATCATGCTTTTTCCGCCTGCCGATAACCTTTGAGCACTTCTTCCTTTAACGCATTCCAGATTTCCCGGTGCACTTCATGGAATTGCGGCTCGGATTTGATGTCAGCCATATTGCGTGGTCTGGTTAGTGGAATTGTGTAATCGCCAATAATGCGCGACGACGGTCCGGCAGACATAATGACCACCCGGTCAGCAAGACCGATTGCCTCATCAAGATCGTGCGTAACAAACATGACTGCCTTGCGATCTGCTGTCCACAAATCAAGCAGCAGATCACCCATAATAAGGCGGGTCTGTGCATCCAACGGCCCAAAAGGCTCGTCCATTAATATGATCTTCGGGTCGCGGATAAGGACCTGTGCCAATCCCACACGTTTGCGCTGACCGCCGGAAAGCATGTGCGGATAACGGTCGCAAAAGGCGGAAAGTCCGACTTTCCCCAGCCATGTGCGAGCGCGCTCAAGTGCTTCACGACGCGGAATTCCGGCTACTTCCAGCCCTATCGCAACATTATCAAGCGATGTCTTCCACGGCATGAGCGAATCTTGCTGAAAGAGATATCCGGCATGGCCATTGATCCCGGTATGTGTCTTGCCGAAGATTTTGATCTGGCCCCGTGCTGGTTTGAGCAAACCAGCGGTCGCATTTAAAAGGGTGGACTTTCCGCAGCCCGTTGGTCCGACAATTGCAACGAACTCACGATCACGAACACTCAGATTTGTTTCGCCAACGGCCTCATATGTCTTTTCATGGGCAACCGGAAAAGCGATGGTAATGCCTTGCAACTCGACGGCGTCTGCACGGGTGCCCGCCTCGGATAGGGGTACTGTCATTGATGCTGCCTATCCCTTGATGAACCGGTCATCAAACGTTGCAGCAAGATCGATATCGGCTTTTGCAAATTCTGGATCGAGGATTTTTAATGTATTGAGAACCGACTGCATGCCCTCCATTGTCAGGACGCCGTTAAGCGAATAGGTGGGCAATGAATTGGCTACTGCTTTCAAATAAAGCGATTTATCGCCCAATTGATATTCCGCTGGAACGCTGTCTGCAATTTCTTCTGGCGAAGCACCATGCAACCATTTCAACGATTTGACGAAGGCATTGACCAAGGCTTTTGAAGTGTTGGGATTTGCGTCGGCAAACTCTTTCTTGACATAGAGCACTGCCGCTGGATTTGATCCGCCAAATAGTGCCTTTGTTCCCTCTTCGGTACGGGTATCGATGATGACAGTGATGTCGCCATCTGCTTCAAGCTTGGCAATGACCGGGTCCAGATGTGAAATTACATCCACCTGTCCTTGTTTGATTGCAGCCACGGCGCTGGCGCCACCGCCAATACCAATCAAGGGCGCCGCATTGGCTTTGAGTCCGGCTTTGACCATCGCATATTGCGCAGTCAGCGCAGTTGACGATCCAGGTGCTGTCACGCCGATCTTCAATCCGGCAAAATCGGCGGGAGACTTGATTTTATCAGCGAGTTCCTTGCGGACAGCGATCACAATGGCCGGGAACCGGCCAAGCTCGCACAAGGCTCGCACATCCTGTCCTTTTGCCTGCATCCGGATCGTGTGCTCATACGCGCCGGTTACAACATCGACAGACCCGCCGATCAGGGCCTGCAAGGATTTTGCTCCGCCGCCAAAGTCATTGACGGTGACATCAAGACCCTCTTCCTTGAAAAACCCCCGGCGCTCGGCAATTGTCAGCGGCAGATAATAAAGAAGGGGTTTGCCGCCGACACCCAGTGTAACGCTGGTTTTTTCCAGGGCCCCTGCTGTTTGAGCCCCCGCCCTTGAGCTGGAAGTACCAAGCAAGGATAGTGCTGCCGCACCAGCAAGAAATTGACGGCGTTCCATATTGCTTCCTCCGCTATGGATTGCACAACTTGTTCCGATGGCTGGCGATACCAGCTGGCTGTGCATTTGTTTTCTGATTTTGAGAAAAGTTAGCATCAGGATTCTGGCAAGACAAGCAGTTCCGCGGAAATACACAAAGAGGGAGATCTCCATAACCAAGGCTGCATCAAGCGAACGTGATGGCACTCATCAAGACGTCGCAGTCACCCATTATCGATCCACGCGCACAAACAGGCCCACGGCTACAAAAGCGAACGCAGATTATTGTCCAGGACGTGCTCGTGGTGCGGAATCGGTTGGCAGGGCGTCGAAAATGCACCCGAACCCTTCATCCATACGACATGGGAATGATCCACGCTTCAACCGGGCCGGCATTTGCTACCAGGTCGGTAATCGGCATCAAGGTGTCTTTCTGCCCTCCGCTATTTCAAGGGCAGGCTCGAAATCGCCGAGCCCTTCAATTGTTGCGGCTATTATCATTTGGTTTCACCACACTGTAACGCTGCGCCGTCTTGTATCGCGTATTCCTCACCTCGATAATGCCGCCCTCCAGTACGATGTATACGACCTCCCCATTTTGGGAAGTCGCCATGTCTCCGACTTTACCCTCACCTCGTATGATTTGATTGACGGTGATACGCGCCACCTGATCATCTTCTGCAGCTGCGACCAGGCCGGGATATGAGCAGGCGAAAATCGTAAAAGCCGAAAACAGCGCTATTTTTTTGTTTGCCACTTCACAGTCTCCCATTCACATGAATGTCGATTCCAACCATTCTCGATAAATGGCCGCGACTCAATGTTTGAATGATATCGAGCCCGCCATCGTTACGCCAATGTTTGGCAGGCTTGAAAGCAGCAACAATTCCGTGTAGAAATCTAGAAATAACGCTATTTTTCTAGATGGAATGCACCATAGATGAGCCTAAGCATCAAAGATCCGGAAGCCCACCGCCTGGCGCAGGCGATTTCTCACGCCACGGGGGAAAGCATGACCCGCGTCGTCACCGAGGCGCTACGCGAGCGGTTCGCCAAGATCGAACGGCAAAAGGGCCGGGCCAGCGTCGAGGAGCTCCTAGCGATCGCCGATCGTGCCGCAGCGCACGTCAAGCGCCCCTATGTCGATCATGCCGAATTCCTTTATGACAAGAACGGCCTGCCGAAATGATCGTCGATACCTCGGCTCTGGTCGCAATCCTCTATCTTGAGCCCGAGGCGGCGAGCTTCATTAAGATCATCCATGACGCTGAAGTCACCCGGATCAGCGTCACCAATTACGTCGAGTTGGCTATGGTGGTGGAGGGCCAACTCGGGGCCGATGGCATGCGTCAGGCCGAGGCCTTCTTCCGGCGCGCCGGCATCATCGTCGAGCCTGTGACACTGGAGCATGGCGAACTGGCCCGACAGGCTTTCCTTGATTTCGGCAAGGGCCGTCACAAGGCCGGCCTCAACTTCGGCGACTGCTTCGCCTATGCTCTGGCGAAAGCCTCGGGCGAACCGCTGCTGTTCAAAGGCAACGACTTCTCGCAAACCGACGTTCACGCGGCCTGATGGCCGACGATTCACAACCAACCGACTACAATTCGCTAACCCCTTCTGCTCCAAGTGCGCCTCCTCCCCTGCCGACCCATTTGCAGAATCTGACCGAGCGTGCCCGTGATTATGTCGAGGCGCGAGCTCCGCCAATACTCGCAAGGTTTATGCGTCCGACTGGAAACACTTCTCGGCTTGTGCCGGCGTTCGAACCTGCGTCCCCTCCTGGCTGATCCCCAAGTCGTTGGGCTCTACATTACGGCATGCGCGACCGGCACTGCATGAAACCGTAGTCGGTGTCGAACCATCGAGCGGCGCGTCTCTCTTAGCGGCCATCGAACGTCAATACCGTGCCGGTGATATAGACGGGCGTCGGCCGGAAAGAGAACGGCATTGGCGATCTCGCTGGGCTCGCCCAACCTCCTATAGGCGTCATGCGCATCCAGGTTCCGAACCATTCCTCCTTGCTGCGCCCCTTGAGCGTCAGTTCGGTGCCGACATAGCCGGGCGCGACAGCGTTGACGCGCACGCCCTGTTTGGCCGCCAGCGGTTCGGTCAAAAGGTTCACGCTGGCCTTCGCGGCATTGTAGAAACCTGCGGTTGCGGATAGACGATCACTTCACCGCAAATGGACGAGATATTGACGATTGCGCCGCGCCCGTCCAAAAGCCCCAATTGGCACCGTCGGAAAGGATGCTCCTGACTTGCTAGCTTCAGTTCCGCTACGATCACCCACTGCTAGGGGAAGGCATAAGAGCCGTCCGGCCGTTTCGGCACACGTCGTTGCCAGTGAATGTAGCCTTCCTCCGTCATTGCCTGCTCGTCCATCTCGACACCCCAGCCTGGCCTGTCCGGGCGCAGCTCCAGATAGCCTTCCTTAGGTAGATAGGGGTCGACGACATAGCGGTTTTCGTCCGTTTTTTCTTGGCACGTCCATGTGATGTTGTTTGGATTTGCGCCAGCCGTGCTTGCCGGATTTCTATTGACAGCAGTCCCCAACTCAACCGGAGGGTGTCCGGGTGTCCGCTGGTGGCCCTGCTTTCGATTTGGGCAGTTGGACGTGCCGCAATGATGCTGACCCGGACGATCGGTGTTCTGCCCGCCGTTGCAATTGACGCGTCATTTCTTCTTTCGCTTCTTTTCATTTGCGCTCGAGAGGTGATCGCCGGCCGCAAATGGAAAGATCTGAAAGTCGTCGGCGGATTGACCGCACTGTCGATCGCGAACATATTCTTTCATTATTCCGTCATAAGCGGAGGCACTGCCGGAAGCGCGACCCGATTGGCTGTCGGAGTCTATTCAATGCTGATGATAATTGTGGTGGCGGCATTCTTCCAAGTTTCACCCGTAACTGGCTCAATCGCTTTGGTCGAACCGACTTCCCGGTTTCCTACAACGCGTTCGATGTCACTGCTATTTTCGGTGCACTGGGGACTTTCGCCTCTGGACTTTCTGGCCGGAGAGCAGGTTAACCGGAATAGCTGCGCTTGTCGCGGCGACCCTGCATGGTGTTCGGTTGGCGCGTTGGCGCGATTGGACGACACACCCGGAAAAGCTGCTTCTGGTTTTGCACGTCGCCTATCTGTTCGTTCCACTGGGATTCATTGGTATCGCCACAGGAACAACAGGATTGATCGATCAGATCTCCGTGCTGCATCTTCTGACTATCGGTTCGATTGCATGCATGATGCTTGCCGTCATGACACGGGTAAGCCGCGGCCACACCGGACGCTCGCTGACATCGTCGGCCAAGACCCCCACCGACCTTAAGGCGCGCTGCTGACGACAAACATCGACTTGGACGAAGGCACTTGCTCGCTTGCCCTGCTTGAGGCGACCTCAGAGTTCTTCGGCTTCACACTGCAGCAGACCCGCGCAATCATATCGACCAGGTGTCGCTCCAGCCTTGGCAGGTACGCGTGATTTCGTTCTGGAACCGTAAGGAGGTTGATCACGGTGAAGCTGAAGCTTTGGCGCGATTGTCGATGAAAAGCCGATCAAGGCGATGATTGAGTTACCCGTGCCACTACACAGGAATCTCGTTGCTTATACCTCACGCAGGTCGCCCGGGTTCCTGATCTCTCGCTTCAACGTGGAAAATCAGCCTGCCCTGGCGCATTATGCAGTGGGGCAGCGACCGGCCCAAGCCTGAACTGTTGGTCACGTGCCTCCAATGTCACAAAGCGCTTTTCTCTGCCGCGAGACATTGGTGGCCTCGTCGCAAAATCCGTTGCAAAGTGTCAACTGGTCCCGCGCGAGGCAACCGTAAGCTTACCCGACATATCTGCCTGAGGTTGCTCGCGATCATCGATTGAAGATTTGGAGGCAGAGTGTGTGACGAGATGGCAGGGAATAACCAGCCTCCTTGGCGTATTGTTCACGCGTTCTTCAGGATTGCCGAGAATCGGGGGTCGAAAGCGCGTGCGATAGGTTCGGCTGCAGCGCCAAGTGCAGCAGACCAGGGATCGGCAAGTCCAGCTTGCAGTCGCGGCTGCGGATGGCGGTTTGTCCGATCAGCAATGGATGGTAGTAAGGGCTCGATTTTTTCAACAAGCCGGTCAATCAGAATTCGGGGAGCGCCACCGCACAGGATAACTGTTTGTGGATCGAAGGCGAGTTCAAGTATCTGGACCGCGCGCCGCAACCGCTCTGCCACGTCATCCATCCACTGTTCGAGCCTTGACCCGCCCTGCTGCACTGCGTCGGTCACCATTGCAAACAGATCAGGCGCAGATGGATCAAGTTCCAGTAATTTGCACAATGCCGCCATCGAAGCATAGTGCTCCAGTGGCTCGACATCGGCACCATCTCCCGGCACCAAGGTCAGCATCATGCCGATCTCTCCGGCGTTGGAATGGGCGCCTCCGTAAAGCTCGCCGTTGAGAATGAGACCCGTACCCAAGCCATAACCGAAATAAATGCAGATGGCATGGTCAAGTCCATGTGCTGCGCCGAGTAACCGCTCCGCTGTCGCCGCCGCCGAAGCGTCATTTTGTAACGCAACCTCAAGCCCCGTACCTTCGGCGATACGTTCTACAAGTGGAAAGTTCTGCCAGGCGGTCATCATCCATGGATCGTCATAGAGCGTGTTAATGCCAAAAGGTCCGGGCATGGCAATCCCAAGCCCGACAAGGCGATCTTCACCGCCGGAAACCTGTTGGGCTAACATTGTTCTTGCCCGTGCTACAAGATCAAGCACCACGACGACACCTACCTCCGGTCCCCCTGACGGGAGCATTGCCTCGATTTGAACCAGCACATCACCAACCAGGTTGACGATAACAGTGCGCGTTACATGTCGGTCAATCTGGAGGCCGATTGCAAAGGCTCCTTCGGGTACCAGTTGATAGGGTGTTGCCGGCTGCCCTCTGCCCTTTCGGATACTGGCTTGCGAGCGTACCAGACCCTCACCGGCAAGCTCTTCGATAATGTTGGACACTGTCTGGGGTGTCAGCCCGGTCGCCCTCGCCAAGTCGGCACGAGACAAGGCTCCGTTAATCCGTAGCGCATCAATCATGATACGTCGATTATGTGCGCTTGCTCCACCAAGATTGGTGCCGCTTTTGGCTCTTATCGTTGGTCTGTCATCCATGTCCAAGCCCTCTTGACAGCAGCAAAATATTGATCGACTAATAAGTCAAGAGAATTGATTTAATAGTCGACCGAAAGAGTCGCCGAAAAATCGTCTCCAGGGGAACGTGAGCAAAAGCTCTCGATCTGTAGCGATCACCGAGCACTGTCCATACCGGTCAGCGTTCAGAACTGCCAGAGCTAAACAGGAGGTAAGAATGTTGAAATCCGTCACGACCGCGCTTTTAGGCGCAACGCTGCTGGCGGCGGCGCTGTCCGCACCCGCTCACGCTCAAACCAAGATCAATGCTTTGTTCATGGCACAGGCCGCTTACAGCGAAGCTGATGTGCGCGCCATGACAGAGTCTTTCACAAAGGCGAATCCGGATATATCGGTCAATCTTGAATTCGTTCCATACGAGGGCTTGCATGACAAGACTGTCCTCGCACAGGGATCGGGTGGCGGCTATGACGTTGTATTGTTCGACGTTATCTGGCCTGCTGAATATGCAACGAACAAAGTATTGCTCGATGTGTCGGACAAGATCACTCCCGAGATGAAATCAGGCGTTCTTCCCGGTGCATGGACGACTGTCGAATATGAAGGCAAGCGCTATGGTCTGCCATGGATACTCGACACCAAATATCTGTTCTACAACAAGGAAATTCTACAAAAAGCCGGTATCGCGAACCCGCCCAGGACTTGGGCCGAGCTTTCCGAGCAGGCCAAGATCATCAAGGATAAGGGTCTGCTCTCAACGCCGATAGCCTGGAGTTGGTCTCAGGCCGAGGCGGCGATTTGTGATTACACGACGCTGGTCAGCGCCTATGGCGGCAGTTTTATCAAAGATGGCAAACCGGTATTCCAGACAGGTGGCGGCCTTGATGCGCTCAACTATATGGTCGAAAGCTACAAGTCAGGCCTGACAAACCCCAACTCGAAGGAATTTCTCGAAGAAGATGTCCGGCGCGTGTTCCAGAATGGCGAAGCTGCCTTCGCCTTGAACTGGACTTATATGTACAACATGGCCAACAATCCAAAGGACAGCAAGGTTGCAGGCAAGGTGGGAGTCGTTCCGGCTCCCGGCGTAGAAGGAAAAAGCACGGTCTCGGCAGTTAATGGCTCGATGGGCCTCGGGATTACCTCGACCAGCAAACAGCCTGATGAGGCGTGGAAGTACATTACTTTCATGACTTCCCAGGCGACGCAAAACCAATATGCCAAGCTCAGCTTGCCAATTTGGACATCGTCTTATGACGACCCGGCTGTTTCGAAAGGCCAGGAAGAACTGATCGCGGCCGCCAAGACCGGTTTGGCTGCCATGTATCCGCGCCCGACAACACCAAAATATCAGGAACTGTCGACGGCATTGCAGCAAGCAGTTCAAGAATCACTGTTGGGCCAAGAAGCGCCGGAAGCAGCGCTGAAAACGGCGGCTGAAAACAGCGGATTATGATTTGATTGGAAAGGCGGCCGCGTTGTCTGCCGCCGTTCCCTCATTCATTATAATATATTGATGATGTGACGGGCAATATTTCATGACGAACAATTGGATTACGACCCGGGCATGGCTGCTTATGCTGCCGCTGCTTGTCGTCATGATAGCGGTTATTGGCTGGCCGCTGATCGATACGATCCGGCTCTCCTTTACCGATGCAAAGCTGGTAGGAACCCAGGGCAGTTTCGTTGGGCTGGACAATTATGTGAAGGTCCTTTCCGGTTCAAATTTCCAGCGTTCACTCTTGACGACTTTTTGGTTTGCGGCTCTTTCCGTCTCCGCAGAGATGGTGATCGGGGTCTTGGCGGCATTGCTTCTCAATCAACGTTTCTACGGCCGCTCGGTCTTGCGTGCACTGATGATTTTACCCTGGGCCTTGCCAACTGTTGTCAACGCCACCTTGTGGCGCCTGATATACAACCCCGAATATGGAGCACTAAATGCACTCCTCGTGCAAATAGGGATGCTTGATTCCTATCGCTCATGGCTCGGCGAACCCGGGACTGCACTGGCATCGCTGATCCTTGCCGATTGCTGGAAAAACTTCCCGCTGGTTGCCCTAATTGCTCTTGCCGCTCTTCAGGCTGTGCCCCGCGATATTACGGCAGCTTCCATGGTCGATGGCGCAGGAGTCTGGTCACGCTTCCGTTTTGTTACCCTGCCCTATCTGGCCGGGCCGCTCATGGTGGCATTGGTCCTGCGAACAATCGAAGCTTTCAAGGTTTTTGATATTATCTGGGTCATGACTCGCGGCGGTCCTGCTAACAGCACCCGCACCCTGTCCATCCTCGTCTATCAGGAAGCATTCTCGTTCCAGCGAGCCGGATCAGGCGCATCATTGGCATTAATTGTCACCTTGCTGGTGACGGTGCTTGCCGTCGCCTATGCAGCTCTTATTCGCAAAACCGCAGGAGCGTCATGATGGAGCGTCAAAGCCTCACCCTGACCATTTTCGTTCATATTGCGGCATTGGTTTTGGCTATCGTCATTCTTGCGCCAGTCGCTTGGTTGTTTGTTATGAGCATTTCCTCAACACCTGACCTGCTCGCAAAACCATTGCATTGGTGGCCGGATACGGTGGACCTTTCGCGCTATGGTGTGCTTCTGTCTTCAGTTGCAAACAGTGCGGGTGAGGCTTTTGTCGCTTCGCTTTTCAACAGTCTCAAGGTTGCCGGCATGGCAACTGTCGCAGCGCTTGCCGTTGCCATTCCATCGGCATGGGCAGTTTCAAGGACGCCTTCCGTTGGCTGGTCGCTCTATGCTGTTATTGCGACCTATATGCTTCCCCCGGTCGCCCTTGCTGTTCCGCTTTACATGTCACTCGCATGGTTCGGTTTGCTCAATAATGTCTTTGGTCTTGCCCTCGTGTATCTGACGATCCTTGCTCCATTTACCACATGGTTGTTGAAGTCAGGGTTTGACTCAATTCCGCGGGAGATCGAAAGCGCTGCCGTCATGGATGGTGCGCGACTGGATCAAATATTACGTCTCATCACACTCCCCCTTGCAGCCCCGGTTATGGCAACCGCTGCTCTATTTGCATTTTTGCTTGCGTGGGATGAGTTTTTTTATGCGCTGCTTTTCACCTCCGATCAGCGCGCAAAGACATTGACCGTAGCAATTGCCGATCTGGCTGGCGGTCGTGTGTCGGATTACGGTTTGATTGCAACTGCGGGCGTATTGGCTGCCCTCCCCCCGCTGTTGATCGGTCTGTTCATGCAGCGTGCTCTAATTTCGGGCCTCACAAGTGGCGGCGTTAAAGGATGAATATGCTCTCTGAAACTACAAAGCCCGCCGGACTTGTCGCTATTGAAAAAGAAATGGCACGGCAGAATGCAGACGCCCTTGCTTCCTTTGAGACCGCTTCGACTTTGGCGGCAACAATTGCACAGTCATTGCGCAAGACCCGGCAGTTGCTGCTGCTCGGCATGGGCGGTTCGCATGCGGTCGGTCGCGCAGTTGAGCCATTTTACCGAAGCCTCGGTATTGATGCCATTGCGGTTCCTTTGTCCGAACAACTGGGTCAGCCACTGTCGACGGACGGCAAAACAATTATTGTGACGTCACAGTCAGGTGAAAGTGCCGAAGTTTTGCGTTGGTTCGGTGAGACAGGTATTCGAGCTGATACGTTCGGTCTGACGCTGGAAGAAGGGTCGACGCTGGCGCGTACAATTCCTTCCCTCATAGGTGCTGGCGGAACTGAAAAGGCATTTGCTGCGACGCGCAGTCTGACCATCAGCTTTGCGTTGCACCTCGCGATCATCAATGCATTGGGAGAAAACACGGCGGAAGCCTTGCGGATCCTGGGATCGTCTGACGTTACCCAAGTCAAAGAAGCGATTTCCGTTTTTTCCAATGTGAGGGCGATCGTCACATCTGGGCGGCGAATGCAGGGTGTGGCCGAAGCCATAGCGCTGGGTCTTACCGAGTTGTCGCGCATTCCTTGTTTCTCGCTGGAAGGCGGTCAATTGCGGCACGGGCCAATGGAGATGCTCGGACCAGATGTTGGCGTTGTTCTGTTTCGAGCCAAGGATGGAACGGCGGAACTCGTCAGCCGCATGGCGCTCTCGGCGCTCGGGGCCGGATCGCCGGTTATTGTGTTTGATGCATCGGATGAAGAGCCGATCAAAGAGGCGGTAATGATTGATGTCGGTGCCGCATCAGGTATTGCCGCTGTGTTTGCACTTCTGCCCGCTGCGCAACATTTCATGCTTGGCTTTGCCGGTTCGCGCGTAAAGGACCTTGGAACGCCTGTACGTTCCACCAAAATTACGCGGAGTGAATAACATGGCGCTGCGGCCTCTTGCCATTATCGGTAATGTCAATGTTGACCTCATACTGGGGCCTGCCGAACCTTGGCCACAGCCAGGTACGGAGATCATGGTCGATCATGATGAGCTTCGGGTCGGCGGATCGGCTGGCAATGCGGCTTTGGCTTTGCTGGGTTTGGGCGTTGAGTGCCAGATCGCCGCCAATGTTGGCGATGATCAGTTCGGCGAATGGTTGCGGCAGGCATTCAACGACCATGCCGTGCATTGGCCCGTGTGCCGGACCGGAACAACTCTTTCCGTCGGGATCACTCATCCCAATGGCGAACGCACATTCTTCACAACCAAAGGCCACATTGCGCACTTGTCGTGGACAGACGTGCACAAAATGCTTGATCCGAAGCTTCTGGAAGGTGGCACTGCAATCCTGTGCGGCTCGTTCCTGACCGGCATACTTGCAAATGATTATGATGCCCTGTTTGACTGGGCAGAAACGCATAATATCAAGATCGCTCTTGATACCGGCTGGCCTATAGACGGATGGACAGAGGAAAATCGTTCGCGCACACGACATTGGCTAAGCCGCTGTCATATCGCCTTGTTTAATGAGGTGGAAACCATCTCCCTTACCCACGCGACCGACGCAATTGAAGCTGCGCACAAGCTGAAGGCATTGATGCCGGACGATGCAATTGTTGTGGTCAAACGTGGCCCGGAAGGGGCGCTTGCCATAGGACCGGACAATATTGTTGTCTCGGCGCAAGCCCCTTCTGTCGCCGTCGTCGACACGATCGGTGCCGGGGATGTTTTCAATGCTGGCTTCGTGGCCGCACAAGCCAGCGGCCAAAGCATTGAAGAAAGCCTGCGCGCTGGTGTGCGTATCGCAACCATGGCCATATCCACTGTGCCTCGCCGTTATGATGGTGAAGATCTTCAAATCGTTTCGGGGAAAGAGTCATGAGCGCGCTTGAACTAGTTGATATTCGCAAACGCTATGGGAACATCGAAACTTTAAAAGGGATTGATCTGTCACTTGCCGATGGCGAGTTTCTCGTGCTGCTGGGTTCTTCAGGTTGTGGCAAGTCCACGCTGCTCAATATTATCGCTGGACTGGCCGAGGCTACGGGCGGTGATGTGCGCATTGGTGACCGCTCTGTAACCGGGATTCATCCGAAGAACCGGGATATAGCGATGGTGTTCCAGTCTTATGCGCTTTACCCGAATATGTCGGTGGCCCGAAATATTGGCTTTGGTCTGGAAATGCGCAAAGTTTCCGAAGCCGACCGCAATGTCGCGGTGCAAAAAACGGCAAGGATACTTCAGATTGAGAATTTGCTGGCGCGCAAACCGTCCGAACTGTCCGGTGGTCAGCGCCAGCGTGTTGCCATTGGGCGTGCGCTTGTGCGCGATCCGCAAATATTCCTGTTTGACGAGCCGCTTTCAAATCTCGATGCGAAATTGCGGATGGAAATGCGAACCGAACTGAAGCGTTTGCATCAGATGCTTGGAACCACGATTGTCTATGTGACGCACGATCAGATTGAGGCCATGACATTGGCAACGCGCATCGCGGTTATGCGCGATGGTCAAATCGAACAGCTGGCCACGCCGGATGAAATTTATAATCGCCCCGCTACGCGTTATGTGGCAAGTTTCGTCGGCTCTCCACCAATGAATATGCTGGATTCCACTTTCTCCGATGGATTTGCTCATATTGACGGGACACTGAGCAGTATTCCCCTCCCCGCGCATCTTCACAAGGCCGCCGCTGAAGCGCGGAACATTACAGTTGGCGTCCGTCCCGAAAGTCTGACGTTTGCGCAGGTAGGGGTCACGAATTTTGGCATAGATGCAAAGATTGAAGTGGTCGAACTGACAGGGCCGGAACTTGTTGTCACTGCCACTATTGGCACGCAACGCCTTACTGCCAGTCTGTCCCCTCGATCGCAGGTGACAGTGGGGGCCATGCAACGCTTTGCCATTGATCCCGACGCTCTGCATGTGTTCGACAAATTGACAGAGAAGCGAATTTAAATGCTTGGTCGACTGAGAACATATGCAGCGCTGGCAATAAAAAATATAGCCACGAACCCTGCCAATAATGGTGACGGCCGGGCGAAATAATAAAATGAAGCATAGCCAAAGGCCATGCCGCCGCAGGCAATCCATTTAATACGCATTGGTATGGCCCCATGCTCTCGCCATTTGACCAATGTCGGCCCAAAGACGGGATGCTCAAGCAGCCATTTCTCAAAACGCGGCGATGATTGCCCAAAACACCAGGCGGCCAAAATCAGGAAGATTGTTGTGGGCATTACTGGGAGAAGCAGACCTATGAAACCGAGCGCGACCATTAGCCAGCCGAGCGCGAAATAAATTGTTCGCTTCGCCATGTTCATACCGCCTGCTTTCCACGTGCTGTTTATTGTAGACAAGTATCTACATGTTTTCGCATATGAAGTCAGCGGGTTTGCAGGTGCCAAAACTCACGCAGGCAGCAATTGCTGCGGCCCTTCCCTCTTTGACAGAACCGTATCAATCAATCCCCACTCTTTTGCCTCGTCGGCGGTCATGAAATGATCGCGATCCAATGTCCGCTCCACTTCATCAAACGAGCGTCCGCAGTGTTGGGCATAAAGCCTTGTCACACGTTGTTTCGTTTGCCGCATCTCTTCAGCCTGGATAAAAATATCCGAGGCCTGACCCTGGAATCCACCAAGTGGCTGATGCACATGGATACTGGAATTGACCAAGGCCGTTCGGTGACCGGGTTCGCCAGCCATTAATAGAAATGAACCCATTGATCGAGCGGTACCCATGCACAATGTTGCAACGGGGCATGTGATGAATTGCATTGTGTCGTATATTGCAAGACCACTGGTTATCACGCCGCCAGGCGAATTGATGTACATGGAGACAGGCTTGGTGGGGCTTTCGGATTCAAGAAACAACAGTTGTGCGCAAATCAACGCAGCCATTCCGTCCTCCACCTGACCGTTGAGAAAAACGATACGTTCGCGCAGCAGTCGTGAATATATATCAAAAGACCGTTCCCCTCGGCTGGACTGTTCCACGACCATAGGGACAAGCTGCATCATGTCGCGCATAGGCGAACTCCTCTCCGTCAAATTGAAAGTTTGTTGTGGTCAGGCGGCCAAGCGTTGCCTTGGAAAATTGCAGTTGGCAGCAATCATGGATTGCTCATGCACGATATGAAAAGTGGTTCCACCTTTGTCATTCGCGTTGATCTGGAACGTCACGGTACTGACCGCTTCATTATCTTTGATGCTATAGCGCACATGCGTGCCCGGTTCCATGGAGATCAGGCGCAGCTCGATGCGGTCCAGTGCGGCTTCATCGTCCATATCGGAGCACGCGGGGCTGCCAAGCCACCGCGAGACATATTCGGGGACGGTTAACGCGCGCCACACCTTCGTTGGTTCAGCATCCAGTTCGTAAGTGAGCCTGATCGGCGCTTCGCTTTTCGGTGTCATTGATCCATCTCCTTGAGAAGCCGTTTCAGCTCGTCCACCCGCTTCGGCCAGAATGCGTGATATCGGCTTAGCCATTGGTGCATTCGCGCGATCCCATCCGGGTTTATTCGATACATCACGTTGCGACCGAGCTTTTGTTCGGCAATCAAACCGGCGCTACGCAAGACAGCAAGATGTTGCGAGATGGCCGGCTGCGACATTGCAAACCCCTGCCGCAACTGCGTGGCGTTCATTTCACCGTCGGCCAGACGTTCAAAAACTGCGCGTCGCGTTGGATCGGCCAGTGCCTTGAAAAACTCTGTCTCATTCATGAGAATACATAAGCATAGACTTATGTGATTCGCAAGGGCTGTTTTCGGGCAGGGGCTGGTGACCGAGCCGGCCAGGACGAGCCGATCAGCACCATCGAAATTTGCTCTTTTTTTACCCCTAATCTCGTCAGATTTACGGTCTATATCGTTAATCAGCAAATCATTAGCCCGCTTATAGCCGGGCTCGACTGTCCTTTGGAGATCATGCCTTGTTCACATATCAAAAATTTGGCCTTGCCCTTGTCCTGTCCTCGGCACTTGTAACCGGTGCTGCCGCCGATACGCAGCAGGTAACCGGCACTTATGTCAATCAGTCCGGGGGCACCAAGGTCCGGCTAAGCGACTGCGGCACCGGTCTGTGCGGTACGGTCATATGGATGAAAAACCCGGTCAATGATGTCAACAATCCGGATGTTTCCAAACGGAACCGGTCCGTGGTCGGCATTCAGGCGGTGAGCCTGAAATCAACAGGGCCTGCCACATATGCCGGCTCTCTTTACGATACAGAAAGCGGCAAGACCTATTCAGGCAAGGCGCAATTCTCTGACAATGAGGTCACGCTATCTGGATGTGTTCTGGGCGGATTGATATGCAAATCGTCCGTCTGGCGACGCGCAGAATAACCGGCTTTGTCCGCAAGTGGTTGCAGCACTGCGGCTGTGGTCTCGCCGCACGGATAGGTAGGCGTGCCGTTACGGCAGGTAGTGGACATGCCGGCGCAGATGGTGTCTGGACATTCCCACACGTGCCTCGACGCAGAAGGCGTCACGTAACAGATCCTATGTTGATGCTCCTGCGCGCCGGAAGCAACGGGCCTGGTCCGCTGCATGCTCCTTGACGAGCCGGACCAATCATCTTGACGCCCACATCCATCAGCATCCTGCGGCTCGTGGCTTTGGTGATTGTGCCGGTAGGCGCGCGTTATGAGTAAGCTGCTCCTCGGCGTCCGAAAGGCTTTGTCAGCGATCATTGCGCTTTTCTGCCATCCTGGCACGATAAAAGGCGTCCGGTGCCGCCGCATTGTGGGTACGGGACCATCCGAAGACATCGAGCGGTGCGGAAAACGTCCGAGTTCGACGACAGCAAGGGCTGCGAGCTTGGCATTGATCGTCGCATGTTGCCTTGCAGGCGGATTGCACAACAGTGACTGCATGATCGCGCCGGGAAGGAAAATTCCTGCACCGCAGAAAATCCGCCATCAATGCCCGCTTCAAACAATAATTCCGGATCATCTTCTGGATCCGGTTGATTTCCACTGCTGTCCGCTCCATGCGGTTGACCCGTCCAAAGAACGTCGTCGACAGCGGAATGGACAGGTCACCGATTCCCACGCTGACCGCAACTACAAGGGCGATGGCGGCAAGCGATGCCAGCAGCAACGTAGCGACAAGAGGGAGATGCCGGGCAAGGTGGCCTGTCTCATTTACTATCCCAGACCAAGAGCCATCGCTGCCTCGCCACCTTTCCAGCCCCGTAGAGGATGTTTTCGGATTCAAGGCCGGCCCGTCCATGATCAGATGGCCTGTTCGTTGCAGCGGATCAACGGCCGGATCGCCAGTCAGGATTTTGATTTCGCTTTGCATCTGTCGTCGTTGATTGCCACACGATCGGCTAAATTTCAGGTAGGCAAGCCTTATGCACTTGATAAAGGTAGGGCGATAGTGCAAGATATTGACAGGCGCTATCCATCGGCGGCTGTGCCCTTTTGGCCAGAAACCCTCCGCTGCAAGCTTTGATAAGCAGTTGGTCAACGCCTTGATTATCATTGCAAAATCAGTCGTAACGGCAGTTAAATCGCCGTTAGTTGCTCTTCCTCAGAGGGGATGGATTTCCCGACGGGCAAAATACAACCGGGAGTGCAATCCGCGTCATTATAGTCATCCGGTCAGCGGCCTGCGGCAGACGGGTTGGAGTCTCCATAGGTATTAACGAGGCTTTCAAAAAGTTCTCAGCTGAGAACTTTTGCACAGATTTTGGTGGCCGCGATTTGCAAGAGTTCTCAGCTGAGAACTTCCCGGGAATGCGATATGGGTTTTGAAGGCGGCCGAGGCGCGGTTTGCGACGTCTTCCTAAGTTATGCTTGCCCCACCTGTTTGTTGACGGTTCCGGGGGCTCTGCCACGTACATCACCGATCTCGCGATTGATTGGTCTTTGCAATCCAACCAACAGAGCCACGCTGTCCGGATGGTTGAGGCAAAAGCCCACCTAATCCTTTAGGGGCGCCAGCCTGGTTTGCGGGCGTCAGCGGAACATATATTCACTGATGCCGAGTAGATAACCCAGTGGTGATTTGCCTGGCGCGCTCGGTCTGGGTAATGAGCTGGCCCATATCGGCCTGGTTGACTGATCAACCATTGTGCAACGCGGGCCGTGAGGGGCTCGACCCGCCCTTCCCGCAAGCCATAGGTCAGTTCGATCAACTGGTTCCCGCGGGATAAACCAGCGCGGCGCGTCCGTCATTGCCAATGGCAAGAGGATGACGAACGGCAGAGCATCCAGCTCTATATGTCCGCCTTGGACAGGGCGCCTTAGGTAAGGTGATCCGCATGGGGCCTGCATCAATCAATGTGGGTCGGCTTGGTCATCTGTCCGCCCGTCTGGTCTCAAGCGCATGGACAATGTCCCGGTTTCCAAAACACAGCGCCCCAGCAGTAAGCTCGGACCAGCCTGACCCTGCAGTTCTGACTCATGATCCTGTCTGCGGAGCATGAGTAGATCGCTCATCTGGAGAAAGGCAGGCGCCGTTCGCGGGACCGGACCTGACTGAACTTCTGAATTTCCTCGGCAGCAGAGGCTTCAATCGCTACAGGAGGAATTGCTGGCTTCGATCACCTGAAACATTGCCGGGCTGCATGGCGCGCGCAGGGCGATCCGGCGCCACGGCCAGTTGACCAACTGATCAATCATGGTGATATCGTTTACATCCGAGGTATTGAGACAAAGTTCGCCGATCCGGCGCAGACGGAAAAGAACCGTGTGTTTACCGAGGCAGCCGGGCAGTTCGCCCGGAAGTTTGATCGCGCCGGACAGAGGCGCCGGCCCGAGATGAGTGAGCCGCTCAATCCTCACGATATTGTCCTCATCGATGTCCTCTCCCGGGGCACCTGGTGACCGATGCACTCGAACAATCGGGTTTTCCGTGCTGACCGCAACCCCGGATCATTCTGCCTAACGATGTTCGGCACATCATGCCCGATATCATTTGACGCATGGCGATCCTGCTGCAGATGGACGGAATTGAAAAATGTGCGCATAGCAAAACCCGGCAGCGGTCACGCGGGTTCCGGTTATTTCCATGACGGGCCCGATGCCCGAGTTGGTCTTTCCCGATGATGTCTTACTTCGAAGAGCGGCGCGTTGGTCGGCCGGCACGGCAATGCGCCCGTTCGTCCTGATTGCTCCGGTACCAGCGCGGGACAAGTGTCCCATTTGCAGGGGCAGGTTCCAGGCGTTGCCCGCCCGCCATCATATCAGCAGCCCGGAAATAAGCCTAAACTCCGCGCACCGGAGATACCGCAGAACCCGGGGCAAAACATAGCCGGGAGGGTAAGCCTGCCGTCCCTTGCTGCAAAGAATTCAGCTCGACAGAAATCCCGCATCGGTCCGTCAAGCCGGTAAAATGGCGAATGCAAGACCCTTGTGGGCGCATGGTGCGGCAGGTCAAAGCCGGCGACCACGGCATCATTTGATCAATCCCCAGGGTGTAAATGCAACCAGTCGGGTGTCGATGCTACCAGGAACTTCCAGCAAGGGTTCATGCAAAGGCCGGCTAGGGGATGGGCAGGCATAAAGGATCTTCTGAATCGAATATCGATCCAGCACACAGCGCCATCCCGATCTTCGCCTGGCTTATTGGTTGCGGCGCCTTTTCCTGCGACGCGCCCGTCAATCAGGTGCAAAGCTGGCTTGCCGCAGGGGAGGGCGAACCTGTCAGTTCGTGTCGCAGGTGCCCCTGCCGAAATGCCAGCGATTTTCCAGGACACAATCCCATTCACACCGGCGCCGGCGATAGAAGGGCAGAAGGGGTGCAAGCGCCCAATCACGCCCCACATTGTGATAAGGCCATCGTTCGTGCTCTGCCCCACCGGAGACCGACCAGCCGTCAGCGCCATGTCCCCAGAGCAAGGTAACAGATGCTGGGAAAGGCGCACGCAAAATGCTGTAGCTTGCGATTTTGTGATACAGCGCCATTCCCGGCGCGGGATCATCACGAGGGTGAGGCAGGCGCGACGGTCCTCCACCGACCCATACCTCTGGTCACGGCCGGTTGCATGATCGCTGCTGGGCAATTGTTGTCATTGTGCGTTGACAGGATCGTTGCAGCAACACTTCCGACTGGCAAAAAGTACGGCATGGCACCTGCTGTAACTGGACGCGAAATGCCCTCTTCACGTGCCCGGTTTAAGCGAATGCCCGGGGGCATCACAACGAGCCTGTAGCCGAAGACATCATGGCAGGAAAGCTGGTTTGCGTCACCGTGCAACGGGCAGATCCGGTTGAACGGTGGCAACTAACGGGCGCCAGTTCTCTGGTCTCAACGCGCGCCGATCAGGGGGCGTTGAGCATACGAGATTTTTTGCGTCCGGGAAGTATCGTGCAGTGCTGCTGCGCTTTGCATCCCTCGCTGCAAGAAGGGCCTTACGTGTCGTCCTTGGTTCCGGCGACCGGTATTAATCCCCTGGGCTCGTGCTTGAAGCCCAGCAAGCCTCTCGAAAGAGCAGGAAGATACTCATGCATAAAGGGATGTAGCCTAAAACCACGCGCCCCGCGAGAGGAAGTGAAATGGTCTTTAGCTGCGGGATGAGCGAAAATTCTCATTTAAAACGGGTACTAGGCACAGCCAAGCGCCGGCAAAACCAAATCCGAATTTTACTGGCGAGCGTTTGTGTCAAACCAGCCTAGTGACTGTCAGCACAAACAGTTCTGATTTGCTTTCATCAGCGTCAAACGGAACCGGACTTCAGTTATTTTGCAGCCCGTGCTGGTTCACTTCCAGTGCTTTAGCAATGCCAGAAGGTCTGGACACTTCGAACAGCGCCGTTGGTCAAGTCCGGCGCTGGTGCTAGGCGCATACGGCGCCTGCTGTCAACAAATCAGGTTCTCAGGAGAAAGCTCCCGCCGCACTCTCTGGCGGCCCAGCCGGGGTTCAGTTGCGGTATTTGGCAAGCATGAAAATCATGTCACGGTCTGGTTGACTGCGTTATCAATCCACGCACGTGTCTGTTCCAAAATTTCGTCCGACAGAACGGGATCGTCGATCGCGCGGGCGATGATCACCGCCCCTATGTGCTTGCGCTTCCGGCAGTCCTCCTCTTCCCGGCGCTTTGGGCGCATGCGCGATCGCGCTGGATCGCAGCCCTCGTGTCGGCGGGATATTTTCTGGCAGCCACCCGGGGCCTGCCGCAGGGTGTTGCCAATTTCTATGCCACTGATCTGTGGCCTGGATTTCTGCTCTGGATCGGAGCCTCGCTGTCTTTTGTTGCCGTGCATGCTGCACTGTGGACCAGGCATCCAGGAAGAGGAAGGGCGGTGCGGTATTTGATAGCGGCCACGTTGATGGCCGTACCACCCTTGGGGATTGCCGGCTGGGCTCATCCGATAACTGCCGCGGGCATGGTGTTGCCAGGCTGGGGGTGGTGGGGCCTGGCGATCACTACAGCTGGCCTCGCCATCATGACAACGCGGTGGTGGCCGCACGCCGCTCTTGTATTCGCAGGGTTTTGGCTCTGGTCCGCTGCGACGTGGACACCGGCAGATCAAGCCGCAGGCTGGAAGGGGATTGATCTGCGAGAGGGCAAATCGCTCGGCCGCGATATCGCGCTTGGCCAGCACCGGGAGCTGATCGCATTGGTTCACGTCGCAGCAGGTCATGGCGCTCGCGTTGTCGTGTTGCCTGAGAGCGCACTCGGCTTTTGGACTCCGACCGTCCAAAGACTCTGGCAGGACGGGCTGCGCGGGTCAAAAATCACAGTGTTGGCAGGTGCCGCGGTCGTCGACAAGGCAGGCTACGACAATGTTCTGGTCGCGGTTTCGGATAATGAGGCAGAGATTGTGTACCGCGAACGCATGCCGGTACCGGTTTCAATGTGGCAGCCATGGCTTGGCTGGATGGGGCGGCCCGGCGGCGCCCGCGCTCACTTCTTTGCCAATCCGGTCGCGCAGTTCCAGAACAGGAAAATAGCGCCTCTCGTCTGCTACGAGCAGCTCATCGTCTGGCCCATCATACAGTCGATGCTGCACGTGCCCGACCTTATTGTGGCAACCGGAAATGTGTGGTGGACCTCTGGCACCTCCATCGCTGCCATCCAGCGAACCAGTGCAAGTGCCTGGGCGCGGCTGTTCGCCATTCCAATCGTCGTCGCATTCAACATGTAGGAGGAATTATCGCAATGCTCGACGCAGCCCTTATTCAGCAGTGTGCTGATCCGTCGCTTGAAACCTCGCTCGTCCAACATTTTATCGCGCGGGCGGGCTCTTCCGATCCGCTTGCCGTGACCGTCCGCTCCGGAAACCGCGTCATTCTCGTTGAAAAACCCGCCACTCCTGATGAGGCAGTGGAACTGATCCGCCGGAACGTTGCCCGCAATATTGTGCGCGTCGGAATTACCCAATATCCGGCGGGTCTTGGCATCGTTGAGGCTGCCCAGATCAAACCCGACCTGGTCGACAGCTGTGCGAATATCCGCATGGGGACGGCTTTGTTTGCCAAGGTCTATCGCATCGTCCTGAAATGGTACGGCGCTCCGGCGAACGAGGCGTTTGAGGATGCCATCATCGCATGGCAGACCGGCTATTTCGAAGGGAATGCGGTTTTTGGAGCGGCCGATACGGGCGGCAACGGGCCTGTCCTGCCGGTACAAGAACAGACGGCTGCGACACCGGAAAAGGATGAAAATGAGCGGCCGCAGCATGAGGCCCGCCCGGGCACAGGGGCCGAAGGCGACCCGAACAGGGCGGCATTGCGCGTCGATCTCTCCGCAATTGGTGGCATCAAATGATGTGCATCCGGTCAGGTTCCGGCGCACCGCGTTTCGTCAACAAGAAATATCTCATCGCCTGCGCCGGATCCTCGACTGGATGGAAACCTGCAATTTCAGTGCACTGTAGAGGAGCATGATGGAAAATCACCAACCGTCGCCGTTGCCATGGTCGTTGGCTGTGTTGCAAAAAGTGGGCAGCAAAAGGGATATGGATCTAGCCCTTGCCAAAATAAGGGACCGTTTCCGGTTTGCTCACCTGACCTTCCTCGTGGTCCGCTCCGCAAACCGGACAGACAGCTACCCCTTCTGTTCCACGACCTATCCAGAGGAATGGACCTCCCTTTATCTGCGCAACAACTATTTCGAGATCGATCCGGTGATCGAGCTCAGCCGCACAGGTTTTCTCATGCTCGATTGGTCAAAGCTTGACCGGCGCTCCTCGGGGGTGAGGGACTTTTTTGCTCAGGCCAATGCATTCAATATCGGAAGGCATGGTGCTACCCTCCCGATCAGAGGACCGGGCGGCGAACGCTCTCTCTTTTCCGCCACATCCAACCTGCCGAGGCTCGAATGGCGGCAATTGCGTATCGCGAGCAATCACAACATCCAGATTCTGTCCCACTACCTGCACGAGAAAGTGCTTTCCCTGACGGAGCTGCGGGAAAGCAGCAACTACCGGACGCTCTCCAGACGCGAGCAGGAGTGTCTTCAACTTCTGGCGCAAGGTCTCGTCCCCAAACGCATTGCTCCCAGATTGCATATTTCGGAAAGTGCCGTGCGCCTTTATCTTGGTTCCGCCAGACGCAAACTCAATGCCGCGACGATCTATCAGGCTATCGGAAGGGCAAGCTTTCTTGAGCTAATCCGGACCTGACCGCCTCTGCATGTGGTCTCTCCCGAATGCCTCCGGCGTGTTTTTTCCAACTGCAATCCGCTCGTCAATCTGTCGAAATCAACAGGTTGCGCTGACGCTTCTCATCCATCAGTTCTACCCGATCACGGATAGCCGCAGGAACCCCTGTAGCGGGCCGGTTTCCAAAGCCTGGACTGGAGCGGCACCTGTCGTTTGGCATGATAGCGAGGATTACGCCATGGTGGACACAAGGACGATAGATGTCTGGCGGAGGGCTCCGCGCATCAATTCGTTTGCCGCCTTCTTTGAAAGAACCGCAAGCGGACTGGACGGGGCTCCGGACCTGGGCAAGCCGGAGCCTGCGATGGACCTGCTTTCGTTCGATCTCGACTGCATGTTATTCTGGGACACGCATCGGCGTTTGTGGGGGCATTTCGACAGCCATTATTTTGCAAGCATTCCCTTTCGCCTGGAAGAGGAATGCCGCCTGGGCGCGGCGATCCTCTTGTTTGGCCAGACGGTATGGGCGCGAAGTGGCCGGCCGGCCACGATCTATACTCTGGGGGCAGGCGCCGGCACACTTGCAAGGGCATTGGCAAAGCTCGGGGACGGGCGTCTGAAAACGCTCAACTGCAGTCCAACAACGGGAAACCGGGTCTGTTTTTTTGCGCAAAGAGGCAGCGACGATGCTCACTTTTACCATGGACCATTCTTCCAATTGGACGATGAACGTTACGAGACAGATCAAACGCTTGAACCGTTCAGGGACGGATATGATGTGTTGCTGGAAGATACGACCTTTCAGATGTATGGCCCGGACCGGGACAACCAGACAGCTTTCATAGCGCCTAGGGTAAAGCCGGGCGGCGTCCTGGTGCAGGTGCAGAAACTGAACCAACCTAACCTTCAGGTCTATCTTGAGCGGGAACGTCAGAAAGACAGGGAGTTCAAGTCGAGGTTTTTTTCTACGGAGCAGATAACGGAAAAGAAGCGCGCTGTTCTGGATACGATGAAAGATCTCCAGGTTGATCTCGAGCGAACACAATCGGCACTTCAACAGCATTTCCGCTACGCCGTCGTCACGTGGAACAGTGGAAATTTCTACACCATCGTCTCCTCCAATTGCCTGGGATCGGTCCGTGATTTCGTCACATCAATGGTAAAGCCGGCGCTGCCGTCAGAGTTTTGCTACGAACAATTGCCGCGCATTTTCGTAAATGATGAAAATGATCCGTTACCCTCGGACTGGACATGGCGCGCACCCTGGCCGATCGGCGGTGAAATGTGAACGGCAGTTTCTCAAGCAAAGGTAGATGGAAATGAGCAGAGAGCTGCGAGATTCGGGTTTCGATAACGCTGTAGAGGAGGTCAGAAGAGCATTGTCTTTTCTTCTGCCCGATCTTGACGGGTTCTGGAGGCGTTCGCTCAAGGATTATGCCTGTGCAGTTTATGACAAAGGTGCAGGCGGCCAATGTCAAGTTCGCGACGAGGCAATGATCAGGCTGCAAAAGTTTGTCGCGCGCATCGCGACAAGGTCAGGAGCCAGTCTAGCCGATGCAGAGCGCGCAAGTGGGCAAATTGCGGCTTTGCCGATCATACAAAGCGGTCCTCACTGTCATTTGCTGATCGAGACGGATGCCTTCTATACGCACCTGTTCAGCGCACTCGGCCTGGTGGCCCACCATTGCTCATGGCATATCTGCTACAGTTCTTCGACGGTGAAGTTCGTAGAAAAATCCAAAAAGGGCCCCGGATGGCTTTCGCTCGGCAGCGAGGCGGTAAATATTTTCGGTCTGTCGCGAAGCCGGATGGATCCTTTCAGTATTTGCGGCTTCAACGGGCGCTATCGATTTACCCTGTCCGGGCAAAAGGGTGAGCCAGCAAATGCTGCTGTCGCTAAGCTTAAAGTTATTTTGCCGGACCGAGACTTTCCGTCAGCAGCCGAGGCGATCAAAGCTGCCAATCAGATTCTGTGGCGCAGATCATTTCCTGCGTCCCTCGGATTGTTGCAATTCGACGATATCGACGTTGCGGACCTCGTGGCGGAACATTTTGAGGATAAAGCATCCTGGCTGTCGGCCAGTTTTGCCGGCGCCGGTCTCTTCGCGAAAAACATACTAGGCGTGTCGAGGCAGCTCAATGTAGGACCATGGGCGGGATGGGTGCGTCAAACAACGGATTTTTTCTGGGGCCTGGAGGGCGGCAGGATATATCCCCTGCGTTTGAACGACGGATTCCTCTCGGGCGGATCCGATACGAGCTTGAAGATAAGGTTTGAACCCGAAAGCATTGCAATCTCATTGCGCCAACGCAAACTGGTGCCCAATCTCCTGGTGACGTTTCTGGTGACGTCCATTCTTCCCGGGGTTCGTGTCCTCGGGGGCTGCCGGCAGGTCATATATTATCCCCTCATGCGCTATCTTGTTGCCACCGCACTCGCGGCTTCAGATGATCGCGATCTGCTTGACGCAATGCGTGCTGACGAGCGTCCGGGCATGTGGGGACACCGCGTCTTGAGGCCACAGGACGGCTGCCCCTTTCTGGAGATCGAGGAAAGCGGCGATGCGTTGGAGGTGGCTGCAAGATATGGCGGCAGACCGCTTGAAGGGGCCTGCGGTAACCTTGCCAGTTTTACCGATGATCCCCTTTGGGCAGAATTGTCCACGCATATCCGCCGGCGTGCAATTCATCCTGCTTCCCCGGAGTGGCAATGGGCATAGTTCTCATGGGTTCCGGCGCGAATGCGACTGGAGGACTCTCGAACACCGTCGCTGACCCGTACCGAAAGGAACCTTCATTTATGGGAGTTGTCCATGGATACAACGGAAATATTGATCAGGCGGATTTTCCCTGATGAGATCGAGATCTTCCGGCGCATTCGCCTCGAAGCCCTTCGTTGCGAACCGGCTTCATTTGCAAGCCGCTTCGAGGATTGGGCCGCACTTTCCCATGAAGAATGGCGTCAACGACTGCATGATCCCGTCTTTGTCGTTTTCAACGCGGACGAACCTGTCGGTATCATGGGTTTATTGCGCCAGCGCCCGGCAAAAATGGCTCATCGCGCCACGCTCGTCATGGTGTATGTGCGGGCAAGTTTCCGCGGTACAAATTTGGCCGTATCGCTTCTGGACGTGGTCATCGATTTTGCAAAAGGAGAGGGGATCTGCCAGCTTGAACTCGCAGTCAGCGCAGAAAATTCCGCGGCGTTGCGCTTCTACAATCGCTACGGATTTATTGAGGTTGGCCGGATTCCCGGCGGGCTGCTGGATCGTGACAGGGAAGTTGATGAGGTCCTTATGATCCGGCGGTTGAGAGCTGTACAGCCGTGCGACGCTGAGACAGTTTGAAGTGTGTGGTTATCGTGAACGCTGCTGCAGTACTCCCTCGCGTTGCAGATTTAGTGGAGCTGGCAAGCACTGGTGGAAGCACAATCAGTTCGAAATGGCTTGGAGACGGTGTCCGAAGGTCGGGCGCGTAACATGGCAGGATGATAGGTGCTGAATGGATAACGGTAGGCGGCTTACAAGCCTTGGAACCGGAATTGTCCTCGAGGAGCGTCAATCGCGATCCGGTATTGTTTGCCCGATGGCACTTCCAGCGTGGTCGATCCCTCCAGTAATGCGGCAGCCAACACTTGGGGCTCGCCGTCAAGATGGCCTTTCGGGAGTGTCTGACCGTTGATGACCTCGAACTGCAACGTCGCGTGAACTTCGTGCCGCGCACCGTCTGCCAAAATTAAAATATAAGGCATTCCAGGTTCTCCTTAGGTGGACCCGAGACGCTCGGTTGCAGAAGTTTATCGGGACCGCGTCGAGTGCCCCCGGCAAGAGCGAAATCGGTTCCATTCATTAAAGTTCCAAAAGAAGCCAGCACCAAGGCTGAGCAAATTAAGTTCGTCACAAATGGCGCTCGAAAGGCGTGGCTGAGCACCATAGGTCATAACTCGCAGGATTGAATTTAGCTACACCGTACCCAAGCGAGGCCTGATCCCTATGGGACACTTCGGAGTGGCGGCATCAGGCCTCTAGCCGACTTACGATCAGCATTACCAACAATAGCACTTTTCAAAGTTGACCACTACTAACACGATATCCCGGTGCATGTTCAACCGAACAATGCCGGCCCAGAGCAATCGACACCGCAGCCATAATTACGATGGCCAGAATATAGGGCCACGTTCGACTGAGATAAGGTTTGTCTTCCGGATCCATGTTCTGTGATCTCTGGGCTGACCAATTCTGCATCACTACATCTGATTCAGCAATAATCAAATTGTTCCTATTCAACTCAGGACATCACCATGAAAACCAATCAGCGGGCGGGAGGCTATTGCTGCGCGTGAAGAAAATGTACTGACCGCATACGTGGCAGTCTGACCATAGGTGTGGGCCATACTTCAGCCGCAGGCCGCCGATCGTCAAGGCGGGCATGAAAATAACCACTGCCGAGTCCGATGCGTACTTTTCCGCGAACTGGCAACTTTCGAATCCTTTGTGCTGAACGCCGTCAAGCTCGATATGAACCAGAATGAACTTGACGTTCTGGTATCGCTCGCCTTCAACATTGGCAGCGGGACATTCTCAAATTTCCACATTGATAAAAAGCTCAATGCGGGAGATCGGTCGCGCAGCCGATCAGTTCCTTGTCTGGTGCAAGGCAGGCGGGAAGTCCTCAATGGGCTCGTCACCCGCCGAGCAGCGGAACGCAAGCTGTTCCTCACGCTGGGTAAGCCGCCAAGCCGCCAGCAACTCCGGAGCCTGAAGCACATGCATCGCTGCGGGTGGCGCTTGTCGCGATCTTCCACGCTGAGCATAATCATGGACATCGCTCTTTTATTCCGATCAGTGAGCGGAAATTATGCAACAGTCGATGCGGGAGGCTAATATAATACATCCATCAAAGAAGGCGATCCCTTGCAGGTATTGCAGAACGCCGACAGGGATGGCAAATGGTTTGAAGTAGCGGTCATATCAGGCTCTGAGGCGGCCTTTACTGTGAAACTTGCAGATAATATTCAAGAGGTGGTGCCTTGGAATTCAGGACATAATCAGGAATCTGGAGGGGTGCGAGACGAAACATTTCCGTATACGCAGGCCAATGATGGATTAACCTATGCACGATCAAACGTGAAAGAAGTCAACAAGGTCGTAACGAAATTGCTGGCTTTTTCTTTCACAAGTGTTTCCGTCCATTGATCGGATCCCCGAAGCATCAAGCCGCTGTAGATGCTGTCCACCGCAGCTTCTTCAATACGTTTGATATGGGATTTGAAGACGGCTTCATCGCCGGTTTTGTAGATATCACGCACGACCATCCGCAAAATCTCCTGCATGGCAATTTGCCAAGCCGTATTGATCGCCTGCAATTCATTCGCTGGATCTGGCATCGAAAGCTCCGTTGGGCTTAACTGTTTCTGGAATTGCCAGAAGCCTCTTGGCCCCGTTATAAATGCTTTGAAAATAAAAAAGGCCAGACACATGCCTGACCTTCCCATTTAGTTTGCTTTCAACAGTGCCGGTACATCCGTGGTCAAAGGAAAGCAGGTACCAATTTTTAGATCGCCTGTAGATTGCAAGCTGACATTTTGCCGGACTTGTTGTCGCGTTCAAGGTCATATCCGACCTTCTGGCCCTCAACGATCTCACGCAGACCTGCGCGTTCGACAGCGGAAATATGGACAAACGCGTCCGTGCCCCCATTGTCTGGTTGGATGAAGCCGAAGCCTTTAGTGGAATTAAACCATTTAACTGTGCCAGTGGTCATAACGAACCCTTTCATAGCAATTATAGATACCGCAACGCAAAAAAGCACTGTGGATGATGATTTCGATTTTGAAGGGGAAGTTCGTCCAGGGCACGTTGCTATCGTGCAATAACAAAAGTCTGACAAGCAATATCGACAATAGACAAATACGCCCAGAGTCTGGCAATGTCAAATTAACGTTCTCTTCTATCCTCAACTTGAAAAGCTCTGGCTTGCGACCGCTCGCATAACCGAACCCGATAGCCAGCGCGGCATGACGGAGGTTGCGACTCACCCATTTGGTGGGTCACTATTCCCTTGAAGGGTCTGTCTTGCATGAGTTGTTGGACCGGCCTGTTTATCAGTTCCTAATCAGTCCGGTCTATCTGACCGTCATGTCTAAACGCGCCAGCGTTCGTGTGTTGACCGCGATACCAGTTGATTTCGCAACGCTCCGCAAGCCCACAGGGCGGCCCGGTGCGACCGCGTTGTGGGTTCTCATGCTGATAACTTCGTTCCTTGGTCATAACAACCGGGCGATGAGCCCCAGCTCACGTGCTTCATCCGAGCTCAGGTAGTAATTTTCCTTGGCTCGCTCATAAAGGGTCTCGGCATCGATCAGACTGCCTTTGGCCAAGTCCTCGAAGCCTTCCCATTCAAGCCGGTGCGCCGTTTCAAGAAGCGCTACCTGCTCTTTGGCAATTTGTATCATTGCACGCATTGGACCATCGAAGTTCACGGATTTTGTTATACGGCGTTCATGAACCAGGAAGGTTGTATCTTTGGTTGCAAAACGATTAGGGGCCGGGAAAGCACCCATAATCGTCATTCCCGCTGAGTACACGATCGTTTTCCCAATAAAGTAGGCGGCCCTTCCGGAGTCGCGTATGAAGAGCGATATTTCGAGAGCGATACGACGAGCGATGTCGGCATCCCCACCTTCCGTCATTACTTCGAGAACCAGATCTTCATTTGTGAGGCGAATTTGTGCGAGGGCATTAAGTACATCCCACAAGGTACCGCTTGAAATATTGCCAGCTATGCGAATGTTAGGTTGATAGAGCAGGGTAGTGTCCGCGAGCATAATGTTTGTCCTATAGTGGTCAGGGCAACACAGAACACGCCATTTTTGTATAAGTTCCCAAAACTCATATTGCTCACGGAACACGTGGCGGGAATTCAAAGTTATGAGTTTATGACTGAGCAATCATACCCAACCAAAAGCAGCCGGTTCGACGATGAAGAATTGACGCAATATCGAACTGATATTGCGTCATGCTTTAAAACCCTTTGGTCGCGATCCAGCCAATCATCCTCGTACGCAAGAGAGGTCATTTATTGCCGATCTTTTGATCGGGGTCACCATGATTTTGAACTACGAGAAAGGCCTGGCTAAAAACATTGAAGTGGCGTCTCCTGAAATCGAGGGTGTCACAACAAACTCTACTTGAAGCCTGCCTCAGTACACAATCGCCAGGTTCTATCTCGGCGAAATTAGAAATTGACCTTGCGCGCGGTAAGGACATTCGTCGCGAGATCGTGACCGTAGAGACGGTGATGATTTGGACAAATCGCTAACCGCTCCATTTGTGAGGACATGTTGGTCGGGATGATCACGGGGGCTAAGGTCCATAGAAGTTCAAGGGCCTGGTACTGATGAGCGACTGGTTCCAGGTGCGGCGATAGGTAGTGGGAGTAGAGATACTCTTAAGCGTTTGATGATTCGTCGCACGATTAAGCAACATCTCGATAAGGAAATTCGGCTCGCTGCAGTCAAACATCATCCCACACATTGGTATTTGCTGCTCATTGGCATTAGTTAAAAGCCTTTCCCATTATGTAGAACAACGTTTGGAACAAGTGGTTAATGCAAGCATTAAGTCTGGGGTGACTTTTCTACGGTTGCCCGCTTGATAACAGTCTGTTGGTTTGCCGACTGTCGAAAGCCCCACAGATGAACTGGAGAAAGCTGGACGTTCGGCCATGGCATGATGCCGTGCTCCAAGATAATTCAGCCTCTAAGTATCAGGAAACAGCTAGCAATGAGGCCACCGCTGTTGCGCCGATCGATGCAATTTGAGCAAATTTCTCGGCAACCGCTTTTTGTCCTGCGTTGTGCTGCGTGTCGCCGAAAATTACGATACATGTTGCCGCCAAACCGCTCACTGCCGTTAGTAAAATAGTGGCGAAAAAACGAGATTGAGAGAAATCATTGTAACCTCCAATTGATCATTGCGACCATTATCGCTCAGTTCTGGGAGGCGTGGATAAGTTTTAGATTATTTGGAAATATCCTGTTTCGGGCATTGTTGACGCAGTTTGGTTCGGCGGCCTCGGCGGAGATGGCCAGAGAGAACGAAAGGCATAGCCGAACTGATTGGCCGCTGACCGGATTTCAGAAATGGATCCGAAGTGGCAAAATAAATGAAGGGTTCAACCTTCGGTTTGGTTGTTACATCGGCCGCGACAGCAGCGTTAAACGGTATCAATATAAGCGTTGAAATATGTACGCGATTTGCTTGAACGCTTTGAAGTTCATCTGCTGAGCCCCAAGATGGCAATCATGCTCGCGAATGAATCACTATTCTACATTTCCGCGATTATGCCCTCGTGTGCAACTCTGCGTTAAAATTGTACAAAAAAGGCCAATAGAGTAGTTCCAGGTGAGGCGGTTTTCCCGAATTTTTTTCCTGAATCCTTGAATTCAATTTGGCCAAAACTAAATCATTTTGCGTCGGTCGCATAAGTAGGATCGACACCGCTGGAGGCCTCAACTTCGGCGTCTCAGCGTCATGTTGCTTCAAGGAGGATATGGCAATGACAGCAAATTCTAATTTCGCTCCACTGTTCCGGTCCAGTGTTGGTTTTGACCGAGTGTTCAATCTCCTGGAGAACGCTCAGCGTGCACGGTCGGTCAGCGACTGGCCTCCGTATGATATCGCGAAGACCGGTGAAGATACGTACAGGATCACAGTCGCTGTCGCAGGCTTCTCACAAGACGATCTGGATCTGACGTATCAATCCAATCTCCTCACGATCATCGGGAAGAAAGAAGAGGCGCAACAGTCTGAGTATCTTCACCGAGGCATTGCCGGGCGACCGTTTGAGCACAGGTTCGAGCTCGCCGATCACGTGCGTGTGGTAGGCGCGGGGCTTGAGAATGGTCTGCTTTCAATTGAATTGATCCGAGAGGTCCCGGAAGCCATGAAACCACGCAAGATTTCAATTGGCACGGAAAAAACCGTCTCGGTATCGAAGGAGTTAGAAAAGCCCAAACATCAAGAAGCGGCCTAGCATAAGCAACCGGGGAGGGTGCTAAGAGCCTTCCCCTTATATAAAGGGAACAACTGTCATGATGGAGAAGTATTTCACGAGGCCCGTTTCCATCCTTGTTGGCCTCGGCGTGCCGACAGATATCCACTCTGTTATGGAAGCATACCAGCTGTTGAATGACTGGCCAGCCCATAGCCGGGATAATGCGCATAGCCTTGCTTTGAATGCTTGCAAAGGCGTGCTGACAGGTACGATTGAAGCGGAAACAGCTCGTGGACTATTTATAGCTTTCGCGAAAAAGCACGACTTACTCGCACCTGAGATTGGCCCCGTGTTAGGCCATCGGCACGGCGGAGGAAATCTGCGCGTCCTGTAATTGTGCAGCCCGGTGTCCATTGTGGATGCCGGGCTTTCTTTGGTCTGTTCATTTGCAACCATCCCTGCACATTGGTGCGCTTGCGGCAGTCTTCGGACCTCTGATTATTCTCTAATAAGATCCGCAAGCTGCACAATGCTTTGCCGTTCCAAGGAGACCCAAACAGTCGTGTCTCCGCCGGATACCTTCAGAACATGATATGTAGTGCCATCCTTTCTCTGGCGGAGTTGGCAGTCAAGAAATCCTTCACCCAGTGAGGTATCGATCGCCAACTGCTTGATAATCGGATCGCTAACGAGCCCTTTAATAAGTGCAGCAGATTTCGTGATTCTCGAAAACATCATCACACTCCAGTCAACCTTGTTATGGCGAGAGATTATCATGAGATGGACCAAACGCGAGCCAAAGCCAGAACACCTGACAATAGGCGTGGTGCACAAAGACCATGGCCCGATGCTCGCAACATGGCAGCCCCATCGTGGCGCCTTCATCGGGGTTAAGCCAACCGGCGATACACCATTATCAGGTTGCGCCACTCCAACCGGCGGCAACCATTGTTTATCACAAGATGTTTGTAAGGTCGTGACTGCAATCCAACGTCTAATAGATTTGTTTAATGTTCTGTTTTAGGCTCACAAAGTCATGAACCGGAGATCGACACCGCAATGCGCAGTTCTCTACTTTGCACTTTGTGCAGTCTCTTTTTGACCGTGGAAAGTGCCTTCGCGTTGCCAAAAACTCTGACCGCGACACAACTGGTTGATATTTGCAGCTCATCAACAGTTTCAGACGCGGCAGCAAAAGGTGACCAATTAAGTTGGCAAAGAATGAGCGATGCGGATTTCAATGAGTGGCACACCGGCTTTCTTGCTTACAACGGCGGGTCAGTCGATATCGTTGGATGGCAGCACGGACAAGGCGAGCACGTCGTGAGTTTGTCGTTCTGGATTGCGCAGGGCCCCAACAGCCACAAGGCATGCAACTACAGTCTGGGCAGTGATGCCGGTTTGTTGGGTGGGTTGACAGAAATTTTGGGCGCACCGGAGACGGTTGAGGGAATGGCTGGAAACGCTTATTGGAATACAGGGCTGATGGAGGTGTACTATACACAGGTTGGGGCAAGTACTTTGGTAAACATCAGCTATAAAAAATAGCAGAGATTTAGCGATGATCGCGGAATGCTGCTATTGAAAGCTATTCGTGAGGGTTAGTCTCTGCCCCGGTAAATGAATAAGCCAAGGGTAATAAGGCCCAGCACTGCAACAGCATAAATCAAGATTTCATCGGTCAAACAATCTCTCCCGTCCGGACAATCGGACAGGTTAGCATAAAAAGATTGGACTTGGTCAATCGCCATTCAGCCCGCACTCTGTTAGCTATTCGTCCTCTTCGTCTTCAGCGTCAGACTCACCAGGAGCGAGGCTTTGCTGGCGGCAAGAGCAAAACCCGCTTTGGGCAATCTGCACAACTATGTTCCGGCCATCGCCTTTGATTTGTTTCCGGCGCCCTATGACTGGAATAACACCAAAGCCTTCAACGACCTTGCCGATGTCGTCATGCGCATTGCCAAGGCCAAAGGCACGCCGCTCCGCTGGGGCGGCGATTGGAACATGGATGGCAACAAAACCACCTCCGATGCATGGGACAAGCCCCATTTCTAACTCACGCCGTGGCGGGAGTGGGCAAAGAAATCAAAGCTATTCGAGGGTTAGTCAAATGGAAGGGACAGGACCAGTTGATGCAGTTGTTAATCTGCTGATCGGTCTCGGTCTGCCTGGGGTGATTATAATTGCCCTCGGGTTTGCAGTGCACCGTCTTTACAACCGCAATCAAGAACTACTCGACACGATGGTCGAAACCGGCCGCGAAACCGTCAAAGCCCAAGAAGCTGCAACAGCGTCGATCAACAGGCTGTCCGATCTGCTTCTTCGCGGAAGTTCGCTGAAGATTTGTACGGCTCAAATTGACGGCATTCGCCAGTGGCGAGCGGAGCCACCTGCACCAAAATAGACCGCTTTGCGAAGGGCGGCTACTTCGCTTTCGACGAAGTAACAGAGGGCCAAGTTTGGCGACCGACCCGCTCAGCAATCCATCAGGATTATCGCTGCACCCAACGCCCTCGCGGGCGGCTGCAATGTGGCTGATCTCAGGTTAACAAAGATGCAAGAGGAATTTAAACTATCGGTCGTCACTCCGGTGACGCCGCCCGCAGCCTATATTGGTGGCAAGAAACAACTGGCGCAGCGCTTGGCATCCATCATCGAGCAAATCCCGCATGCTCTTTATGCCGAGCCTTTTGTTGGAATGGGCGGTGTGTTCTTTCGCCGCCAGCTCGTGCCCCGGGGTGAAGTCATCAATGACCGCTCCGGTGATGTAGTGACGCTGTTTCGGATACTACAACGTCACTATCAGCAATTCATGGATGTCATGAAGTTTCAGGTAACATCGCGCCGCGAGTTTGACAGACTGTCGAAAACTGACCCGGTGACACTCACCGATCTGGAGCGCGCCGCGCGGCGCTTGAGCAACTCGTGCACAAAAACCGCAGTTGGGCCGAAGCGGATAAATCCTAGTTCAGAGCATCATAGCTTGACCAGTTGCTTGCCGAAGTTCTCTCCCCTCAACATCCGAACGAAAGCGTGCGGCACGGTCTCAATCCCTTCCGCAACATCTTCCCGTGTCTGAAGCAGTCCCTGTTTGTACCATGACAGCAGATCGGCAATCGCGATCTCGTATTCTCCCTCGTGGTCGTCGAGCAGGAACCCTTCTATCCGCGCACGGGTAATCAGTGTCCTTCTGAGATGCCTGAGACCGATATCGGGCTGGTCAAACCGGTCGGCCAAGGCAATGGTCCCCACCACCACCACCCTGCCAAAGGTGTTGAGGTTTAACATGGCTGCATCGTGAATCGGCCCAGCAGTGTTGTCGATAAAGACATCGACTCCGCTAGGGCATGCGGTTGCGACATCTGCCACGAGATCGGCCGAGCGTCGATGATTGACGCCGGTCCGATATCCAAGCTCCCTGCACCATTCCAGCTTCTCGTCTGAGCCCGCGACAGCGACTGCGTCGAACCCTTTGATCCGCGCGATCTGTCCCGCAATCTGCCCCACAGCTCCTGACGCGGCCGATATCAACACCGTTTCCCCCACCTTCGGTGTTGCTGTTCTGAGGAGGGCAAAATAGGCGGTGAGACCGGGCATGCCGAGATAGCTCAGCGCGGACTGAATCGGTGCGTCGGTACTCACCACTGACTTGGCTGACGCAACCGGAATTACGCTGAACGGCTGCCACCCAAAATGATCGCTCATGACGACATCGCCTGGCTTGAAGTCTGGGGACTCAGACGTAATTACCTCGCCAATTCCGCCGCCGCACATCAGATCGCCAATTTTAAAACCAGTAGCATAGTTCTTCGCGGGGCTAATCCGACCGCGCATATAGGGGTCGACGGAGAGCCACAGAGTTTTCACAAGCAGCTCACCATCCGCAGCCTCGGGAATTGGACTTTCCTCCAGGCTCCAGTTCTCAACGGAAGGCATTGCGGAAGGGTAGCTCCGAAGTATCCAGCTAGGATTCGTGGACATGTCGATCTCCTCAATTGAGCGTTCGTCACATTGATGCATGAGTCCGATTTCCGTGTTAATGGGCAATGGGTAAGAGACATTGTTTTGAATTTCGGAAGAATGGCGCATGGATATGATCGAAGCAATGAAGGTGGCAGTGGCAGTCGCCAGGCATAACAGCTTCTCTTCTGCGAGCCGGGAGTTGCGCCTTTCCGCTGCCTCGGTAAGCCGAATTGTGGCAAACCTTGAGGTCGATCTCGGCGTACGTCTCTTTAACCGCACCACCAGGCAGATCAATCTGACGGATGCCGGGATGGAGTTCGTGCAAAAGAGTACATGCCTTTTGGAGGAACTTGATCTGATGCGGAGTGCGGTTCGCGAACGCCACGAAACCCCTCGCGGCCAGCTCCACGTCTCCTGCGTAACGGCCTTTGGCAATGAGTGCTTGGCTCCAGCGATTCCCGAGTTCGTGAGACGGTTCCCGCAGCTCGACGTCTCAGTCGACCTTGGCAATCGGTTGGTCGATCTTATTGGAGAGCGCTTCGATGTCGCCATCCGGGTAGGGCCATTGAACGATTCATCCTTGATTGCGCAAAGGATTTTCACGCAGAGGATCGTGTTCGTCGCTACACCCCAGTTTTGCGAGCAGTATGGGACACCCAGAACCTTGGACGAGATCAGAGCTTGTCCATCCGTTACTCAGGTCAGCGGAGAATGGGGGCGCGTTCATAGATTTTCGCATCAAGGAAAGGTCATTGACTTTGAAGTGCCGCAGCATCTGACAATGAACTCAGCGCGAGCGGTGAGAAACGCCTGCCTAGCGGGAGGGGGCTACTCCCTCTTGGGCGATTTCATGGTCGCCCAAGATATAGCGCAGAACCGCCTAGTGCGGCTGCTGCCGGATTATGAACCCATCGAGCAACCGATCTTCGCATTCTACGCTCAGCGACGTCACACACCACGTAAAGTCAGGGTGTTTATTGACTACTTGGCGGAGGCCTTCAGCGGCAAAAGCACCAGGTGAGATATCATGCCATTTTTTCCAGGTTACTTTTGTCCGCCCCAATTACAAGAATTCTTGTCTAGGTGTCGATGGCACAACGCTTACGCTCTTGCTAGAAAAGGCAAATAAGTCGGGGGAAGACTTGCCCTGCTAGGTTCAACATGAGGGAGGCTTGGCGCTATGGTGAGTTTTCAAACGGGGAAGCGCCAAGCCAGTTGCCGGTCGGGTGGGCCTTCGGCAACCGCATAAAAATGCAGTGTCTACCAAAAAGTTCCGAATTCGCGGACAGCTGTTTAAGCCCGCCGCTGCGTCTTTCCCTTGCGCCACTTTTCAACCTTGCCGGTTGATGGCGGGCGGCCAACAGCCTCGACGTAAATGTCAGCTTCCTTGGCGGCCTCGATGAAAGCCATACGCGCAACGCCGGCCGACAGCTTCCCGTCATAACATTCCAGCAACGCATGCTTGGCTATATCAAGCCTTTCGCTATCCGTGCCAGGCCATTCGTTCACAATGAACTCTGCCGCCTGCATGATGGAGGTGATTACCTTCATCTTGCCGAGCTGGCGGGTCAACACAGTTACTTCTTTGAAGGGTTTATCTTCCATGAGTCGGTGAACGACTTTGCGGCGAGTCAGTTCCCGCTATTGGCCAGGACGTAAAGTGGTTATGGTCAAGTAAACCATCGGGGGATATAATAAGAAAGTGTACAATTGCGGTCTGTCTTGTGGACCATGAAATCGAGGTTTATCCCTTACCGCTGTCCCTAACCTCTTTCGAATCAATCCTGCCCCGCCTGTTTAACACCTCACGAAGCCAGTGCGGCAAGACGATATCAAACTTACGTCGCAGAAATTTTTCCAACCGGGTGCGCGCCTTAGGCTTCGCCATCAGATGCGGGTTAGGCAGCGAACAGAGATAGTACATATTGATTTCATGTGCCTCACACCAATGGGCGCTTTCATCTATTGAGAATAAGTATCCATCAACCGGCAAAGCGTCTAGCAGCGCAAAGCAATGGTCTTTGGCGCTCGGAAAAAGAAAATTATGGATCTCGATATCCAGCACAGGCAACTGTCTGAGCAGTCGACGCGCGCCGTGCAGCGCCGCGACTTCGTGGCCTTCTACGTCGATCTTGAGAAAATCAACATCCCCTAACAACGCATCGTCTAGAGCAATAACCTCTACCGTGAAGTCGCCGTCTGGGGCGTGGATCATCTCGTCGTTCAGTATCACATTGCTGGTGTCGGCTAATACTTTATGGGTGCCGGTTTTGTCGCCTATTGCCTTGCCGTGGGCCGTTATGTTCGGCATTCTATTTAAGACTGCGTTCTCTCGAACGACTTGGGCGTTACTCTCCAGTGCATCAAAGGCCGTCACTTTCCCCTTCGGTCCAGTCTTTTGCGCAAACAGCACGGTCATGAGGCCGTGATGCGCGCCACAATCAACGACGTGAGATCCGGGCTTGACGAAGTGCAAGCATTTTTCACGTAGTAAATTATGGTTATCGTCAACGGTAATATACCATTCGTACCCCACTGCATCGGCGATGGAGAACGGGATTGTTCTATCCCGATATTTGATATCCGCCACGAAGGGATAGTTCATTCCGTTGCCCCATCATATGCCCCTCGATCGAGATTAGATTGAAGTTATCGTTGAATCAATCCGATCGCTCCAATGAACGAATGGTCCGGTGCAAGGTATTCAGGCTTAGGCGAGGGCGGTGTTTCGGACATCAGAACTTTTTCGATAAGATTGGGTCATATTCCAAGGCAAGGATGACCATGACCAACAGGACCATTGCGACGCAAATAAACCCAAGTTGATAGTAGCCGTTCGGCCAAACCACCTTGGACTCTTGAGATTTATCAGCCCACACCGCCTCAATCTCTTCGTCTTGCTTTTCAGACATCAGGTTTCTTCATTAATTTCGACATATGTATTTTGACCGACGCGGCCAAGGTTTCATGATGGCTTCTTAATCCAAGCCAAACTCACAATGTGCTTGATAGTCTTTGTCCTGCGCCAAATTGAAAAGCGTCTTTTTATAACCGGCGCGAGCTTATCATAGGTATCCCAAGTATCAGGTACCTTGTACATTATGTCTGAGGAAAACGTATTCCCATAATCGGCAAAGTAGGTGTAGGGAGCCTCATAATAGTGTGCTGCAAACTCATTGCCCTCGACAGTCAAATCCTCGTCTGTAAACTTCTCATCGCAAGCCGAAATAAACCAATTCCCGGGCGTTATTGTGCGAGTCGTAAGAGCTAAAAGTTCCTCATCAGTATGGATTCCACTTCCTAATCCATTGAGCGTTGCCCAAGCAACAAACATGCCGATGTGCGTTGATGCGGCTGAGGGAGCCAAGGTTAAGGGAAATTCTCCTCCATAATGCCATGAAGCGTCATCGTACTTCATTAGAAATCCATTCGACTACACGCTCCGGAAAAGGCCCGGTTCCCTCGGAAACTACGACAATCATGTGCCATCGCCCGCAAATGCTGTCTCGTTGTAAGCGGGTTCGTTTGCAGCCGCATTAGTATAGAGAACGTGCAGCTCACCCTCGGTTTCATCCGGCACGCCCTTGAAAATGTAGATCTCGCCCAGTTCAGGATGATTGGCACGGACAGCGTCAAATGGAAATTCGTGGGGATCGGCGGATTCGGCAATGGTGATATTCTCTACAATTTCCTCGCCGTGCGATACGACGTTGAATGAACCCGGCAGTTCTTCGACATCGGTCATGTCCGCCTCGACTTCTGCCATGTAATCTTCATCGAAATAGCTCTCGAGGCTGTAGGTTTTCCCGCGAAATCTGACTTTCCAAGGCATGGCCATTCCTCCTAAAGCAAAAGCGGCTCTTCTTCGATTTTCTTTGGTGGCGCTAGAACAACCAAATCGTTGTCGGGTAGCGGGCGCTGTAGCTGTAGCGCTTGCTCGGCCGGCGCATTCATCCAGATATCAAGCTCTTCGCGTGTGCGCAGTATGACGGGCATTGCCTTGG
>NZ_JBQENG010000009.1:0-169357 GCF_052044585.1 Phyllobacterium sp. 22552 | reverse complement strand
AGTTGTCGCTGCGACCCACAAAACTTCCCTCATGGTGAGCTTGTCGAACCACGCATTATATCGAATGCAGCTTATCCACCTCACTCGCGGCGAGTCATCTTGAGCTAGTTGAGGGTTGAGTTGCTCAAAATTGGATTGCCCTCAAGTTTGAACTCATCGATAAAGGCGCGAATGATCGCGACGAGCATTTCGGGTTGTTCCACGCAGGGAATATGCCCGGCATCCTTGATGACTTCGTAGCGCGCGCCCGGAATCAATTTAGCCATTGAAAGCACGACGTCCGGCGGTGTCGAACCATCTTGATCCCCCACAATACAGATTGTTGGAACCGATATTCGGCCTGCGTCTTCTGTCAGGTCTGCATCACGAATTGCTGCGCAGGTTCCGGCATATCCGGCCAATGGTTGACGAATCAGCATGTTCCGGTAGCCGGTTAAGGCAGGGCTGCTTTCACGATGAAATGTCGGGGTAAACCAGCGTTCGAGGATCGTGTCGGCGATGCTTTCAATACCATTTTCCTCAAGCGCGGCAATACGTGCGTTCCAGGAATCGGCATTGCCAATCTTGTGCGCGGTATCACACAAGACCAGTGCCCGAACCAGATCGGGACGGGAAGCATAAAGCCCCTGCGCAATCAGTCCGCCGACAGAAAGACCGCAAATGATTGCATTTTTAACATTGAGGAAATCCAGCAGACCTGCCAGATCGCCGACATGATCGTCGAGAGAATAGGGAGACGTGCCGACACTCGAAAGCCCGTGGCCGCGCTTATCATAGGTGACGATAGCAAAATCACCCGCCAGGCGAATAATGACATCGCGCCAGATGCGGAAGTCAGTGCCCAGAGAATTGGCAAAAACGATCACAGGTTTTGACGCTGGTCCGCCAATCAGCTGATAATGCAGCGTCACACCATTTATATCGGCAAATTGCACCTTGCTCTCCCTTTTATCCAGAATGATATGTGCGTACGGTTCTGTAGAATGAATGATCAGGGACGATCAACCGCCGAATAATTATCTATTGATGAAGCGGCAACAGACCGGCTCAAATCAACAGGCAAGAAGAAAGCATATGAGGCAGTATGATGGGTGACGTATTTATCTGCGACTATATCCGGACGCCCATTGGCCGTTTTGGTGGATCATTGGCTGGAGTTAGGGCGGATGATCTTGGGGCTATTCCAATCAAGGCATTGATGGAACGTAATAAATCGGTCGATTGGGCAGCAATCGATGAAGTGATTTATGGATGCGCCAATCAGTCTGGCGAAGACAATCGCAATGTCGCCCGCATGTCGGCACTGCTTGCGGGATTGCCCGTGGAGGTGCCCGGCACCACGATGAACCGCCTATGCGGTTCCGGCATGGATGCCATCATCACAGCCGCACGCGCCATTCGCGCCGGTGAAATGGACATTGCCATTGCTGGCGGTGTCGAGTCCATGTCGCGCGCGCCCTTTGTGCTGCCCAAGGCAGACAGCGCCTTTTCCCGCAATGCAGAAATTTACGATACGACAATCGGCTGGCGGTTCATCAATCCACTTATGCAGCAGCAATATGGTGTGGATTCCATGCCGGATACCGCCGAAAATGTTGCCGAAGAGTTTCTTGTCTCCCGCTCCGATCAGGATGCTTTTGCTGTGCGCTCCCAGCAGCGAACCGGTCGGGCTCAGGAGAATGGTCGGCTTGCCAGCGAAATTACCCCGGTTCGCATCGCGCAAAGAAAAGGCGAGCCCATTATCGTTGATAAAGACGAGCATCCGCGCCCCCAAACGACAATTGAGGCTCTAGCCAAATTGCCGACGCCATTTCGATCCGGCGGAACTGTGACGGCAGGAAATGCTTCCGGCGTTAATGATGGCGCGGCAGCCCTCATCATTGCCTCCGAAGAGGCTGTAAAAAAGTACGGCCTCAATCCCATCGCGCGCATCCTGGGCGGGGCGACGGCGGGCGTGGCACCCCGTATTATGGGAATTGGCCCAGCGCCTGCGACGAAGAAGCTTTGCGCGCGCCTCGGTTTGGCGCCAGCTGATTTTGACATTATCGAACTCAATGAAGCTTTTGCCTCGCAGGGACTTGCAACATTGCGCGATCTTGGAATTCCCGATGATGCGGAACACGTAAATCCGAATGGCGGCGCTATCGCCCTGGGGCATCCGCTGGGCATGTCAGGAGCACGCATTGCGGGAACGGCAGCGCTTGAATTGCAATTGCGCGAGGGAAAACTCGCTCTGGCGACAATGTGCATTGGCGTTGGACAGGGCATTGCTATCGCGCTTGCAAGCGTTTGATATCGGACGCAGAGCTGTCTGGTGGAAGCGTTTGACGCATGCTATGGGCGGGTCATGAGCAAATTCGTTCTTCTTTTGGGCGGTTCCGTCCATGTCACCGATCGCCTTTTGAAACAGGTAGCCGGAGCCAGGGTTCTGGCGGCTGATGGTGGTATCGCCCATGCCGCACCACTGGGCCTCACGCCTGAGCTTTGGCTAGGCGATTTCGACTCGACATCGCCCGAGCTGGAAAAAGAATATGCGCATGTGCCGCGCCAGGTTTTTCCGGCAGCAAAGGATATGACCGATGGCGAACTGGCCTTGAACGAGGCATATCGACTGGGGGCGACCGAGCTTGTACTTTGCGGTGCATTTGGTGGAGTGCGCACCGATCACACGCTTCTGCATTTGACGATGGCGACCGCCCATGCGGCGCAGGGACATAAGATCATCCTCACCAGCGGAAGCGAAGAAGCCCACCCACTTGTGGGCGGCGAATATGCTTTCGATTTCGTGGATAAGACGCAGTTCAGCATTGTTGCATTTTCGCAATTACACGGACTTTTTATCGATGGAGCACGCTGGCCGCTTGAAAATGTGGAACTTTCTTTCGGTTCATCGCTTACTGTCTCGAATGCCGTATGTGGAACCCTCCACGTATCGCTCCATTCGGGCAAAGCAATCCTGATTGCAGCGCCGCCCGTTGCCTGACGCTTGTCAATATAAGCGGAAAGTGTAATGTGTGCAGCACAGCATTGGGGACGCAAGCTGGTAAGTTTGGTTTTAGAAACGGGAGAGGTCTTCCATGTTGAAAAGTTTATCTACAGTTGCAGTTGCCGCAGTTTTGGCATTCTCGGTTGCTGGTTGTACAACGAGTGAACAGCGGACAGCCGGATATGGCGTCGGTGGTGCAGCACTTGGTGCATTGGCAGGTGGCGCTATCGGTGGTGGTCGTGGTGCTTTGGCCGGTGCGGCAATCGGCGGCGCATCAGGCGTTGTCGTTGGCGCAGCCACATCGGACGGCGGACGCCGTTACTGCACATATGAAAATCGCTACGGCGAGCGCTATCGCGCACCTTGCCGTTAAGCAGCTAGAGTTTTCAAAAAAACAGGCCGGTTTTCCGGCCTGTTTTTTTGTGGGTACGGACGCGTGTTCCGGTGATCTTTCTTCTGCCGTATTGAGGAAGCAGGATTTTCCCGCACTTTTTAAATGGAGAGGTTATTATGAAAATTCGTTTTGCTGCCATAGCAGCCGCAGCACTTCTGGCATTTACGATCGCCGGATGTGAGACGAGCCAGCAAAATCAACGTGCCGGGACGGGTGCATTGATTGGTGCTGGCGCTGGTGCCCTGGCCGGACAGGCTTTGGGGCGTGATACGAAAAGCACGGTGATCGGTGCTGCAGGTGGCGCTTTGCTTGGCGCGGCTGTTGGTACAGCCACAACACCGCGCGGTGGAAACGAGAATCTATGCCGTTATCAGCGGCCTGACGGATCGATTTACAATGCTCCCTGCCAAGGCAATGGCGGAGGTGCCTATGGAAATGGACGATATCCGGATGATGATGGATACCGGTCTGAGCGGCGCCGGTATAGTTCCGACCCATACCGCGATGACAATTACTGATCACAGAATATCGATTTAGCGCAAGCAGGCCGGAATTTCCGGCCTGTTTCGTTTGACAGAACAGATATTCTCATCGACAAGCCCTGACAAAACCTGCTCGAACTCCCGGATTGATACGTTTGATGGCTCCACCACTGTTACGCCTTGATAGAATTGCCCTGACTTTCGGTGGCACGCCCCTTTTGACCGATGCGGCCATCTCTGTCAGCGAGAATGATCGCATTGCGCTTGTAGGACGCAACGGTTCGGGCAAATCGACACTGCTTAAAATCGCCGCCGGATTTGTCGTCCCAACGGACGGCGAAGTCTTCAAACATCCGGCCGTTACGGTACGCTATCTGGCTCAGGCACCCGATATGGATGGATTTGCCAATGTGCGGGCCTATGTCGAAGCGGGACTTGGACCGGCAGATGATCTTTACCGTGTCAGTTACCTGCTTGAGCATCTGGGACTGACGGGCGAGGAAAAGCCGGAAAATCTTTCGGGAGGAGAAACACGTCGTGCTGCTTTGGCAAAGGTTCTTGCACCGCAGCCAGATATCCTTCTGCTTGACGAGCCGACCAACCATCTTGACCTGACAACCATTGAGTGGCTGGAAAGTGAGTTGCGCCAGATACGCTCGGCCATCGTGGTAATATCGCATGACCGGCGGTTTCTGGAGAATGTCAGCCGTTCTACCATCTGGCTTGATCGAGGCGTTACGAAACGGCTCGATCAAGGGTTTGGCTCGTTCGAGGAGTGGCGCGACAAGGTTCTGGAAGAAGAAGAGCGCGACCTGCACAAACTTGGACGTCAGATTGTACGCGAGGAACATTGGTTACGATACGGCGTTACGGCACGGCGCAAACGTAACATGCGTCGGCTCGGCGACCTGCAATCCATGCGCAGCGAGTTTCGCAACCATCGTGGCGCGCAGGGCAAGGCGGTTCTCAAGGCCAGCGATGCCAAGGAATCTGGCAAGCTTGTTATCGAGGCGGAACATCTTTCCAAGAGCTATGATGACCGTATTCTCGTGGATGATTTCTCCACCCGTATACAACGCGGAAATTGCGTGGGATTTGTCGGGCCGAATGGAGCGGGTAAGACGACGCTCCTCTCCATGCTGACAGGATTGCTCAAGCCGGATAGCGGCTTTGTCAAACTGGGAACAAATCTTGAGATTGCGGTGCTGGATCAGCGGCGGGACAGTCTAAATCTTGAACAAACCTTGTCAGACTATTTGACCGACGGGCGCGGAGAGAATGTTATCGTCAATGGCGAGCAGCGCCACGTTGCCTCCTACATGAAAGACTTCCTGTTTCAACCGGAGCAGTTGCGCACGCCAATCCGCGAGCTATCGGGTGGTGAGCGCGCACGTCTGATGCTGGCGCGGGTCTTGGCACGGCCTGCCAATCTGCTGGTTCTCGATGAGCCGACGAATGATCTCGACATGGAAACGTTGGATTTGTTGCAGGAATTGGTTGCTGGCTTTGCCGGAACAGTGCTGCTCGTCAGCCATGATCGCGATTTCCTTGACCGTACCGTAACGTCAATCATTGCTCCCGAAGGCAGTGGGAAATGGTTGGAATATGCCGGTGGCTATACCGATATGCTGGCGCAGCGCAAGGAAACGGCGATTGCGACCCGGAAGGAATTGAAAGCCGCCAAGCCGCAGGCTTCATCTGGTGTGGCTTCTGAAAAGATGCCTGCTGCTCGCGATGAAAAGCGCAAACTCTCCTACAAACAGAAATTTGCGCTCGAAACGCTTCCGGCTAAAATTGAAGCGCTGCATAGCGAAATTATCAATTTGGAAAAGAAGCTGGCCGATCCCGATCTTTTTGCAAAGAATCCGGCCCTGTTCAACAAGACGGTTGAGGAGATCGGCAAGAAGCGTGCAAGTCACGAAGCGCTCGAGCACGAATGGCTCGAGCTTGAAATGCTCCGTGAGGAAATTGAAGGCTAGATTAAACTCGCAATTATACCCAATGATCGGAACGAAAAACCGGGATTCCAGTTCTCGTTCCGATTTGAAAGACAGCAGTAAATAAGCGTTTATTCTACGAGCTTCAGTTCACGGAATGTCGCGAGGACCGTCGCCTGCTGTTCTTTGATATAAGCGGCAAATTCGGTGGATGGCTGGTAAAGATCAACCCAACCATGCTTTTTCAATGTTGCTTGCCATTCCGGGCTTTGCGCCATTTTAGAAAAGGCTGCATCAAGATCCTTCGTCTGTTCTTCCGACAGGTTGGCTTGTCCGAGGAAGCCGCGCCAATTGACCAACTCAACATCGACCCCTTGTTCCTTCATCGTTGGCATATCAATGCCTTCGAGCCGCGTTGCAGACGAAATCCCGAGTGCTCGCACTGTTCCGGCTGAAATTTGTCCGGCAAACTCGGAATAGCCGCCTGCACCAACGGAAATATGCCCTCCCATCACCTGTCCGAGCATCTCACCTCCGGCACCGATGGCGACGTAATTCATCTTGGAAAGATCGCCGCCAATTGCCTTGACGATCATGCCATACAGCAAATGGTCGACACCACCGGCGGCGAAACCGCCCAACGATACTGATCCCGGATCAGCTTTGAAGGCTTTGACCAGATCATCCATACTTTTCAATGGCGAATCTGCCGGAACGACCAGCGTAAGATACTCGCCTGTCATCCGCGCGATGGGCTTGGTCTGGTCCATTGTCACGGGTGAGTTATTGGTCAGGATCGAGCCAACCATGCCGATCCCCGTAACAATGAGGCCCGTATCGGGATATTTCTTCGAAACAAATTCGGCCAGGCCAATAGTGCCACCGGCTCCCGGTCGATTAACAACCTGGATGTCGCCAGCGAGCTTGAGGTCCTGAAGCGATTGTTGTGTCGAGCGTGCCAATTGATCATAGCCGCCTCCCGGACCTGCCGGAGCGATGATTTCGATATTCTTTACCGCGTCGGCCTGAGCCGATGAGGCCATGCCAAAGGCCAGCGCAAAAGCAAGCGTGCGAAGTTTCATGTATTTCCTCCCTGAAAGCTCCCTTGCTTTGCACTTTTGTACAAAGCCTTCAGAGGCTGCGGGAAGAATCTGTCATGGAGCTGTCTTTGAGGAGGGCAGGAAATCCGTCAATTGGCCTTCGGAGCGAGACGCGCTGCAAGCGTTTCGATGCGTCCAGCCACCTCGGACAGAACGCCAGTGATAGCCGAATCATTCTTGTCGGCCTTGGCTAACGCCTCGTCCCGGCTCTTTCTCAAGGCTTCCGCTTCGTTTTCCAGACCGGTCAGACGCAACTGCAATTCATGGAGTTCGTCTGTAACCATGATGCCGGCCATAACTGTCAGGCGCAGATCGCCAATCTCGCCGAACGAGGATTTCAGGTGTGTCACGTAACGATCAAAACGTTCTGCCAGACCGGTCAGATGTTGTTCCTGACCCTCGTCACAGGCCATTCTGTAGGCTTTGCCATCGATCGTTACGGTAACGGTAGCCATGGTTGTTTCTTCCTGTTCTATCGATCAAGGACCGTGCGGATGGATTCCATCGCAGCGACAAGGCGGCGTGAAACTTCTTTATTTGCCGCCTCAAGACGCTCAGCCCGCCCTTCAGACGCATCAAGCTCCTGAGCCAGCTTACGCCGGTCCATGTTCATCCGCTGGACCTCTTCTTCCGCTTCAGCAAAATCGCCCTCATGCTCAAGACGCATTTCAACTGCATTCTCAAGCGTGGAGAGGGATTTGGCCAATCTTTCCAGTACTTGTTTGAGGGTGGCTTCAGATGCCATTTTCGACGTTTCCCCTGTGTCTCAATCTTTTCAGCGAATCGCAAAAAGAAGAACGACTTATGACAGAGAGTCTAGTGGTTACATTAATGCTGCGTCAATCAATCCGAACGGCGCCGTGGCACTCATGCACCGATAATAATGTGCTCCAATGAATGTCTTCCTGCAATACCGTCCCAATTTGGCCAGCTTTTGTTGACTCCCTCTCGACACCTGCTATTTGTCGCGTGCCTTTTGGATATTGTCTAACCGGCATCCAGAAACGGCATCTCTTTTCCACTTCGAAAGACGGTGACTATGACCAATTCTGAAAAATCCAATCAAATGGCCAACGCAATCCGCTTTCTATCTGCGGATGCAGTGGAAAAAGCAAATTCCGGCCATCCCGGACTTCCCATGGGCGCAGCCGACATTGCGACCGTCCTTTATACAAAGTTCCTGAAATTCGATCCAAAGGCTCCGCACTGGCCGGACCGCGACCGTTTCGTACTGTCCGCAGGTCACGGTTCGATGCTGCTTTATTCGCTGCTTTATCTGACCGGCTACGAAGATATTGACATCGACCAAATCAAAAATTTCCGCCAGCTTGGCTCCCGTACCGCTGGGCATCCCGAATATGGTCATGCTGCCGGTATTGAAACAACAACCGGTCCATTGGGTCAGGGCCTTGCCAATGCTGTTGGCATGGCTTTGTCCGAACGCATAATGAATGCGCATTTCGGTGATGCTCTGGTCGATCACTACACCTATGTCATTGCCGGTGATGGTTGCCTCATGGAAGGCATCAGCCAGGAAGCGATTTCACTTGCTGGTCATCTCAAGCTGAACAAGCTTATCGTTTTCTGGGACCACAACAACATCTCGATCGATGGTCCGGTTACATTGGCCGACAATACCGATCAGCCAGCCCGTTTCGAGGCTTCCGGGTGGAATTCAATCAGCGTCGATGGCCATGATCAGGATGCGATTGCCACCGCTATCGAGCGCGCCAAGAAATCCGACAAGCCGACACTGATCGCCTGCAAAACCACAATCGGTTTTGGTGCTCCGACCAAGGCTGGGACGAACAAGGTTCACGGTTCGCCGCTTGGTGCCGAAGAACTCGCCGGTGCGCGCAAAGCGTTGGGCTGGACTTCGGAGCCTTTTGTCGTACCTACAGAAACTCTCGACGAATGGCGCCTTGCCGGTCTGCGTTCTGCCAAGGAACATACCGCATGGACTGAGCGTCTGAATGCGACTGACGCGGAAATCCGTTCGGAGTTTGAGCGGCGCATGCGCGGTGATCTGCCGGGGAACTTCGAAGCAACAATTACAGCTTACAAGAAGAAGCTTTCTGAAGAAAAGCCAAAGGTTGCGACCCGCAAAGCTTCTGAAATGGCGCTTGAGGTTATCAATGGCGTGGTTCCTGAAACAATTGGTGGCTCCGCCGATCTGACAGGTTCGAACAACACCAAGACCAGCCAGACCAAGGGGATCACTCCTGAGGATTACGGCCAGCGCTATGTTCACTACGGTATCCGGGAACATGGCATGGCAGCAGCGATGAACGGTATCGCACTTCACGGTGGACTCATTCCATATTCTGGTACCTTTTTGACTTTCTCCGATTACGCACGCGGCGCCATGCGTCTGTCGAGCCTGATGGGTATCCGCGTCATCTATGTCATGACCCACGATTCCATCGGTCTTGGTGAAGATGGCCCGACGCATCAGCCGGTCGAACATCTGGCAGCCCTGCGTGCAATTCCAAACAATTATGTCTTCCGTCCGGCGGACGTTGTTGAAACAGCTGAGTGCTGGGAAATTGCGCTCAAGTCACGCACCACGCCATCAACCATCGCATTGACCCGTCAGAATCTGCCGACCGTTCGTGACGTGCATTTTGATGAGAATAAATGCGCTTACGGCGCCTATGAACTTGCCACTGCAAGCGGCAAGGCTGAAGTGACCATATTCGCAACCGGTTCGGAAGTCGAAATCGCTCTCAGTGCAAGAGCACAGCTTGAGAAAAACGGACATCCAACGCGGGTGATTTCGGTCCCTTGCTTTGAGCTCTTCGAAGCTCAGAGTGAAGAATACAAGCGCACATTGATTGGCGATGCGCCGGTCAAGGTGGCTGTTGAAGCTGCGATCCGCATGGGCTGGGACCGGTTTATCGGCACGGACGGGATTTTCATCGGAATGAACGGCTTTGGCGCGAGCGGTCCGATTGAAGAACTCTACGAGCATTTTGGCATTACGGCGTCACATATCGTCACTGCTGCTGAAGCAAAGTTGAAATAATCCATCTCGTTCCTCTATGATCCATTCAAGGGCTCCATACCCCTCAGGAGAAAAAACATGACAGTTCGCGTTGCAATTAACGGATTTGGCCGCATTGGCCGCAACGTTCTTCGCGCTATCGTAGAATCAGGCCGTACCGACATCGAGGTTGTTGCCATCAACGACCTGGGTCCTGTCGAGACCAATGCTCACCTTATGCGTTACGACAGCGTTCATGGACGCTTTCCCGGTACGGTAACAGTGGCTGGCGACACAATTGACGTGGGCCGTGGCCCGATCAAAGTCACCGCTGTTCGCAATCCAGCCGAATTGCCTTGGAAAGAGTTGAATGTCGATATTGCGCTGGAATGCACAGGCATTTTTACGGCCCGCGACAAGGCTGCAGCGCATCTTGAAGCTGGCGCAAAGCGCGTTATTGTTTCGGCTCCTTCCGATGGCGCCGATCTGACTGTCGTTTTTGGCGTAAACGATCACAAGTTGACCAAAGACCATATGGTCATTTCCAACGCTTCCTGCACGACAAATTGCCTTGCGCCGGTTGCTTATGTACTGAATGAAGCCGTTGGTATTGATCACGGGTTCATGACCACGATCCATAGCTATACGGGCGATCAGCCAACGCTGGATACTATGCACAAGGATCTCTATCGTGGACGCGCAGCTGCCCTGTCGATGATCCCTACTTCGACCGGTGCTGCCAAGGCTGTCGGTCTGGTATTGCCTGAACTCAATGGCAAGCTCGATGGCAGCTCCATTCGCGTTCCAACGCCGAATGTGTCTGTGGTCGACTTCAAATTCGTTGCCAAGAGATCCACTAGCGTTGCGGAAATCAATGATGCGATCAAGTCGGCGGCCAATGGCAAGCTGAAGGGCATTCTGGGCTTTACCGATGCGCCGAACGTGTCAATTGACTTCAATCACGATTCGCATTCATCGATATTCCACATTGACCAGACCAAGGTTATGGACGGCACATTTGTTCGTGTCCTTTCCTGGTATGATAATGAGTGGGGCTTCTCCAGCCGTATGAGCGACACAGCCGTTGCTTTCGGCAAGTTGATCTGACCGGCTTTGAAGTGATTTGATTTCAAATGGCGGGTCGACACACCCGCCATTTTTGTTTTTGATGGTTATACAGTCGGCTATACGGGCTTTCCCAAGCGGCTGCGTGCAGATGAGGTGAGTTTCATGACAAATTTCAAAACGCTTGATGATGCTGATGTTGCCGGAAAGCGTGTTCTCGTACGCGTTGACCTGAATGTTCCGGTGAGCGATGGCGTCGTGACAGATGCGACACGGATAGAACGCGTAGCTCCAACAATCCAGGAACTATCGAAAAAGGGCGCAAAGGTCATTTTGCTTGCCCATTTCGGTCGCCCGAAGGATGGCCCGGACCCACAGTTTTCGCTGGAGCCGATCGCCCATGCCGCCGCAAAGATAATTGGCCACAGTGTGCATTTTGCTGCCGATAGTATCGGTGAAAAGGCTGCTGAAGCTGTCGGCAAGTTGAAGAATGGCGATGTGCTGCTTTTGGAAAATACGCGTTTTCATAAAGGCGAAGAAAAGAACGACCCGGAATATGTCAAAGCGCTTGCTGCAAATGGCGATCTCTATGTGAATGATGCGTTTTCTGCTGCGCACCGTGCCCATGCTTCAACCGAAGGCCTTGCCCGCGTTCTGCCAGCCTATGCCGGACGAACGATGGAAGCAGAGCTTAAAGCGCTGGAAAAGGGTCTCGGCGCACCGAAACGCCCTGTCGTGGCCATTGTCGGCGGCGCAAAGGTTTCGTCCAAGCTGGATCTGCTCGGCAATCTGGTAGAAAAAGTCGATGCACTGGTCATTGGCGGCGGCATGGCAAATACATTTCTGGCGGCGCAGGGCGTCAAGGTCGGCAAATCGCTGTGCGAACACGATTTGGCCGGAACCGCGCGCGAGATCATGGCAAAAGCGAAAGCAGCTAACTGCACAATCATTCTTCCGGTGGATGCCATTGTGGCTTGGCATTTTGAGGCCAATGCCCCATTCCACGCCTATGGGCTCGATGCGATCCCCGATGATGGCATGATCCTTGATGTGGGTCCGCAATCCATTGAGCGCGTAAAGGCGGCAATTGATGATGCATCCACCCTCGTCTGGAACGGCCCGCTTGGTGCCTTTGAGCTGACGCCATTCGACAAGGCAACGGTGGCCGCAGCCCGTCACGTTGCGCAGCGTACCAAGGCCGGACATCTGGTTTCGGTTGCTGGCGGCGGAGATACCGTGTCGGCGCTCAATCATGCCGGAGTCGCCGATGATTTCAGCTATGTTTCAACTGCCGGAGGCGCTTTCCTTGAATGGATGGAAGGCAAGCCATTGCCCGGCGTCGATGTGCTGAAGAAGTAAGTTTTGCTCCCTAATCAAGCCCGGAAATCGGGCTTGATTACCAATTATAAGAAAATGTTATCCGGTTAAATCGGTTGAAAAAATTTCAATCGTTTCAGTTACTTGGTGCACCGTTTCGTTTGTCATAGGCTTCTGTTATGGGGCGGATAAGGGAAAAAGGAGTACATCAGTCTATGAGCGAACGTCTGGAAGATATAGCGGTTGCAATGGTTGCCAACGGCAAGGGCCTCCTTGCCGCCGATGAAAGTTCAGGAACAATCAAAAAGCGGTTCGATAGTATCGGGCTGGAATCCACCGCCGATAGCCGCCGCGACTATCGTGAAATGCTGTTCCGCTCCGATGAGGCGATGAAGAACTACATTTCCGGTGTCATCCTTTACGATGAAACCATTCGCCAGAATGCCAAGGACGGAACATCTCTCGTCAAGATCATGCAGGATGCAGGCTGCATTCCAGGCATCAAGGTTGACGCAGGCGCCAAGCCGCTTGCTGGGTTTCCCGGCGAAACCATCACAGAAGGTCTAGATGGTCTTCGCGAGCGCCTAGCGGAATATTACAAGCTTGGCGCACGCTTCTCCAAGTGGCGGGCCGCTATCTCGATTTCCGACGGTCTGCCAACATGGGGTGCCGTGAAGCAGAATGCCCAAGCTCTGGCACGCTATGCCGCGCTTTGTCAGGAAGCTGGAATTGTACCAATCGTTGAGCCGGAAGTGCTTATGGACGGCACACCGGGCAATCACTCGATCGAACGCTGCTATGAAGTCAGCGAATGGGTTCTGAAGACCGTATTCGACGAGCTTTATGATGCACGCGTTGTTCTGGAAGGCATGATCCTCAAGCCGAACATGGTCGTTGCAGGACAGAAGGCCCAGAAGGCTTCCGTCGAGCAGGTAGCTGAGCTGACTGTGCGCCTGTTGAAGTCGACTGTTCCATCCGCTGTACCAGGCATTGCATTCCTGTCCGGCGGTCAGACGGAAGAAGAAGCAACAGCGCATCTATCGGCAATGAATGCCAATTTCACCATGCCTTGGAAGCTGACTTTCTCCTATGGTCGTGCCTTGCAGGCAGCAGCGTTGAGCGCCTGGAACGGGAAGTCAGAAAATGTTGCAGCAGGTCAGCGCGCCTTTGCACATCGTGCAAAAATGAATGGTCTTGCTGCCACTGGCGGCTGGAAGAAAGACCTGGAAAAGGCTGCTTAAGGGTCTCTTAAGCATTTTTTATCCAAAAGCGTATCTCATGGAGCCCGGGGAATCAGCCCGGGCTTTTTTATGGGACAACCAAAGACGAATGAAACCTGCGCCATTCCATCCTTTGCTGAGTTGGTTTCTTTATCCTGTCTATGCATGGCAGGGGATAAATGTACGATTGAAGACAGAGCGAATGATTCCGCCTGTTGGCCTGCCCGTGGGGGAAATTGCGGGCAAAGATCCGGCTATCCGGCTGCTTGTTCTGGGGGACTCGTCTGCCGCAGGGGTGGGTGTCACTGATGCATGGCAGGGGCTTTGTGTACGGTTGGCGGTCTATCTGCAGGGCCGAACAGGCCGTAAGGTCATCTGGCGTGCTGCAGGGTTCAATTCAGCAACATCGGGACAATTGCGCGATCATGTTGTGCCAAATCTTGAACGCGGAATGTGGACGCATATCGTGCTATCAACCGGCACAAATGACACAAAGAATTTTCACTCGCTGCCACGCTTCAAGCGTGAGTTTGGCGGGCTTCTTTATGCACTGAGAGCGAAATGGCCTGAGGCCCACGTGGTATGGTCACAGGTTATCGATTTTCGCGATGTTCCGGCTATGCCTCCATTGCTCGGGCGTATTCTGGAAGGACGCGCTGTCGCAATCAACAAGCTCGGCGAAAGATTGTGCCGCGAGCGAATGGCTATTCCAGCGCTTCGCCTACCAGTGGAATCTGCCGAAGGTTTTTCCACGGACGGCTTTCACGCTTCGGCATTGGGCTATGATGCTTGGGCAAAACATCTCGTCCCCTACATCCTCAATCGCCCCCAGGTCGATGAGAAGGATGCCGCTTCCCCCGCTGGCGGCTAAACGCATTATCCTACGTGTCTTGAGACGCCAACGACCAAAATAGCCAGCACTGCTCCGACGGCGATTTTCCAGAAATCCTTGCGCTTTTTCAATCCGGGCAAGCCGAGCGGCTTGAATAGATGCAGCGCCATAATGACTATGAAAACAAAGGACAGGATTTTGGTCATGGATGATCTGTCTGCAATATCCTGTTGATTGAATTGAGCAGTGTGCCAAGCGCGGAGAATTGTCAATTCGCCCTTTGACTCCGCCTTCCGGATTTAGGATGCTTCTTACGGGAGGAATTTCATGACATCACTATATGCGCAGGTCTATCAGGATTGGCAGACCGATCCCTTGGCATTCTGGGCCAAAGCAGGAGTAGCCATCGATTGGATCAAGCCGTGGGATACGGTTTTTGATCCAGACAGTGGCCCTTATGGCCGCTGGTACGCGGGAGCTGAATGCAACACCTGTTACAACGCCGTAGACAGGCATGTTCTCGCAGGGCGTGGCGATCAGGACGCGCTGATCCATGATAGCGCCATAACAGGAACGGTTCGCAAGATAAGTTATAGTGATTTACAGGCTGAAATCGAGGCATTGGCGTCGGTGCTGGTCGATAAGGGGGTGGGGAAGGGGGATCGCGTCATTATCTATATGGCGATGGTGCCCGAGGCCGTTGTCGCAATGCTCGCATGCGCGCGCATTGGTGCAGTTCATTCGGTTGTCTTCGGAGGATTTGCCGCTAACGAGCTTGCAACAAGGATAGACGACGCCAAGCCGGTTATGATTATCGCTACGTCCTGCGGGCTGGAACCGGGCAGGGTGGTTGCTTACAAACCTATGCTCGACAAGGCTATCGAACAGGCCCAGCACAAAGTGGCTACTTGTCTGATCCTTGTGCGCCCGCAACAGCCGCATGAACTGGTTTCGGGGCGGGATATTGACTATGCCCAAGCAGTTGCCGCCTCTGCGGGGCGTAAGATTCCCTGTGAGCCTCTTAAATCAACTGATCCGCTTTATATTCTTTATACATCAGGTACGACGGGACAGCCAAAAGGCGTTGTTCGCGACAATGGCGGCCATCTGGTCGCCTTGGCGTGGTCGATGGGCGCAATCTATGACACCTACCCGGGAGATGTGTTCTGGGCGGCTTCGGACATAGGCTGGGCCGTCGGCCACTCCTATATCGCTTATGCGCCACTTTTCGTTGGGGCGACGAGCATTCTTTATGAAGGCAAGCCGGTTGGAACGCCCGATGCTGGTACATTCTGGCGCGTAATCGCTGACCACAAGGTCAAGGTACTATTTACCGCGCCGACCGCATTTCGGGCGATCAAGAAAGAAGACCCCAAGGGCGAGCTTATCGGCAGATATGATATTTCTTCGTTGAAGTATCTTTTCCTGGCGGGAGAGCGCGCCGATACGGATACGATCAAATGGGCCGAACAAAAACTAGGCGTTCCGGTCATAGATCATTGGTGGCAGACCGAAAGCGGCTGGCCCATGGCAGCCAACCCGGCGGGGCTTGGAATGTTGCCGGTAAAATATGGCTCGCCGACGGTCCCAATGCCCGGTTATGACGTGCAGGTTCTTGACGATGCAGGTCATCCAGTCAAGCGCGGCGAGCTTGGCAATATCGTGGTCAAACTGCCCTTGCCGCCGGCATTCCTGCCGACATTGTGGAATGCGGACCAGAGGTTTCGCGAGGCGTACATCAGCGAGTTTCCGGGATACTACAAGACAGCAGATGCAGGCATCATGGACGAGGACGGCTATATCTATATTATGAGCCGCACCGACGACATCATCAATGTTGCCGGTCATCGCCTGTCGACCGGGGCGATGGAAGAGGTTCTTTCCAGCCATCCGGATGTTGCCGAATGCGCTGTTATCGGCATTGCCGACAGTGTGAAAGGTCAGGTTCCTTGCGGGTTCATTGTGCTGAAATCCGGCGTTACAAGGAGCGAAGCCGATATTGAGCAAGATTGCGTTGCTTTGATGCGGGAGAAGATTGGCCCGGTTGCTGCGTTTAAAATGGCCATAACGGCAAAACGTCTGCCCAAGACGCGCTCCGGTAAAATATTGCGGGGCACCATGCAGAAGATTGCCGATCAGGAGCCGTGGAATATGCCCGCGACGATTGACGATCCAGCGATTCTTGAGGAAATCCAGTTTGTGCTCAATGCACGAGGAATTGGTCTGGTTACTGGTTGACCATCTGCCATCCAAGGTTAAGCTCTGTTGTCAAATTGGAGACTGGCAATGGCATTGGATGGCAAAATCGCAATTGTAACGGGTGGCGCTCAGGGTATCGGGCTGGCCATTGCAAGGCGCTTTCTTCAAGATGGGGCCAGTGTTATGCTTGCTGACATCAATGACGCTCAGGGAGCCGTGGCGGTAAAAGAGCTGTCCCCTTTGGGTAAAGTCCGCTTTTCCTCAACAGATGTCAGCAGCAGGCTGGATGTGCACAATCTCGTGGCTGGAACAATCGAGGCATTCGGTGATGTGGATATACTGGTCAATAATGCTGGTATTGTACACACGGCAGATTTTCTCGACCTGAACGAGGATGATTTTGATCGGGTTCTGCGGGTTAATCTAAAAGGATCGTTTCTTTGTGGTCAGGCTGTAGCGCGGTATATGGTCAAAAAGATAAAAGACGGAGGTAATGCAGGCTCCATAGTCAATATGTCGTCAATCAATGCAGTCGTCGGTTTGCCGGAGCAAATTGCCTATTCGGTTTCGAAGGGTGGCGTCAGTCAATTGACCAAAGTCATGGCTCTTTCGCTCGCACCCTATGGGATTCGCGTGAACGCAATCGGTCCAGGCTCGATCAAAACCCAGATGCTGGATACGGTCAATTCGGATATGGCCGCAAAACAGAGGATATTGTCCCGTACACCGCTGGGCCGGGTGGGAGAGCCCTCCGAAATAGCTGCTGTGGCGGCGTTCCTGGCTTCAGACGATGCGAGCTACATAACGGGGCAAACGATCTATGCCGATGGTGGTCGATTACCATTGAATTATACAGTGCCGGTCAATGGATGATTTTTAGGCTGTTGACATCCTACTGACAGAAGGTTGTCAGGAGGGGTATGCCATTATGTTCCCGTAGTCAGAAGGAGACAGGGATATGGCTTACCTCGATTTTGATATCGTACAGAGTGTGAAGCATTGGTTTTCCGAGTTTGCAATTCACCGGCAGGAGCTGCGTACGGAACGGCATCTTAACTCGCTTCCCGAGCATCTCTTGAAAGACATTGGCTGGCCGGATGCCTATGCTGAACGATTGGCAAAACGCAATTCCCTAGGCGAAGACGACACTGCCGTGCCTGCAACCAGTGATGAGCTTACGCCATGGCAGTTGGATTGGCCAAAACACTATGAGAGCTTAAAAGCTCGCAAATCCAGCCCCTTAGAGCTGGGATGTTGAATTTGACTGCCATGGAGGAGGGCTTCAATGGAAAAGAAACGAACAGTTGGATTTGTTTTCGTTGAAGGCTTTGCCGATTGGGAATTTGGCATGCTTTCCGGCTCGGTCAATGAGTGGTTTGGTGGCCGAGCCGTCTGCCTTTCACCTTCTCCGGGTCCGCTAAAATCAATTGGCGGCTTTCGCATGCTCCCGGATCGCGGTGTCGATCCATCAGACAATCTTGATCTTGATGCGGTTGCCGTCATTGGATTCGACACATGGTCGGACGCGGATGCTCCTGACATAACACCCTTATTGAAGGATGTTCTGGCGCGCGGTGGAATTGTCGGTGGCATATGTGCCGGTACTCTTGCACTGGCGCGTGCGGGCCTGTTTTCAGGCCGCAAGCATACCAGCAATGGAGCCGGTTGGATCGAATCGCGTCTGGATACTTATGCCGGGTCTGAGCATTATCAGGATGTGCCCTATGCAGTACGCGATGGGCATGTTGTAAGCGCGGCGGGAACTGCGCCCGGAACCTTTGCCATTGCCTTCCTCGAAGCGCTCTTTCCCGAACAAGCACCCCAAATCGCCGAGATGCGTGAAATGATTGCAAGAGAATTTACTTCCCGAAGTGAGAAGGCTTGAGCGATGCGTAGAGCAGACCGACTTTTCCAGATTGTGCAGAAGCTGCGTGGCGGGCGACTTGTAACGGCAAGGCAACTTGCCGAAAAGCTTGAAGTGTCAGAACGTACGATCTATCGCGACATTGCCGATTTGCAGTCTACGGGTGTTCCCATTGATGGCGAAGCGGGCGTTGGCTATATTTTACGGGAAGGCTTTGACCTCCCACCCTTGATGTTCACCCGGGATGAGGTGGTAGCGCTTGTTGCTGGCGCGCGGCTGATAACTGCTTGGGGCGGTGCTTCCATGGCGCGCGCGGCCGAAGAGGCGATTATAAAGATCGGAGCCGTCCTGCCAAAGGAGGATCGCCCGCGTATCACCAACACACATATTCACGCATCGGGCACCAATATTAGTGATAGCGCACGCGCTTTGATTGATCTGGCAGAAAATGCTGCCGAACAATGCCGTGTGCTTTCGATCACCTATACCGACCTTGAGGGCAAGGACAGTACGCGGGATATCAGGCCACTCGGTCTGTGGTTTTGGGGAAAAGTCTGGACATTGATCAGCTGGTGCGAGCTGCGTAATGACTTTCGGACCTTCCGGATCGATCGCATCACCAAGGTTGAGAAGGCTGATCGCATCTTCCGTCAGGAGCGCGGCAGGACGCTTGCCGATTTCTACCGCAGGGTGGAACTTAGCGAAACACCCAATACCGAAGCCCGTGCTTCATAAAGCCTTTTAACTGGGCAGTTGATCAATGGCGGTCTGGAAAGTTGCGCGCAGTATTGCGTAGGTTACGAAATGATAGCCGTCCTCCTCAGTTTCGCCCATCAGCTCCATTCCAAGCTTTTCGGCGACTCGGACTGATGCGCTGTTGCGAGGATCAATAGCGGCGATAATTCGATCCACGGTGGTCGCCTTGAAACCATGTTCAAGAACAGGCTTGGCTGCTTCCGTTGCGATTCCTTTGCCCCAAGCCAGACGGTTGAGACGCCAGCCGATTTCCACATCGGGCCCGATAGCATTATGGGGAATCAACAGCACCCAGCCAAGAAATTGATCCGAACGGGTTTTCTCGAAGATTGACCAGTAGCCAAGGCCGATACCGAAATCGGTTAATATCCGATCCGTCAGAAACTGTCTGTGACTGGTGTCATCGGTCCATGGACCGGGGATGAACTTTGTCACAGCGGGATCGCGATCCATGGCAATGCAATCTTCGAAATGATCCATGGTCCGAGGTCGCAACAGCAAACGTTCAGTTTCAAAACCTGGAAGCATTGCTCACTCCTTGACGTAAAAAGCCTCGTCACGGACGAGGCTTTTGCTACATAGTCAGTCGAATGGTGCGGAGACGATTATTCCTCGTCTTCGTCGTCCTGACGGCCTTTCAACGACGAAAGCTTGGCGAAAACCTTGTCTGCGTCAAGCTCCTGGTCTTCTTCACGAACCGTTGGCTGAATGTCGAGATTTTCAGTCGCGGAAGCTGGCAGAAGTGTATCGCCACCTTCGCCCGGCTGTACGGGACGCCCGCGCGAAGAACGTTCGACCTCAATATCCAGATCAATCTGCGACGAGAGGCCCAGTGTAACCGGGTCCATTGGTTGCAGATTGTTGGAGTTCCAATGGGTGCGGTTGCGGATCTGTTCGATTGTCGACTTGGTCGTACCGATCAGGCGCGAAATCTGCGCATCTTTGAGCTCTGGATGATTGCGAACGAGCCAGAGAATAGCATTCGGACGATCCTGACGCTTGGACAACGGCGTATAGCGAGGGCCCTTGCGCTTGGTCTCGGGAACGCGAACCTTGGGGTCCGAAATCTTGAGCTTATGGTTCGGGTCTTTTTCGCCCTTGGCAATTTCTTCGCGGGATAGCTGTCCGGTGATCAATGGATCAAGGCCCTTGATGCCTTGGGCCGATTCACCGTCCGCGATAGCCTTAACTTCAAGCGGATGGAGCGTGCAGAAAGCAGCGATCTGATCGAAAGACAGGGCCGTATTATCGACAAGCCAGACGGCCGTTGCCTTTGGCATTAGAAGCTGGGTGGCCATAGATATAGTCCTCTTGTTCGTCCGCTCCGGAGGGGCGGGACGTGGGTTCAACCACAATTTCCGGGATTTCGAGCCGTTATATAGCGGTATTTTAATCGATGAGCAAGAATCGCTTTGGGGATTCGTGCCATGTTCCAAATAACCGCACATTCCCTCGGGCAAGTGTTTCATCAAACTGTCATGTAAATGTCATGACACTGCAACAGACGCACGCGATCAGTCTCTTCAATTCAATCGGAGATTGTTCCAATGTCGCATCGTTTTCTCACCATCGGTCTTTGGACCATTCTGGCTGCATCCACAGCAATACCTGCAATGGCAGAACCAGTGTTCAACCGCATTGCAAGCTTTCCCGTGATTTCCAACCTGCCCAAGGATTCCGATCTCTCGCAGGTGACTTCTTCCGAGATCATCACAGCATCAGAAGATGGCAAGACATTGGTTTATTCTGACAGCCCAAATGGTGCGATCGGTTTTATTGATATCACTGAAGCAGGCAAGCCGCAGCCGCTGGGACAACTTAAGCTGGATGGCGAACCCACATCGGTAGCAGCCGTCGGCGCAAACGTCCTTGCCGCGGTCAATACTTCCAAGGACAAGGCCAATCCTTCAGGCCGCCTCGATGTGGTCGAGCTAGCCTCCCGCAAGGTGATTGCTACATGTGATCTCGGTGGACAGCCCGATTCTGTCGCTATCTCTCCCGACAAGACTTTTGCTGCCATAGCAATCGAAAATGAACGTGATGAAGAGTTGAATGATGGAGAAATACCGCAGCTTCCAAGCGGTAATCTCAAAATAATTTCGCTGAAGGATGGTGCTCCGGATTGCGCAACAGCGAAAACCGTTGAACTTACCGGACTTTCCGAAGTCGCACCGGAAGATGCCGAACCTGAGTTTGTCTCCATCAACCGGGAAAACCAGATTGCGGTAACACTGCAGGAAAACAACCATATCGCAATTATCGATGCGGCGAGCGGAAAAATTACAAATCATTTCTCTGCCGGCACTGTCGATCTGGATAAAATCGACGTGGAAAAAGATGGCGCTCTCAAGTTTGATGGCAGTGCAAAAGGTGTTCTGAGAGAGCCTGACACGATCAAATGGCTCGACAATAACCGCGTGATTGTTGCCAATGAAGGCGATTACAAAGGCGGATCGCGCAGCTTTACAATATTCACCAAAGACGGGAAAGTTGCCTACGAATCCGGCGCATCGCTTGAGCATAAGATTGCTGAAGCTGGTCACTATCCCGATAAGCGCAATAAGAAGGGCGTTGAGCTTGAAGGGGCTGAGGTCGGCAAATTCGGCGATACAAACTACCTGTTTGTTGCCAGTGAGCGTGCTTCGATTGTCGGTGTCTACAAGGACACGGGCGCTGAGCCGGAATTTGTTCAATTGCTGCCATCAGGCATCGCCCCCGAAGGTGTATTGGCAATCCCATCACGCAATCTGCTGGTAACAGCCAATGAGGCTGATTTGATTAAAGATGGCGGCGTACGCTCGCATGTTATGATTTATGAACTCAAGGATCAGAAGCCGAATTATCCGCAGATCGTTTCGACGATGAAGGATGATGGAACGCCGCTTGGCTGGGGCGCTCTATCGGGATTGGTTGCTGATCTAAAGGAAGCGGGCAAGCTCTATGCCGTATCGGATTCCTTCTACTCCGCGGCGCCTTCGATCTTCACGATTGATGCGAACCAAAGCCCGGCAAAAATCACCAAAGCACTGGTCGTCAAACGCGGTGGGCAACCGGCACAGAAACTTGATCTTGAAGGCATCACCACGGATGGCGATGGCGGTTTCTGGCTCGCCAATGAAGGCGACCAGGCCAAGCTCGTGCCCCATGCAATTCTCAACGTAAACGGGAAAGGCGAGATCAAAAAGGAAATAGCACTTCCCGAAGAACTTCTGCCAAACCAGGTTCGTTTCGGCCTGGAAGGGATTACGCGTGTTGGGGAAGGTGATGACGCCACATTGTGGATGGCGATCCAGCGCGAGTGGAAGGATGACGAAAAAGGTTTCGTCAAACTGCTGAACTACAACATCAAGGATAAATCCTGGACTGCTGTTTCCTATCCGCTCGATAATATCGGAGCAGGTTGGGTCGGTCTTTCCGAAATTACCGCTCATGACGGTCAGCTTTATATCGTTGAACGCGATAACCAGATTGGTGATAAGGCTGCCAACAAACGGTTATATCGTGTGGCGCTAGAGGGTTTGAAACCTGCCAAGATCGGCGAAAAGCTACCCGTCGTTGAAAAGGTGCTGGCACATGATTTCATTGACGATCTCAAGAGCGCCAATGGCTACATTTCGGAAAAGCTTGAAGGGTTCGCTATTGATGTTGATGGCAATGGTTATGCCGTTACTGACAATGATGGTGTCGATGACTCATCGGGGGAAACCCTGTTTTTCGGCATCGGTAAGGTCCAGGCTACAAACTGATAAAACCGGAAATAAGATAAAGGCCGCATATAGCGGCCTTTACAGTCTTGGTTCAGCTTACATCTAAAACAATTTTGCCAATATGCTGGCCATCTTCCATACGCTCATGCGCGCGCCAGGCTTCATGCAGTGGATAGACCATATCGATCACCGGCGCGACTTTACGCTCAGCCAATAGCGGCCAAACATTAAGTTCAAGCTCGCGGGCAATTCCGGCTTTGAACTCGATTGTTCGGGCCCTTAACGTTGATCCGGTATGTTGCAGTCGCTTGACCATCAGCTTGGTCATATCGGTCGTTGCCTTTGCCCCGTTGAGAAAAGCAATCTGCACGATACGGCCATCAATAGCCGCCGCGTCATAGTTCCGGTCGATGTAGTCACCGCCAACCATGTCGAGGATCAGATTGGCACCTTTGCCGTCCGTGTGTCGCTTAACAGCCTCGACAAAGTCCTCTTCGCGATAATTGATTGCGTGATCGGCTCCAAGCTTGACGCATGCTTCGCACTTGTCGCCTGATCCAGCCGTTGTAAATACGCTCGCCCCGAAGGCCTTGGCCAGCTGTATCGCTGTCGTGCCGATACCGGACGAGCCGCCATGAACGAGAAATGTCTCGCCGCTTTGCAGGGCGCCCCTTTCAAAAACATTGTGCCAGACGGTGAAGAATGTTTCGGGAATTGCGGCGGCCTCTATGTAGCCGTAGCCTGCCGGGATCGGCAGGGCGTTGGATTCATGAACCGTACAATATTGGGCATAGCCGCCGCCGGCCACGAGTGCCGTAACACGTTCACCAAGGCGGAAACGGGTTACACCTTCCCCTGTTGCGACAACATCCCCGGAAATTTCCAACCCCGGAATGTCTGAAGCGCCTTGTGGCGGTGGATAATGGCCTTGCCGTTGCAAAACATCGGGACGATTAACACCGGCGGACCGCACTCGCACAAGAAGCTCCCCGGATTTGGGCGCAGGAACGGGTCTCTCGCCCGCTTTGAGAACCCTTGGGCCACCTGGAGAACTGATCTCAATCGCCGTCATCACTGTTGGAATCTCTTCTGCCATTATGAACTTCCCTGATATTGATTCATTGGAATAATTTGCAATTCCAAGTGGTTGGAATGTATCTTACTACGCGGAGGCGACAAGTGGAGGAAAGAAATGTCACTTTTCGATGAAGAGCCCCGGCGCAAGACTGTTCATGATATCGGCCAGGATTTGTCTTTGCTATCTGTTGCAGAACTTGATGAGCGTATAGGCTTGTTGCGTGCGGAGATTGTACGTCTTGAGGAGGAGCGTTCGCGAAAGGGAGATAGCAAGGTTGCTGCAGAGGCGCTCTTTCGCTGATTGATTTCAATTTGGTGCAGGTGCCATCAAGTTTCCGCATTGATAACCGAGAGAAAGCTGCATCCCTATCAATACAGAGCCGTCTTCCCCCGCTCGTCCGAAGGATATCTCGTGTTTCGTTCATTCATTCAGGTCTTTGCGCTTCTTTGCGGCACATCTTTTCTCGTCATGGCTTCAGGCCTGCATGGATTATTGCTACCCTTGCGCGGCGGCGCCGAAGGGTTTTCAACGACATCGCTCGGTTTGCTGGGAACAGCATGGGCAGGTGGCTTTATAACAGCCTGCCTTCTTGCCCCGCGACTGGTGAGAAGAGTCGGACATGTTCGTGCATTCAGCGCCTTTGCCGCGATTGCGGCAATCGTTGCGCTGATGACCGGAATACTCGTTAATTCAACGGCTTGGATTATCCTGCGCGCCCTCACCGGATTTGCCATGGCAGGCTCCTATATGGTGATTGAGAGTTGGCTTAATGAGCGGGCCACGAACGCCAATCGCGGCCAAATATTCGGTCTCTATATGGTGGTCAATTTCGGGTCGATAACGGTTGGCCAGCTGATGATCGGTTTTGGCGATGTGCATAATGGCACGTTCTTTATGCTGTCCGGCATATTGTTCTGTCTCGCATTGATTCCGACAGCTATTTCAACAGCCAGCAGTCCAAAACCATTGACGGAAGTGCAGCTTGATTTGCGTGCGCTTTACCGTAATTCGCCGGTGGCTTTTCTTGGCTGCATACTCATTGGCGTTGCCAATGGCGCATTCGGTACGCTGGGCGCTGTATATGGCGCTGCGACAGGGATTTCGGTCGGTGAAATCGCCTTGATGATGAGCGCCTCGGTGCTCGGCGGCGCGCTGATGCAGATTCCGGTCGGGCGTATGTCTGATCGAACCGACCGGCGTTATGTATTGGCCTTCGTTGGCGGTGCTGCGGCATTGATCGGGCTGTTGATTTTCTTCATCGCTCCAAGGCATGCCACGATCATTCTCATCATGACGGCGATATATGGTGGCTTGGCCTATACGCTCTATCCCGTGGCTGTTGCGCATGCCAACGACTTTTCGGACTCCGAAAACTTCGTCAAAGTGACGAGTGGCCTGTTATTGCTCTATGGTTTTGGCACGATGATCGGCCCGGTACTGGGCGCCTGGGCGATGGAGACCATCGGAGCCGAAGGATTGTTTGCGATCACGGCACTGGCTCATGCGGCAATCATGTGTCATGCAATCATTCGCTCGCGAATGCGCGCGCCGGTGCCAATCGAACTGCGGGATAATTTTCAGACGGTGCATTCGGAACGTGCAACACCCGAAGGTGTAAAGCTTGATCCACGTGCGGAAACCCTGCCCGAATAGCGACAAATCCGTTGACATTGCTGGCGGTTTAAACCGAAACTGCAACATGGTCGAAACAGATGCTTTTGTTGCAATTTCCGATCCCAACCGCCGATACCTTCTTGAGGAATTGAGGCGGGGTCCAAAAACCGTGAATGAGTTGGCGTCCGGTCTTCCTATATCGCGCCCCGCGGTCTCCCAGCACCTTAAAGCACTGCTTGATGCGCAACTGGTTTCGGTGAAATCAGAAGGCACCCGCCGCATCTACGCAGTCGACGATAGCGGCTTTTTCCATTTGAATTTGTGGCTTGATCAGTTCTGGAATGAATAATCCGCCATAGCACCGGCAGAAAACTCATCCAAAGACATGAAAACCCGGCTGTCTGACCAGACGTGCCGGGTTTTCGGATCTGCCGCGTGATATACTCAGGCGGAATTCGGGGTCTATCTTGCCTTGCGACCCGGAGTCGTTTTAGTGGTGAGTAACGAGCGTACGAATTTTTTCGATTTGCTCTTTCAGCACAAGCTTGCGACGCTTGAGGTCGCTAATCTTAAGATCGTCCGTAGCTGGACTTAGCATTGCATCGGAGATTTCTTTCTCAAGTGCTCCATGCTTACGTTCAAGCGTTTCAAGATGAGACTCAATGGCCATGCGGCTTCTCCCTTGGTTAATTTCCTTGCTCGTAATGCCCTGTCAGCCAAGTAGCGGCTTTATGACAGAGCCGTGACACTCTGCCACTACTTGAAGCAATTGTCGAATATGTTTCGCAGGATTTTATTGTCACATGAAATGTGATATTGCGGCATACCGGCAAGTGACAGTGTTACTCCGGACCGCTTTTGATAATTCTACAGCAAAATACCGGGAATCACTGCATGTCCGATCAAGATCAGGCTGACATTCGATTGGCAGTCGCAAGATTGAAGCAAGAGCATCTGGACTTCGATGCAGCTATCCAGGCAATGATCCAAGTTGGTTGCGACCAGCTGCGTATCCAGCGCATGAAAAAGAAGAAACTCATCATCAAAGATAAGCTCATCGAGCTGGAAGACAAAATCATCCCCGACATAATCGCCTGATATCAAAGAGCAATCTGCGGTGCTGTGACTTATGCTTGCAGGCTCTTTGCTTTTACACTAATTCCCCCATTCCATTATTAGAGGATGCTCAATGGCTGATACACGTGCTGACGTAGCAATCATTATGGGAAGCCAGTCCGATTGGTCGACCATGCGTCATGCGGCTGAAACGTTGGACAGCCTTGGAATTTCTCACGATGACCGGATCGTTTCGGCGCACAGAACGCCGGATCGATTGGTCGAGTTCGCCAAAAGCGCGAGAGAATCTGGTTTCAAGGTCATTATTGCGGGTGCAGGCGGTGCTGCACATCTGCCAGGCATGGCTGCGTCCATGACGCCTTTGCCGGTTTTTGGCGTACCTGTTGAATCGAAGGCTCTCTCCGGCCAGGACTCGCTGCTTTCCATAGTGCAAATGCCAGCGGGCATACCCGTCGGGACATTGGCAATTGGCCGGGCAGGCGCGGTCAATGCCGCATTGCTGGCAGCAGCGGTTTTGGCTCTGCACGATAAGGAACTGGCAAAACGGCTTGATGCTTTCCGGCAGGCACAAAGCGAGAAGGTTGCGATGCGGCCTTCCGACGAGGTTTGAGAATGATTTCTGCAGGTTCGACGATTGGTATAATCGGTGGTGGTCAGCTCGGACGCATGCTGGCTATAGCTGCTGCACGTCTCGGCTACAGAACAGTGATACTGGAGCCCCAAGCAGATTGCCCCGCAGCGCAAGTTGCCAATGAAGTTATTACCGCAGCCTATGATGATCATGACGCGTTGGAGCGATTGGCTGAGCTAAGCGACGTCATTACCTACGAATTTGAGAATGTGCCCGTCGACTCAGCGGAACTTTTGAGTGAAACGAAGTCAGTATTTCCGCCAGCAGAGGCATTGAAAGTCTCACAGGATCGCGTCACCGAGAAACGGTTTCTCAACAAGCTCGGCATTCAGACCGCGCAATGGCGCGTCGTCGAAAATGAGGTGGAGCTGGAGGCTGCCCTGCTTGCTTTTGGCGGCAAGGGCATCCTTAAGACCCGGCGCTTCGGTTATGATGGAAAAGGCCAGGCGAAGTTTTCCGGCGTGCCGGGCGAAACGGCCAAGGCCGGATTTGCCGCCGTTGGCAATGCTCCTTCCATTCTTGAGGCGCTGGTGGACTTTACTCACGAGATATCGGTCATTGCGGCGCGTGACGAAGCCGGCAATATCCGGGTTTATGACATTGCCGAGAACGTTCACAAGGATGGAATTCTCGTAAGCTCGACAGTTCCTGTTTCCGTGTCTTCGACAATGGCGGGCCTGGCAGCGGATGCGGCCCGCAAGCTGCTGGAAGGATTGAACTATGTCGGCGTGCTCGGCATGGAGTTCTTTGCGCTTGCCAATGGAACTTTGCTTGCCAATGAATTTGCACCGCGCGTGCATAATTCCGGCCACTGGACAGAAGCAGCCTGCGCCGTTTCACAGTTCGAGCAGCATATACGCGCCATTACAGGATTGCCTCTGGGCGATACGAGGCGGCATTCCGATTGTGTGATGGAAAATCTCATTGGCGATGATATTGCCCGCGTGCCAGAGATATTGAAAGAAAGTGGAGCCGTGGTGCATCTTTACGGCAAGGCCGAAGCGCGTCCGGGGCGCAAGATGGGGCATGTGACTCGCATAACCAAACGCCTCTGAATGCTGGAAAAGATAAGTTTTCTCGCTGAATCATGCGATGAATCGCGGGATGGGAGTTGACAATGCAGGCATTCCTTGGCTATTTCCCCGCAACGTGTTTCCGGCGCGCTTAAAAGGCGCGCTTTTTATTGGTGCCCGGTTTCGGGCGAAAGATACCGGTGCTGAAATGAAGATCAAGAACTCCCTTAAGGCCCTCAAAGCCCGTCATCGTGACAATCAGCTGGTCCGTCGCAAGGGCCGCATGTACATCATCAACAAGACCGCTCCGCGCTTCAAAGCACGCCAGGGCTGATCTTACCGTTTCACGGTTATTTGCATTTGACGTTTTGCTGATACGGACTAACATTCGTGTCATGCGGAACGTCTTTGCTATTTTACTCGGGCTCTCAACGGTACTTTCGCCAATGATTTCAATGGCGGAGAGCGCTGGGGCGCAAGAAAGAACCGGAACGGAAGATAGGGCTGATACGCAGGGGAAACCTGCTGAAGGCCAGGCCCTCACTCCGCAACAGGCCGTATTGCCCGGCAAAACATTGGCGGAAAAGCGTGCCGCCCGGCTGGATGAGCTTTTCGGTCAATTGAAACGGGAAACCAACGCGATGAAAGCATCGCGGATTGCCTCGCAAATCCAAGCCCAGTGGCAGAATTCCGGCAGCGCAAGCATCGATCTGATGATGGGCTGGGCCTCTAAGGCCATGGAAGATAAGAAGTATTCCGTTGCGCTGGATTTTCTCGATCAAGTCATCGTCATGAAGCCGGACTATGCGGAAGGCTGGAACCGCCGCGCCACATTGAACTATGTGATGAATGATTACGGCCGTGCCATGGCTGATATTCACAAGACGCTGACATTGGAACCACGGCACTTTGGAGCCATGGCCGGTATGGCTTCCATCCTCAAGGAAACGGGCCGCAAAGAGGCAGCGCTGGGCGCATTCGAGCAAGTTTTGAATGTCTATCCGATGATGCGTCAGGCTCAGAAAGAAGTCGGTGAACTGGCAGATGAATTAACCGGCCAACGCACGTAATTTCGGTGATTGCAACTAATCACAACTAAATCACCACTATCGATTGTAATTCTTCGGCAAATTTGCCCGTTTTTTCGGGAAAATCATTTAGCTTTGCGGGTATTTTGCTTAAAGATGCTGAAAATGAGCGGGAAGCTCCATAGCTGTTGCGCTGGCGGCTCGTTGCAATGCCGTCCGCACTCTTTTCTAAACTGCCGTAGCTTTCGTTATAGTAGCAACCAGCAATACGCTCAGCTTAAAATTGCAAATTCCGGCAATGCTTACGCATGCCGGAATTTTTATAATCAACCGCTTGCAGCGCTAGACGTCAGACGCTGGTCAGACCGTCGGAGCCGATATAGGCGATGCGCAGCATATTCGTTGAACCTGGGGTACGCAGGGGCACGCCAGCCGAGATGATGATGCGATCACCTGGATTACCGAACTCTTCCTGATAGGCAATGTGGCAAGCACGATCGACCATCTCATCAAGATCATAGGCCTCGTCGGTTACAACGCAATGCAACCCCCAGACGAGCGCTAGCTTGCGGGCGGTTTCAACGACAGGCGACAGCGCGATGATGGGTAAAAGTGGCCGTTCGCGCGCGGCACGCAAGGCAGTGGTTCCCGAGGCGGTATAAGTGACGATAGCCGAAAGATTGAGCGTTTCGGCGATCTGGCGGGCGGCGAGCGAAATTGCATCGGCGCCGGTCGCATTGGGCTCGGGGCGCTGGGCATGGATGATGCCGGGGAAGTTTGGATCGCGCTCCACCTGTTCGGCAATGCGCGCCATTGTTGCGACGGCTTCTACAGGATAATCGCCAGCTGCAGATTCTGCCGAAAGCATAACCGCATCGGCACCTTCGAACACGGCTGTGGCAACGTCGGACACTTCGGCGCGGGTTGGCACGGCGGCAGTGATCATCGATTCCAGCATCTGCGTGGCGACGACAACGGGCTTACCTGCCCGGCGACAAGCACGAATGATCTGCTTCTGGATGCCAGGCACTGATTCCAGCGGCATCTCAACGCCGAGATCGCCGCGCGCAACCATAAGCGCATCGGAAAGCTCGATGATCTCATCAAGGCGGGTAACGGCCTGTGGCTTCTCAATCTTTGAGAGAAGAGCAACGCGGCCGCGCGAGATCTTGCGGACTTCGGCAAGATCCTCCGGCCGCTGGATAAAGGACAGGGCAACCCAGTCGATTTCTTCCTGCAGCACGGCATCAAGGTCGCGGCGGTCTTTCTCGGTCAGAGCGCCGACATCAAGTGTGGTGTCAGGCAGGCTGACGCCTTTCTTGTCGGAAATACTCGTTCCTGAAACAACCCGGCAGCGAATATGCTTGCCATCGGATGCTTCAGCGACAAGCGCCAGCTTGCCATCGTCGATCAACAGGCGATGACCCGGCTCAACGGCTTTGAGAATTTCCGGATGCGGCAGGTAAACGCGGGTGTTATCGCCAAGCGCTTCATTGTTGTCGAGGGTGAAGGTCTGGCCTGCAACGAGTTCCACCTTGCCTTCGGCAAATTTGCCCACACGCAGCTTGGGTCCCTGCAAATCGGCGAGAATGCCGATTGGCCGTCCGACTTCTTTTTCCACATTGCGCAAGCGGCGCACAAGTTCACGCATCAGGTCGTGGCTGGCATGGCTCATATTGATGCGGAAGACATCGGCACCGGCTTCGAACAGTTTGCGAATCATGCCTTCGTCGGAGGAAGCAGGACCGAGCGTGGCGAGAATTTTGACCTTGCGGCGACGTCTCATTGAGGAGGGGTATCCGTTACAATTGGAGATGAGGGAGGATTTTCTTCTGTCAGCTGGACCATCCAGCTCGTCTGCTCGCCCGTATCATATTCCTGAAATCCGGAACGCTGGAAACCGCGTGCGAAGCAGTCATTGATACCGGTTATCTTGAACTGGTTTTCGGCAACGCACATGTTGATCTTGCCGTCCCAGCGCCCGCCGCTTTGAGCATCTTCGGCGTAAAGGTAATAATAGCGCGATGTCAGCGGTCCGACAACCAAGGTGGTGCAGGAAGAGGCGTTGACATGCCACCAGCCTTCCGTGATCCAGCCAGTCTTGGCGCGGTAGCCCAGAGCAACGCCGACCAGATTTTGGGTGGAATTGCACACGCGGAAATCGGCATGGGCCTGGGTCGGCGCAAAAACGCTTCCCGAAATGAATATGAACAGAAATGCCGCGAGGAAGCTTCCCCATCTTAGCTTTATGCTCATACTCAATATTGCCTCCGTCCGGTCTTTTAGGGTCCTGCCAGCACCAAAATTAAGCCAATGGCTTCAGGGCAGGTAGACGAGGTTCCTTTTCCGTAGTTTCGCGCGCATTGTCAACGCGTGAATAAGTCGTAGAGGGGTGCCACGACAAGATTGTGATCGGCTGTGGTGTTTTTGGGACGATCCGGCTCAGGCTACGATCTAATCGATTTGTTATGGCGCCTTGTCCCTGGTCGCTTCATCCTCTTCGTCTTCATCGTCAGACTCAATTATGTTCCACATGAAGGCGTGCAAGCGCTCCTCGATATCCTTCTTCGAGGCTCCGGATTTTTCCATCTCACGTTTGATTTTGAAGAAGTGATCTCTGTCCGCAGACGTGAGATATTTAGTGGCGTTTTCTAACGATGCTATTCGACTGGACATGCAGTGCTATTATCTTCTTAGCCGCCGCAATGGAAGTAACATATCGTGCTCCAATCTTTATTGCTCTTGTGGTTCCAATAGGCCGGCGAACAATCTGCCTTGCATTGCTGCCTAGGGCATGAAAGACAAAAGCGGTCAGATTCACCGTTGCAAGAGCCTGTCTTCATGTCCTTTTCTCCCTATCATCTGGTTGATGGCGATTATGCCAAGGGCCTTGTCCTGCTTGCCGATCATGCGAGCCGCGCGCTGCCGGAAGAATATGGCTCGCTGGGGTTGGATGCCGCGCAATTCGAGCGGCATATTGCATATGATATTGGCGTCGAGCAGTTGACCCGCAAACTTGCCGCCATGCTTGGTGTGCCAGCGGTACTTGGCGGGTTTTCGCGGCTGTTGATTGATCCAAATCGCGGCGATGATGATCCAACCCTGATCATGCGTCTGTCTGATGGTGCCGTGATACCGCGCAACAATCCAATGCCTGAAGACGAGCGGAAGAAGCGCATAAACCAATATTACAGGCCCTATCATGATGCGGTTGCCGCGGCGATCGCGGAAACGGTGGAACAGAGCGGCAAGGCGCCCCTGGTTATTTCCATTCACTCGTTTACCGCATTCTGGAAAGCGACGCCGAGGCCCTGGCACGCCGGCATACTTTGGGACAAGGATCCACGCGCTGTGCTGCCTTTATTGGCGGGTTTACGGGCAGATCCCCTGCTGGTCGTTGGCGATAATGAGCCCTATGACGGGGCACTCAAGGGCGACACAATGTATACGCATTGCATCCTGCCGGGTTATGCCCATGCGTTGATCGAGGTACGCCAGGACCTGATTGGCGATGATGCGGGCACGACCTTATGGGCTGAGCGTCTGGGGCCAATCCTTGAAGGCATGAATGCAGTACCCGATATGCATGAGGTTCGGCATTATGGTTCAAGAACGGGAATAATTGAGGAGATCATCCATGACTGATTTAAGCCGGGAACAGCAAACCGAATTGGAGGCGGCGGCTTTCCGGCGTTTGGTGGAGCATCTGCGCGCCCGCAGCGATGTGCAGAATATTGATTTGATGAACCTGGCAGGGTTTTGCCGCAACTGCCTTTCCAACTGGTATCGCGAAGCGGCTGAAGCTTCCGGCATCGCGATCAGCAAGGATGAATCGCGCGAGATCATCTATGGCGAGCCCTATGCCGATTGGCAGGCAAAATATCAACGCGAAGCAAGTGACGCAGCCAAGGCAGCCTTCGAGACAAACAAGCCCGGGCATTGAAAGGTCCGGATGGCTGCGGTCGCAGACTCTATTTCCTTGACTCCCTAGCCCTTCGTCGGGCATCGGAACGCTCCGCGCGGCTTAACCCCGAGTCGCCAGTTACGTTTTACGGAGTGAAATATGAGCATGGATGATTTGGGCGCACAGGGCGGTGTCGAAGGTGTAGCGGCAGCAGAATTGCGTCAATTCATCGAGCGCATTGAGCGCCTCGAAGAAGAAAAGACCACGCTTTCCGACGATATCAAGGAAGTAATGGCTGAAGCCAAAGGCCGCGGCTACGACACGAAGATCATCCGCACCATTGTTCGCCTACGCAAGAAGGACGCCAATGAGCGCAAGGAAGAAGAAGCGATCCTTGAACTTTATATGAATGCCTTGGGTATGGAATGATAGCCAGCCTGCGGGTTGGGTTTTAGTGAACGATGCGGGATCGTGCGATGCACGGTCCTTTCGTTTGGGCGCGGCGCTGGGGATGAAGTGGCGTCCTCTTTGGTAGTGAAACCATCCCTGATCTGACCATTGTCGCCCCAAACAACAAAACAGCCCGAAAGTTCTTCCCATAGGATCGTATATCCACCGGAAGCCATCCGGTCATGCAATTCAGGAAGTTTTGGATTTTCAATCTGGCCCATAGCGGTCTCCTTGACTCACTTGGACGGTGTCAGCACTTGCAGTTGAAAGGATAGTTGCCTCCTGAAAAGGTTGAGAAACGTCCAATGTTTCGATCAGCAGTTCGAAATGGGTAATGTCGCGCAGAGCCTTCAGATAGGTGTCGCGGATTTGATCGCCCGCTCCGCCTCGGCCTACACGAATAAACTGGCATTGCTCGCCAGCATCGATGGTTCCAACGATGTCCTCCGATTCAGAGAGCTTCAGGACGATCCAATTTAATAGTGTTTTTGCTGCTCAACCCTGTCGCCGGATATAACAAGGCCTTCGGTAACAATTTACCACCACTGAAATTCACCAAAAGTTCCGTTTTTTCCCTCAAGGGGCGTGGAGATGAGCGGACGAGTTGTTCCGCTTCAAAAATCGATCAACGCCGCTCTGTCCTTCGCGGTAGAGCGGCGTTCTTTTGGGCTTCGGGTTCAGATTTTTGCGCAAGCTTCAGGTCGTGTCGTGAAATGACTTCCCGCAGATGGTGAGCGAGGCGGCGGTAATGGTCCGCAGTTTGCAGGGAAATGTCTTCCTTCTCGCCTGACCGCGATTTACGAAAGGCTTTTTCGACACCTTCCTCCAACCGGACAATGCGCTCTTCATGCTCCTGAACGGCCAGACGGAGTCTTTCGATAAATTCATTGTAGACTTTACCCATTACATCAATGCCCTGAACCCGTTCATGCTTGCCTGCCAGTGGCAGCTATATGGCAGTCCCGAAACGAGCGTAATAGCGATCAGTTCCATCGCAGACACTCGGTTTTGTATTCGTCTGGTGTCATGGGACCATGATCATTGATGTGAACTTTCCACACCGAATGAATATCCGCGAATGCTTCCGCAGCGGTCGTAAATGTCATGACATTCGAAGTGGTGATTTCATCAGGCACAAAAAGCTGGATCTTGGAATTGGATCAATTGGCATCGCCGTATCCGTCTAATTTTTCGACTGGTAAAGCTGTCTGGTTTTCCGGTTGCGAGTTTCTTTTTCGGACGGGGTCAACCGCCGGCATCTGAGCATGCCATAGGCCCTTATTATCCCGAGAATAATGGGTCCGCCGAGCACAACAAAAAGCCAAAGATATTACGGTTACCTCCTTTCGAAAAGTAACCGGTGTCGGTGAATTTTGGTTCCAACCATTAAAAGCTTTCAAGCAATACAAAGCCACAACCTTTGTCCAGCGCTTCGGCGGCCTCTCAATGTCGCCTGCCTTTGATTGCTGTAGGCGCCATGCATCACAGGGCCGGCTGGTGAAAAATAGAGCATCCCGAAGGCGTGAGGGCGACTGACGGAGGCACAGGTCTAAAACAACCGGCTTGATGGCAATTTTTTGGATCGCCGATAGTTCGTTAAATCAAATACTTACGTGAAATGTGGGCAGCTGAGCGAGCGCAGGCGCAATTTATTGCAGGCGCCCCACTTTACATTTTTTCTATTAAGGATATTAAATATCCTTAAGGATAACAAATATCCGTAATAGACGAATGGAGAGACATATGAGCCAGCGCCTTAACTACATTCAGCAGTCGCCCGAGTTTTTCAAAAAGTTCATGGATTTCAGCCTGGCGCTCAAGGACAGTGCCATTGAAGAGAAGATCGAGGATCTCGTACATATCCGCGCCTCCCAAATGAACGGCTGCGCCTTCTGTCTCGATATGCATGTCAAGCAAGCCAAGATGCATGGGGAGACCGAGCTTCGTCTTTACCACATTGCTATTTGGCGGGAATCGACACTGTTCTCCCCGCGCGAGCGCGCAGCTTTGGCCTGGGCCGAGATTTTGACAAAGCTGCCGGAGCAGGGCGTTCCGGATGATGTTTACGAACGCGTTCGCGGCCAGCTCTCCGAGAAGGAGCTGTCTGATCTAACCTATACGGTCATGGCTATAAATGCCTGGAACCGCGCCAATGTGGCCTTCAGGACTGTGCCCGGATCATCGGACAAGGCCTTTGGTCTCGATAAGGCTGGCCTGAACTAAACGTTTGAACATTGATCTCTTAACACCCGGATTAACGGGCATCGAAGGACAATTGCCATGAAAATCGTTATTATTGGGGGAACTGGTCTGATCGGATCGAAGACCGTTGAACGCCTGCGCAAGAAGGGTCATGAGGTGGTCGCCGCCTCGCCGAATACCGGGGTCAACACGATTACCGGAGAAGGCCTGACCGAGGCGCTTGCCGGTGCGGATATCGTCCTTGATCTGGCCAATTCGCCATCCTTCGCGGACAGGGATGTTCTCGAATTCTTCCAGACCTCCGGTAAGAACCTGCTTGCAGCCGAAGCAGCGGCAAGCGTGAAGCACCATATCGCGCTTTCCGTGGTCGGCACCGAACGTTTGCAGGAAAGCGGCTATTTTCGCGGCAAGCTTGCGCAGGAAGAACTGATCAGAAAGTCGCCGATTCCCTATACGATTGTTCACTCAACGCAATTCTTCGAGTTTCTCAGCGGCATCGCAGAATCTGGGACGGTCGGCGACAAGGTGCATTTATCACCTGCCTATGTGCAGCCTATTGCTTCTGATGATGTGGCGGACGCCATGGCTGAAGTAGCGCTTGCACCGCCGGTCATGGGGACGGTGGAAATCGCAGGCCCGGAAAAGGTCCGGCTGAGCGATCTGGTTGGCCGTTACCTGAAAGCAACCAATGATCCAAGGTCGGTCGTGGTCGATGCTCACGCCAGATATTTCGGCGCGGAACTCAACGATGAATCGCTCGTGCCCGGCCTTGATCCGCGGCTTGGATCCATCGGTTTTGAAGAATGGTTCGCAACGGCGCCCCGCCGCAAGTGAGCCGCCAGACAGCGAAAATCGAAGGAGACTGAAATGATCAAAACCTCAATCACCGCATTGGCGCTTGGCTTGCTGCTCATGAACAGCGCTGCCACACATGCCGACGGGACAGATGCCAAGGTCACTATTGTTTACGAGCATGAGCTGCCGAATGTGCCGGGTAAAAGCATCAAGGGCATTCTTGTGGAATATGGGCCGGGCGGGTCTTCGCCGGGACATACCCACCCGAATTCCGCCTTTATCTATGCGACTGTTCTGGAAGGGGCCATTCGCAGCCAGGTCAATGACGGCCCCGTGAAGGTCTATCGAGCCGGGGAAAACTTTTCTGAAATGCCGGGTGATCGCCATGGTGTGAGCGCGAATGACAGTAAAACCGACCCGGCACGGCTGCTTGCCGTATTTGTCGTCGATACCAACGAGAAAACCCCTTTGACCACCCCGATCAAGTAACATTCTTGTCGATATAATAGCCGGTCACGCCGAACCGGGTTGGCCCGCATGTTATCTACGTGCGGGCCATAACCCATTCGGAACTCTTCTTCCAAAGATCAGCTGGAACGTCCTTAGCGAGTGTTTCGACCAGGCTGGCCAGCGTTACACTGCGCAACTTGCTGCGCCACGCCTCATCAGCATCCCACATGATGCGAGCCACGGAGCATGGCTTCGTATCGCAATGGTCTGCGGAGCGGCAAGGATTGTTCTCTCTGATATTATTGCAGACAAAGGTCGGGCTTTTCCCCTCAACAGCCTCGACAATATCCAGAAATGTAATTTCTGAGGTCGGTCTTGCAAGCCGGTAGCCACCGCTTGGCCCAAGTGTCGTCTCGACAATCGCGGCCTGCGAAAGATTTTGCAGCGCCTTCGATAGATATTCCTTGGGAACACCATGAAACTCAGCCAATGTCTTGGTTGAAAGATAATGGTTTTCCGGCAGCCCGGCCAGAAGGGCGCAGCAATGGAGTACCCATTCGACCTGACTTTTCAGTATCATTGCTCAATCCTGCCCGTGACAGTTTTAGGGCTCAAATGCTCGATTTAAGGATAATCAATATCCTTAAATCGGAAATTTGTAAATCATATCAACGGCAGGGCGAAAACGGGCCTGAAATTTTTGCCAGCATTGCGCAGGAGAAGGACGGCATCCATCAAATGGAGAGCTGCATCCCCTTTCGACGGGCTCCGGATATCGTGATATAATTCAACAGGGATGTAATTCGCCGCCGAAGTTTCATTTGCTGCCACGGGAATAAACGTGGCTAAAATATATAATAAATACAAATATTTAATCGTAACGCTTTTGCGGCTCGCTCATTGTGATCAAACCGTAATATTAGTGTCACATGACTGTTATAAACCTTCTGTAGATAGCGGTGACTTCAAAAGTTTTCAAACAGGAGTAAAACCCATGAACAAGCTTTTTTCAACGGTGGCAATTGCGGCCATCGGCATTGCAGCCTCGCTCGGCACTGCATCTGCACGCGATCAAATCCGCATCGTCGGGTCTTCGACGGTTTATCCTTTCACCACTGCTGTTGCAGAAAATTTCGGCAAGACATCCGGCATGAAGACGCCAGTTGTCGAATCCACCGGCACAGGTGGCGGCATGAAGCTTTTCTGTGAAGGCGTTGGTGAAAAGTTCCCGGATGCAACCAATGCATCGCGCGCAATCAAGAAGAGCGAATTTGCCGATTGCAACAAGAACGGCGTCAAGGACATCGTTGAAATTCTTGTTGGCTTTGATGGTCTGACCGTTGCCCAGGCAAAGGCCGGTATTCCTCTGAAGCTTTCGCGCAAGAACTTCTTCCTCGCTCTTGCCAAGGAAGTTCCGGGTGCTGATGGCAAGCTCGTTGCCAACCCATACAAGAATTGGTCTGAAATCGATCCTTCATTGCCTAACGAGAAGATCGAAGTACTTGGCCCGCCTCCAACATCCGGCACACGCGATTCCATGCATGAGCTTTTCATGGAAGCCGGTGCGCTTGAAATTCCTGCTCTGAAGGAATTGAAGGGTAAGGACGCCAAGGCATTTGAAGCTGTCTGGAAGTCACTTCGCGAAGATGGCGCCTATGTGGAAGCAGGCGAGAACGACAATGTGATCGTTCAGAAGCTTGAAGCAAATCCAAAGGCATTTGGCGTATTCGGCTATTCCTTCCTTGAGGAAAATGCATCGAAGCTGGCCGGTGTGCCAATCGACGGTGTTGTTCCGACCTTCGAAACAATTTCCGACGGTACTTACAAGCCTTCTCGTGAACTTTACGTCTATATCAAAAAGGCCCATGTCGGCGTTATCCCGGGTCTGGACAAGTTTGCTGCTGAATACGTGTCGGACACTGCAAGCGGCGAAGAAGGCTACCTTTCCGAAAAGGGCCTCGTGCCACTGCCAGCTGAGCGCCATGCTGAAGCTGCCAAGGCTGTTCTGGCCATGGAGACCATCAACGGCGACAAGCTGAAATAAGCTTTATATCAAGAATGGCAGCCGGTGATCTGACCGGCTGCCATTCAAATACATTGAAGCCATGCCTTGGACCTGGATCGGTAGGCCTATGACCGCAACATATTTCCTGATACTCGCGCTATTGACAGTCTCGCTGTTTCTGGTGGGTCGCCAAAGGGCGTCATCCATTGCCGGCGCGGAGCCTTCGTCTCTCCATTCGCTTCCGTCCTATCACGGCATGTTTCTTGCGGCTTTGATCGCGCTGTCCATGCTTCTGGTCTATGTTCTGGGAGCGCCGCTTGCCAATCGATATGTCGAGGCGCAGGCACTTGCGGGTATTGACCCGGCCACGATTGCTGATGGTCTTGGCCGCAGCGCGGTGTTTCGCGACATTCATTCAATTCTTGCCGGTACTTATGCAGGCACTGCCTCGCCCGAACTGGCCAATGCCGCATCGGCCTATTCAAGCGCTGTCAGCCTTACTGGCTGGTTATTGCTGATTGGCGGCGTTGCCCTTGCATTGGCCGCCGCAATGATGGGTTTTCGTCTGATCGGGCCGCAGTTTCGCGCGCGAAACAGCGTCGAGCGACTGATCAAATATGTCTTGCTGGCCTGTTCGGCCATTGCTGTCCTGACGACAATCGGCATTGTTTTTTCCGTGGTTTTCGAAACCATCCAGTTCTTCACCAAAGTATCGCCGATCGACTTTTTGTTTGGTCTGCAATGGTCGCCGCAAACGGCGATCCGGGCTGATCAGGTCGGTTCATCCGGCGCATTTGGCATCGTGCCGCTGGTGGTCGGCACATTGCTGATCACTGTGATCGCTATTGCAGTTGCTGGTCCGCTCGGCCTGTTTGCAGCGATCTACATGGCTGAATATGCCAGCCCGCGCACGCGTGCAATTGTGAAGCCTATTCTCGAAATTCTGGCCGGTGTGCCTACTGTTGTGCTCGGCTTCTTCGCTGCCTTGACAGTCGCGCCATTCATCCGCGGATGGGGCGAAACCTTTGGTCTCTCGGTCTCGTCGGAATCGGCACTCGCTGCCGGGCTTGTCATGGGCATGATGATTATCCCCTTCGTGTCCTCGCTTTCGGATGATGTGATCAATGCCGTGCCTCAAAGCCTGCGCGATGGTTCCTATGCGATGGGCGCAACAAAGTCCGAAACCATCAAGAAGGTTATCCTTCCTGCGGCTTTGCCGGGCATCGTGTCGGCATTCATGCTGGCAATTTCCCGTGCAGTCGGCGAAACGATGATCGTGGTCATGGCAGCCGGACTTGCTGCCAACCTCACATTCAATCCGCTCGAAGCGGTTACGACCTTTACCGTGCAGATCAAGACCATTCTGGTTGGAGACCAGGAATTCGACAGTGCCAAAACGCTCTCGGCTTTCGCTCTCGGCTTCGTGCTTTTCTTCTTCACGCTTGTCCTCAACTTCATCGCGCTCCAGATCGTCAAGAGATATCGGGAACAATATGACTGACATCACCATATCCAACGGCATTCCCGTTACCGACTACCCACGCGATGCATTGGTCAAGAAGCGCTACCGCGCAGAGCGGCGCTTCAAGTTCTACGGGATCGCGGCAATTATTCTGACGGCACTGTTTCTGTCGGTTGTTCTGCTCGATGTTCTGTTCAAGGGCTTGCCCGCGTTTTCAGAATATCGGGTGGATCTGAAGGTTACCGCAGATCAGGCGGCACTGGACCCGCAAAATACCCGCGATCCTGTGACGCTTCTTGCTGGTAATTACGACAAGATCATTCGTGACGCATTGGCTGCTCAGTTTCCTGATGTTTCAACCCGTGCGGAACGTCGCGCGTTGAATGGCCTGCTCAGTTCAGGTGCATCCGACGATTTCCGCCGCATGATTTCGGGTAATCCTTCGCTGATCGGTCAGGAAGTGACCGTCCCTGTTCTGCTTTCAGATGATGCAGATCAGTTCCTGAAGGGTTATCAGACATCGGAAATCGTGCTGGAAGGCACGGGAACGCTTTCCCAGACCCTTAACGGCGAGACCTATTCGCTGCGTTCATCGGGTGATGATTTCGCCAAGGCTTTTCAGGAAATGCAGGGTTTTCTGTTTGAGCGTCTGGAAAAGTTGACGACAGAATCCGCACGCCTTGAAAAGCTGATCCCTGGCCTTGATGCAAATGCAGCAAGCTCGTTGCAAAGCCAGATCGATGCGATCAAAGCAGAGGCGCAGACGCTGAATGCCCGCATCACCGACGCTAATGTCGCTATTGAGTTGGATGAGAAGCTGCCAAGCCTGCTTGTCAACGTCAATGGCGGGACGATCAAGGCGAGCCAGATCAGCCCCTCGGGTATTGATGGCGTCAAGCTGATAACACCTGCAAGCGCCGAAGCTGCTGCTCCCGGCAGCTGGTCCATGCTGACGCTTGTCACGCCGGAATCAAACCGCCGCGTGCAGGATCAGGCTGCGATCTGGCTCACAAAGATGAAGTCCGAGGGCCTGGTGGAACGTGCTTTTGCGACCCGCTTCTTCACCTCGGGTGACTCGCGTGAGCCTGAACTTGCAGGTATTCGCGGTGCATTGACCGGAACGCTCTGGACGCTCGCCGTAACATTGCTGCTCTGCCTGCCACTAGGGGTCGGCGCTGCCATATATCTTGAAGAGTTTGCGCCGAAAAACCGCGTGACCGAGATCATTGAAATCAATATCAACAATCTTGCAGCCGTTCCATCAATTGTCTTCGGCTTGCTCGGACTGGCGATGTTCCTGAATTTCTTTGACCTTCCACGTTCCGCCCCTTTGGTTGGCGGGCTGGTGCTGGCACTGTTGGTAATGCCGACAATCATCATTGCATCGCGCGCTGCACTTCGCTCCGTACCTCCTTCAATCAAGGAAGCGGCGCTGGGCGTCGGTGCATCGCATCAGCAGGCCATTTTCCACCATGTGCTGCCTCTGGCCATGCCCGGCATCATGACCGGCACGATTATCGGCATGGCGCATGCTCTGGGCGAAACGGCTCCGCTGCTGATGATCGGCATGGTCGCGTTCATCGTCGATATTCCTGGTGGGATAACCGACGCTTCGACGGTGCTGCCGGTGCAGATTTATCTGTGGTCCGACCTTCCTGAAGTCGCCTTCCAGGCAAAGACTGCCGCAGCCATTCTGGTGTTGCTGGTGTTCCTATTCGTGATGAATGCTGCGGCGATCATGCTGCGCCGACGTTTTGAACGTCGCTGGTAATGAGGTACAAGGACATGAACATGTTATCCGAAGTTGATGTGGAAAAGAAATTGCATAACTCCTCGAACCAGCCTGCGATAAAGATGAAGGGCGAAAACGTCTCCGTATTTTATGGAGCCAAACAGGCGCTCTTTGAAGTCAGTCTCGATATCAGGGAAAAGGAAGTCACCGCGCTTATCGGACCATCGGGTTGCGGCAAGTCGACTTTCCTGCGTTGCCTGAACCGCATGAATGATACGATTTCGATCTGCAGGGTCACGGGCAATATCACGCTTGATGAGCGCGATATCTATGATCCCAAGATCGACGTGGTTCAGTTGCGCGCCCGTATCGGCATGGTGTTCCAGAAGCCAAATCCATTTCCGAAGTCGATCTTCGAAAATGTTGCCTATGGCCCGCGCATTCATGGTCTTGTCAAAAGCAAGAGTCATCTCGACGAAATCGTGGAAAAAAGCCTGCAGCGCGCAGGCCTGTTTGCGGAAGTGAAAGACCGTCTGCATGAATCTGGCACCGGTCTTTCCGGCGGACAGCAGCAGCGTCTTTGCATCGCGCGCGCCATTGCGGTCAGCCCGGAAGTGATTTTGATGGACGAGCCTTGCTCGGCGCTTGATCCTATCGCGACGGCAAAGGTTGAAGAACTGATCGACGAATTGCGCCAGAACTACACGATCGTCATCGTCACGCACTCAATGCAGCAGGCGGCACGCGTGTCGCAACGCACGGCAATGTTCCATCTTGGAAATATTGTTGAAGTCGGTGACACTGAAATGATGTTTACCAGCCCTACCGAAAAGCGCACGCAGGACTACATTACCGGACGTTTCGGTTGATCTCACGGGAAGAGGGTTAGACAATGACTGACACAGCACAACACACCGTCCGCTCTTATGACGATGAACTGAAGTTTCTGACGCACAAGATTGCAGAGATGGGCGGACATGCGGAGCGCATGGTCGAACAGGCTGTGTCGGCCATGGTCAATTCGGACAATGCGCTTGCCCAGCGCGTGATCTCTGACGACCTTATCCTCGACGCCGGTCAGCGCGAGATTGACGAAAAGGCGATCACCATCATCGGCAAGCGCCAGCCAATGGCGATCGACTTGCGTGAAGTAATCGGCACGATCCGCATTTCATCCGATCTTGAGCGTATCGGCGATCTTGGCAAGAACATTGCCAAGCGTGTCGTAGCCGTTAACGATACGCGCCAGACGCTCTCTGTCTATCGCGGCCTGCAGACCATCGCAGAACTGGCATTGACACAACTTAAGGATGTTCTCGACGCTTATGCGACACGCTCGGTGGCACAGGTCAATATCGTCCGTGAACGCGATGATGAGATTGATGCGCTTTACACGTCGCTGTTCCGCGAACTCCTGACCTATATGATGGAAGATCCGCGCAATATATCTGCTTGCACGCATCTTTTGTTCTGCGCCAAGAATATTGAGCGCATCGGTGACCATGCCACCAATATCGCCGAGACGGTCTATTACATTGTAACGGGAACACAGCTTCCGGCGGAACGCCCGAAGGAAGATCAGTCGCATACCGTTATTCTTGACGAGCCAGTAACGCCATAATTGCCGGAAGCAGACCATGCCTATAGCTCCCAGAATCACAGTCGTTGAAGACGAAGATGCCCTCAGTGTTCTCCTGCGTTATAATCTGGAGGCAGAAGGCTATATTGTCGAAACCATCAGCCGTGGTGACGAAGCCGAAATCGCCTTGCGCGAAAAGGTGCCGGATCTGCTGATCCTCGATTGGATGCTTCCAGGCCTTTCCGGTATTGAACTTTGCCGCCGCCTGCGTGCTCGGCGCGAGACAGAAATCCTGCCGATCATCATGTTGACCGCGCGCGGTGAAGAAAGCGAGCGTGTTCGCGGTCTTTCAACCGGTGCGGATGATTACATGGTCAAGCCGTTCTCGACACCGGAATTGCTGGCACGCATCAAGTCCATGCTACGCCGGGTCAATCCAAGTCTCTTGTCGCATGTGTTGAGCTTTGGAGATCTGAAACTTGACCGCGAACAGCACAGGGTTTTCCGCAAAGAGCGTGAACTCAAGCTCGGACCGACAGAATTCCGCCTGCTGGAATTCCTGATGCAGTCTCCAGGCCGGGTGTTCTCGCGCGGACAACTCCTGGATAATGTATGGGGCGCGGATATTTACGTCGATGACCGCACGGTTGACGTGCATGTTGGCCGTTTGCGCAAGGCAATCAATATTGGCAGATCGCTTGATCCGATCCGGACCGTGCGCGGTGCAGGCTATTCCTTCGGATAGGATTAAAGCGCGTTTTTCTTTATCGAATTTCTGTCTCGGCCGGGAAACAGAATTGGCGTTATATGAGCCAATTTGCGCTAGAGATGGCTTGCGCAAATGACCGGTAGTCTCATTTAAACAGAACTGCTTCTACCGGACAAAAAGCGCGGTGTCCGAAAAGGGCTATTCGGCGGCAATCAGCGGGAAGTTTGTTGCTGGTAGCGGATCTGGCTCGACCAATGTCTCCAGAAGTGGCCGTTGGATAGCTGTGCCGCCATTGATCTCCAAAATATGCGTATAGAAGTTTTCGCCGGAAACCGAGCGTGGCGCTTCGATCTCATGCATCACGCTGATAACGGTGGTTCCGGCACAATGATCCTTGATGGCCTGATGGAAGGCGATCTTGGAGTCCGGGTCCAGCGCGCCGGTTGCTTCATCAAGAAACAAAACCGCAGGCTTGTGCAGCAATATGCGCGCAAGCACCAGTTTCTGCTTCTGGCCACCCGACAGGAGCTGGTCCCAAGACGTGCCATCGCGGCATTCTTCACCAAGGTTTTCAATAAAGTCGCCCATGCCGGCGCGGTGCAGGGCGGCCGCAACGGAGGAATCGCCAAAACGGCTTTCATCCATTGGAAGGCATACGAGCTGTTTCAGCGACACGCCGGGAAGTTTGACCTCCTGCGCCGCATACATTGTTGCCGCATCTTTCGGGTAAAAGATTTCACCACGGCCATAGCCCCAAAGCCCGTTCATTGCTTTGAGCAAACAGGTTTTTCCACTACCGGAATCGCCCTTGATGTAAGCCCATTGGCCCTTGCGCAACCGCATATTTCCAAGTGTGAGAAAAGCTTTGGCCTCGCTGTCGCGATGCATCAATTCAAGTCCCCGCACCGAGACGCCAAAGGCTTCATGCTGTGTTGCAAATTTGAACTCACTGACACCGGTGGACCGATAATATTCCGAGGGCTGGCTGACACGCTCGACCGCTTGGGCCAATTCGGTAACGCGCCGTGCATTTGCCTTCAAATTGGCAATTGCGGGCATGACATGGATAAACCAGGAGCATTCATTGATCATCGAACCAACAAGCTCGGAACCGGTAATATAGTTCTTGAAGCTGATCGTATTACCCATATAGGGCAGAAGACCGGGTATATAGGCGACAATACGGGCGGAAAAGAAATTGTAGATCGAGGTGAACGACATATAGCAGGCATCGAACACATTGAAACGCCCCCAATTATTGTCGACGCTTCTGTAAAGCTTGTCATTTAACGACTTTTGAACAGTCTCGCCATTGGCAGCGGCAACCTGAAAGCTGCGGCGCAACAATGTGGTCAGCTCACTTCTGTAACTGCCTTCGGATTGCTGCATGGCGAGGGTGAGTTTTTCAAGAGCGCGGCCAATACGCATGGCAATCCATGTGCTGACGGGCACGTAGAGCGCAATGGCCGTAAAGGCCAGCGTGGCACTGCCATAATCTCCAAGAAAATCAAGGCCGGGTATTGGCGTTGAAAGTTCAATGAGTTTCTGGCCCACGAAAAGAATGGACATTGTGACGCCCAGCACGCCCATGGCCAGCCCAATGGCGCCGCCGGTCATTCCCTTGATGGATTCCTGAATGCGCTGGTCGATATTGTCGGGAGTCTGCTCCGCCGAACTTCCCTGCTGCAAATGATAATGTGTGTGCTGTTCATCAAGCAGCGCCTCACCGAAGTGGCCATTGAGCCAGCCGCGCCATTTACGATGCAAGGTTGTCGAAAGGAGGTGACGGACACCGATGAAGCCAATTTCCTTGACTGCAACAATTGCAACGAGAATACCGGCATTTGCGAGGATCACATTGAGCGGATTAACGACAAAAGGGTCGTGTATGTCGACCAGCGAGTTGATCAACTCGCCCGACGCCATCGCCATCCAGACGCTGGCCTTGCTGGCTGCGGCGGTCAAAAGCGCAATGGCGATTGTCAGCGTCCAGGCTTCAACCCAGCGCTCGGAGGTCCAGTACGCCCTAAGCAGTCCCCAGAAGCTGCACATTGATGCCAATGCGGAGTTTCCGTTGACGGGAGATGATTTCCCAACTGACTTGGTGCCTGATTGCAAGAGATTGCCCCGGTTTGATTCCAATTACAGTAACACAATGTTACGCATTGCAACAAACCGTGGTTAAAATGGGGTTAAAATTTGCGAATATGATGAGTGATCAGATTTCGCCGGACACGTGTCGGCGCTGCCGGTCAAGCTCTTCACTGTATCGCCGCAGCGTGTGGCTTTCGCTCAAAAGTCCGACGACCTTCAGTTCCACAATGTCGTTAACGACGGCCAAAGCTTCGGCTTCGGCATTGTCGAACAGGCGTACGGCCTGTCGCGCATTCATTTGCGGTTGTAGATACTCACCCTGATATTTGATCAATGGGCCAATAGGTTGCGCTTCATCGGTTGTCTCCGTGATGCCTGAATGCGCTTCCGCAACGATTATGATGCCGACATACTTATTCTCATCGCTGACAATGATGACACGTTGCGTTGAGCCGAGCGGAAACTCCTGACGGAATTCGCTGATCCTCATCTTGTCGGAAGCCGTGCGCACATCTGTACGCATCAGCTTGGCCACTGTCAGATTGCGAATCCAACCCACATCGTGGGCGCTACGGATGCTTTCACCCCGCAAGTGAAAGCGCCATGTGGCAAAGGAGTAGCCGAATGTATTCCGGACTGTAATGGATGCCGCAATGACAGCGGCAAGCACGAGAACCGTTATCGGAAAGTCCCCTGTGATTTCCAATGCGAGGAAGGTCATCGTCAAAGGGCCACCGATCACCGAGACTGCCAGAGCGCTCATGCCGACAACCGCATAGGTCACGGGCGTCAGGGTTGCGTGGGCAAAGACATAGGGTGCGGAAAAAGCAAAGAGTTTGCCAAGGAGTGCACCTAGGAAAAGTGAGCCGAAGAACAGGCCCCCGCGAAAACCCGAACCGATGGAAATGGCGGACGCAAGCGCTTTCAGCAGGATAATACCGATAATGCCGGCAATAGGCCCTGTGTAATCCAGATTGAGATGCAGCGCGCCATGACCTCCCGACAGCACCTGCGGTGAAATCAAGGCCAGTCCGCCGACAACCGCACCGCCAAGGACGGGTCGCATCCAGAATGGGATGAAGCTTTTGCGGGCGAGTTCTTCAACGAAAGCGACGCCCTTCATCAGCGCGATACCAGCACCGGCACAAAGCAAGCCGAGGAGAAGCGCCGGGACATAGTCGGCGGGAACAACGGTGCCGAACTCGCCAATGTCGATAACGAAATTATCACCGGCAAGTGCCCGCGCGACAAGATTGGATACAAGTGCGGCGGCAACAACGGGTGTCAGGCTTAAAATAGTATAGGAACCAATGATCAGCTCGAAGGCATAGAATGCGCCAGTCAACGGAGCGTTGAACGCGGCGGCGATAGCGCCGGCAGCGCCGCAACCAACGAGGATGCGCATATCCGAACGTCTCAAGCGCAAGGACAGACCAAACTTCGACGCCAAACCGGAGGCGAGCTGGGTATAACCTGCCTCCAGTCCCACGGAAGCGCCAAAGCCATTGGAAATCAGATTCTGGACGGTGACGATGATGCTGTCATTGAGTGAGAGACGGCCACCATGCAGGGCATTCGCCTCAATCGGATCGACAATCGGCTTTTTACGGTAGAGCGCCAGAAGGAAGAGCAGGACACCAAGAATAGCACCCCCCACAATTGGAGCGAAAAAGAGCGCCGTATGACTTGCGGACATTGATGATGACAGACGTTCACCGGGTTGCAGGTTGAAGATCACCAAGTGCAGATATTGGGCGATGCGGCTCATCGCGGTCACGACGAAACCTGAAAAAATGCCGACGAGTACGGCAACCAGAACAAGGCCTGCTTCATGACTTCGTGCAAAGGCACGCAAGCGGCTCGGTGCGAGAAAAATGGAGAAGACGCCGAGACGACGCAATGTAAACTTACGGAGCATGGAACGGTCTTTGAATTATTCGAACTGCGGGAAAATATGCCGTTTCGGGCGTCTTTTGGTTATAGCGACAAGCCCTGACCCTAAGCCGCTTGGCAGCAAAATTCAAATGATGCATGCGCATGCGTCCATTGATTGCTTTTGGGTTTTCCACTTTATGGCGAGATTTTCCAGATCGCCCGAAGCAATTCTTACAACCGCCATAATGACGACATGCAAGCGACATTGAGCGCGGTCAGATTGCCAGCACTGTCATCATTTGAGGAGAGAATCATGCTGGAAGCGATTGAACCAACACTGAACGAATTGCTGGCTGAACCGATCATCCGTCAAATGATGGCGAGTGATGGCGTGAAGTCGGATGAGGTTCGCACATTAATGGCGCGCGTCGGCAGGCTGAGCCAGGCACCGCAAAGACAGGAACGCGCATTTCACGTTCTGAAAATGCCACCCAATTGGCTTTATCGTCCGGGTGCGGCAGAGCGTTCAATGTGCTGCCCGAAATAGAGCCGCATGATATACCGGACCTTCCGGCATGAGATGGCGCCTGTCCTGCCCGACACGGCGCCAATTTCTTTTGGTGCTCTTGCGCAGTTGAGCTGTGCAGAATTTCGATAATCCTCTTGTCATTTTCCCTTTCACATTGCGAAAAACTGCCATTGCCTATTAAGTAGCGGTGATGGGGTTGTGATCAAAAAATAAACAATAAGGGGAATGATATGAAAACTGTTTTCCAATTAGGCCGCAGGGCTTTCATCGGGCTCGTCGCTGGCGCTGCCTTGACAATGGCCGCTTTTGGACCGGCGGCAGCTCAGGAAAAAATCAAAGTGGTTGGCATCTACACGGTTCCGATTGAGCAACAATGGGTTAGCCGGATTCATCTGGCGCTAAATGCCGCCAAGGAGCGTGGCGATATTGACTATTCCTACTCGGAAAATGTCTCCAATACGGATTATGAGCGCGTTATGCGCGAATATGCCGAACAGGGAGCAAATCTGATTGTTGGCGAGGCATTTGGCGTTGAAAAGCCCTCGCGCGCTGTTGCCGCCGAATATCCGGATATCAAATTCCTCATGGGTTCTTCGCTACCGCCGGTAGAGCCGAACTTTGCCACCTTTGATAATTTCATTCAGGAGCCTGCCTATCTGACCGGGCTCATTGCTGGCGCCAAGACCAAAAGCAATATAATCGGGCTTGTCGGTGGCTATGCAATTCCGGAAGTTAACCGGCTGATGAATGCCTTTATTCAAGGCGCCAAGGAAACCAATCCTGACGTCAAGTTCCTCGTGACCTTTATCAATTCCTGGTATGATCCGCCCAAGGCCAAGGAAGCGGCATTCGCGATGATCGATGCCGGTGCGGACATTATGTATGCCGAACGCTTCGGCGTGTCCGATGCTGCCAAGGAGCGCGGCGTTCTGGCCATTGGCAATGTGATCGATACATCCAAGGATTATCCCGGAACAGTTCTTGCCAGCGCGCTTTGGCATTTTGAGCCGACGGCCGACAAGGCGATCGCGGAGGTGAAGGCGGGCAGCTTCAAAGCGGCTGATTTCGGGATCTATTCATTCCTCGGTGCCGGCGGCGGCAGCATCGTCGTCGATGAAAAGCTTGCAACCCCGGAATCAATCACGATCGCAAAAGCCAAGGAAGCCGAGATCAAGGCGGGGACGCTGAAGATCGAGATCAATGACGCGGAACCCAAATCGACGAAATAGGGCAATCAAGGCAGACTATAACGCATTGAAGAGGGTGGATTAATTGCACAGTTTGCGCTGCGTGGTTCGCCCTTCGACAAGCTCAGGAAGCTCGCCATGAGGGAGGTGGGTTGATTGCGTGGATAATCGCGACTGTGCAAATCATCGCTTCTTGCCAAACGCCACCTTCCTCATGGTGAGCTTGTCGAACCACGCATGATGTGTATGCCAAGGATAATATGGGAAATGGACAAGATCGCTTTTGGTGAGGCAGAGACATGACACAGACAAAAGGACAGGCGGAGAATGGCTCTGTCGTCCTGGCTCTCGACAACATCACCAAGCGCTTCGGTTCTCTCGTTGCCAATGATGATTTGAGCCTTTCCCTCAAACGGGGTGAGATACTCGCGCTTCTCGGCGAAAATGGCGCCGGGAAGACGACATTGATGAACGTTCTTTTCGGGCATTATGTGCCGGAAGAGGGGGCGATACGTGTCGCGGATGATTCAGGTGTTCTGCATGAATTGCCCAAAGGCTCGCCGAGTGCAGCTCTGGATGCTGGTGTCGGCATGGTGCATCAGCATTTTACATTGGCCGAAAATCTGACGGGTTTCGATAATATTGTGCTTGGCACGGAATCGCTATGGCAGGTCTGGCGCAGCCGTCGCGCTTTGCGCAAACGGATCGACGCAATCATGCGTGAAAGCGGGCTGACGGTCGATCTTGACGTGAAAACCGCGCAACTGAGTGTCGGTGAAAAACAACGTATCGAGATTCTCAAGGCGCTTTACCGCGATGTGCGGGTGTTGATTCTGGATGAACCGACCGCAGTATTGACGCCGCAGGAAGCGGACGGGCTTTTTATTATTCTACGCCGGCTTGCTGCAAGCGGATTGGGCGTTATTTTCATCTCACACAAGCTGGGTGAAGTATTGGCGGTTTCACACCGCATCGCGGTGTTGCGGGGCGGCAAGAAGGCCGGAGAATTGACTACGGCTTCTGCGGATAAACGTTCGATCGCTGATATGATGGTCGGGCGCGCTGTGCCGCCATTGCAGCGCAAGCCATCGCAGATTGGCGCGGCAGTGCTGGAATTTGATCAAGTGTCGTTGAAACGCGGATCGGTGCGTCAATCGCTCAACGAGGTTTCCTTTGTCATCAAGGCAGGGGAGATTGTCGGCGTGGCGGGTGTGTCAGGCAATGGCCAATCGGCAATTGCGGCTTTGGTTTCAGGCCTTGAGACAGTCGATAAAGGTTCGGTGCGGCTCTATGGCAAGCCCATGAAAACTGGCGATCCGCGCGCTTTGGTTGCGGCGGGCGTTGCACGCATGCCGGAAGATCGCCAGCATGATGGTGTGGTCGGGTCCATGTCGGTGGCCGAAAATATTGCAATAGAAGATCTGCACGGCAAAGAGTTTCAGACCGCCGGATTCATCAACCGCAAGGCCATGCGCAAAAGGGCGAGTGATGCCATCAAGGCCTATGACATACGTTGCCAGGGACCAGATGCACAGGCGCGGCTTCTTTCGGGCGGCAATATCCAAAAGCTCATTCTGGCGCGTGTATTGGAGCGTTCTCCCAAACTTATCCTCGCCAATCAACCAACGCGCGGCCTCGATATTGGCGCCCAATCGGAGGTCCATCAGCGTATTCTCGCTGCCCGGGATCGTGGTGCAGGCGTGCTTCTGATCTCGGAAGATCTGGATGAGTTGTTTGCACTTTCCGACCGGCTGCTCGTGGTGCATACGGGCGAAGTGATGGATGCAGGACCAGCAGAAGGACTGGACCGGGGATCAGTGGGAATGATGATGGCGGGACATACCCTACAGGTGGCATCGTGATGCGGATATCGTTGCAGCCTCGTAATGATGTTTCGCTCAATGCGCGCATCATCATTTCCGTTATAGCTGCGCTTGCCGCTTTTGCCTTGGTGGCTGTGCCGGTGAGTTTTGCGGGCGTATCGCCGCTGACGGCCTATTGGCTCATGTTCAAGGGCTCGTTCGGCTCCATATTTGCCTTTTCCGAGACGCTTACCCGGGCAACACCGCTCGTTTTGACCGGCCTCGCCGCTGCCATCGCATTCCGTGCCAAGCTCTGGAACATTGGTGCGGAGGGCCAGCTTTATGCCGGAGCTCTCGCGGCAGTTGGTGTGGGCAGCGGGCTTTTATCCTTGCCGGGACCTTTGCTGATACCCGCCATCATCCTTGCCGGTATCATTGCCGGTGGTCTGCTGATGATCGTTCCTGCGCTGCTGAAACTACGCTTTGGTGCCGATGAAGTCGTGGTGACATTGCTGCTCAATTTCATCGTCATACTCTTCGTTCAGATGCTGATAGAGGGGCCGATCAAGGACCCGCTTGCGTTGGGCTGGCCACAATCGGTTCCATTGGCCGATGCAGCCGCCTTTCCCAAGCTCTTTGCGCGCATGCGTGTCCATGGCGGGCTGATTATCGGCTTGGTCGCAGCGCTCATTTTGTGGATTACCGTTTCCAAAACTGTTCTCGGTTTTGAAATCAGGGCTGTGGGTGAAAACAAGCCAGCGGCGCGATTTGCCGGAGTGCCTGTAAATGCGACTGTGCTGAAAGTGGCCTTGATCTCCGGTGGGCTTGCGGGTCTGGCAGGGGTGAGCGAGGTGGCTGGGGTCAAAGGTTATCTTTCAGCCGATCTGTCTCCCGGTTTCGGTTACTCCGGAATTGTCGTTGCGATGCTTGCTGGTCTGCATCCCCTTGGCGTCGTCCTTGCGGCACTGTTTGTGGCGGCAGTCTTTGTCGGCGCGGATTCCATGAGCCGCGCGACGGGTGTGTCCAACTATCTCGCTGATCTCGTGGTCGCGCTGTCGCTGCTTTGCGTTCTCGTGGGTGGATTTTTCCTGCGCTACCGTTTGAAATTCGAACGTGGCATTTCGCCCCTGCAGGCAGGAGAGTAGAATGGAAATTCTCGAAATCCTGTTGACAGTAAATTTCTGGGCGGCAGCCATCCGCATCGCAACGCCATTGATTTTTGGCGTGCTCGGCGCATTGCTCTGTGAGCGTGCCGGCGTGCTCAATCTCGGCATTGAAGGCATTTTTACTGCAGGCGCGATGGCAGGGTGGATGGCGGTCTGGATGGGCTGCGGCCTATGGACCGGCGTGCTGGTCGCGGCGCTGGCAGGAGCAATCTTCGGATTGCTGCATGCAATTCTGACGGTGGTGCTGGGCCTGTCGCAGCATGTTTCCGGCATTGGCATAACGCTGCTGGCAACAAGCATGGGATATTTCACCTATCGCACGGCCCTGCCCAATGTGTCGACGCCACCGCGCATTGTCCCGTTTCAGCCGCTTGATATCCCGGTTCTTTCCAATATCCCGTTTATTGGTCCGGTACTGTTTCAACAGACAGCATTGACCCTATTGGCTTTCGTCCTGGTCGGCGTGGTCGCGTGGCTGCTTTACCGCACGCCGCTTGGCCTTGCATTGAGGGCTGTTGGCGACAATCCATCCTCAGTGGAAGCGCAGGGCCTTTCGGTGCGCGGCCTGCGTATAGGTGCGGTAATTGCCGGATCTTCGCTTATGGCTCTTGGCGGTGCATTCCTTACAATGTCAGCCTTTGATGCTTTCTTCTTCGGCATGGTCAACGGACGTGGCTGGATATGCATTGCGCTCGTCGTATTCGCGTCATGGCAACCGGGAAAAGCGCTGCTCGGAGCCTTGCTGTTTGGCGCATTTGATGCGTTTCAAATCAGGCTGCAAACCGAAGTGGGAGCATTCGTTCCAGGACAGGTTTTCCTGATGATGCCCTATCTCCTTTCCATTCTGGCGCTGGTTCTGGTTGCCCGCAAGGCTGACTATCCGCGTTCATTGCTCGTGCCCTGGTTCAAGGGTCAAAGATAAAGGTTTCATCATGTTCGATCTGAAAGTAACCAATGCAACCCTGCCTGATGGTCGCTCAGGCATGGATATCGGCGTAATATCCGGGCGTATTGCAGCGGTTGAAGCCAATGTGACCGGCGAAGCGGGTGAGGTGATCGATGCGGCGGGTCTCCTGGTATCGCCGCCTTTCATCGACTGCCATTTTCACATGGATGCAACGCTGTCGCTGGGTCAGCCGCGTTTGAACGAGAGCGGCAGGCTGCTGGACGGAATTCAGATATGGGGTGAGTTGAAGCCGCTCCTGACGCATGAAGCCGTGATTGAGCGCGCAATGCGCTATTGCGATCTGGCGGTCACGCAAGGGCTGCTTGCTATCCGCACCCATGTCGATATTTGCGATGAGCGACTGCTTGGCGTCGAAGCCTTGCTTGAGGTCAAAAAGCGCGTTGCGCCCTATATTGATCTGCAACTCGTGGCTTTCCCGCAAGACGGTTACTATCGTTATCCCGGTGCGGTCGATCTGCTTAAGCGCGCACTGGATTTGGGTGTCGACGTTGTCGGCGGCATTCCTCATTTCGAGCGCACCATGGCAGATGGTGCAGCAAGCGTTCGGGCCTTGTGCGAAATCGCTGCCGAGCGCGGGCTGATGATCGATCTGCATTGCGACGAGACTGACGACCCGCTGTCACGCCATATCGAAACTCTGTCCTATGAAACGCAAAGGCTCGGACTTGGCGGTCGCTCGACAGGCTCGCACCTGACATCCATGCATTCGATGGATAATTATTATGTCAGCAAGCTCTTGCCGCTGATTGCAGAAGCTGGTGTGGCCGCAATCGCCAATCCGCTGATCAATATTGGCATTCAGGGCCGCCATGACACTTATCCCAAGCGCCGCGGAATGACACGCGTTCCGGAACTTCTGGCTCATGGCGTTACTGTCGCCTTCGGCCATGATTGCGTGATGGATCCTTGGTATTCGCTGGGGCAGGGCGATATGCTGGACGTTGCCAGCATGGGACTGCATGTGGCGCAGATGACCAGCCGCGACGCCATGCGCCAGTGCTTTGCTGCGGTGACGACAGAGCCGGCCAAGATTTTGAATCTTGAAGGCTACGGGCTTGATGTCGGCTGCAAGGCCGACATGGTGCTGCTGCAAGCCGCCGATACGATAGAAGCCATACGCCTGAAGGCAACCCGCCTTGCTGTTATAAAGGGCGGCAAAGTGATCGCGAAAACACCGGCAAAGGTGAGCGCGCTTGATCTTGCAGGCAGGCCAGAAAATATTGATCCTGCAAGTTATGCGCCGCGGCTCGGGTGAGTTGGGTTCACATAAATTCTTCGAATATGTGTAGACAAAAGAAACCCGGCCTGCCTATCATATAGTCAGATATCTGCTTGCCAAAAAAATAAACAAAGGGGTTCTGTCACGATGAGTTTAAAAAAATACATCGCAATCGCGTCTGTTGCTTTTGCACTTTTTCCCACCGCTGCACTTGCAGAGACAGCAGTTTCCGTCGGCCTTTCCGGATGGACAGGTTTCGCGCCGCTGACGCTGGCAAAGCAGGCCGGAATTTTTAAGAAGAACGGTCTTGATGTGACGCTGACCAAAATTCCGCAAGCCAGCCGTCATCTGGCGCTTGCTTCCGGCGATGTTCAATGCGCGGCAACCACCGTGGAAACATGGATTTCGTGGAATGCCAATGGTGTCGCGACGAAGCAGATTTTCCAGATGGACAAATCCTTTGGCGCGGACGGAATGGTGGTACGCAGCGATGTCAACGCGATTGCTGACCTCAAGGGCAAATCCGTTGCGGCCTCTGCACCTGGCACCTCGCCTTATTTCGTGCTGGCATGGATGCTGAAGAAGAATGGTCTTTCGATCAAAGACGTGAAAGTAGTCAATATGGAACCTGGACCGGCGGCACAGGCTTTCGTCGCTGGGCAGAATGACGCGGCCATGACCTATGAGCCATATCTGTCCACTGTTCGCGCTGCGCCAGACAAGGGCAAGATCATCGCCACCACATTGGATTATCCGGCTGTGATGGATACTTTCGGCTGCACGAATGAGTTTCTGGAGAAGAATCCTGAAGCTGCAAAAGCGCTGGCCAAAAGCTATTTTGATGCATTGGCCCTGATTGCTTCAGACAAGGATAAATCTTTTGAGATCATGGGAGCAGATGTAAAGCAGTCCGGTGCAAAGTTCGCAGAATCTGCCCAGTACCTGAAGTGGCAGGATCAGGCTGCAAACAAGATCTTCTTCGAAAAGGAATTCATGACCTTTTCTGAGGAAGCTGCAGAATTGCTGCTTGAAATTGGCATCATCAAGAAGAAGCCCGATCTTTCAACAATTGTAGATACCAGCTTCATACAATAATGAGGCTTGCGCGAAGAGCGGGCATTGTCCGCTCTTCGTTTTTGCCAAGGGGACTTTATGTTCAGACCTTTACAGCCCATCGGGGCGCAAGCGCGGATACTTCTGGGTATTCTGTTTTTCATTCTCTTTGTCGGTGGCTGGTCTTTTGCGACTTTCGGCGGCTTTGTATCCAGCACCTTTCTTGCAGACCCTCTGACCATGGTGAATGATGGCTGGATTTTGCTGTCGGAGCAGAACTTTCTCTATGATATCGGAATGACGATCTGGCGTGTTGTTGGCGGCTTCATCATCGCTGCCATTATCGCCGTGCCGCTTGGCATTGCGATGGGAGCTTACAAACCGATCGAAGCCCTCCTTGAGCCATTTGTATCCTTCGCGCGTTATCTCCCTGCATCGGCATTTATTCCGCTTCTCATTTTGTGGGCGGGTATCGGCGAATTGCAAAAGCTGCTGGTGATTTTCATCGGTGCCGTTTTTCAAATCATTCTCATGGTTGCCGTTGCCGTTGCCAATACAAGGCGAGACCTGGTGGAAGCGGCCTATACACTCGGCGCCAATGACCGGGGTGTGGTCAAGCGCGTGCTTATTCCTGCCAATGCCCCGGACGTGGCTGAGACATTGCGGCTGGTTCTGGGCTGGGCGTGGACCTATGTCATCGTGGCTGAAATGATCGGCGCATCCTCCGGTATCGGGTATATGATCATCAACAGTCAGGCGCTGCTCGCTACAGGTCAGATTATTTTCGGCATTATTGTTATCGGCATTATCGGTTTGATTTCAGATTTCCTGTTCAAGTCGGTCAATCGCCGCCTTTTTGCATGGAGGCTCGCATGAGCACGCTCATCATTAAAGGCGTGAGCCGTGTCTTTCCGGGTGTTCGCGGCGGGCAGCCTGTGCAGGCGCTGCAACCGACGGATTTGACTGTTCCGCACAATGATTTCGTGTCCATCCTCGGACCATCCGGCTGCGGAAAATCCACGCTGTTACGTATTGTTGCGGGGCTTGACCGGCCGACCACGGGCACGGTCACGCTTGATGGCAAAGAGGTGAAAGGTCCAGGCGCAGATCGCGGTGTCGTGTTCCAGTCCTATACGCTGTTTCCATGGCTGACGATCGAACAGAATATTGGTTTCGGCCTGACAGAACGCGGCGTCGGCGCAAAGGAAAAAGCTGAAATTGTCGCCTCTTACATCGACAAGGTGGGACTTAAAGGATTTGAAAACCATTGGCCAAAGCAATTGTCCGGTGGCATGCAGCAGCGCACGGCAATTGCCCGCGCCTTGGCGAATGATCCGAAAATACTACTTCTGGATGAGCCTTTCGGAGCGCTGGATAACCAGACGCGAGGCTTGATGCAGGAACTGCTGCTCAGTATTTGGGAGCGGGAACAAAAGACAGTTATCTTTGTCACGCACGATATTGAAGAAGCGATTTTTCTGGCGTCACGCGTGGTTACGATGTCAGCGCGGCCGGGCCGTATCAAGTCGATCACGCCGGTACCGCTGGGACATCCGCGCCATTACACGGTTAAAGCCGCACCCGAGTTTGCCCGGATACGGCTTCAATTGACCGAGGAAATTCGCAGCGAGGCTATACTCGCTGCCGTTTCTCATTAATCAAATCAGGCTGTTCGTTTGAACATGCGGGCAACAGCGATAAGAATACAGGCGCCAATAAAGCCAGCAATCAAATAGCCCAGCCAGCCTGTAAGGACGACGCCGACCATGGAAAGGATTGCGTTGGCGATTATCGCGCCCACGATCCCGAGTATGATGTTCATGATGACGCCCATGTTGCTCTTCATGAACATCTCTGCAAGCCAGCCCGCAACGCCACCAATGATGATTGCTGCGATCCACCCGATTCCGGCACTTTCCATAATACTCTCCATTTCGTTCATTCCAGATCGTTAATCCGGAAGTGAGTTATTGGTTCCAAGCTCGCGACAGAATTTGCGCCTTATCATGCCTAGAAATTCCGCACCTGCCTAAAAATGTATCAACGTGGCGATTGGTAAAAGCGGTTTTTCTGAGCCGTCAGCATAGCAATGGCAGCTTCAAACTGCAAAAAGCACCGCTAAAAATATCCGGCTAATATGTTTTTCAAATTTTTGCGATCCGGCTGAGCGAATTGGCACGCTGTTTGCATTGTCAATTCTATCTGCGAACTGCGCTCCACGATGCAGGCCTCGCAACCGGTCTGCACAATAAAATATGAGAGAAACGGAATGGCAAAATATAAACTCGAATATATCTGGCTCGACGGTTATGTCCCTTCGCCAAATCTTCGCGGTAAGACGCTGATCAAGGAATTCGACGTATTTCCGACGCTGGAACAATTGCCGCTTTGGGGCTTCGATGGAAGCTCGACAATGCAGGCAGAGGGCAAAAGCTCGGATTGCGTATTGAAGCCTGTTTCTCTTTATCCGGACAGTGAACGCAAGAATGGCGTTCTCGTCATGTGCGAAGTCATGATGCCCGATGGCAAGACACCGCATCCTTCCAACACCCGCGCAACTGTTCTTGATGATGACGGCGCATGGTTCGGCTTCGAACAAGAATATTTCTTCTACAAGAACGGCCGCCCGCTCGGCTTCCCTGAGACAGGTTTTCCTGCGCCGCAGGGCCCATATTATACAGGCGTTGGCTACAGCAATGTTGGCGATATCGCCCGCAAGATCGTCGAAGAGCATCTCGATATCTGCCTGAATGCCGGCATCAACCATGAAGGCATCAATGCTGAAGTGGCAAAAGGCCAGTGGGAATTCCAGATTTTCGGAAAAGGTTCCAAGAAGGCTGCCGATGAGGTCTGGATTGCACGCTATCTCCTGCAGCGCCTGACTGAAAAATACGGCATCGATATCGAATATCATTGCAAGCCGCTCGGCGATACTGATTGGAATGGTTCGGGCATGCATGCCAACTTCTCCACCACCTATATGCGTGAAGTCGGCGGCAAGGATTACTTCGAAAAGGTCATGGCGGCATTTGAGCAGAATTGCGCTGCCCATATCGCCGTATATGGACCGGACAATCATATGCGCCTTACCGGCAAGCATGAAACCCAGTCGATCCACCAGTTCAGCTACGGCATTGCTGATCGCGGTGCATCAATCCGCGTTCCGCACAGCTTTGTAAACAATGGCTATCGCGGTTATCTTGAAGATCGCCGTCCGAATTCGCAGGGCGACCCCTACCAGATCGCGTCGCAAATCCTGCGGACAATTTCTGAAGTGCCGGAAGATGCGGAAGAAGTTCTCGCCGCTTGATCTTGTTTGAATAGTTTGGAATGGCGCGGGCACCAGCCTGCGCCATTTTCTATTGGTGATGCGCCGCATTCAGCCGTTTACCGGTTTCCCCCCGATAAATTTACGCCTGCCCTGTTGACCTCAATAGGTGGGCTGGGTTCTTATAAGAGTGTTCCGGTTCTCCCGTGCTGCAAAGCCGGGAGCTAAGAGGGAAGCCGGTGAAGTGATATTCACCAATGCCGGCGCTGCCCCCGCAACTGTAAACAGCGAGTTGCTGTCGCTTGAATTCGTTCAGGCAAAAGGTCACTGGGATTTCCCGGGAAGGCCAGACAGTAATACTGACCTGTGAGCCAGGAGACCTGCCGAAACATGATGAACGTCCACGGGCGGGGTGTCCCGGTGTGTCGCTTGCAATGGTTTGCCGCAGGCTGACTATCTGCAATCTTCGCGCTTGACCCTTGTTCCCAACAATCGGGGTTAAGCATGATACTCGGCGCCAGTACAAATCAATATAACAACCCACAATCGGTCAACGCGGCAACTGTGCCGGAAGACGTGTTTTTTGCCTGGCTGCTTTCCCGGCCTCGCGGCACCAATATCGTTGCAGCTGCAAGTCAGGAGATTATAAAGCTTGAGGCCTTTGCCGGAAAACATGCGGGGGCAAAACGCCTCCACGAACTGTTCTGTGCTTTGATCGAAGAGAGTCAAAGGCCGGAACTATCGTCGGCCTCGCGTGTGCCCCAGTGAAACGCAAATTGCTCATCATCGGAATTGGCGCGGGCAACCCAGACTACGTGACCATACAGGCAGTCAATGCGCTCAATCAGGTCGATGTGTTTTTCATTCCCGATAAGGGAGCTGAGAAAGAGCAGCTGTCCCGGATCCGTCGGGAAATTTGCGAGCGGTTCATCACCGCCCCAGACTACCGCATGGTGGATTTTGAAACGCCGCTGCGCGAGAAACCGTCCTCGACCTATCGAACAAGTGTCACGGATTGGCACGACAAAATGGAAGCGACCTATGCGCACCTGCTTATGGAGGAGCTTGGCGATGATGAGTGTGGTGCTTTCCTCGTATGGGGTGATCCATCGCTTTATGACAGCACGATCCGCATTCTCGACAGACTTAACGCAAAGGGCAATTTCGAACTGGACTATGATGTCATTCCCGGCATTAGCAGCATTCAGGCGCTCACGGCAAAGCATAAGGTTGTGCTCAATCGAATCGGCGAGTCCATTACGATAACCACAGGGCGCAAGCTTGCCGAAGGTTTTCCGAACAATTCGGAAAGCGTGATTGTGATGCTCGATGGCGAGGGCGCGTTCAAGGCAATTGATGAAGATGTCGATATTTATTGGGGTGCTTACATAGGAACGGAAGACGAGATTCTCATGTCCGGCAAGCTGCGCGATGTCGTTGACGATATTGAGCGGTTGCGAAATGTTGCGCGCGCGCAAAAGGGCTGGATCATGGATACATATTTGCTGAAAAGGTCATATGACGAGATTGGAGAATAGCTGCGATTATAACCGGGGGCGTTTTGGACCTACGCCCTTAAATCGCGGCGGTAGAGCAGCCCCGGTTGCCGCCATCAATAGGTGACTTGACGTAGGCGAGAACAGGCGTCACCCTGTACATGGACTTCGGAGGAGGACCATGGGAACGCAGGATGACGGCTTACATGCCGAGCATATCCAATCTGCCGTGACAGGTGACGCTGCTGCGCAGTCAGCGGTTGTTGCATCGTGGGGGCGTTCAATGCGTCTCTACGGCTTGAAGCCTGATGAGGGCACGCCGCCAAACATGCTGACCGATCAGGAATTGCGTGAAGCGCGTGAAGAGCTGGGATCTCTCATAGAAACCGCAGAAATCGCACTCGACCGGCTTTATTCGGCGGTGGGTGGTGCGGGATGTTGCGTCCTTTTAGCGGACAAGAATGGTGTTCCAGTCGATCGCCGGGGCTATGAGGGCGATGATGCCACCTTTTGCAAGGCGGGACTTTGGACGGGAGCAGTCTGGAGCGAAGAGTGCGAGGGCACCAATGGCATTGGCACAGCGCTGGCTGAACAACGTGCCCTGACGATCCACCGCGACCAGCATTTCCGCAGTCGCAACACAGCGCTTTCTTGTACTGTGGCACCGATTTTCGATCATCGCGGGCGGCTGATGGCAGCGATTGACGTATCGTCGGCACGTTCCGATCTGACCGAGGGCTTTGTCAAACTCATTGCCATGGCTGTGGTGGATGCCGCCCGGCGGGTGGAAGCGGAAAATTTCCGATTGGCCTTTCCCAAAGCGCGCATCGTCATGGCACAGGGTAGCGAACGCGGCCATGACCGGGCTTTGAACGCATTAATTGCAGTGGACGAAGACGATCTTGTGGTTGGCGCATCGCGTTCGGCGCGTGCACTTCTCGGGCTGACTGACGAAAGCCTGAGCAGCCCATTACCTGCGGCGAATCTGCTCGGGCAGGATACCGATGCGGAACGAGGATTTGCAGCCGCCGAACGCAGCGTGATCCAGCGAGTTCTGCGAAAAGCAGATGGCAATGTTTCCATTGCCGCGAACATGATGGGCATGAGCAGAGCTACCCTGCATCGCAAGCTTAAACGGCTTGGCTTGAACTGAGACTTTCATGTGTCTCAATATTGCGACAAATCCTGCATTCGCTTTGCCTGCCAGGGATGACACTCAAGCTGTAAAGCGCGATCCTCTGAATATGCCGCGAGGAGGCGGTGTGGAAATCGTGCAATGCGTCCGGTCCTTACCCTGACGCGTTGCTTCAGGGAGGAAGTTCAATGAACAAGGTAGAATTCAACCGAACCGTCAAACCCAACTTCAAGAAACGCTACGGCAACTTCATTGGCGGGAAATTCGTCGAGCCGAAGGCAGGCCGTTACTTCGAGAATACATCGCCGGTCAACGGGCAGGTGCTGTGCGAAATTGCCCGGTCTGATGCCAGCGATGTGGAGGCCGCGTTGGACGCCGCTCATGCTGCAAAGGATGCCTGGGGCCGGACAAGTGCCGCTGAGCGCAGCGTCATGCTCAACAAGATTGCACAGGTAATGGAAGATAATCTTGCTATGTTGGCGCAGGCTGAAACCTGGGACAATGGCAAACCAATCCGCGAAACGACGGCAGCCGACATGCCGCTTGCAATCGACCACTTCCGCTATTTTGCCGGTGCCATCCGTGCGCAGGAAGGCGGAATTTCAGAGATTGACCACGATACTGTGGCCTATCACTTCCACGAACCGCTGGGTGTTGTCGGACAGATCATTCCGTGGAATTTCCCAATATTGATGGCTGTGTGGAAACTCGCCCCGGCATTGGCGGCGGGCAATTGCGTGGTGCTTAAACCTGCCGAGCAGACCCCGGCATCCATTCTGGTACTTGCGGAACTGATTGCCGATATCCTGCCGCCGGGTGTTCTCAACATCGTCAATGGTTTTGGTCTGGAAGCAGGAAAACCGCTCGCGTCGAGCCCGCGCATTGCCAAGATCGCGTTTACCGGCGAGACCACGACGGGTCGTCTGATCATGCAATATGCCAGCCAGAACCTTATTCCCGTTACGCTGGAGCTGGGCGGCAAGTCACCAAATATATTCTTCAAGGATGTGGTGGCTGAGGATGATGACTTCTTTGACAAGGCCATCGAGGGTTTCGTCATGTTTGCGCTTAACCAGGGCGAGGTCTGTACCTGCCCGAGCCGCGCGCTCATTCACGAGTCAATCTATGATCGTTTCATGGAGCGTGCCCTTAAGCGCGTGGAAGCCATCGTACAGGGCGATCCGCTTGATCCGGCGACCATGATTGGTGCGCAGGCATCCAGTGAACAGCTGGAAAAAATCCTGTCATATATGGACATTGGCAAACAGGAAGGCGCTGAGGTTCTTATCGGCGGCGAACGCAATGTTCTGTCCGGCGATCTTGCTGGGGGTTATTACGTGCATCCGACCGTGTTCAAGGGTCATAACCGGATGCGGATTTTCCAGGAAGAAATCTTTGGCCCTGTCGTTTCGGTGACGACGTTCAAAGATGATGACGAAGCCCTGTCTATCGCCAATGATACGCTTTACGGCCTCGGCGCAGGCATTTGGAGCCGTGATGCTAACAGGTGCTACCGCTTTGGCCGCGCCATTCAGGCCGGTCGCGTCTGGACCAATTGTTATCACGCCTATCCGGCTCATGCCGCGTTTGGCGGATATAAGCAATCGGGCATCGGCCGTGAAAACCACCTGAAGATGCTTGATCACTATCAGCAAACCAAGAATATGCTGGTAAGCTATAGTCCAAAGAAACTCGGCTTCTTCTAAAAACCGATGTGAATACAGCCTGACGGGCGTACCATGCCTTGTCAGGCTGAATTCTCAAATGGTTTTACTACCGATTGGTAAGCCGAGGAGAGGTTGGAGGTGTGCATGGGCCATATGGTTGAAAACAAGGTGAGCGCGACACCAGCGGCGCTCGAGTTGATTGCAACTTTGCAATCCGAATATGGCCCAATCCTGTTTCACCAGTCTGGGGGCTGTTGCGATGGCTCGTCTCCCATGTGCTATGCGCAGGGTGACTTTATCATCGGCGATAATGATGTGAAGCTTGGTGAGATTGGCGGTGCGCCGGTTTATATCAGCGCGTCGCAATATGATGTCTGGAAGCATACCGAGCTTATTATCGATGTGGTTCCCGGCCGCGGCGGAATGTTCTCGCTGGATAATGGCCGGGAAGTCCGATTTCTGACGCGATCGAAAGTTTGCGCCACTCCTAATTGAATGGGATAAGAGCCCGAAGGCGACGGTCACGCAGATAAAGACCTCCCCACATGATCAGGCCAAGATAAACGCCGAAGAACAGATGCGTAAACAGCGGATTGCCAATGCGCAATTGTGTGAGGATTGCGCCGCCGAGATAGCCTGTGAGCAGGATCGCACCCAGTATGGAAGTGCGCGGCCAGGCATAGAGAGCGGTACAGACCAAGCCCAAGATACCAAGGCCGCGCGCGAATGCCACCGTGGTTGGAAGCCCGATTTCAGCGCTTGTCTGGATAACAATATCCAGTGGTACGAGCTTGATGCCGCCATCAAAGATCATGAACAGTATAAAAATGCCGCTGAGGATACGGCCAGCCCACAGGCTCTTGCCGGAAATGTTGCCGGCATATGCGATATTTTCCATCTTCGTTCGTCCTTTTGAGTGTGATGTAGTGCCTCAAGGACGAACCATGGGTAATATCTCCTACAAGTGCTCTTAAATTTTTTTCAAAGCGTTGAAGGATGAAAATTGTGGCGGCTAATTTAAAGGAGGTGCGATGATTACGCCGGAGTTCTTTCAACGTGACGCGGTTACAGTTTCAAGAGATCTTATTGGCGCGAAGCTCTTTCTTCATGGTGTCGGCGGACGGATTGTCGAGACTGAAGCCTATACGCAAGACGACCCGGCATCGCATAGTTTCAGAGGCCCTGGCCCTTCCAACAAGGCAATGTTCGGGCCAGCGGGAAACGCCTATGTCTACCGATCATACGGCATTCATTGGTGCCTGAATATTGTCTGCCTGCCCGGCTCCGCAGTTTTGATCAGAGCATTGGAGCCTTTGCTGGGTATGGAGACGATGAGTGAGAGACGGTCAACCGACAATCCACGACTATTGTGCTCGGGGCCGGGCAGGGTTGCGCAGGCTCTCGGTGTTACCAAGTCCCACGATGGTTTGCCTATTCTGGAAGCGCCCTTTTCTCTGGAACAGCGCGCGGATCCGATTGAACTAAGCATCGGACCGCGTATCGGCATCACAAAGGGCGCGGAAACGCCTTGGCGGTTTGGCGCGAAGAGCTCCCGCTTCCTCAGCAGAAAATTTGCGGAAGGTTAAATCGGCGAAATTTATACTTCGCCGGTTTATAGCAATCATTTGAACGAGGGTGGCTGGCCGAGGTCAAATGATGGTGCGTTGCCAAGATCATTCGCTGGCGCATTGGGCAGCTCGATCTTGAAGTTCTCCATATCCACGGCCACAGCAGGATCAAGGAAATAGGTCACCATGCCGGGGAAGGCAATGAGGAGGCCAACCAGAATCAATTGCAGCACCAGCCATGGGATTGCGCCCATATAAATATCGCTGGTCTTGATTGATTTGGGTGCAATACCTCGCAGGTAGAACAGTGCAAAGCCGAATGGCGGGTGCATGAAGCTGGTCTGCATGTTGGCGCAGATCATGACGCCGAACCAGATCAGATCGATGCCCAATGCGCTGGCGGCGGGGGCCAAAAGCGGAATAATGATGAAGGCGATTTCAAAGAAATCCAGGAAAAACGCGATGACGAAGATAAAGATATTGACGAAGATGAGGAAGCCGACAACACCGCCAGGCAAGGATGTCAGCATACCTTCGATCCAGTGACTGCCGCCCACACCCTGGAAAACCAGGCTGAAAACGCGCGCGCCGAGAAGGATGAAGACAACCATGGCGGTTAGCCGCATGGTCATGGTCATTGCTTCATAGACGAGTTTCCATGTGAGGCGGCTGTTCAGCCAAGCCATGAGCATGGCGCCAACAACGCCCATCGCGCCAGCTTCTGTCGGTGTAGCAAGGCCCATGAAAATGGTGCCGAGAACGATGAAGATAAGGGCGAGCGAGGGGATCATGCCGCGTGCACAACGAACAAATAGCGGCCAGCCGCGCAGGGTGCGAGCTTCCGGAGGAAGTGCGGGAACGTAATGTGGCTTGATAATGCTGAGGATGAATACCCAACCGGCAAACAACAGAACCTGAACGATGCTGGCGCCGGTTGCGCCGATATACATGTCACCCGGCGACTTGCCGAGCTGGTCAGCAAGAACGATCAGGACGAGCGACGGTGGAATGAGCTGTGTTATTGTTCCGGATGCCGCGATGACACCCGTGGCGTGCCGGATATTATAGCCGTATTTTGCCATGACAGGCAGCGATATGAGGCCCATGGCGATGACAGAGGCAGCCACCGTGCCGGTGATTGCGCCAAGGATGGCGCCGACAAGGATGACTGCATAGGAAAGGCCGCCGCGTACGCCGCCGAATAATTGTCCGAAACCATCGAGCAAATCTTCGGCAAGGCCGCATCGTTCGAGAATCACGCCCATGAAGGTAAAGAACGGGATAGCGAGGAGCAACTCATTGGAGAGCACCGAAAACATCTGATAGGTCAGGTTTCCAAGGAAGTCCGGACCGATAGCCCCCATCTCGATGGCGATGAACCCGAAAAACAGGCCAACAGCTGCAAGAGAGAAGGCGGCAGGATAGCCGATCACCATAAAGATGATCAGCCCGAAGAACATCAACGGGGCAAGATTATCAGCAAAAAATGTTATCATTGAACAGGCTTCTCGTAGGCGAATTCACGCACGTAATCGGATGTGAGGGCGAGATAGCATTTGATTATTTCCGAGATGCCCTGAAGGCCCACGAGCGCAAATCCTACGGGCAGGCTGAGCTTGACCGGCCAAAGTGGCAGGCCGCCCGAATTTGACGATGCTTCATTGGTGACCCATGAAAGAACGAACCACGGCCAGGTGAAGTAGATCATCAAGGCGCAGATCGGCAGCAAAAAGAAGATCCCACCGAGAAGATCGATCCATGTTCTGGTTCTTTCGCTGACCGAACCATAAACGAGGTCGACGCGGACATGTTCATTCAGTTTGAAGGTCCAAGCGCCGCCTAACATGACCATTCCGGCAAAAAGGTACCATTGTGCCTCGGAAAGCGAATTGGAATTGCGTCCATAAACGCCCAGAATTCCGCGGAAAAGCCCGGCACCGCCCACATTCTGTTCCAGCCAGATCAGGCCTCCGATGCTGTAGCGCAAGAAGGCATTAAACGCACAAACCAATGAGGCAAAGAGAACGAAATAAATCGCAACAATACCTATCCGACGACTGAGTTCGTCGATCCAACCGGTGACAGTCAGCAACGGTGACATTCAGGCCCCTCCCATATCAGTTACGCAGATCCTCGAATTTGCTGCGCTATCGCCGCCCACAGTTCCTTTGCGGATATCAGTGGGGCTTTTGCGGAGTACAGAGTTAACCCATGGATTTGAACGATGCAATGACGGAATCCGTGCGTTTCGATCAGCCAGCAGCGTTGACGGCCATTTCGGCCCGCGTTCCCTTATCGCGTGCAGTGTAATCTATTTTAGTACCGAGACTTGCAGCCATGGCCTTGACGATGCGGGTGCCAAGTCCAGTGCCCTTTGGCTGGTCGCCTTGTTTCAAGCCAACGCCATCATCTTCGACAGCCAGCACTGCCTTGTCGTCTCCGGAGCGAAGAAACGATATTCTGATCTCACCGTCATTGGTTCCGGGATACGCGTATTTATAGGCATTTGTGACCAGTTCCGTTACCACCATACCGACAGATACAGCCTGATCCGACGAAAGCCGGATGTCTTGCACATCGAGCGAAATCACTAGTTTACGATCAGCGTGTTCCAACGAACTGCGAAGTTCCGAGGTGAGGCTAGCGAGGTATTTGTCCATCTCGACCTGACGCACGTCATCGGAACTGTAGAGACTGCGATGCATCCCGCCAATGGCCGTGATGCGTGCTTGCGCCTCGGTCAGCGCGTGCTTGACTTCCTCATTGTCGATGCTTGAAATTTGCAGTCGTATCAGGGCCGCAACGAGAGCAAGGCTGTTGCCAACACGATGATTGACCTCGGCAAGCAGTACCTCGGCACGTTCCTTGCCGCGTAGAATTTCCATATCGGCCCGCTCACGGTCACGGCGTAATTCCGCAGTTGCAATAGCCTGCGCTACAGCGCTTTCAAGCAAGGGCATAAACTCTTCGCCGACTGTCTTTATGACATAATCGGCAGCGCCCGCCTTCAGGGCATCAACGGCGATCTTCGCTTCACTCGACCCTGTCACGTAAACAACAGGAACAGTTATCCCGTTCTCGCGCAGTATTTTCAGAAATTCGGTGCCAGTCGTGGTTTGCAAATAATGATCAAGGACAATGACGTCGATGTCGCCCTGGCCGAGTATTTCCAGCCCGGTAGCAACATTATCGGCATGAACGATCTCGAAACCCGAACGACCCAGCGCTTTTTGCACCAGACGAACGAGCGCTGGATCATCATCAACATAGAGAATTTTGCCCGGCATGATTTTCGGATCGATCAAGGAATTTGCATGACGGAGAAGAATAGACCCAACTGCCGGATGGCATTGGCAAAACTGTCATATTCAACTGGTTTGGTTATATAGACATTCGCCCCGAGGTCGTAACAGCGTTGGATCTCGCCTTCATCATCGGTTGTCGTCAAAATAACCACGGGCAACCGCTTGGTATGCGGATTGCTCTTTATTTTCTCCAGAATATCAATGCCAGACATATCGGGCAGGTTGAGATCCAGCAGGATAAGAAGATAATTATTCTTGTTTCCTTCGCCGGTACGTTCCTTGCCCAAAATGAAATCGAGCGCGGAATTGCCGTCGGAAAAGGGAACAATCGGATTGTTGACGCCAGCACGCCGAACATTCTTTTCGATGAGGCGTGCGTGACCTTCATCATCTTCGATCATAACGATAGTGACTTCTTTGCCAGTACCTTGCACGCCGCTAAACTCCTACTACTTTAGTCAAATCCGAGGGAAGCCGTAGCACAAAGGTGCTGCCTTTTCCAAATGTTGATTTTACGAAGATATCGCCGCCAAGCTTTCGGATAAGAGAGCGTACATGGGCAAGTCCGATACCTTCCCCTGGCTTGTCCTGCTGGCCCGAACGCCGGAATAGTTCGAAGACACGTTCAAGGTCGTCTTCGGAAATGCCGCGTCCATTATCGGAAACGTCTACGCGTATGAATTTGTATCCGTCATTATAGGCGCGGACTGATAATTCCAGTGGTCGGTCCGGGCTGGCATATTTAACGGCATTGTCGAACAGGTTTCCAAAAATCTGCTCAAGAGACAGCCTGTCAGTTGTGATCTTTGGCATTTTACCAGAGATATCCACCTTGCCGTCCAGTTCAGCGATCTGGTGGTTTATGCTGGCTGCGCTCACTTCCAGCAGGGCCTTGAGATCGATTGGCTCCGGCTTCAATTCACGGCGGCCATCGCGGGAGATTTTAAGGATCGCGTTGATCAACCCATCCATTTTCTTCGTTGATGACCTGATAAAGGAAATGGCTTCCGGCAAATCTTCGCTGGCTGCGATCCGTGCAAGTTTTGCGTCTTCTTCAGTCAATGGCTCGCCGTCGTTCAGAATATAGCCCTGGATTGCCTTGAGAGAGGTTTCAAGTTCGCTGGTGAAGCCCATAATATTGACGAGCGGCGCGCGCAGGTCATGGGTAACAATATAGGCAAATCGCTGGATTTCCTGATTGGCCCGAATGAGGTCTTCGGTGCGCTCATTGACGCGTTCCTCAAGGCTGGTATTGAGAAGTTCAACCTCGCGGCGTGCCGTCGACAGGTCGCGGACATGCTGGAAAATAATAAAGATCGCGCCGCCAAGTACAGCCACAATGGCTACTGCGCCCACTATTGTCGCCCGTTGCAATGCCGCGATCGCACTGGACTGCTCGTCCATTCCGCGCTGGAGATCAAGCTCAGACTCGACCATGAGCGCACTTAACAATTCCCGGATGCCGTCCATTGACCTCTGCCCGGAGCCTGCACGAACAATGCCAATGGCTTCGGCTGTCTTGCCGCTACCGGCAAGCTCCAATGTCCGGTTCATTTCTTCTGTCTTCAGCGTGATGAGCCTGTTCAACTCCGGCAGGCGGGCGGCAAATTTCGGGCTGTTTTTAACGCTTCGCCCCAGTGCCTCCTGCCGTGCGGTAAGGGTTGCCAATGCGGTTTTATAGGGGTTTAGAAAACTGTCCTCTTGAGAGAGAAGATAGCCCCGCTGACCTGTTTCGGCATCCTGCATGGTTGAGAGAAGATCGGCTGAGTTGCTGCGAATGCTGCGCGCAGCGACAACATTATCGAAGCGCTGGCGGCTTTCGGTAACCAGCCAGATCGTCGAGGCAACGATACCGAGCAGGATAAGAACCCCCACGGTGAGCATGATCAAGGTAGAGCGGGCGAAGGAAATGTTGGTCGCGGCCATTATTGTCTGCCAGTACGCTGAGGCGCCGGTTGGCACCAAGTAGGATATGCTTCAGGAATGACCGGAGAGCGGCCAGTCGTCAACCACTGAGAGCAGGGATGCTCAACTTAGAATGGGTGCTGGCTTGCTTTTCGACGCGCTGAAAATGATGTGAAGCATGACAGCGCCAAAGACAATGCTGCCGCCAATCAAGGTGCTGCTGCCCGGTATTTCTCCGAATGCGATCCATATCCAGAGCGGAGCGAGTGGCGCGTCCAGCGACCCGATAAGGGCTGTTTCAATGGGTGGAAGATGCTTGGCGCCGAGCGCGAAGAGAGCAACGCCAACCGCGGACACCATCAGTCCAAAGAGGGCGATCAGCAGCAGATTCTGATTGGATACTGCAAGAGCATCGCCAAACGGCCAGCATATGACCGAACTGAACAGGGCAGATAGACAAGTTGCAGGCATGACGGCGATATCTGGATGACGGCGGACAATAATCATGAGGACTGCCATCCCCAACGTCATGCCAAAAGCAAGAAGATCGCCGAAGAGTGTACCTTCAGTGCCCAACCCGACCATGATGACCACACCAGCGAGCGCGGCCAAGCTGGCCATTATCGCGCGGATTTCCGGCTGCTCGCCCATAACGAGCCAAGCTAGCGTCGCCGCGCAGAAAGGAATTGTCGCGTAGATTACCGCCACATGGGCAACGGTGGTTTCCTTGAGTGCATTTATAAAGAAGACCATGCAGATGCCCGACACAATTACAAAGAGCCAGCCCGGCTTGCCGATACGGAAGATTTCTTTCCAATGCTTGCCGCGCTCGGTGATCAAGATCACCACGGCAAGGCCGATAGCGCCAAATATGCCTCGCCACGACAGGATGGTCCAACTGTCCAGGGGTATGATTTGGGTGAACAATCCGGCAAGGCTCCAGGCGATTGCAGAAGCCGTTACAAATATCAGCCCCAGCCGGTATGGAGATATCATTCTTGTTGTTCCATCTGTCGTATATCCAAAACAATTAGAGCCGGGTTCGACTGGACATGCAATGAAGCGGCAGCAGCAAACTCACGCCTGCTGACATATCGGTGTCAGCAGATCTGCTTCTGGCAAAGTTTACGCTGCGGCCTTGATTGGCGCAGTCTTGTGCCGCATAAATGATACCAGCCTATCCCCGCCCATGAATTCTTATTGCAAGTCTGAAGGAAGTCGAGCCATGTCCAGTGCAACTGTTCCTGACAAGGGTATTCTACTCGGTAGAGCCAAATTGCCGGGTTGCAACTATCCGCGTGTCATCACTGTGCGTGGGGGGACAGTCTTCGATATAACGAGTAAATCAGCGCCAACGGTTCGCGATATAGCTGAACTGGAAAACCCCGCAGCTTATGTGGCGCAGGCTGAAGGCGTGGAAATCGGCGATATCAACACGATTGTTGAAAACAGCTGGTCGGAAACCAGCAATTCAGGCGCACCGTCTCTGGTATCGCCAATCGATTTGCAGGCCGTGAAGGCTTCAGGTGTTACCTTTGTGGCATCAATGCTTGAACGTGTCATTGAAGAGCAAGCCAAAGGCGACAAGGCAAAGGCGGATTCGCTGCGTTCCGATGTTCTCAATCTGATTGGTGCGGATCTATCACAGATCGTGCCAGGTTCTCCGGCAGCCATGAAGGTCAAGGAAGCCTTGATTGCCCGAGGCGCGTGGAGCCAATATCTCGAAGTGGGAATTGGACCCGATGCGGAAATCTTTACCAAGGGCCAGCCGATGTCGACAGTCGGCTACGGTTCTGATGTGGGTCTCCATCCAATTTCAAGCTGGAACAATCCGGAACCGGAAATTGTGCTGGTGGTTTCGAGTGCCGGGAGGATTGTTGGTGCGACGCTTGGCAATGATGTGAATTTGCGCGACGTTGAAGGTCGTTCGGCACTGCTTCTCGGCAAGGCCAAGGATAATAATGCATCAGGGGCAGTCGGGCCGCTCATTCGTCTTTTCGATGGAGATTTTACAATCGAAACGGTGAAGAACGCCGAGCTCAGCATGCGTGTCGAGGGCACGGATGGCTTTGTTCTGGATGGTGCGTCGAACATGGCCAAGATTTCGCGCACGCCGGAATCGCTGGTGGAAGCGACTATTGGCAGACACCATCAATATCCTGACGGTCTGGTGCTCTATCTCGGTACCATGTTCGCACCGGTCAAAGACCGCGATGGTCCGGGCAAGGGCTTCACCCATAAGATGAATGACGTGGTTTCAATTTCCACGCCGACGCTGGGTACATTGTCGAACCGTGTCAGGCTTTCGACCGAGTGTGCAGCCTGGACTTACGGAACAAGCCATTTGCTGCGTGATCTCGCCAAGGCGGATTTGCTCTAGGGTCTGACCTAGGGAACCCAGAAATAGCGAACGATGTGAAAAAAGACCGGGGCGGCGAAAATCAGGCTGTCCGCCCGGTCGAGCATACCGCCATGGCCTTCAATCATATGGCCCCAATCCTTGACGCCGCGATCCCGCTTGATAGCTGAAGCAACGAGGCCGCCGAAGAATCCCATGATACAGGCAAGACCGGCCATCAGACCGGCTTGAATCACGGTGAATGGTGTCAGCCACGCCAATGACGCTCCCAGCAACGAAGCGCTGATAATGCCGCCGATCAGACCTTCCCAAGTTTTGGAAGGGGAGATTTTGGGCGCAACCTTGTGCTTTCCAAACAGCTTGCCAAATACATATTGCAGCACGTCACTGCCTTGGACGGTGGCGATCAGGAAGGCGATGAGAAGCAGGCCTTTGCCTTCAAAGCCTGGGATCGGCAATGTTAGCAGAGCTGGTACATGACTGATGCAATAGACCGACAGCATGATGCCCCATTGCTGCTCGCTGACACGTTCAAGAAAGCGTTCCGTATCACCGGAAATCGCAGTCAGGGCTGGCATGGCGAGGAAGCAATAAACCGGCACGAAGATTGAGTAGAGGCCGTACCATTCAATCCACAGCAGGTAATATTGGATGGGAATGATGACCAGAAACATGCCGATGAGGATATGATGATCGCCGCGGCGCGTATGGGTAAGGGTGACATATTCGCGTAAAGCCGCGAATGAGACGAAAGCGAACAGGAGAATAACGCCCTGTTTGCCAAACAGGAAGGCGACGGAAATGCCGCCAATCATGATCCACCACGCCTTGATGCGCGAGTTGAGGTTGACCAGTGTGGAGGGCAGAACATCCGCTGTGCGCCGACTTTTCCAGGTCAGCATGGTCGCAATGGCACTGGCAAGCGTGAGTACGCCGAGCAAGCCGATAAAGAGCCAGACCGTTTCAGCCATGATTAAGCACCTTCTGCCGTTCCGGCGAAAGATCGAGCAGGGATTGGCGTGCTCTCGCGAGGAAATCCTTGCGGTCCTCATTCGGCTCAAGCACTACTGGCGTGCCAAAGACCACGCGACATAGTAGCGGGACTGGCAAAAATGCGCCTTTGGGCAGGACGCGTGACATGTTTTCGATCCAGCAGGGCACGAGTTCAACATCGGGGCGCGCTAGGGCAAGATTGTAAAGCCCCGAGCGAAAGCGCAGCAGCGGTTCCTCCGTCATGTTGCGCGTGCCTTCGGGAAAGACAATCAGCGAGCTGCCTTGCGCAAGTGCATCGAGCATGATGACCATCGGATCATCCGCACGCTCGACCCAATTGCGATCAACCAGCACCGTATTCAGCAAGTCCTTTGCCAAAATGTGCCGCAATTTATTGCGCTTCCAGTAGTCGGCCCCGGCAACAGCACGTGTGCGCTCGCGTTCACGCGGCGGCAAACTGGAAGAGAGCAGGATAAAGTCGCCGTGACTGCAATGGTTGGCGAAATATATGCGCTGGCGATCTGATGGTGAGCATCCTTGCCAGATTGGACGAACACCCGTGATACCGCGTGCCAGCCCGGCCAGCAGCATTGCGCAGCTTCGTCTCATCATTGCTTTTAAATTCATATGTGCCCCCACAACCCATAGGTTGTAATGCCAGCGAATAGAACAAGAAAAACAACAAATGCAAGATGCAGCTTTAACAAGAGGCGGTTTGTGCCCGCCATTCGCGCATCCAGCATGCGTGTCGCCTGCGGAAATCTTCGCAAATGCAGCTTTGCCAGCAATTTATCCACGGCACGGCAGCCTTCTTCTTCGCTTGGCTTTGAAGCTATGAGCCTGAAAAGAGCGGCTTCAAAAAGCATATAGGCGGCGAGAAACAAGACGATGAAGCCGCTGGCGGCAGTCGCGATATGACCCCATCGCCGGGCTTCGCCAAAAAGAAGGATCAGCATCAGGCAAATAGTGACGATGCCAAAACCCATGCCTTGGCGCTGGAGGCGAGAAGCAAAGGCTGCGGCTCGCTCATTCATGCGGATTTGGCGCTGAAAAAAGCATGTCTTCTGTTAGATGAATGCGCCTGCCTTTGGATGCGACTATCTGGATAGCATCGGCAGCAGTTTTGGCGCTGTCATACTGCAAGAGCCACATGGCAATTGCGGCAGCGCTGCGCTGGAAGCCGAGAGCGCAGCAAACAAGAACGGGACCCTTGTTTCGGGCGAGCTCTATAGCGTCAGCCGCTCGCTGCAGTTCAGCGGATGGCGGTGAAACGAGATCCAGAAGTGGGACTGATTGCCAGTCAACATTTATACCGGAAGGCTTTGCCAGCTCAGCAGTGAGATCAATGATTGTTGCAAATCGCGACTGCTCGTCTCTTCGCGGCAGCCGGCCCAGATGAATGTTCTTGCGAATGGTAACAGAGGCCGTAAGATTGCGTGTCCAGATGCGACTATTGATGATCGCGCCGAGGCGGTAGGGCGCCAGCAGCCATTTGCTGGCAAAAGAAAACGTGCCCTGAAAATTCTTTTGAAAGACAGCGGGCCCTGCACCCAAATAGCCAAGAGACACTATTGCGAGTGCAAGAGCTGGCCACAGGCAAAACAGAAATGCGGGCGATGATGCCGTTCCAAAAATGGCAGCTAGCAGAAACAACAGGCTTCCTGCCGCATAATAGGTGCCAATGCGTCGCGCTTTGGTATCATTGGTCAGGCGGAACGCCGCGAGAGGTGAAGGAGCCCGCGCCGGAAAGAGCCATAGCGCAAACAGGCCTAGAAGCAGTCCTGTCGGGATGTCGATGAAATGGTGCTGGTAGGTGGTGAGAACCGAAAGTCCAATCAATGCACACCAGATATGCCACATCCAGCGGGTGATGCCTGACAGTCGAATGCGCCAATGCGACCAGATAATTGTCAAAAGGGCGATGTGCAGCGATGGCGCTTGATTGAATGGTTTGTCGAAGCCTCCGAGCATATCGAAAAGAAACCCGGCAGCGCCGCTGGTGGCGGGCTTCTGGAAGATTGCGGTCAGTGGGAATGCGATGAAGCAGGCAACGGCGATGAGTTGCACTGTTAAATAGCGTTTTGCCAAACGATCAACTTCAAGTGGGGTGTCGTTGAAAAACAGCGAAAGACCATAAAACAGATTGATCGACCAATAGGGAAAGATCGTCCATGCAATAAAGGGAATGGCATGTTCCCAGGCAAAGGTGATGTTGGGAACATCTGCACGCTGCGATGCCAGCCAATTGGCAGTTCCGTAACTTGCATAAAACAAGGGCGCAAGACAAACAAGCCAGATCAGTGCCCGTTTGGCGACAGTCTGGTCGAAGCGCCATGCTCCGATGGGTGTGATTTGTTTCGTCATATGCGTTCGGCGACGCAAACAGTGAAGATGCCCCACTCATCGATGCGCTGATCAATCTTCCTGAAACCAGCCGCCGCGACCAGTTGATCCATTTCCGCTTGAGTGCGGCGGCGCATGACCCAGGCCTCGCCGCCACGATGCGAAGTGAGCGCTCGTGCAATCATTTCAAGTTGAGGATGCCATGGCTGGTTGGTGTAGATCAGAAGACTGCCAGCCTGCATGGATTTGGCAAGGCCACCAAGCGAGCGTTCGATGAGGGCATTATCCGGAAAAAGCTCGTAGAGACCGGAGACAATCGCCAGATCCGGCGCGGGCTGGATCGCGGCAAGTTTTTCGCCATCAAAAGCGTCAGCCTGATGGAAACTTGCGATCTCTTCCAGCTTACGCTCTGCGATGGATTTCCGCCCGGCATCCACATTAATCGGCGAATAATCCTGCAGCCGGACGCTTGTCGGTTTCAGCGTGGATTTAGCAATCGCATCAAGCACGTAGCGGCCATGACCAGCAGCAATATCGAGAATATTGGTGCTTCGACCTGCATCCTGCAACTTTGCCAGAGCAGTGTCGATAAGCTCTTCCAGATGCACTTTGCGCTGGCAGATACCTCGCCAGCCGATGGCTTGCAGAAATTGCTTGTCGATTAATTTGCCGCCGGGACCCATACCACGCGGTTCATTTTCGTAGACATAATCAAGTGTGGAACCGGAATCGAAACCGGTATCCACGCCTGTTTTCAAGCCCTTCGAAAAAAGTGCACTAAAGCGAATGGAGGCGCGGTAGAGCGCCCAGTAAAGGCCTTTCAAGGAAAGCAGGTCATGCGGCGATGACAATCTGTCCTGTTCGTCGCGGGTAAAACCTGTCTGATGGGCTTTTGTGACATCAAGCGCGTCTGGCTTTACATCAAAACATTCAAGTATGAACCGCCTTGCATGGGCAACGGCGATTGCGCGGTCTTTCTCGCCAAGAGTATCGTGGTAAAAGCCCTTAAGCACATGCCGTTCTTTTAAAGGATGGGCCAGATTCTCGTAGAACCGATGCTGGGGAGAATGTCTGACCACCCAGTCGCTGCCGGAAATAAGCATTTGCGTTGGCACAATGATGGCGCGCGCATCGTTCACAACGCGTTCGGCAGTTGTGTATAGGTCAAGCAATATATTGGAGGCAATAGCGCGAGTGATGAGCGGGTCATTGTCAAATGAGGCAATGCGCGCGGGATCGTGGGTGAGAAATTTGGCTTTAACGTAAGAGTTTACGAAGAACTGCCCCTTCAGTTTCTGCCAGAGCCAGATGCCTTCACGCGCAAATGGCACATAGAGTTTCACGCTGAAAGCCGGGGATGCGAGCACCAGCGCGCGGATCGGCGGCGCATAGTCATGGACCCATGTTGCCGCCAGAACGGCACCCACTGATTGCGCAATGACCGCGATATCTTCGACTGCAAAGCCATCCGTTTCGCATATATGTTTTACAAAGCTGTCGAGATCGCGGACAGAGGCCGCAAAGGATGGAGAATAACCACGTTCGCCAGGTGAACGGCCATGACCACGGGCATCCCAGGCATAGAATGCGAAGTCACTCAGACCAAGCTCCTCAACCAGATGGGAAACACGGCCACCATGTTCATGCCCCCTGTGCAGAAGGACAATCGCACCCTTCGGCTTTTTGGATTTCGCTGGCCACTTGCGATAGAAGAGCTCGGTTCCGTCGTGGGTGCGAAAGGTAGTTTCCTCGACGCCATCTGTAGCGGGATCAAGAGTTGAGTCAACGGACATGGGTTTGCTCCGGCAGAGGTGATTTCAGGAATTCGCGCGGCGAAGACCGGCGCGGATACGATTTATCATGGTAAAGACAGATAGAAGCGCCATAGCCGGGAATACCCAGCCAAACCACGAAGGTAGATCAAGACCGCTGCCGATCAAGGCGGCGATAATGCCTAGCGCCAGAGCGCGGTCGCTTTTTCCGAATGGGCCGTCATAGGCGCGGCCACCGCCTGTCATCACCCCCAGCACACCTGCATATTCTGCTATGATTGCGGTAATGGCGAACGCCACAACCTCGACAGATTCGAAGGGCCATACCAACGTAAACGGCAGTATAAGAGCTACATCCGAAACAATGTCGCCGATCTCATTCAGATAGGCACCAAGCTTCGATGCCTGACCAAATTCCCGCGCCATCATTCCATCAATCGCATTAAGGGCCATGCGAACGAAAAGTACCAAGGGCAACAGCCAGAACAACAATGTGTTATCGGGGAAAAGCGCGATCACAACACCTGTCGCCACGGAGATGAGCGTAGCGGCGACAGTGACCTGATTTGCAGTGGCGCCGATTGCCACAAGACGTCCAACCAAGGGGCGGAGCAAATTCTGAAAAGCCGGTTTTATCGAGTAAAGTGTCGGCATGTAATCACCCCCAATGATTGTATTGAATTTAGCCGTTCAATTGCATGTAGCAGAGAATTTGTTCCAAACCAGTTTTCCGGCTGAAGATATTGGGGGAAGACGGACTAATCTTTGGCGAAAAGGCACTTGAGGCGGTGAAAATGCGAGGGGGAGGGTAAAATAGCCGACCGAGGGCCTCAACGGATGTCGGGGTCCGGATGAATTGTCTGATATGGTCGTTTCAACGTCAGGCAAATATAATTGAATCTTGCGGGCAAGATTCAATCATCGCATGTTCCGCCTGCAGCAGTCTTTTTAATGACGATTCTCGCTTATCACCGATGATGATTTGAAGGCGAAGGGCTTTTGAAAATAGCCCGTTACGGCCAGATGACCGAGTTCACGATTGGCGGCCATTGCCGCCAATTCGTCGACATCTCGAACACCACTGTCAAAGAGCGCCATAACGGTTCTCGCCAATTCGTTGCAGCGGGAATGGGTTTTCGGGCAGCGGTCCAACATTTGCGAAGCCTTGTCGTGTGCTCGCTGCATGACCTCCCAGTCACTGGTTGCAAATATGCGCCTGTCTCTATCTAATAGTGCCATCATACGCCTCCATTGTTGGGCGCGAGCACATATCAAGCGTACGTGGGACACGTCCCTGATGCTCGGCAATCCTGCCAAGCTAAGCGTATTTTCTCACGTCCCGCAAACTGCATTTAATTCGCTTTATCTGTGCGCTACTTACCGCAATGCAAAATTTCCGGCCGAACAGAAAATTTAGCGTGGCCTGTTTTTTTGGTTAAGTGCCAGCTTTCTCAAGGAGGCGCATAAGGCCGGTTTCGGGTCCTGTCAGGCCCTTGCGATGGGGCGCGCGCAGCAAGGAACGATCCAGTTCGCCGGCAAAGAAACTCTCCGTGACCAGGGGATGGACGTAGCTTGAACGGGTAACCGCCGGGGTATTGCGCAAGAAGTTGCTTACATCGCGCATGGCTGCCGCGACCGCACGTTTTTTCTGCGTATCGGTTTCAGCTTCCACTTCCGCAAGAAATGCCAGTGCGCGTGCCGATCCGTGGAATGTCCGAAAATCCTTGGTGCTAACTTTTGAGCCGGAAACTTCGCGTAAATAATCGTTGAGCTCTTGAGCATGAAGGCTGCGCCATCGTTTATTGTCCTTGTACTGAAACAATCGCCCACGTCGTTTCAGCGCCTTCAAGCGCTTGACGGCAGAGCGATCCGCAATGGAAATCTTGTTCGTTTTCTTTGATTTGCCGGCGAAAATAAAGTTGGCGATATTGCCGTTGATCTTTAAGTCACTGCTTTTGAGCGTGGCAATGCCGCGTCCCCCATCCTTGGCATATTTTTCATGCCCGGCCCGAAAAGCCTTCTTGTCGATGAGCTTTACGGCCAGGGCTGCAAGAGATTTACCTGATGTGGGGGCACGCTGGATGTCACGCGCAATCCGTTTGCGGATTCGCGGCAGTGCTTTGCCGAATGCCAGCAGGCGATGGGTCTTCGTGCTATTGCGGACAGCTTCCCAATTTGGATGATAGATGTACTGACGCCGCCCAAGGACATCGTAGCCGATGGCCTGAATATGGCCGCAATCGTCGTCGCAGCATAAAACGTTGGTCCAGGCCGGTGGGATAGCAAGGGCGAGAATACGTTCAATATGCTTCTTTGCGGCAGGGCGGCCATCCACGCGAATGTAGCGGGCGCCGTTTTTTGCCGTTTCGCGTTTGAGTGTAAAAGTTTCCGGGTCGACCAGCTTCAATCCCAATTTTTTCGCGTAGTAAGCGTGGTCGAACGGCATATTATCTCCCCTTGTCGCCGGAGTGTAACGCTGATCCGGTCCTGCTGTTCCGCCAGCTGGAAAAAACCATTGCCGGAACAAAATGCAGGATGAATCCGTTGCGTGAAACGTATGGGAAAGGTTTGCGCTCATGGCACCGCGTTCATTCTGGAAAGGTTACCTGAAGCTCTCGCTGGTGACATGTCCCGTCGCCATGGCTCCGGCTACGACCGACAATGAAAAGGTCAAGTTTCGTACTTTGAACCGCAAGACGGGCAACCGCGTCGTCAGCCAATATGTGGATGGCGTTACCGGCAAGGCCGTCGACGAGGATGACGAGGTCAAGGGGTATGAGCGCGGTGAAGATGAATATGTCATGCTCGAAGAGGACGAAATTGACGCCGTTGGTCTGGAGAGCACCCGAACCATTGATATTGAAATGTTTGTCCCGCGCGATAGCATCGATTGGATATGGTATGACAAGCCTCATTATCTGACGCCGGATGATCCCGTCGGCGAGGAGGCTTTTTCAGTGATCCGGGATGCCATGGAAGCAACGGGGCGCGTTGGCATTTCAAGGCTTGTCATGTATCGGCGCGAGCGGGCAGTCATGCTGGAACCACGCGGCAAAGGCATCATTTTATGGACGTTGCGATATGGCGACGAGGTTCGCAGTCGCGATGAATATTTTGGCGATACCAAGAATGGCAAGCCCGAGAGCAAGATGATGGCGCTGGTCAAAACCCTCATCGATGAGCGTACCAAGCCTTGGGACCCAAAAATGGTCGATGATCCGGTTCAAGATCGATTGCTTGAGATCATCGCAGCCAAGAAAAAGGGTAAGAAGCGTCCGCCAAAACCCAAGGTCGAGGCCGAGAAGCCGAGCAATGTCATCAATATTATGGATGCGCTGCGCAAGAGCATTGCCAGCGAGGGCAAGAAAAAGAGCTAAGCTTGCTTCTTGCCTCGCGTGGTCTTGGTCTTCTCGATTGGTGTTGCGGCGGCGCGAAAGTCAGCCCAAGGATCGCGTTTGATCGATGCTATTCGGGTCGGCGCGTTCAACACTGTGAAATAGGCAGGGCCGATCCCGGGGGTAAGCTCATCCCATGCGAGCGGCATGGACACGGCCGCGCCGGGCCTTGCGCGTGTGGAATACGGTGCTACCGCAGTCATGCCTCGTTGGTTGCGCAGATAATCAATGAGTATTTTGCCTTTACGCTTCGACTTGGTGATGGTCGAAACATATTTATCAGGACTGTCGGCTGCCATACTGTCTGCAATAGCTTTGGTGAAAGCCTTTACATCGGGCCAATTTGCTTTCGGCTTGATTGGCGAGACGACATGCAAGCCCTTTCCGCCAGATGTCTTGACGAAGGCGGCCAGTCCAGCCTGCTGTAACCGGTCGCGGGTTTCATAAGCTCCGGCAATGACTGTTTCCCAATCCACACCTTCGCCCGGATCAAGATCCATAATGATCATATCCGGGTGCTCCCAATCCGCCACGGTCGAGCCCCACGGGTGGATTTCAAGAACTGCGGATTGGACCAGACCGATCAAACCATCGAGATCATTAATGCTGATCAGGGGCTCGTCATCCTTGTCCTTTGGATCCTTGACCAGCGTGATATTGGGGTTCAGCCCTTTCCACGCATGTTTCTGGAAGAAAGCCTGTCCATTTATACCCTCAGGACTGCGCAGCAATGCCAAGGGCCTTTTGGTGATGAATGGCTCGATATATTTCCATATATCGGTGTAATAATCGGCGAGACCTTCCTTGGTCACGCCTTCCTCTGGCCAGTAAATGCGATCCGGATGGGTGAGTCTCACGGTGCGCCTCTTAGGTTGAGATTGTGAAGTAACTGCGGATTTCGGTATTTCCCGCACCACATCGGTTGGCACTTTATCTTCCCGCAAACCGCGAAAAGCAGCATGACGCAGGTTACCGTCGCCGGTCCAGGCACGGAACTCCACCTCGGCAACAAGCTGTGGTTTGGTGTATCGGACCTTTCTTGACGCATCAGGACTCAAGCGCTCGGCAAAGGGACTTTCCGGGGAGCGAATGCGCTCAAGCCGTTTAAACAGGTCTTCTGCCACGGCGGCGCTATAGCCTGTGCCAACGCGGCCCACATGCTCGAGCTTCTTGCCATTATAGACGCCCATGACCAATGAACCGATGGCTCTGCGGGAAGTTGTTGAAGGGACGTAACCAGCAATGACAAACTCCTGCCGCGACGAACATTTTGCCTTCATCCAGCTTTTGCCGCGCCCGGAACGATAAGGGCCGTCTCGCAATTTTGAGACAATGCCTTCGAGGCTAAGACGGCAAGCATGACTGAGGACGGTGGCACCATTTTCATTGAAGTGACCGCTGTAGCGAATGGGGTCCGTTGAATTGGCCGCGAGCTGTTCCAGCATTGCCTTGCGCTCAATGAGCGGAAGTGCGCGTAGATCATAACCATCGAGATAGAGCAGATCGAACACATAGAATATAAAACGGTCGGTGCGACCTTCGCTCAAATCGTTTTGCAATGAGGAAAAGTCTGATGCGCCAGCAGAGGTTTCGACCACCAGTTCGCCGTCAATCATCGCTGTACCTATCGGCAAATCCTGAAATGCGCCGACAACCTCTTTGCCAAACTTCTTTGTCCAATCGAGGCCGGTGCGCGTGAGCAGTTTAACGCGTCCGGCTTCAATGCGCGCTTGGAGGCGATAGCCGTCATATTTTATCTCATGAATCCAGCGGTCTCCCTCCGGCGGTTTTGCGGTTAGCGTTGCAAGAGTGGGTTCCACGAATTCGGGAAGCGGAGCCTTTTTGGCACCTTTGACACCTGAAGGGTCTGGCACATCGGGTTGGACAAGCTCTGTTTCTGCGGGTTTTGCAGTTTTGGATTTTGTTGGTTTCTTCTTTTCAATTTTGCCCGTCTTGGATGACCAGCCGGGTTCTTCCCCCGCCACAGCGGCAAGGTCACGACCGGTCTTCACAGAATTGGGCTGTTCTTTCAAAATATCGGGATCTTTGGAAGTACGGGCCACATCGTCGTCACCCTTGATCAGCAGCCAGTTTTCCCGTTTTTCGCGCGGCCTTCCATGCATACGTACAAGATGCCAGCGCCCACCCAGCTTTTCGCCATGCAACTCGAATTCCAAATGGCCTTTGGCATAACCGCGTTCGGGATCATGGATGGGCTCCCATGTGCCGCGATCCCACACGATGACAGTACCACCCCCATATTCGCCTTTTGGGATTGTGCCTTCGAAATCGCCATATTCGAGCGGATGGTCCTCGACATGAACCGCCAGCCGCTTTTCCGTTGGTACAAGGCTTGGGCCCCGTGTCACTGCCCAACTTTTCAAAACGCCATCCATTTCCAGACGTAAATCATAATGCAGCCGCGTGGCGTCATGTTTCTGTATGACAAAGCTGTTTCCGGCTTTGCGAGCTTTGCGTCCTTTAGGCTCCGATGTTGTGTTGAAGTCGCGTTTCTTGCGGTATGTTTCAAGCGCAACCATGGATCAGCTTGCCTTCCGTCGTGCCGGTTCTGCTTTGGTTTTGGCTTTGGTTTTGCTGGCAGTGGCTTGCTTTTTGCCGCCCAGCGCTTTGGCGCTCTCGCGCAGCGCTTCCATGAGGTCCACCACCTTGTCGGACTTGACCGGTTTTCTGGCTTCGATCTTCTTGCCCTCAAGTTTTGCTTTCACCAGTTCGGCCAAGGCTGCCTCGTAGCGGTCTTCATATTTTGACGGGTCGAATGAGCCTTTTTTGGTCTCGATAATATGCTTTGCGAGATCGAGCATCTCGCCCTTGATCTTCATTTCCGGAATATCGCTGAAAGCGTCCTTGGCGGAACGGACTTCGTAGTCAAAATTCAAGGTTGTTGCGATCAGGCCCTGATCTTCAGCCCGAATGAGGAGTGTTCTTGCGCGACGGAAAATCACTGTTTGAGCAAGAGCGACAACTTTCTTGGCTTTCATTCCTTCCCGGATCAAAGCGAAAGCCTCTTCCCCGTTTTTATCGCTTGGCGCGAGATAGTATGGCTTGTCAAAATAGACGTCGTCGAGATCGTCAACTCCGACAAATGCCTCAATCGAAAGGGTCTTGTCGCTTTCCGGTACGGCGGCCGCAACTTCTTCGGGTTCAAGCACAATATAATCATTGTCGCCAACCTCGTAGCCTTTTACCTGATCTTCCCGTTCAACAGGCTTACCGCTGTCACTATCAACGAATTGGCGATGGACGCGATTGCCGGTCGTGCGGTTAAGGGTATGAAAGGCGATGCGGTCAGATGTCGAAGCCGCGGTATAGAGCGCGACAGGGCAAGTCAGTTCGCCAACTTTCAAATAGCCCTTCCAATTTGCTCTCGGTGCCAAAGCTCAACTCCTTACACGCCATTTGGAAGAATGCGGGTAAGGAGTTTTTGTTCCAAGCGCCTACTTATTGGATGGCTTGCCAGAAAGCTCGACAGTGCGCGCGCCGACATGGAGTGCACGACCGGCACCCCAACCGAAAAAGGCAGCACCCAGAGCCAGCAAAACAAATAGTACCGATGTGGCGCTATAGCTGTCTGTCAATTTGTGGATGAGGCCAACAAGCAATGGTCCTATCGCAGCAAGTGTATAGCCAACACATTGCGCCATGCCTGACAAATGAGAAGCAATGTGAGAATCCGGAGAGCGCAGAACGATGATCGTCATCGCCAGTGCGATCAAACCACCTTGGCCTATGCCTTGGATGACTGCCCAGAGCCATACGCCTGACAATGGTGCAAACAGCATTCCCAGTAGCCCAATCAGAGCAAATGCGACGAGAGTGACGCTGACAAGCCGTTGATCCTTGCACCGGACGGCGACGGAGGGAACGCCAAGGCACGTGACCACTTGGGCCATGATGGAAACTGAAACCACGACACCTGCCGTAACACCGTCCATTCCCCGATCACGCAGGATCGGCGACAGCCAGCCAAAGATGCAATAGGCAAGAGATGATTGCAGGCCCATGAAGAGGGTGACCTGCCAGGCGAGGCGGTCGCGCCAAAGACCTTCAACGCGAAATCCCGCATGCTTGGTTCGAACTTTACGGAAAAATGCATGCGGGAACCAGATGAGCGCAACCACCAAAGCCGGTACCGCCCAAGCACCCAGTGCTAAAGACCAGGACCCGCTAAATACATGCTGCAATGGTGCTGTGACGCCTGCGGCACTTGCCGCGCCTGCACAAAGTGCCATTGTGTAGAGGCCGGTCATCATGCCGGTGCGGCTGGCAAAGTCACGCTTCACCAATCCCGGAAGCAGGACATTGCCGACGGCTATGCATGCACCGGCGAGCGCAGTTCCAATGAAAAGCAAGGGCAGGGAGGAGAAGCCACGCAAGGCCGTGCCCAAGGCCAGCAAAAGGAGAACGCCAAGCAATGTGCGCTCCGCGCCAATCCGTTGTGCCAATCTCGGCGCTATGGGTGCAAACGCACCAAGGCAAACAACGGGAAGCGTTGTCAGAACGCCAGCGCCGAATGACGATAATCCGGTTTGCGCAATGATTTCCGGCAGGAGTGCGGAGGCGCTGGAAAATAGAGGTCGCAGGTTGAATGCGATCAGGACGAGACTCATGCCGGTTATGATCTCAATCGTTCTGCTTGCAAAAACCGGTGCGCGCGGTGTTGGCGTGGAATCGATTTCGGCGTCGATCAACTGCTCGATTGCCGCAGGCTGAGCGTCATTGGAAGGCATATGTTGGTTCATGATGTGAGAAGCCGATCAAGTTCAGCAAGGATAGGTGCCATGAAGGCGCGTGTGGTGGCTTCGGCCTTTTCGGGATTTCCCGATTCAATGGCGTCGATGATCGCGGCATGAGCCGCCATATCAGGTTCGGGCAATTCGCCCGTGACGGTTGCCTTGATGATTTCCCCTATGGACAGCGAAAAGAAATCATAGACTTCCATCAAAGCCCGGTTGCCCGATGCGGCCACCACTGCCTTGTGGAACTTCAGATCACGCTCAATGTAACGATCATGAGCGGCAGGATTATACTCGCCGCGATCTGCAAGTATGTCGCGTAGCTTGATGATTGTTTCCGGCGTGAAGCGCGTGGCAGCCAGCCGGGCCGCTTCAACCTCCAAAGCACAGCGGGTTTCGACCTGATCACGCAGGCCCGTGCGGCGGATACGCAAAAGACGGTCTTCCGATCCGGTAATAGACTGGACATAGGTGCCAGAGCCCTGCCGCGTATCGAGAAAGCCCTGCGCAACGAGAACGCGGACAGCTTCACGTACGGTTCCGCGGCTGACGCCCAGCATGTCCGCCAGCGTCGCTTCATTGGGGATGCGCTCGCCCACCTGCCACCGTTTGGCGGTAATTTCAGCCCGTATATTACTGACCGCATTGTCGGCAAGATTTGTTCGAGCGGCAGGTTGCATTCCAAAGTCCTCAAGTCATCTGATGACTTGATTATTATGCTTGGGTATCGCCCGCGTCAAGGTGGGCGATTACTACCGCTAGGAATTCTTAGCTGGGGAGTTCAGTCAGATTGATTTAACGTATTTGATAAAGGGCGTTACTTTCGCGATCCGATCATAAAGCTGGCGAGCGGTGTCGTTGTTCTGATTGGTCAGCCAATAAACCGAATGGGCACCGGCCTTTTTTGCTTCAGCGTGAACGGCTTCGATCAATGCCCGGCCGACGCCTTTGCCACGTATTTCAGGGTCAGCATAGAGATCCTGCAAATAGCAGACATTTTCAATGCTCCAATTATGCCGGTGAAACAGATAATGAGTAAGGCCGACCGGCTTGCCATCAACCTCAGCGATCAGGCCGCTATATTCATGATCATCACCGGAGTTCAAACGGGCGAAGGTGGTTTGGTAAACGTCCTCCGATACTTTCGTTTCGTAGAAATCGAGATAACCGGTCCATAGACGGCGCCATTCTGCTTCGTCCGATTTTTGCAACGGGCGTATTTGAACGCTCATGATCATGCATCCTTAATGCTGCCAAGTCTGGTGTGGGCCTGCTGGCCCGGTGGAATAGACGGGGGTGCCTTCGAAATCCTGTTTCCCCAGAGGAACTCCGGCAATACGCAAGATCGCGTAGCTGATTGTCAAATGAAAATAAAAGTTCGGCAGCGCGTAATCGCGGAGAAATGGCAGCCCGTGAAAATAGCGGGTATTGCCGCGCCATGTAACCTCAACGGGTGTGGTTTCGCTGCCTTCCAGCTTAGCCGGCGGAATGGCATCCAGATAATCAATTGCGTCGTGAAGATAGGCAATCAGTGATGTAAAGGTCTGATGGGACTCGACGAAATCCTGATGATACCCGCGGTTGAACACCGCAAACTGCCCGGCATCTGGTGAAGGCAAAGCCTGCTCTGCAAGTCGCGCCACGCAACCGCGTGCGCCGTCGGCCAAGATTTGTATTTGAACTTTCAACGGAAACATATCGGAGGCCAGCTTCGCCTCGATCATTTGCCGTGTGTCACCGCCGCTTGAAATGGCGTGAGCCTCGGCCTTCTTAAGAATCGCTATGCAATTATCCAGCAATCGCTGAAAAACCGGAACGGATGCCTGGTACATTGTGATCGTCATATATCGAGTCTCCCCCTCAACGCGCACAAACTATCGCGACAGGCAGCTATCAACAACATGGTTACAGACAATGTTGTGTCAGGAACAGAAAATCGTGTTCGATCTACTGGCGCTATTGCTACAGGCGTCCTATATTCGGATCGGCGCTCTGCGCCTCACGACAGGAGAGACATATTCCCCGGGGCCTTAATGATCCCTTAGGGAGCTGTCCCTGGAGAGGCCCGTGGGCTTCTTCACACGGCACCCACCTACTTTGTAGGTTCCCGGGATCGACTTCTCCATCGGTTGTGTGGACGCCACTGTTTCATCCCGAGCCGGTTTCCGGCGCCTCATGAAATTATCGCTTTGCAAACCCAATCCCCGATCAAAGAACTGAAGAAAGCGCTGCGTCTCAAAGCTTTGGCGCGCCGCGATGCCTTGTCCGCAGATTATAGGAGCAACGCATCATTACAGCTTGCCACCCACGGCCTGTCGGGCATCTTGCTGCAACCGGGCGAAATTGTATCGGGTTTCTGGCCAATACGTTCGGAAGTTGATCTGCGTCCGCTGTTGTTTGCTTTGCGCGATAAGGGTGCCCGGCTTTGCCTTCCAGTCATTATCGACAAGCAGACGATCATATTTCGGGAGCTGATCCAAGACGCGCCGATGATTGAAACAGGATTTGGAACGTCGGGACCGCCTGACGATGCACCTGTCGTCGACCCTTCCTTTATGCTGGTGCCTTTGGCTGCTTTTGACGAGCGCGGTCATCGTATCGGCTATGGTGCGGGCTATTATGACAGGGCAATAGCAAGATTACTGGCACTCGGCGCCAATCCCACCTTGCTTGGGGTCGCATTTGACTGCCAGAAAGTCGAAATTGTGCCTGACGAGCCGCATGATGTGCCGCTCGAAGCAATCTTGACGGAAAGCGGGTTGCGCAGCTTTGGCAGTATCGATAAAGCCAATTAACGAAATTCAGGATGTATGCGTGAGATTACTTTTTCTTGGTGACATGGTGGGCCGGTCCGGGCGGACAGCAGTTTACGAACAACTGCCCGGTTTGATTTCCGATCTGAAACTCGACTTTACCATCGTCAATGGTGAGAACGCCGCGGGCGGCTTCGGTATCACCGAAGAAATATTCCACGATACGATCAATGCCGGCGCAGATGTCGTCACCACCGGAAATCATGTGTGGGATCAACGCGAAGCCCTGATATTCGCCGATAGGGAGCAACGCTTTCTGCGCCCCGCCAATTTTCCGCTTGGCACAGCAGGCAAGGGTTCTGGTGTATTTCTTGCCAAGAATGGCGCGCGTGTTCTTGTCTCCAACATTATGGGTCGCGTTTTCATGCATCCCGATCTGCATGACCCGTTTACGATAGCCGAGGAAATTCTCAAAGCCTGCCCTCTGGGTGAACAGGCCGATGCCGTGATCTTCGACTTTCATGCGGAAGCCACCAGCGAGAAGCAATGTTTCGGCCATTTCGTTGATGGTCGCGCCAGCTTTGTTGTGGGTACGCATACTCATGTGCCGACTGCTGATGCACAGATATTGAATGGCGGCACGGCCTATATGTCTGATGCGGGCATGTGCGGCGACTACGACTCGTCACTGGGCATGGACAAGGAAGAGCCGCTGAACCGGTTTCTTTCCAAGGTGCCAAAGGGGCGATTTGAAGCGGCGAGCGGCAAGGCTACAATATGTGGTGTCGGTGTTGAAATTTCTGATAGGACGGGACTTGCCGAAAAGATCGCTCCATTGCGTATCGGTCCGCGACTTGAAGAAACAATTCCCGCATTCTGGAAATAAGTTGACGTTTGGTTCCGTACACTCCCAGTGGAGTGAATTGATATTTGCATCCCATCCGGTCATTTAACAAGGGACATACGACCCCATGGAAACCTTCCTTTCTTATTTCGATTTCATTTATCAACCAGCAGGCCTTATCGCGCTTGTAACGCTGGTCGTCATGGAGATCGTGCTCGGGATCGATAATCTGATCTTTATCTCGATCCTCACCAACAAATTGCCGAAAGAACAGCAGGCTCGCGCCCGCCGTCTTGGTATTGGCGCCGCGCTGGTTCTGCGCATTGCGCTGCTGTTTACCATATCGATTATCGTACAGCTAACAGAACCGGTCTTCGAAGCTTTCGGCCATGGGTTCTCGTGGCGAGATCTCATCCTGATCGCCGGTGGTCTCTTCCTTGTGTGGAAAGCTACGAAGGAAATCCATCATACGGTCGATCATGAAGACGCCAAGGATGACATTATCGGTAGAAAAGTCACCTTGACCATGGGCGCCGCCATTGGTCAGATTCTTTTGCTCGATCTGGTTTTCTCTGTCGACTCAATCATCACGGCTGTGGGTATGACCGACGAGATCGTGATTATGGTTATCGCGGTTCTTGCTGCTGTTACTGTCATGCTTTTTGCAGCGGAGCCCTTGTCGAAGTTTATCGCCAATAATCCAACCATTGTCATGCTGGCCTTGGGCTTCCTGCTCATGATCGGTATGACACTGATTGCGGATGGTTTCGGCTTCCATGTACCGAAGGGCTATATCTATGCCGCGATGGGCTTCTCTGCTCTTGTCGAGGCGCTCAATATGTTTGCGCGCCGCCGCAAGAAGCATTGAACTTTATTCAACCTCACTGGGGAAAAGTGAAAATGACACAGACTAATCCTGCTCAAGCCTTCGTGCCTTTAAAGCTAGCCAATCGTTCGCTTGGTTTTCAAGCTTTGGCGGTGGTTATAGGCACGATGTTTCTGGCCGTAAGTTCATGGATATCCGTACCCATGATTCCCGTGCCGATAACGATGCAAACCTTTGCGGTCACCATGGTTGGCGCACTGTATGGCTGGCGTTTGGGCGGGATTACCGTGGTCGCATGGCTTCTGCAATCCTTCATCGGACTGCCGGTTCTCGCCGAAGGGATGCCCGGCCAACTGGCCTTCGCCGGGCCCACGGCAGGTTACTTGTTTGCATTCCCAGTTGTTGCCGCGATGGTTGGTTATCTGGCTGAACGCGGGTTTACACGCAACCCGTTCAGTTCGGCAGTGGTCATGCTTATGGGCAATGCGCTCTGCCTTGCTGTCGGCGGATTGTGGCTGGCAGGTCTTTTTGGATTTGATGTCGCCTGGGCTTCGGGCGTTGCGCCATTCATTCTTGGCGGTGTTCTCAAATCTGCATTGGCTGCTGCAATGCTTGAAGCTCTGCGTCGTTCGGGTATCCGCTTGTCTTGACGGTAAAGCTTCGTCCGCACCATCTGCTTTGCATGCTGACCTATGTCGGCAAAGGCTATAGTCAGGCCTTTACCGACAATTACGACAGGGTTATCGAAAGGCTGGCTGGGGGCGAAGAAATAATTATCGGGGAGGGGCCGGACGAGATTTGTCAGCCCCTTCTCGAAACTACTGAGCCACACTGCCACAATGTGAGTGTAACAGAGCGCGATACGCAAGCGCTGCTCGACGTTGGCAAGCTGCTGGGGCGGACATTGCAGGTCGGTGACCGGCTCAAGATAAATCTTTCGACGCTTGAAGGATTGCGCCAAAGCTTTGCTGGTGGAACGACGCGCACGGCCTGTGTAGGCTGCGAATGGTTCAAACTTTGTACGACCGTATCCGCAGACGGCTATGACAGTGTAAAACTGCACATTGTTGAATGAATTTTGGCGGTGCTGGACGGCGCGGCTGTTTTTACTTATAAGGGCCCCCATTCCAAAACCGCAGACAAGCATGCAGGGGTGCCATGGCAGGCCATTCACAATTCAAGAACATCATGCACCGCAAAGGGCGTCAGGACGCCGTGCGGTCGAAAATCTTTTCCAAGCTGGGTCGCGAAATCACTGTCGCTGCTAAGCAGGGTCTGCCTGACCCGCTGATGAACCCACGCCTGCGTCTGGCTGTACAAAACGCCCGCGCGCAATCAATGCCAAAAGATAATATCGAGCGGGCCATCAAGAAGGCATCCGGCGGCGACGCCGAGAATTATGATGAAGTGCGCTATGAGGGTTACGGCCCGGGTGGCGTTGCTGTCATCGTCGAAGCGCTGACAGATAACCGGAATCGCACAGCGTCCAATGTGCGTGCAGCCTTTACGAAGGCGGGCGGTGCGTTGGGTGAAACCGGATCGGTTGGCTTCATGTTCAACCGAGTTGGGGAAATCACCTACAAGGTTGATGTTGGCGACGCCGACAAGGTTATGGAAGCAGCGATCGAAGCTGGCGCTGAAGACGTTACAAGCGATGAAGAAGGCCATGTCATTATCTGCGCCTTTGAAGACATTGGCGACGTATCGAAGGCTCTGGAAGCGGCACTAGGCGAAGCTGAATCCGTCAAGGCCATCTGGAAGCCTGCAACAACGGCTCCGGTCGATGAAGAGAAGGCACAGTCTGTGCTGCGACTGCTTGCGACCTTGGACGATGATGATGACGTGCAGAATGTTTATGCGAATTTCGAGGTTAGTGACGAGGTTCTCGCCAAGTTAAGCGCCGCCTGATTTGAGGTTCCGTACAAGCTAAAAACCCTGCCGGATGAAAATCCGGCAGGGTTTTTTGCATTTAACTTAGTTCACTGGTCCGTCGCCGCCCAAAGCACTGAGGTCGGACTTTTCCGTAACGCCGGTAGCGCGATTGACGAGTACTGTGACGATCCACAGCACAACCCCAATAGCTATCAAAACCCCGGCGATCTTGTATTGAACCGGATCGCGGCCAGTCCATGGACCTGCGAAGAAAGCGCAGGAGATGGCACCTATAACAGGAAGGAAGGTCGGTGTGCGGAAATGCTCATGCTCGACTTTCTCCCGGCGCAAGATCAGAACGGCTATATTGACGATTGTAAATACGAACAGCAGCAGTAGCGCGGTTGTCCCGCCCAGTGCAGGGACCTCGCCGACAAACAGGATGAGCCCAAAGGCCAGAAGGGTCGTGAAGCCGATGGCAAGATAGGGCGTCCGACGCGTTGGATGCACCTTACCGAATATGGGCGGCAGGACATGTTCGCGGCTCATACCGTAAACCAATCGGCTTGCCATGAGCATATTGATCAAGGCGCTATTGGCTACTGCGAACATTGTTATGAAACCAAAAATCCAAAGCGGGAAATTGGGAGCTCCAGCCTGTACCACTTTGAGCAAAGGTGTTTCGCCTTCGCCAAGATCGGCAGGCGAAACGAGTGTGATGGCTGAAATCGAAACCAACACATAGATGGCGCCGGTAATGAAGAGCCCGGTGAGGAGTACTTTCGGGAAAATCCCGGAAGGGTTTTTGCATTCCTCAGCCATATTGACGGAATCCTCGAAGCCGACCATTGCAAAAAATGCCAGGGTGGTCGCTGCCATGACTGACCAGAAGATGCTGGAATCTGGAGTGCTGGCAAATTGGGTGATGCGGGAAACGTCGCCTTGACCGGCGCTGATGGCCCATAATCCTATGAAAATGATAATCAGAAGGCCGGTAAGCTCAACTATTGTGAGAACCACATTGGCTTTCACGCTTTCTCCGACACCGCGAAAATTGACGATTGCAACCAGCGCCATGAAACCAAGGCCAACGAGCGAGATACCTATCCCGGACTCAAGATTGAGTTGGAATGCACCGGAGAGATTGGCGGCAAATGCGCGCGAGGCTGTCGACGCCGAGGTGATGCCGGAACACATGACCGTAAAGGCAACGAGGAATGTCACGAAGTGAATTCCGAAGGCTTTATGCGTGTAGAGAGCTGCCCCCGCAGCCCGCGGATATTTTGTTACCAGTTCCAGATAGCTGAATGCCGTGACAACGGCCACAACGAAAGCGATCAAAAATGGAAGCCAGACTACGCCGCCGACCTGTTTTGCGACTTGTCCGGTCAATGCATAAATGCCTGTGCCGAGAATATCGCCAACAATGAAAAGCAGGAGAAGCCAAGGTCCCATCACCCTATGCAAGCTTGGCTCAATCTTCGCGCCAGGCACTGTGCTGGCTCCGGAAGTCACGTCAGTCATTGCATGGTCCCTCCCTATGCACGCAGATGTATGAGAAAAGCTATTGGCGAAACAGCAGCTTGTCAAACGCTGGGGCGACAAGAGGCAATCGCTGCCGCCAGCCCTGAACTTGGCGAATCGAAAGGTCTTGGGCCTTTGGTAACATTGCCGGCTGCGCCAGCCATTGATGCTTGAGCCAAGGCCACAATATCGGCTCCCGCTTCATAGGCAGCATCCGCTGCCTTGGCGATTGCCGCGCAATAGGCGATGTGATCACCGGCCAAAAGAAGGTCCCAGATTTCCGGAATCAAGCGCACATCAATCGTTGCATCAGTACCCTCCGCAGCTTGTGTAAAAAGCCGCGTCGTTGGCTCGATCGTTGTATCGAGAGCGCAAAGCGCAACCACCAAGCCGCCATTGCGGACAGAGCGTTTTGCCAGTTCCGCATCGACGCGCAGGACAGGGACGCCGGTTGATCCAAGCTGTTCAACTGAAGGGCCGAGTGTGGAGCAAGTCAGCATAACCACGTCGGCATCCCCGGTCAGGGCTTGCAATGCCGCTGCCGTCTCCTGTGCGATAGATGGCGTCAGCTTGCCTGCCTCACGCGCGGCCTGCAAAAGATCGGCCCGCACTTTGTGCATAAGTGTCCCGGCAGAAAGCCCGATTTTCATGCCAGCCTCTTCGAAGCCCGCAATATTGCTTTCGGCGGTATGCAGCAGAGCAATTTTCACGAATGGTGTCCCCCGAAAAAATCCGCAAACCAAAACGGCCCCGCAGAGCAGGGCCGTTTAAAGATGCCATAAAGGCAAAAAGAATTATATGCCGAGATTGCCGAAGCGTGTCTTGAACTTGGAAACACGGCCGCCGCGATCGGAAAGCTGCGCATTGCCGCCAGTCCATGCTGGGTGTGTGGATGGATCGATATCGAGGTTCATCGTATCGCCTTCCTTGCCCCATGTGGAGCGGGTCATGTATTCTGTACCATCGGTCATGACGACTTTGATGTTGTGGTAGTCAGGATGAATGTTGGCTTTCATCGGTAGTGTCCTAAACTGGAGGGCGCAAAACCGGCACCACTTTGATTGTGGCAGTGCTGGTCAGGAGCCGATTGTTAAAGATGAAGCCAAACGCCACAGAAACTGCAGACGGTTGGGGCTTCCAAAACTGTTGGCGAGCCTATACATCAGCCTTCAAGCAATAACAAGGCCATCTGGCTGCAAAGTCGCCAAAGCGATGTGAGGATATTGATTAATGGCAGATTCGGCTCAATCTCGCCTTGATGAGACAGAGAGAAAGCGCCGCTCGCTAAAGCCGCTGAGCCGGATCTTCCCCTATATGTCCCGTTATAAAGGCATGCTGGCAGGAGCTTTGGCTTCCCTGATACTCGCCGCCGTGACGACATTGACGTTACCGCTTGCAGTCCGGCGCATGATTGATCACGGCTTCACCGGCGCCAATGGTGCATTCATTGACAATTACTTTGGAATGCTGGTGCTCCTCGCCGCTTTGCTGGCGGTCGCTTCGGCCGGGCGCTATTATTTCGTTATCACATTAGGCGAGAGGATTATTTCCGACCTTCGCCGTGATGTATTCGCGCATTTGACCAGGCTTTCTCCAGCATTCTTCGACGGCACGCAATCGGGCGAGATCGTTTCCCGTCTGACTGCCGATACAACGCAGATCAAGTCAGCGGTAGGTGCAACAGCATCCATAGCCTTGCGCAATCTGATACTCGCCCTTGGCGCTATTTTCATGATGGTGATCACGAGCCCAAAACTTTCCAGTCTGGTCATCGCGGCGATTCCCGTGATTATTATTCCGCTGATAGCCTTTGGCCGTTCCGTGCGCAGGCGCTCGCGCCGGGCACAGGATACACTTGCCGATGCCACAGCCTATGCCAGCGAATCCATTGTATCTGTGCGAACATTGCAGGCTTTCACCAATGAAAAACTGGCGATATCGCGTTTTGGCGCATCGGTGGAGGATGCGTTTCTGGCGGCCCGGGCGTCGGTGAAGGCACGCGCAGTGCTGACGGCATTTGCAATTTTCATGATTTTCTCCAGCGTTGTCGCGGTGCTCTGGTTTGGCTCACGCGATGTGCTGTCCGGCGTCATAACACCCGGTACATTGGGGCAGTTTCTGCTCTATTCCGTTTTTGCCGCAGGTGCCTTGGGCGCACTTTCCGAGGTCTGGGGAGAATTATCGCAGGCAGCCGGTGCCGCGGAACGCTTGACCGAGATTCTCAACGAACAGCCTGCTATTGCAGCGCCAGTCAATCCAGTTGCCTTGCCGCAACCGCCTGTGGGTTCGGTGACTTTTGGTGATGTCCAATTCAACTATCCGGCCCGCCCTGATGCTCCTGCGCTAAGAGGACTCAACTTTACCATCCAGCCCGGTGAGACAGTCGCCATTGTTGGCCCCTCCGGCGCTGGAAAAAGCACGGTCTTCTCACTGTTGCTTCGCTATTATGATCCGCTTTCTGGGCGGATCGAAGTCGATGGCGTTGATATTCGGGATGTTGATCCTGTGGCTTTGCGCGCCCGCATTGCCATTGTCCCGCAGGACACAACTATTTTTGCGGCCACTGTCAGTGAGAATATCGGTTTCGGCCGTCCCGGTGCGAGCGAGGCTGATATTGAAGCTGCCGCCAAAGCGGCCTTGGCACATGATTTCATTTGCGCTTTGGATCATGGTTATAATACGCAAGTCGGAGAGCGCGGCGTAACGCTTTCAGGTGGGCAGCGCCAACGCGTGGCAATTGCCCGCGCGATTTTGCGCAACGCGCCGATATTGCTGCTCGATGAGGCGACCTCCGCACTTGATGCAGCAAGCGAAATGCTCGTGCAGAAGGCGCTTGATCACCTGATGGAAGGACGCACGACGTTGGTGATCGCTCACAGGCTTGCAACCGTGCTGAAAGCAGATCGTATTCTGGTGATGGAAAACGGCCGTATAGTCGAAGAAGGAACGCACCAGTTGCTTGTGAAAAAGAATGGCATTTATGCCAATCTTGCAAAACTGCAGTTTGAAGCCGGGGCGGATGCCTTCAAAGGTGCAGCCGAATAAGCAGGGGATGAGTGATGGTTGCCAATATTCTGATCGCGCTGGTGGCGCTGCTTCATATCTATTTCATGTATTTGGAAATGGTTGCTTGGGACAAGCCGCTGGGTTTAAAAACATTTCGGCTTAAACAGGAGTTTGCTACCGCCTCCAAAGCGTTGGCGATGAATCAGGGGCTTTACAACGGCTTTCTGGTTGCTGGACTTGTTTGGGGGCTGTGGCTCGGCGAAGATGGTTTTGCAATCAAGATATTCTTTCTTGGCTGCGTGGTCGTTGCGGGTCTTTTCGGCGCGGCAACAGTCGGCCGAAAAATACTCTATGTACAGGCTCTCCCAGCCGTTCTGGCGTTGTTGGCTACCCTGTTCGGGATTTAACGCTCAGTCAGTTTCAGTTCGATACGGCGGTTCTTTGCGCGTACTTCAGGTGTCTCTCCCGGCTCAAGCGGTTGGAATTCGCCAAAACCGGCTGCTACAAGCCTGTTTGCAGGTACGCCATTCGCGATCAGAAATTTTACCACTGAAATTGCGCGTGCCGAAGAAAGCTCCCAATTGTCCTTGAACTGGCCTGTGCCGGACAATGCAATATCGTCCGTGTGACCATCCACACGCAGGACCCAATTGATATCGTCGGGAATTTCCTTTTGCAGATCGATCAGCGCCAACGCCAGTTTCTTCATTTCTTCCGAACCGGCGGGGTTCAAGATAGCAGCGCCCGAGGGGAACAGCACTTCGGATTGGAAAACAAAACGATCGCCAACAATGCGAATATTCTCACGATCCGACAAGATTTCGCGTAACCGTCCAAAGAAGTCAGAACGATAGCGATTCAACTCCTGGACACGCTGTGCCAAGGCAACATTGAGCCGTTTGCCGAGATCAGCGATCTTCGCATTAGACTCTTTATCACGCGATTCAGAGGCGTTCAGTGCTTCTTCGAGCGCACCGATTTGTCTGCGAAGGGCCGAAATTTGCTGATTGAGCAATTCCACCTGGGACAGTGCGCGGGCGCTGATCTGTTTTTCATTCTCCAGCCCGGTCGACAGTTCGTTGATCTTGCCTTCTGCCGCGGCACCGGCACCAGCACCTTGCGACAATAATGATTGCAGACGCGATTGCTCGCTTTGCGCATTGGTCAAGGATGCCTGCAGATTTGCGATCGTGTCTTCCAGATCCTGCTTATTGCCTTGCTCAAGCGAAAGCAGCTGCGTCAATTCATTGATCTGAGAATTGAGCCGGTTGAGTACCGCGTCCTTGCCCGTAATTTCCTGACTCAAGAGAAATTGAGCCAGAACAAAGACCGACAGCAGAAACATGATGGAGAGCAGAAGCGTCGACAAAGCGTCAACGAAGCCCGGCCAATAATCCACATGACGGATGGGGCGGCGTTTGCGACCAAGACCCATCGTCAGCTTGCCTTGTTGCGTTCGATAGAATCGCCGAGCTTATCGAGCGTCTTGCGGATGGCTTTTTGCTCGTCGGCTTGTTTCTCAACCCAATCGCGCATGATTTGTTGTTCTGCCCGCATGTTTTTGACGAGGCCCTGAATACCTTCGGCAAGGCTGGCCAAGGCAGCCGTCGTTCGCTGACTTGAACCGCCGGTTTCCTGGATGTTTTGCAAGCGCTCGGAAAGGGCGCGCAATTCGTCGGATGTCCCGCTGTTCACCGCATCAATTGCGTGCAGGTCGGAACCGAGATCAGTGACGCTGGAAAGCCAGTTCTCCAGCTCGGTATAGAAACGGTTCTGGGCGCGCCCGGCCTGCAAGTCGAGAAAACCAAGGATCAATGAGCCGGAAAGACCGAAGAGGGATGAGGAAAATGCTGTGCCCATGCCGCGTAGCGGCGACTCAAGACCAGCCTTCAAGGAATCCAGAACACTATTGGCGTCGCCCGCGCGTGGGTCGAGAGACTGAATGGTTGTTCCAATAGAACCGATCGTTTCCAGCAAACCCCAGAATGTACCGAGCAGACCGAGAAAAACCAGAAGCCCAATGAGATAGCGCGAAATATCCCGCGTTTCGTCCAACCGGGCTGCAATGGAGTCAAGCATTGAACTCATGGCGCTTGTTGAAAGAGCCATGGATTGACGCCGGCCGATCAGCGCGCGCATTGGCGCAAGCATGACAGGTCGTGCATCCGGATCAACATTGCCGCGCCGGAATGAATTGACCCACCGCACCTCGGGAAACAGACGGATGACCTGACCGAAGCCTAGAAGGATGCCGACAACGAGCACGCCGATGATGAGACCATTCAAGCCGGGATTGGTGGTGAAAAACCCGGATATTTGGCGAAAGAGGATGGCGCCCAGAAATGCAACGATGACCAAGAAAATCGCCATCGACAAAAGAACGAACCTTGGGCTTGAAAGCCGGTAGGGATCGTAATCATCGTGGTCCAGCCCTTGGCGGGTCGAACTGAAATCAGCCATCATATCGTCTCCGCGGTTCGGTTGGCTGCGCGCTTCTAGCGCGTGCCAAATCGATTTCTGCGAACCCTAACCGAAAATGCGCTGCAATTGAAAGACGCAATAGGGCAACGATGGAACAATAAATTCCATTCGAGTGACGCAGGCGGTGGTTCGGATCAGATGGGCTTCTTGAGGGCCTTTACCAGTGCCTTCTGGACTGCTTCATTGCCAGCCACGATCGCTTTGCTCTCAACCACATCCTGACCGCCATTAAGGTCGGTCACATAGCCGCCAGCTTCCCGGATCATGATGATGCCTGCGCCGATATCCCAAGGGTTCAAGCCGTCCTCCCAGAAGCCGTCAAAACGTCCGGCGGCTACATAGGCGAGGTCAAGTGCAGCAGCGCCCATCCGGCGAACGCCCGAAACTTCACCCATGATGTTGCGTAATTGGAGCAGGTAGTTGCCGTGGTCGCCACGGCCAAGATGAGGAACACCTGTGCCGATGATGGAGTCCACAAGTTTTGTGCGTCCCGAAACGCGCAGCCGGCGATCATTGAGGAATGCTCCACCGCCACGTTCTGCGGTATAAAGCTCATCCATGGCTGGATTGAAGATTACGCCGGCAACGATCTGGCCCTGACGTTCAAGCGCGATTGAAACGGCGAACATCGGGATGCCATGCAGGAAATTTGTGGTGCCATCCAATGGATCAACCAACCAGCGATGCTGTCCGTCAGTGCCTTCGACCGCGCCGGTTTCTTCCATCAGGAAACTATAATCGGGGCGGGCACGCTTCAGCTCGGTATAGATGATTTCTTCGGCTTTCCTATCGGCCTGACTAACATAATCGCCGGGGCCTTTAAGAGATACCTGCAAATTCTGAACTTCGCCAAAATCACGAGCGAGCGACCGGCCTGCCTTCATTGCAGCCTGAACCATCACATTGAGTATCGCTGAACGCGCCATTCGACTTATTTCTCCGTAGTATAGAATGAGTGCGGCAACACGCTTTCAATGTGCTGCCGCTTGTGTCCGGTCTTAGTCAGCCCGACGAACATATGTCAGTTCATTGGTGTCGACGATGATACGTTCACCGGACGAAATGAATGGCGGCACAAGAACGCGAATTCCGTTTTCGAGGACAGCAGGCTTATAAGAGGACGCAGCGGTCTGGCCCTTGACGACAGGATCAGCTTCCGTGATTTCAAGCGTGACATAATCTGGCAGGGAAATACCAATCGGGCGCTCATCATAAAGCTCGACGGTAACCATCATCCCATCCTGAAGGAAAGCGGCGCGGTCGCCAACGAAATCTTTCTGCAGTTCCAGTTGTTCGTAGCTGGCTGTGTCCATGAATACCAGGGCATCGCCCTGTTCGTAAAGGAAGGAGAAGTCCTTCTGTTCAAGGCGAACTTTTTCAACTGTTTCAGCGGAACGGAAACGCTCGTTCAACTTTGTGCCATTGATCAGGTTCTTCAGCTCTACCTGATTATAGGCGCCGCCTTTGCCGGGTTTGACATGGTTTGTTCTGACCGCGACCCAAAGTCCGCCATCATGTTCAATCACATTGCCAGGACGGATTTCATTACCGTTGATTTTCATTTGTCTATCCGGATTGAAGTTGAGAGTTGGCGCCAACATGAAAAGCGGCGTCCAATAATGGCGCTCCAAGACCACAAATTCGCGCAATAGGCAAGCGAAAGCGCAAAAACAGCTACTAACGGAGCTTATTTGCCTCGGTAATTGCTGCTTTCATCTGATCGTCATCCAGCCCATCCATGAAAGAATTCAGATCAGGATCGTTCAGTCCGGCACGTCGTGCCACAATGTACCATGCTGCTGCCTTGATGCTGTCGCCTTCCACGCCCAAGCCATCGCGATATAGTTTTGCAAGCCGTGCCTGTGCGGCAACATTGCCTCCCACCGCAGCACGAAGCATCCAGCCGAAACCGGACTTATAGTCGCGTTTGCCGCCGCGCCCTTCCACAAGCCATGTTCCAAGGTCCATCTGGGCGGTATCATAACCCTTAATGGCAGCCTTTATCAGATATTGGCGCGCTTTAGGTTCATCGCGTTGAATCTTGACTGTACCATTGGCTAAAATCTGGCTGACGGCATACTCGCCATCAGCGAGGCCCTTTTCTGCGGCCTGCAGGAACCACGGATAGGCATTGTCCAGCCCGGTTTCGCCCGGATGCTCCTGCATGAGAATCTGTCCAAGATTGAACTGCGCTGCGGCATTGCCCGCATTGGCTGCCGCTTTCATTAGTTCCTTGGCTTTGACGGGATCTTTAGTTGCATATTTGCCTTCAAGCAGAATGCCTGCGTAGCGAAATTGCGCTTCCGGTTGGCCCTGCTCGGCCGCCTTGGCATACCATTTTGCCGATTCAGCAAGACTGGCGGGAACACCCAAGCCTCTGGCGAGAATATCTGCAACGAGTACCTGCGCTGTCGCATCGCCAGCTTCTGCACGCGGCATCGCCAAATTATAGGCGGTCTTGTAAAGCCCGCGTTGATAAGCGCCAAAAGCTTCGTCCTCGGCGCCTTTACCAAAACGGGTGGGATTAATTGGTTCGGTAACGGGAGCGCCCAAAGGTTTGGGCTTATCTTGCTTGGGAGTTGTATCGGGTGATTCAAGCTGTGCAGGTGCAGGGTCGGTTGGATTTTGAGCGGGGCTGGTGATGGATGGCGATGTGTCAGGCGTTTGCTGCGTAAAACCAGAGCCTGCCAGCACTGCCATCAAAGCTGCCGAAAAAAAACTTAAGAGAGCAACGCGCTTCAATTCCATCAGTCCTGCTTCGCTTTCATCAGTTTCCGTCTTCAAATGCGGGTGCGTGCTCGTCAAGCAGGCGATTGGCCTCTTTAATCGCTGCGGCAGGGTCCGCACCGTCGAATATCGCGGCACCCAAAGCAATAAATTCGGCGCGCGTGGCAACTGCGTCCGGGATGCTTTCCAGCGTGTTCCCCGCCTGGATGATGCAGGGGATTTCGACCATCGACGCCCACCAATCAGCAAGATCAATATTTCGCGGATGCGCTTCCGGTTTATTGTCGGCACCAATTTTGCCGAAAAGCACATAGTCCGGCGCTGCCTCGCCAATTTCAAGCGCGGTGTGCCGGTTTTTGATGTTGCCTGTCCCAACGATCATCTTGGGCGAAAGCCGCGTAATAGTGTCGGCAAGCTCGGCAACGGGGCCTTCAAAATGCAACCCATCAGCTTTGACCCGGCCCGCAATCTGGGTGTTGCCAACAATAATGGCAGCCGCTCCCGATTCCTGAATCAGTGGAACCGCAGCCTCGGCCAAATTCTGGAATGTGGTTTCGTCCATTTCATAGGGAGGCAACAGCACCGAAGCCACGTCACCGCCACTCAGCGCCGCGCCGAGTTTTGCTACAAGCTCGTTGACACTGGCTGCATTGGGCGCAACCAGAACAATACGGCAACGCTTTAGATTCGGTTCGCTGTTCATCTGTTACCCCGACTATCGTTCTTCTTTAACTGTTAAATCATGATCGAATTCGGGCATAAAGGATGGTGTGTGCTTTGAACAGACCCTGCGCGGTTTCTGAAAACGGCAAGTTGATTTTTTTCGGTGATTTTCCGGAGAAAGCATTTCTCAATATCTGCGATCAGGATTAAGACAAATCTCCTCTCTACGGGTCTTCCTGCCATGTCCGATCTTTTATTGAACCCTTGGTTCTATGCCGCTGCCGTGCCTGCGACTATTCTCATAGGATTGTCAAAAGGCGGTCTTGGTGGCGCTATGGGGCAAGTGGGCGTGCCGCTCATGGCTTTGGTCATGCCGCCGGTTCAGGCCGCAGCAATCATGTTGCCCATACTGATCGTCATGGATGTTGCCAGCCTCTGGTCATGGCGCGGCCACAGCGATGCTAAAACGCTCAAGCTGATGCTGCCAGGCGGCTTGCTTGGCATTGGAATCGGCTGGCTGACGGCTTCTATCGTAACTGACGACATGGTTAAACTTATCGTCGGCCTGGTCGCGATCATCTTTTTTGCGCGATATGTTTTTGCCAGCGCTGAACGGCGAGCCAAGGCGCAGCCTCACAATACGATAGCAGCGACTTTCTGGTCAGCCATAGCCGGGTTCACAAGTTTTGTCGCTCATGCCGGGGGGCCGCCCTATCAGGTTTACGCTCTCCCACTGCGTCAAGATCCCAAGGTTTATAATGGTACCAGCGTGATTTTCTTCGCTGTCGTGAATGCGGTGAAAGTCATACCATATTTCGCGCTTGGGCAATTTGATGCGACGAATCTTGAAGCATCGGCGGTTCTCATGCCGCTCGCGCCACTGGCGACTTTTGCGGGAGCATGGATCGTCAAACGCATGCGGCCGGAGGTGTTTTACCCCTTCATGTATGGGATGATTTTGCTGATGGGGCTCAAGTTAACATACGACGGAATTGCCTCGTTGTTATATTCGTGAACCAAAGTTGATCGGCGCTGCCGCAACTTTTGCCTTACCTAGGCATTATCAAATCGCAACTGCCCAAATGAGTCGTTCCCAACGAGGCCGGGAACGCAATGCTTGCATAGTATTGATAGGAAATGGTGAATTTCATGACACAGTCCATGACAAAACAGCGGGATACCCGCATTGACGTCTTTCGGGCTTTGGCGCTGCTGACCATTTTCGTCAATCACATTCCGGGCACTATTTTCGAGCATTTGACGCATAAGAATCTGGGATTCTCCGATTCTGCAGAGGCATTCGTTCTGATTTCAGGTATCGCCGTTGGTTTAGCTTACGGCTCCAAATTCGAGCCAGGCAATCGTATGCTTATGACGTTGAAGGCTTGGCGGCGCGCGGCCACGCTCTACAGCACACATATTCTGACGACGATAGCGACGCTCACCGTTTTCTGTGCCGCAGGTCTTTATTTGAAACGTCCTGAATTCATGTCCTTTATCAATATCGGACCGCTGATGGATCAGCCTGCAAAGGCGCTGATCGGGCTGGCAACGATGGGCCATCAGCTAGGCTATAATAATATTCTTTCCATGTATGGCGTGCTGCTTTTGATGCTGCCATTGTTCTTGGCAATTGGCAGCATCAGTCTGAGCGCCATGATTGGTGTTTCGGGCGTGTTGTGGCTGGTTTCAGGTATCTATCAGATCGCACCACCAAACTATCCGACGGATGGTGTGTGGTTCCTCAATCCGCTGTCGTGGCAATTCCTGTTCGTCATCGGTATTGCGGGTGTCATGCATGTTCGTCGTGGCGGCGCCATTGCCTTCAACAAATATCTGTTTGGTCTGTCGATCGCTTATATTCTGATCGCGCTGGTTTGGGTGCGCTGGCCGCTTTGGGGCGTGGATACGTCGCTTGGACTGCCCATGGTTCTGACAGGCTTTGACAAGACATTCTTGTCTTTGACCCGCTTGGCTCATGTTCTGGCGCTTGCTTATGTGATCGTCTCGGTGCCTGCGCTTTCCAATCTTGCACGCACCTCGCAGGATCATCCACTAGCGATCCTGGGTAAACATTCACTGCCAGTGTTTGTGGCAGGGACGATCCTTGCCATGGTTGCCCAGGTCGTCAAGGTCATGAACCCAGGTGGACTGCTGGATGACACATTGCTGGTCGCCAGTGGTATCATGGCCCAATTTGCCCTTGCCTATTATCTGGAATGGTTGCCCCGCATTGGTTGGGGCGGGCGTCCGGTTCAAAAACCGAGCCCGGCAAAACCTGTGCTGGTCGGAAAAACCATGGCCGTGACCACTTTGAAGGCTGCGACATAAGCAGCCAAGCCCAATCAGATCACGCTCGTAATTTTGTTTTTGCGGGCGTGACCACTAGAGCCTTTCCCGCTTAAATAGAAATAGAACTGCTTTATTTAAGCAGAAAAGGCTCTAGCCCCCGCCGACAAAGCTAAGTTAAGATGGCTTCATCGTTGTGGGAGGCGACCTGTATGGGCCATATTTTCGAGCAGGATCTGGATCGCAACCCGGCAAACCATCAGCCGTTGACGCCGCTTTCCTATCTGGAGCGTGCGGCGCGTGTTTATCCTGGCAGAATTGCCATAATCCATGGCTCGCAAAAGACTGATTACGGCACTTTTTATCGACGGACGCGCCAACTTGCTTCCGCCTTAGCCCACAAGGGCATCGGTAAAGGTGACACCATTACGGTGATGCTCTCCAACACGCCGCCTATGCTTGAAGCACATTTTGGCGTGCCCATGACAAAAGCCGTATTGCACTCACTGAACACGCGGCTGGATCCGGCGATTATTGCTTTTCAACTCGACCATGCGGAAACGAAGATCGCGATTGTCGATACCGAGTTTTCAAAGGTATTCAACGAAGCGCTCAAGCTGGCGAAGGTTAAGCCGATTGTCATTGATTTCGTGGATACGGAATACGCCGAGGATGCGCCTCATGCACAGGGACCCAGGATTGGTGAACTGGACTATGAGGCTTTCGTTCAAAGCGGCGATCCGGACTATCTCTGGTCGATGCCTGATGATGAGTGGGATGCAATAACGCTCAATTATACATCCGGCACCACGGGCAATCCCAAGGGTGTGGTATATCACCATCGCGGCGCAGCCTTGATGGGTTATGGCAATATTGTTGCCTCAGGGCTCGGGCGTTATCCCGTTTATCTCTGGACGTTGCCAATGTTTCATTGCAACGGCTGGTGCTTCCCCTGGACGTTGGCGTTACAGTTCGGGACCCATGTCTGTCTTCGCTGGGTCAGGGCAAAGCCGATTTACGATGCGATTGCCGATCATGGCGTCACGCATCTTTGTGGCGCACCCATTGTCATGTCGACCTTAATCAATGCCGCCGAGAGCGATAAAAGGACATTCCCCCAGACGGTTTCGTTTAACACCGCGGCAGCTTCGCCGCCTGAATCCATACTGGCCGGTATGGCAGAGGCAGGGTTTGAAGTGACGCATCTTTATGGGCTTACGGAGACCTATGGCCCTGCGGTGGTGAATGAATGGCAGGATGAATGGAACCTGCTTTCTCCATCGTCACAGGCTGTCAAGAAATCACGGCAAGGGGTCCGCTATACAGCGCTGGAGAACCTTGCAGTGCTCGATCCGGAAACCATGGAGCCAGTGCCGGCAGATGGCGAAACTATCGGCGAGGTCATGTTTCGCGGCAATATCGTTATGAAAGGTTATTTGAAAAATCGCCAAGCAAGCGATGAAGCCTTTGCGGGCGGATGGTTTCATTCGGGCGATTTGGGCGTGACCTATCCGGATGGGTATATTCAACTTAAGGATCGTTCCAAGGACATCATTATCTCGGGCGGAGAGAATATTTCCTCCATAGAAGTGGAAGACGCGCTCTATAAATTTCCGGGTGTGGGTGCCTGTGCCGTAGTGGCCCGACTTGATGAAAAGTGGGGCGAAACACCCTTGGCTTTTGTCGAAATGAAACAGGGATATACAGCGACTGCTGAGCAGTTGATGGCTCATTGTAAAGGGTTGCTGGCGAGCTATAAATGTCCCAGGCATGTGGTGTTTGAGGAAATACCCAAGACATCAACCGGCAAAATCCAAAAGTTTGAATTGCGCAAAAGGGCACGTGAAATAGGTGATCTGTAACCAGCAGGAACGAATGCAGCTTTTTAGGCAAATTTTCTCGACTTGTTCAGGTTAACCACTCGTTAAGCATTACAATCTATAAATAAGTCATCCAGTTTTCTGGATTCTTACCAAGTGGTTTGGCCACTTTGTTTGACGCCTCCCTGTTAGACTCCTGAGAGCCGCCTCGTTTTTGCGGCTCTTTTTTTATGTTTATATCCTCTGTCCATTCGCTGATCGCCCTGCCGTTAACCCTTTATTAAGGATAAACTTGCGTCACTGTGCACATACGGGCAGGTTGCGGGGATTACTGCCCGCCGACCGTTGTGCTGTTCCGGCTCCTCCTTCAGTAAGGGGCTACTGCTTTGACGAAAATAGCGGATTGCGGCAGCGCATATTTTAGATGACAGGGCATATGATGGGTGAACAGGAATTCAAGGCAGACAACACGATCCGGCTTGCAGATCGTATGGTTCGCTCCGAAAGTTTCAATCACATCTACGATGAAGGAATGAACCTTGTTGAGGAGGCGGCGGCCTATCTTGACGGCGAGGGTCGCGAGGCCGCGCGTCGGCTTTCACGGACCGCAGCCACGCTTTACGCTGCCGAATCGATGCGCTTGACGACACGCTTGATGCAGGTCGCTTCGTGGCTTTTGCTGCAAAGGGCGTCGCGCAGTGGCGAGATGACGCTTGAACAAGTCATGTCAGAAAAAGCCAAGGTTCGGCTTGATACGGATTCGGCACCTGAAACAGTGGAGGGCTGGGATGAGATTCCGCTTTCCTACTGCGATATTGTTCATCGTTCATTGAGGCTGCAAGCGCGCGTTCGCCAGATGGATGATGAAATCTACAATGACGGAGCGGGCATTGAGCATGATCGCTTCATGTCGACGAATCCCGTGTCGGATCAGATCAGCCTTTTGGCAACTGCTTTCGGGCATCGATAATTTTTCCAACGTTTGTTTCGCTTTTGTTCACCTTTGTGCTGTCATGTTAAATGACACGCAGATAAGGTTTGGCAATGAAAGAAGCGATTCGCATCATCGGTATTGATCCCGGCCTCCGCCGCACAGGCTGGGGCATCATTGAAACGCTGGGTAATTCGCTGCGTTTCGTTGCTTCCGGGACGATTTTGTCCGATGCGAAACTTGATCTCGCCTCCCGGCTTTGCCAGTTGCATGATGGGCTTGCCGGTGTCATCCACGATCAGAAACCGCACGAGTCGGCTGTCGAGCACACTTTCGTCAACAAGGACGCGACTGCTACGCTGAAACTGGGGCAGGCACGAGGGATAGCTCTTCTCGTTCCCGCGCTTGCAGGACTGAAGGTTGCGGAATACGCTCCCAACGCTGTCAAGAAAGCCGTCATCGGTGTCGGCCATGGCGAGAAGAAGCAAATTCATATGATGGTCAAGGTTTTGATGCCTAAGGCAGTGTTCGATACGGATGATGCGGCCGATGCTATAGCCGTCGCCATTTGCCATGCACATCACCGACAGAGCGCAATCGGCCGTCTTTTGATCGAACAAAAATTGGCGGCAATGGCATGATTGGTAAACTCAAGGGTACTGTAGACGAAATTGGCGAAGATCACGTGATCGTCGACGTGCACGGTGTTGGCTATGTTGTATTTTGCTCAATGCGCACTTTATCCAATCTCCCGGCGGCTGGTGAAGCGGTTGTGCTCCTGATTGAAACCTATGTGCGTGAAGACCTTATCCGCTTGTTCGGCTTTGGAACCGCTCTCGAGCGCGAGTGGTTTCGGCTCTTGCAGAGCGTTCAGGGAATTGGTGCCAAGGTTGCTTTGAGTGTACTCGGCACTCTGACGCCATCTGATCTTGCCAACGCGATAGCGCTGCGTGACATCGCGATGGTTTCAAGAGCCCCCGGCGTCGGCAAGCGTGTTGCCGAGCGAATCGTGACGGAGCTGAAGAACAAAGCTCCCGCCTTTGCGGGTGAAGCAATGGGAACCATCGGGCTCAAACAGGAACTGGGTGAGGGCGTCGCCCCTGCGCCAGTTACAGATGCTGTTTCAGCGCTGACCAATCTTGGCTATTCACGCGACCAGGCTGCCAATGCCATTGCCGCCGCGTTAAAAAATGCCGGCGAGGATGCGGATTCGGCGAAATTGATACGGTTGGGGCTGAAAGAGCTGTCACGGTGATGCATTGTCTGAACGTGCAGTCTATGCGAGGACAGGCGCATGAGTGATGCAAGCCGTCTGATAACACCGGAAAAGCGCGGGGAAGATATTGATACTTCGCTGCGCCCGCAAACCCTTGCCGACTTTGTGGGTCAGGCAGCGGCGCGCGCCAATTTGAAAGTATTCATCGAAGCTGCCAAGTCGCGCGGTGAAGCGCTGGATCATGTGCTCTTTGTTGGCCCTCCCGGTCTCGGCAAAACAACATTGGCGCAGATCATGGCCAAAGAACTTGGCGTCAATTTCCGCTCGACCTCCGGACCAGTGATCGCCAAGGCAGGCGATCTTGCGGCGCTCCTGACCAATCTGGAAGAAAATGACGTTCTTTTCATTGATGAAATCCATCGGTTGAATCCTGCAGTCGAGGAAATCCTCTATCCTGCTATGGAAGATTATCAGCTCGATCTGATTATTGGCGAGGGACCAGCGGCCCGATCCGTGAAGATTGATCTTGCAAAATTTACACTTGTTGCCGCGACCACCCGGCTTGGCTTGCTGACAACGCCTTTGCGTGATCGTTTTGGGATTCCCGTCAGGCTGAATTTCTATACCGTTGAGGAGCTGGAGCACATTGTGCGTCGCGGTGCGCGTATCATGGGAATCGGCATGACGGATGATGGCGCACTGGAAGTTGCCCGGCGTTCACGCGGGACACCGCGCATTGCCGGACGCTTGCTTCGCCGGGTGAGGGACTTCGCCATTGTCGATGGTAAAGACAAGATCGACCGTGAAACTGCCGACTCGGCGCTATTAAGGCTGGAAGTCGACAGGCTTGGCCTTGACCAGCTGGACCGACGCTATCTGGCGATGATTGCCCATAATTTTGGTGGCGGGCCGGTGGGAATTGAAACAATAGCCGCTGGGCTTTCAGAGCCGCGTGACGCTATTGAAGATATCATTGAGCCCTACATGATCCAACAGGGCTTTCTCCAACGCACGCCGCGCGGACGGGTATTGACCGTGAATGCCTGGAAACATCTGGGATTGACCGCGCCTGCCGACATAGTTCAGCAGCAGATCGCGCTTTTTCAGGATGACGACTGATGAGCGGGTTGGCTGGCGCGCTGACAGATGAGGGGCACAGGCTTGAGGCCCGGGTCTATTATGCCGATACGGACTTCTCAGGTGTCGTCTATCACGCGCGTTATCTGGAGTTTCTGGAACGCGGTCGCACGGATTATCTGCGCTTGCTGGGGGTACACCATACGGAACTTGCCGAAGGAAAACTCGGTGAAAATCTCGTCTGGATCGTTCGCCGGATGGAAATCGATTTCAGATCGCCCGCCCGCATCGACGATGTATTAACGGTTGAAACTCACACTGCCGCCATATCGGGAGCGCGGGTGGAAATGCATCAGGCTATAAAACGCAACGGTGATTTGCTCATCTCGGCTGTTGTCGAGGCAGCGATGGTCAATAATGCAGGTCGTCCGCGAAGATTTCCGGCAGAGTGGGTCAAGCTTTTCAATCCACGGACATAAGATATTGCCATTTATATTGATCAGTCCCATGAATCATAACTGATCCTTAACCATAACAAATCATGAATAAGGCTATGAAACGGGGCGTTTGGCGTTAACGCCTTCGTTTTACCAAAATTAACGTAAAGAAGCCGCGTTAAGGTTACTGGAAATAAATCCGGTTTTTAAACGTGGCTCATCTGGATTGAAACGATTGTGCCCCGGTCAACAAGCCGGGTTTTCGGATTCGAGGATAAATATGGAAGATCTAACAGCCGTTGCCGTTCATACAGATGTTTCCCTCTGGGGATTGTTCTGGCAGGCAGGTTTTATCGTCAAGCTCGTGATGGTGGGATTGCTGGGTGCATCAATCTGGACCTGGGGTATCATTCTCGACAAGAGTCTCGGCTTTGGGCGGGCCAAACGTGCATTTGACCGCTTCGAGCAGGTTTTCTGGTCCGGCCAATCGCTTGAGGAACTCTATCGCAATCTTGGCGATAAGCGTACAACGGGAATGGGTGCTATTTTCATCGCTGCGATGCGCGAATGGAAGAAGTCGTTCGAAAAGGGCGCCCGCTCACCCATTGCTTTACAGATGCGTATCGACAAGGCGATGGACGTGGCACTTGCCCGCGAAAGCGATTATCTCGCTGCCCGGCTGACTTCGCTCGCTACCATCGGTTCTGCCGGTCCATTCATTGGTCTTTTCGGAACTGTTATCGGTATCATGACATCGTTCATGGGTATTGCGGGCTCAAAGTCGACAAGTTTGGCGGTCGTCGCACCGGGTATTGCTGAGGCGCTTTTGGCGACGGCAATTGGTCTTGTCGCCGCTATTCCTGCGGTTATTGCCTACAATAAGCTTTCAAGTGATGCCGGTAAATTGACCGCCCGCATGGAAGGCTTCGCCGATGAGTTTTCCGCCATACTATCGCGGCAAATCGATGAGAAACTGCCGCGTACATAAGCCTGCGCAACAGATACAGCAATTGCGAGAATTGATGCCATGGGCATGTCTATAGGAAATAATGGTTCTGGTGGTAGTCGCCGCCGTCGCGGTCGGCACAGCAAGGGCGTGATGAGCGAGATCAACGTGACACCGCTGGTCGACGTCATGCTCGTGCTGTTGATCATCTTCATGGTAACCGCACCGATGATGACCGTTGGTGTGCCGATCGATATGCCGGAAACATCGGCGCAGACGCTGAATAGCGAAGCGGATCCGATCTATGTAACGATCAACCAGCAAGGTCAGATCTATCTCCAGGAAACAGAAATTCCTCTTGAAGAAATCGTGCCCAAACTGCAGGCAATCGCCAAGACAGGCTATAAAGAACGCATTTTCGTCAAGGGCGACAAGGCTGCTGACTACGGTACGATCATGAAGGTTATGGCACAGATATCGGGTTCGGGTTTCAAGAACATCGGTCTCGTAAGTCTGCCGGAAGGTAACTAATCCATTATGCGGGGCAGCATCACATCTTCAGCAATAATCCACGCCGCTTTGCTCGGCTGGGGTCTGTTGTCGTTTTCTGCGCCAACCCCGATGGATATGGCTAACTCGGAATCCATGCCCATTGACATTGTGTCCGATGTTACTGAGTTGCAGCAGGGTGACAAAAAGGCCGAAAAGAACGAGAAACCGGCACCAAAGCCGACACAAAAGCCGCAAACGATTCCCGACGCACAAAATCTCGGTGACAGCGAGGTTGATTCAGACACTAAGCCAACGCCTGAAACCAAACCAAAGCTAGTTGAAGCTGCAGAGGCACCAAAGCCTTCGGAAACACCGGTAGACAAGCCGGAGCCTCAGCCTGAACCGAAACCGGAAGTAAAGCCTGAGCCGAAGCCAACATCTGTACCCGCTACAGAAGTGAAGCCAGAGCCGGAGCCCAAGCAGGAGGTCAAGCCTGACCCTGTTGCCGAAGCGATCAACGACATAAAGCCTGAGCCAGCACCCGCTGAAACGCCAAAGGCTGAACCTGCTCCGCAAGCCGAAAAGCCTGCCGAAGAAGAGTTCAAATTGCCGGAAAAGGTTGCGACGCCACAGGCGAAGCCCACGCCTCCTGCGCAGACTGCCAAGACGCCTGATCGCAAGGAACCGGTCGAAAAACCTAAGCAGACACAGACTGCCTCGACGCCATCCAAAGATAAGGGCATTGCTGATGAGGTTGCAGCATTGCTGAATGCTCAGAAAGCATCTGGTGGTGGGGCAAAACGCTCAACGGATCAAGCTTCGCTTGGCTCAAGTAGTCCGAGTACGGGCGCCAAGCTGAGTGTTAGTGAAATGGAGGCGTTGAAAGGGGCTATTCAAAAATGCTGGAATATCCCAGCTGGTGCGGAAGATGCTGAAGGTTTACGAGTCACGGTCAAGATGAAGTTGACACAGTCAGGGGAGGTTGAAGGCACCCCTGAAGTAAGTGGTTCTGGAAATTCGACCGTTCAACGCGCTGCGATCGAAAGTGCTCGCCGTGCCGTTTTGCGCTGTGCTCCGTATTCCTTGCCGCAAGATAAATACGACACCTGGTCAGAAGTAACGGTGAATTTCGATCCACGCGATATGTTCTGACGCCAATTGGCCAGCCAGATGAGGGCCCCTAAGTTATGATGAAAATGTTCCGTGTTATCCTCCCCGCTTTTGTTGCGTTTTTCGCACTGGCAACGACAGTCATGCTGCCAGCGCGTGCAGAAGTTGTAATTGATATTACCAAAGGCACTGTTGAGCCATTGCCCATTGCTATCACCGACTTCTTGTCTGGCGATCAGCTTGGCGCTCAAATCTCTGGTGTTATCGCTGCCGACCTCGAACGCTCAGGATTGTTTGCCCCGGTCGACAAGGGAGCTTTCATTGAGAAGATATCCAATCCAGATGCTGCGCCCCGTTTTGAAGACTGGAAGGTTATCAATGCGCAAGCACTGGTCACCGGCCGCGTGACCAAGCAAGGTGATGGCAGGCTGAAGGCAGAGTTCCGGCTTTGGGATACATTTGCTGGCCAACAGCTTGAAGGTCAGCAGTTTTTTACCTCCCCTGACAGCTGGCGCCGTGTTGCCCATATTATTGCTGACGCAATCTATGAGCGGTTGACAGGTGAAAAGGGCTATTTTGATACGCGCATCGTGTTCGTTGATGAATCCGGCACCAAGGAAAAACGCATCAAGCGTCTTGGAATCATGGATCAGGATGGCGCGAATGTGCGCTACCTGACCAATGGCAAGGACCTCGTTCTGACACCGCGCTTCTCACCGAGCCGTCAGGAAATCACTTATATGTCCTATGAAGGTGGCAAGCCGCAGATTTACCTGTTGCAGCTTGAGACCGGCCAGCGCGAACTTGTCGGAAATTTTCCCGGCATGACGATTGCGCCGCGCTTCTCGCCAGATGGGCAAAAGGTTGTGATGAGTCTTCTGCAGGAAGACGGCAGTGCCAATGTTTATGCGATGGATCTGCGCAGCCGCACGACGACACGTCTGACGAGTACTTCTGCAATCGATACCGGCGCATCCTACTCGCCAGATGGAACGCAGGTCGTGTTCGAGTCTGATCGCGGCGGACGCCCGCAGATTTATAAGATGGGCGCCGATGGCTCCAATCCGCAGCGTATCTCATTTGGCGACGGTTCTTATTCAACCCCGGTCTGGTCTCCTCGCGGTGATCTTATTTCCTTCACCAAACAATCCGGCGGACAATTTTCCATCGGTGTGATGAAAACCGATGGTTCCGGCGAGCGTATTCTGACAAGCGGTTATCATGATGAAGGTCCTACATGGGCGCCAAACGGTCGCGTGCTGATGTTCTTCCGCATGCCTCCCGGCTCAAACAGCCCGCATCTCATGACCGTCGATTTGACAGGACGCAACTTGCGGCAAATCCAGACTCCAAATCTGGCTTCTGACCCGGCTTGGTCGCCATTGCTGGAATAAAGGCACCTGTTTTGATGAATTAAGGCGATTCCCGGCGTTGTTTTCCAACATCGCCGGGAATGTCGTTTTTCCGCCGCATTCCTTGCATTAAGGATGCGGCACAACCATTAAGTTTCGCCGTTAATCCTGATGTTAAGAGTGGATTAACCCTGTTTCTTGAATTGGTCTTAACCTCAATATGGTTACTGCTTGTTCACCGAAACAAATCCAATTCTCAAGGAGTTCAGGCTCATGCGCCGCTTCGAAATGATCGCTCGCAGTCCAGTTTTCGTCGCCCTCTTCCTGTCGCTCGCTATCGCGGGTTGCGCCAAGAAGCCAGTCAACAGTGCCGGCGACCTCGGCCTGGGTGCCGGCGCTGCAACGCCCGGTTCGACGCAGGACTTCACAGTTAACGTTGGCGACCGTATTTTCTTTGACGTTGACTCGTCAGTTATCCGTGCTGATGCTCAGCAGACCCTGTCAAAGCAGGCGCAATGGCTGCAGCGTTATCCTAACTATGCAATCACTGTTGAAGGTCACGCCGACGAGCGCGGCACTCGCGAATACAATCTGGCCCTTGGCCAGCGCCGTGCAGCCGCTACCCGCAACTTCCTGGCGGCGCGCGGAGTTCCAGCCCAGCGCATCAAGACACTGTCCTACGGTAATGAACGCCCTGTCGCGGTTTGCGATTCGGAATCCTGCTGGTCGCAGAACCGTCGTGCAATCACCGTTCTCGGTGGCGCTGGCAGCTAAGCCTACTGTTAAAAGTTGATAAAAAGCGGCTTTAGGGCCGCTTTTTGTATTTTATAACATGTTGAAACAAAATTTGGCCGAAGTCGCCTTGCTCATGATAGATAGGGCTGCTGCAAAAGGTTGCAGTGTTAAATTCCCATATCAGGGGCGGTAAAGGAATGAACAAACGATTGAAGAGTTTTGTAGTGGCGATGACGCTGGTGCCATTACTGGCAACCGGCGCGAGCCACGCGGCCAGTGGAGGCGGCGGGGTTTTTCCGCCAGCTCCCAAGGCGACGGTCGGCGCTATGGATGCGCCTGTTCTCATGGCACAAGCGGGTGATCCTCGTGTCAGCCAGTTGGAAGAGCAGATCAGGCAACTGACCGGTAAAATCGAAGAACTGAACTTCCAGCTTCTGCAAATGCAAGAGCAAATGCGGAAAGTTCAGGACGATAATGAGTTCCGCTTTCAGGAACTTGAAAAGGGCAAGCGTTCCGACGCTGGCGGCAAGGGCGACCGGACGGTCGCCGAAGCTCCCCGCGCGCCGCATAATACGGAGGCATCGACAGATGCCTCCACCGATTCCGCTGCTATTGACCCACAGATTGATCCTTCCAACAATTCGGTGTTTGGCGTACCGCCGCAAACGCTCGGACAGATTCAATTTGATGCCAATGGCAACGTAATCGGTGGAACGCGCAACGAAGATCCTGAGCAGGCGGATAACACAACTGTCGCCGCTCTACCGCAGACCGATGATCCGAAAGCACTGTACAGCCAGGCCTATCAACTTTTCCTGTCGGGCGATTATCGCAGCGCAGAGGTTGCATTCCGTAGCCATGTCGACCGCTTTCCCAATGATCCAGCTGATGCCGACGCCCGCTACTGGCTTGGAGAATCGCTTTTCGGGCAGGGCCGCTACCAACAGGCTGCATCGGTTTTTCTGGACAATCACAAGCAATTTCCGGATTCAAAGAAAAGTCCGGAGAATCTGCTCAAACTGGGCATGACGCTGGCAAAAATGAAAGATCATGATGTGGCTTGCGCGACATTTGCATCTGTTACTTCCAGATATCCAAACATTTCGGCGGCGATCAAAGAGCGCGTGAAGAATGAGCGTGCTGCCAATAAGTGCTGAAAAAACGATCAATCTGAACGGCATCTTCTCGGCAATTGATTTTGAAGGCTCGCGATCGATCGTCGTTGCGGTTTCCGGCGGTAGTGACTCTTTGGCGCTGCTCTATCTGCTTCTCGATTATCGTAAATCCCGGCCGTCCTTTCCCGAAATAGTAGCTGTAACAATTGATCATGGGCTTCGACCAGAATCCCGCGATGAAGCAAATTATGTCGCCGAACTTTGCCAAAAAGCAGGAATTTCCCATCGGATATTGTCATGGCACGGACAAAAACCAGACACGGGCCTTTCTGCCAAGGCGCGTGAGATACGTTACAAGCTTCTATGTGATGTAGCGCGCGATGCCGGAGCAGGGATAATCCTCACAGGCCATACGCTTGATGATCAGGTTGAAACATTCCTGATGCGCTCTGATCGCAGCGTTGCTGATAGCAGCGAGCGTGGGCAGGCAAGCATGGCGCTTGCGACCTTGCTGGAGCGCGAAGTGTGGCTGGTGCGACCGCTGTTGAACATGCGCCGTGAAGAGCTTCGAGATTATCTGCGGATGCTTGGAGTGACGTGGAAAGACGACCCCTCGAACGATAGTCTTAAATATGAACGTGTCCGGGTTCGAAAAAGCATTCAGGAAAATGATCTCGACGAACTTCAATCAAAAATCAAGCACAAGGCATCAAAGCGGCTGAATCTCAATGCGGAGGTAGCGACGGCATTGCCGAGCTGCGTAACGGTATTGGGCGGCATCAAGGCGCAGATCAACCGGGAAAATTGGTATCAGCAGAAGCCGGGAGTGCAAGAATTGGCTGTTGGCGTGCTGCTTGCTATCATGGGAGGCCAATCTTTTTTGCCCTCTGCAACATCATGCAGAAAAGCACTGAAATTTATCGAAGAGGCTGACACGCATAGCAAGCTCTCGATCGGGCGTTGCATCATTGAAACGAGACCAGAAAATACTTTGCTCTATCGCGAAATGCGTTCAATTCCTACGCTGACCGTTGAGCCCGGAATGTCCGTGATCTGGGACGGACGTTATAGATTGACCAATGCCGGAAAGCGCTCTGTCATCATTGATGCTTACGGCGTGCAGGGACTTGCTGAATTGAAAAGCCGGATGGACAATGTTCACGGTCCGTCAGCCCAGTCGAGCCCGGCTATTGTCATGAATGGCGTCAGGCACAGTCCTATCTTTGATGATCACGGTAAATTGCCTGAAGGATTGATAATCGAGCGTTATGTTGGCTTGTTTGACAATATTCTCGTAGGATACGACCAATTATTGGCGCAATGCGTTGCTACGATGCTCAAAATACCGGCTTACAAGCGCTATCCTGTAAACCAGATTAACAAGAATTGAGCTGAAGTCGAATGCTAGCCTTGGCAAGGGCGCGCTTCGAACCTATGTTACATGCAAATTCCGCGTTTGCGGGTGCAATTGATGGGACCTGACATGAATCCTAACTACCGGAACTTCGCGCTGTGGGCGATAATAGCTCTGCTTCTGATTGCGTTGTTCAATCTTTTCCAAAGCCCTACATCGCGTTCAGCATCGAGTGATGTGCCGTATTCGCAATTCATCACTGATGTGAACAGCGGACGCGTGAAGTCGGTAACCATCACTGGTGATCGCATCACAGGCACGTATACGGACAACAACTCCAACTTCCAGACCTATTCACCCGGCGATCCGGGTCTGGTCGGCCGTTTGGAAAGCAAGAATGTTCAGATCGCTGCCCGCCCTGAATCTGACGGTTCGACCTCATTGGTTGGTATGTTGATTTCCTGGCTGCCGATGATCCTTATTCTCGGCGTGTGGATTTTCTTCATGCGACAGATGCAAGGCGGCTCGCGTGGCGCTATGGGGTTTGGCAAATCCAAGGCCAAGCTTCTAACCGAAGCGCATGGCAGGGTTACTTTCCAGGATGTGGCTGGTGTCGATGAAGCCAAGGAAGATCTTGAGGAAATCGTCGAGTTCCTGCGTGACGCTCAAAAATTCCAGCGCTTGGGCGGACGTATCCCACGCGGTGTCTTGCTCGTCGGGCCGCCCGGTACCGGTAAAACCTTGCTTGCCCGCGCCATTGCCGGCGAAGCCAATGTGCCCTTCTTCACCATTTCCGGTTCGGACTTTGTGGAAATGTTTGTCGGTGTGGGTGCTTCCCGCGTTCGCGACATGTTCGAGCAGGCCAAGAAGAATGCTCCTTGCATTATCTTCATCGACGAAATCGATGCGGTAGGTCGCCATCGTGGTGCAGGTCTTGGTGGCGGTAATGATGAACGCGAACAGACATTGAACCAGTTGCTGGTCGAGATGGATGGTTTTGAGGCCAATGAGGGTGTTATCCTGATCGCCGCCACCAACCGTCCGGATGTTCTTGATCCAGCATTGCTGCGTCCGGGTCGTTTTGACCGACAAGTCGTTGTTCCAAATCCTGATGTTGCCGGTCGTGAGAAAATTCTCAAGGTTCACGTGCGCAACGTACCTTTGGCACCAAATGTCGATCTTAAAGTATTGGCACGTGGTACGCCGGGTTTTTCGGGCGCCGATTTGATGAATCTTGTCAATGAAGGTGCTTTGATGGCTGCACGGCGCAATAAACGCCTTGTCACCATGCAGGAATTCGAAGACGCTAAAGACAAGATCATGATGGGGGCCGAACGCCGCTCGACGGCGATGACGCAGGCAGAAAAAGAACTGACCGCCTATCACGAAGCAGGTCATGCTATCGTGGCGCTGAACGTAGCACTGGCAGATCCCTTGCATAAGGCGACGATCATTCCGCGCGGTCGGGCTCTTGGAATGGTCATGCAGTTGCCGGAAGCGGATCGTTATTCCATGAGTTACAAGTGGATGATTTCCCGCCTTGCAATCATGATGGGTGGACGAATTGCTGAGGAACTCAAATTCGGCAAGGAAAACATCACCTCCGGTGCCTCGTCAGATATTGAACAGGCAACGAAGCTTGCCCGTGCCATGGTTACGCGTTGGGGTTTCTCCGACAAACTCGGACAGGTTGCTTATGGCGAGAACCAGGAAGAAGTGTTCCTCGGCCATTCAGTCGCTCGCACGCAGAATGTTTCTGAAGAAACAGCGCAGTTGATTGATGCGGAAGTGCGTAAGCTGATTGACGATGCCTATAGCGCTGCTCGCACCATTTTGACGAAGAAGAAAAAGGAATGGATTGCGATTGCGGAAGGCCTTTTGGAATATGAAACGCTGACCGGCGAAGAAATCAAGGCATTGATGGCTGGCAACAAGCCTGCCCGCGACCTTGGGGATGATACACCGCCTTCGCGTGGATCGGCTGTGCCCAAGGCCGGAGCCAAGAAACCACGTAAGGGCGATGAGCCGGACAAAGGTCTAGAACCTCAACCGCAATCGTGATTGCAACAAGAATGAAAAAGGCGGCTGGTGAAAACCGGCCGCTTTTGCACGAATTGTTTAGGCCTCGGTATTTAGAGTCCTTCTTGCTTAACTAGAATTGTTCTGCGGGAGGGATTTGTGAACGAAACTTGCTCTAGTATAATCCTCACACAATTTGTGAACTGCGAAAGAGATGTCCTTCTGCAATAAGCAAGACCACTCAACCATAATCGTAGCCGTTATACGCCTACGTGTCGCAACAACTGGATAACCGTATATGGCTCGCAAATATTTTGGCACCGATGGCATTCGTGGACAGGCAAACGCCTATCCCATGACACCCGATATCGCCATGAAAGTTGGCATGGCTGTCGGACTCGCCTTCAAACGCGGTCAGCATCGCAATCGCGTCGTTATCGGCAAAGATACCAGACTTTCCGGTTATATGATCGAAAACGCTTTGGTGGCTGGCTTCACGTCAACCGGAATGGATGTTTTCCTTCTGGGCCCGATCCCGACGCCCGCAGTGGCGATGCTGTGCCGGTCGTTGCGCGCTGACATAGGTGTGATGATATCGGCTTCGCACAATCCGTTTCAGGATAACGGCATCAAACTGTTCGGGCCGGACGGGTTCAAGCTTTCAGATGCTATCGAACTCGAAATTGAACGATTGATGGATGAAAATCTTGCCGATCGGCTATCTGCTTCCGAAGCGCTTGGGCGTGCCAAGCGTGTGGATGGTGACATCTATCGCTATATCGAGTTTGCCAAGCGTACCATGCCCAAGAATATCTCGCTGGCTGGTCTGCGCATTGTTGTCGATTGTGCCAATGGCGCAGCTTACAAGGTGGCACCGGCCGCCCTGTGGGAGCTGGGCGCCGAGGTTGTTACCATCAACAATGAACCGAACGGCACAAATATTAACGAAGATTGCGGTTCCACCCATCCTTTGGGCCTAATCAAGAAGGTGCACGAGGTTCGCGCCGATATTGGTATTGCGCTGGATGGTGATGCAGACCGTGTGCTTATTGTTGATGAAAACGGCGCGATCATTGATGGCGATCAGCTGATGGCGGTGATTGCCCAGTCATGGCAGGAATCGGACCGCCTTGTCGGGGGCGGGGTTGTCGCTACCATCATGTCAAATCTTGGATTTGAACGCTTCCTTGACAATCGGGGCCTGACACTGGCGCGCACGCAGGTGGGGGATCGTTATGTCGTTGAACATATGCGAAACCATGGTTTCAATATTGGTGGTGAGCAATCGGGGCATATCGTACTTTCAGATTTCTCGACCACGGGTGACGGTCTCGTATCAGCCTTGCAAATACTTGCAGTCGTTCAACAATTGCAAAAACCTGTCAGTGAGGTTTGCCGCAAATTCGAACCTGTCCCGCAACTTCTCAAGAACGTTCGCACGACGGGAACAAAGCCGCTTGAGAACAAGCACGTGAAAAGCGCGATTGACGACGCACGCGGTCGTCTGGGCACATCGGGCCGCCTTGTCATTCGACCATCTGGCACAGAACCATTGATCCGCGTCATGGCGGAAGGGGACGATCGCAAGCTGGTGGAGTCAGTTGTAAATGACATTATTTCGGTCATTTCGTCAGCTGCATAGAATGTGAATTTCACCAAGTTAAGAAAGGGCCCCTTGTGGGCCTTTTTTATTGTCCGTTGTCGCGGTGAGAATTTATTAACCTTAATAGATATGGTGAATAAACACGGTTAAGCGTGATTTAACTTTTTCCACTCATAGTACGGATCACAACTATTGGTGGCATCCGCTGCGATGACTTTTGGCCTATGAGGGAACAGAAATGAGCGCCTTTAACAAATATGCTGCACTGAGCGCAGCACTTCTTTGCCTGGGGGCTGCCCCCGCCTTCGCTGCGGATATTCAGGAGGCACCCATCGTCGAGGTAGAGCAATTCGGTGGTTGGTACCTGCGCGGCGATCTCGGTATGAGCAACCAGCGGTTGAAGGGCCTCAGCTACTCAGCTTTTTCTGGTCCCGAGGATTTCGGGTGGAACAATGATGGCGAGTTTGACGCTGGGATGACCGGTCAGATCGGTGTCGGCTATCAGTTCAATGATTGGCTTCGTGCAGACGTCACGGCGCAGTATCGCGGGAAAACCGATTTCAGTGCGCAGGATTACTACGATACAGACGGCGTTCCTGGTGGTGGCGATAATGGCACCAATGATTATAGCGCGAAAAAATCCGAATGGCTGTTCCTCGCCAATGCCTATGCCGATCTTGGAACCTATGCGGGCATAACACCTTACCTCGGTGCTGGTATCGGTGCATCGCGCAACACAATCTCCGGGTTCCGGGATGTCAATGTTGTGACGAATGGCGGCGGTTATGCCGCTAGCGAATCGGAATGGAACCTTGCATGGGCACTGCATGCGGGTGTTGGCATCAAGGCGACTGAACACATGACTATTGATCTTGGCTATAGTTACGTCGATCTCGGTGATGCCAAGACGGGCACGTTCTACAATAATAATGGATCAAATCGTGGTGAGTCAGTGAAGTTCAAGGATATTACTTCGCATGACTTCAAGCTCGGCGTGCGTTACGCATTCTGATAGAACCGGCTAATCTCAACAAAGCGGCGAGGCGGATGGCTCGCCGTTTTTGTTTTCTGTGTCGCACTTAAACATATTTCTTGACTGCAAACGACATTTCTCCTAATTCCCGCAGTGGGCCACCTCTCCCCAACGAGAGGCAAGCTATCTGAGAGGATAGGAGAAAACATGACGACGCTTTCCAAACCGGCGCAGCGCCCGGCTAACCCCAATTTTTCATCAGGTCCCTGTGCCAAACGTCCCGGTTGGTCGCTCCAAGCGCTCGCCGACGCACCGCTTGGTCGCTCGCATCGCGCGAAGGTCGGCAAGACCAAGCTGAAACAGGCAATTGATCTTACCCGTGAAATTCTGCAGGTGCCTGCCGATTATCGTATCGGCATTGTTCCTGCCTCAGATACCGGTGCTGTCGAGATGGCACTTTGGTCGCTGCTTGGTGAGCGCGGTGTCGACATGGTTGCCTGGGAGAGCTTTGGTTCTGGCTGGGTTACAGATGTCGTGAAGCAGTTGAAACTTGCCGACACCCGTCTTATCGAAGCAGGTTATGGCGCGTTGCCGGATCTTTCCAAGGTGGATTTTGACCGCGATGTGGTCTTTACCTGGAATGGCACAACTTCGGGTGTGCGTGTGCCGAATGGCGACTTCATTCCGGCTGACCGCAAAGGCTTGACGATTTGTGACGCAACATCGGCTGCATTTGCGCAGCGTCTGGATTTTGACAAGCTCGATGTCGTGACCTTCTCATGGCAAAAAGTGCTTGGCGGCGAGGGCGCGCACGGGATGCTTATCTTGAGCCCGCGTGCCGTACAGCGTCTTGAGACCTATAAGCCCGCATGGCCTCTGCCAAAGATTTTTCGCCTTACATCTGGCGGCAAACTGATCGAAGGCATTTTTGCTGGCGAAACGATCAATACGCCTTCAATGCTCTGCGTCGAGGATTACCTCGATGCGTTGAACTGGGCAAAGTCTATCGGCGGGCTCGATGGTCTGGTTGGCCGCGCCGACGCAAATTTTGCGGTGCTTGATGCCTTCGTTGAAAATTCGCCATGGCTTGGCAATTTGGCTGTTGTCCCATCAACGCGCTCCAACACTTCAGTTTGCCTGACGATTATTGACCCAGAAATCACGGCTCTCGAACCAGACGCGCAGGCAACCTTTGCCAAGAACATCGTGACGGCACTGGAAAAAGAGGGTGTCGCTTTCGATATTGGCGCCTATCGCGATGCGCCTTCAGGCCTGCGTATATGGGCGGGTGCGACGGTTGAGGCTTCGGATCTCCAGGCTCTGACATTGTGGCTTGACTGGGCTTTCCAGTCACAGAAAGCCGCGTTGAAGCAGGCAGCCTGATTTCATTCAGTGGTGGCCGCAACCATGCGGCCATTCCCATTCAATCATGTGATCTTAAGATGGAGGCCATCATGGCACCACGCGTACTCGTATCCGACAAGCTTTCTCCAACTGCCGTGCAAATATTCAAGGATCGCGGCGTTGAAGTCGATTACCTTCCTGATCTTGGCAAGGACAAAGACAAATTGCTCGACGTCATTGATCAGTATGACGGGCTTGCTATCCGCTCTGCGACCAAGGTTACGGAAAAGCTCATAGCTGCCGCCAAGAACCTCAAAGTCATCGGACGCGCTGGTATTGGCGTCGACAATGTTGATATTCCGGCTGCATCCCGCCGCGGTATCATTGTGATGAATACGCCGTTCGGCAACTCGATCACAACGGCAGAACACGCCGTTGCGCTGATGTTTGCCGTTGCTCGCGAATTGCCGGAAGCTGATGCATCGACACGTGCAGGCAAGTGGGAAAAGAACCGCTTCATGGGTGTCGAGATCACCGGCAAGACCCTCGGTGTCATTGGCTGCGGCAATATCGGTTCAATCGTGGCCACGCGTGGTGTTGGCCTCAAAATGCATGTCATAGCTTTCGATCCATTCCTTTCGGAGGGACGCGCCGAAGAACTCGGTGTTGAGAAAGTTGAACTGGATGAGCTTCTGGCGCGCGCAGATTTCATTAGCCTACATACGCCGATGACGGACAAGACCCGTGGCATCATCAATGCTGATGCTATCGCCAAGATGAAAGATGGTGTTCGCATTATCAATTGCGCACGTGGCGGTCTGATCGTGGAGAAAGATCTCGTCGCAGCTTTGAAATCCGGCAAGGTTGCCGGAGCCGGTATTGACGTTTTTGAAGTTGAGCCGGCGACTGAAAACGAATTATTCCATCTTCCAAACGTGGTTTGCACTCCGCATCTTGGTGCCTCAACCAGTGAGGCGCAGGAGAATGTCGCCTTGCAGGTTGCCGAACAGATGGCGGATTACTTGGTCAAGGGCGCAGTATCCAATGCGATAAACATGCCTTCGATCACCGCTGAAGAGGCACCTCGACTGAAGCCATTTGTCAAACTGGCGGAAGTGTTGGGCGCATTTGTCGGCCAGGTTACCGAAGAGCCTATTGAGGAAGTTGAAGTTCTTTTCGATGGTTCAACAGCCGCGATGAACACACGCGCGCTGATCAGTGCGGCCCTGGCTGGTTTGATCCGCCCGCAGGTCGCCGACGTCAACATGGTCTCCGCGCCAGTTATGGTAAAAGAGCGTGGGATTGTGCTGTCTGAAGTGCGCCGCGACAAGTCGGGCGTATTCGATGGTTATATCAAGCTCACAGTTAAAACCGCGTCACTCACGCGTTCAATTGCTGGAACCTGTTTTTCCGACGGCAAGCCCCGATTCATTCAGATCAAGGGAATCAACCTTGATGCGGAAGTGGGCCAACACATGCTCTATACAACCAACAATGATACGCCTGGCATGATTGGCACGTTGGGAACTATTTGCGGCAGGAACGCAGTCAATATTGCGAACTTTTCGCTTGGCCGCGATCATCCAGGCGGCAATGCGATCGCACTGCTTTATCTTGACGAACGTATTCCAGAGGCAGTTCTGCAGGAATTGATCGACAATAAAGCGATCGTTTCCGCCAAGCCGCTGGAGTTCGACGTTTCCTGATAGTAGAAACCATTTATGGTATCCGGTTCACAAATATTGCAATGGCGCCCGATGAAGGTGAGCGATCTTGCCTCTGTCAGCGCCATGGCAAATATTATCCATACGGATTTCTTCGAGGCGGATGCCGTTTATCAAGAACGGCTGCAGCTTTATCCGGATGGATGTCATGTCCTGCAGGATGGCGATGGGAAGCTGATTGGATATGCTCTTACCCATCCATGGCTTCTCTATACAATGCCGGCGCTCAATAGCCTGCTTGATCAATTACCCAGCGAACCCACGACGTACTATCTGCACGATATAGCTTTGCTGCCTCAATCCCGCGGCACCGGCGCTGCGCGAGAAATCGTGTCTATTCTTGCTGATCATGCGCAAAGGTCCCGATTCGCAACAATGTCCTTGATTGCGGTAAATGGCTCCACAGGATTCTGGCAAAAGCAGGGATTTGAACCGGATGATCGACCGGAGCTCGAAACGAAGCTTCGGACCTATTCTGACGATGCGCGTTTCATGGTGCGATATCTGGGCTGACTGTTGCATGTTTGCGGCCACTAAGCTCCGCAATCCATATGCCGCCAAGAACGAGTATGAGAGCCACGGCATGGTAAGGCTGGAACGCTTCACCGAGCAGAAAGACTGCGAGAAAAGTGCCAAATATTGGCACGGCATTGATGAAAAGCCCGGCGCGATTTGCGCCGATATATTCGACACCCTTGATGAAAAGCACCTGTGCTACAATTGAAGGCAACACGGCTGTATAGATCACGACAGTCCAGCCCGTTGTGTCCGGCAGCATTGCCGCCCCGACTTGCCATTCCCAAAATGCAAAAGGAACTGCGGTCAGGAAGGCGAAAAAGGTCATCGCCGCCATCAGGCTTTGCCAGTTTAGCTCCGGGCGAAAACGTAGCGCCACCGTATATCCGCTGTAAACAAGAATGGCGATCAGCATCAAGGCGTCGCCAAGATTGACCTTCAAGCCCGATAGGCTGGCAAGGTCGCCATGGCCAGCCGTCAATGCGACGCCGATGAGCGACAGGCTAAAGCCGAGCACTTGCCCCAGGCGAACACGTGTCCCAAACAGGATAAGATTGGCAATGAAGATCACCATCGGAATACCTGCCTGCTCAATGGTGACATTGATCGCCGACGTGTAATTCAAGGCGCTGTAGAGGGCCATATTAAAGAAAGTAAATCCGAAAGCACCGAGTGCGGCAAGCAAAGGCATGTATTTGCGCAGAACAGGCCAATCCTGCCGCAATTGGCGGTTGCTTATAATGGCGACGATCAGAAAAGCAAAGAGCCAGCGCAGCACGGTCAAAAGCATTGGAGAAATATGTCCAACGGCAAATTTCCCAGCAACTGCATTGCCACCCCAGAGGAAAGCAGTGATCAGAAGATAGATATAGGCGGTACGATGCATGGGATCAGCTTTTCTGTTTGCGCGATTGCTACAACCATTTGGAGCAACATTAGGTTTATTCGTCACAGAAAGCCAAATAGTCGCTCGCAAAGCGTAAAGAATAGTCGCGCTTTTTCAAACCAGCCTGTATAGAAGCACCGCATTTAAGCAAAATGCGTTGGTAGGATTCGACTCAAGGAGTTTTGAATGGCAAACGTTGTCGTGATCGGTTCGCAATGGGGTGACGAAGGCAAAGGCAAGATTGTCGATTGGCTTTCAGAGCGGGCTGATGTCATCGTTCGCTTTCAAGGCGGGCATAATGCCGGCCATACGCTCGTTGTTGATGGCGTCACCTACAAGCTTTCGCTTTTACCTTCGGGCGTTGTTCGTACGGGCAAGCTTTCCATTATCGGAAATGGCGTCGTTTTTGATCCTCACGCCTTCATCGCGGAAAAGGCAAAACTGGAAGCGCAGGGCGTTAAAATTACGCCAGAGACGCTGAAGATTGCCGAAAATACGACGCTTATTCTATCAATCCATGGTGAGCTGGACCGCCGCCGCGAAGCTTCGAATTCGGGCACCAAAATCGGTACGACGGGCCGTGGCATTGGACCTGCCTACGAAGACAAGGTTGGACGTCGCGCTATTCACGTTCTTGACTTGGCCGATCCCGATACACTGCCTGCAAAGATTGAACGTCTGCTCGCACATCATAATCCGCTGCGCCGTGGCCTTGGCATTGAAGAAGTTGACGGAGCAAAGCTTCTAGCCGAACTGAAAGATGCAGCCCCGCATATTCTGCCATTCATGGACCGCGTATGGTACGTCCTTGACCAGAAGAAGCGCGCAGGTGAGCGAATTCTCTTCGAAGGCGCGCAGGGAACATTGCTCGATATCGACCATGGTACTTATCCGTTTGTTACCTCGTCAAATACCGTGGCGGGTCAGGCATCGGCTGGCTCAGGCATCGGACCCGGTTCGCTGCATTACGTGCTTGGCATTACGAAAGCTTACACCACGCGCGTAGGCGAAGGGCCTTTCCCGACCGAGCAGCAAAATGAGGTCGGCGAGTTCCTCGGCCAGCGCGGCCATGAATTTGGCGTGGTCACAGGTCGCAAGCGGCGCTGCGGCTGGTTCGATGCGGTTTTGGTTCGTCAAGCTGTAGCAAATAACGGCATCAGCGGTATCGCTCTTACCAAGCTCGATGTCCTTGATGGGCTTGATGAGATCAAGGTTTGCACCGGTTATGAACTGGATGGCGAGGTCATTGACTATCTTCCGGCAGGCCAAGGCCAGCAGGCTCGCGTCAAGCCAATCTATGTGACATTGGAAGGCTGGAAAGATACCACGGCTGGTGCTCGCAGTTGGAGCGAGCTTCCTGCACAGGCAATCAAATATGTCCGCTACGTGGAAGAATTGATCGGTGCGCCGATCGCACTTTTGTCGACCAGCCCGGAACGGGACGATACGATACTTGTTACCGATCCGTTTCATGATTAGAGTCGTGCGGGTGGCTTGAGGTTAATCTCACAACAAAACCATAGGTTTGGGTGAATGGCAGATTTCGTTGCAGTATTGAGGAAGACAATTGACGGGCTTGCGGACCCAACTCCCGAGCTCCGTCAACGTGTATATGCAAAGGCTCGTGCAACGATCGAGCAAAAACTTGTCACATTGAATGCGCCTGAAGCCGTGTCGAAGCGTCAGATCGCTGCGATTGATGATGCAATTGCCGAAGTGGAAGCCAGTTTCGCACCGGTGAAGGAAGAGGCAGTGACCATTCCGGAGCCGCTGCCGGTTGCTCCACCACCACCTGTTCCAGATCTTGCACCGCCCCCCACTGCAAACACAAGGCAGGAAGCTGCCCCTTCGTGGTCACGGAGCGAGCCGGTTGCCGCTGCGCCAGTTTTTACGCCGATCGAATCGCAACCAGACGCGCTTGAAGATTTTCTTTCCAGCCAGGACAAGCCAAGTGCCGATAACGAAGAAGAGGACTTCCCAGGCGCGCCTGCCCGTTCGGACCTTTCTCGCAATGAGATTGACGAGAAAGAATTTGGCATCAGCAGTGTTGAAGATTCACGCAATGATTATGGAGTCTATACCCGCGGGCCGCTTAAACAAGCTGAGCCGAAACGGTCCTTTGCGCCGCTCTTGAGCATCGTTGCCCTGCTCGCTGTCGTCGCCGGTGTAGCTTATGCGGGTTATACTTGGCGAGAAGATATCTCGAAGCAGGCCGTTGCCGCCAAAGATTATATTGCCAGCCTGATGACCAGCTCTGAGCCCGAAACGGCCACAAATCCGGCTGAGACGGCTGCCAATCAGCCTGCGCCACAACAGCCAGCCAAACCCACGCAACCGGCAACGACGCCCACGGCAACACCCAACTCAACGGAGCCGAAGGGTGAGCCAAAGCTCACGCAAAGGCTGTTGCCTGATGGGCAGGAGATCGATCCCGGCCGTGCCAATGACACGCCGTCAGTGGGCGAAGGTACGTCTGTAGCGACCTCTACATCCGATCCGGCAGCGCAACCGGAAACGTCAGGTCAGCAACCTTCAGGACAGATCCAACCTCCTGCGGCCTTGCCGATTGGTCAGAAGGCGTTCTTCTATGAGGAACGATCCGGGCAGGATGCGCAAAGACGCGAAGAAGGTGGCGTCGTATGGTCCGTCGTCCAGGAATCTCCCGGCAATGATCTGCCGCCGGAGCCTGCGATTCGCGCTGAAGTGACGATTCCGGAACTTGCGATCAAGCTGCGCATGATTATCCGCCGCAATGGTGACAAGACCCTGCCTGCAAGCCATCTCATCGAGATGATTTTCACGGTGCCTGAAGGTTTTGCCGGTGGCTCTATCGACAATGTTTCCCGCATGACTTTCAAGGACAGGGAAGAAGCGCCGGGCAGCCCGCTTGTCGCCATTCCAGCCAAGATCGCGGATAATTTCTTCATTATTGCGATGAACGATGCAAAAACGGCCGTCGATACCAACACTTCGCTGATGCGGCGCATGTCCTGGATTGATATTCCTATCGCATACAAGACTGGCCGCCGCGCGCTTATCACCCTTGAAAAGGGTTTGCCGGGCGAACGGGCCTTTGATGAAGTGCTCAAATCATGGGCGACAAAGGTCGGTGGTTAATAGGTATAAAAAAGGCCGCTTAAGCGGCCTTTTTTAATTGAGTAAAGATGTCTGTCAGTTTGCGTCGGCACCACTGGAAACCAGCGCTTTCTGCTGGCGAATGGCTGCAGCCTTCACAGCATCCTGAACTTTTTCAAAAGCGCGAACTTCGATCTGCCGGACACGCTCGCGGCTGATGCCAAATTCGGTAGACAGATCTTCGAGCGTAATTGGATCGTCCGCCAATCGACGGGCTTCGAAAATCCGGCGTTCACGATCATTCAAGGACGACATGGCGCCGGAGAGCATTTCGCGGCGATTTTCCAGCTCGTCCTGTTCGATGAGCATGGTTTCGGCACTGTCGTGATCATCAACCAGCCAATCCTGCCAATCGCCACCTGCCTCGCCATCCGAAGAACGGATTGGCGCATTAAGTGACGCATCGCCGGAAAGACGGCGGTTCATCGAGATGACCTCATCCTCGGACACGCTCAAGCGGGTTGCGATTTCCTTGACCTGTTCAGGATTCAGATCGCCATCATCCAGCGCCTGAATCTTGCTCTTTACCTTACGCAGGTTGAAGAACAGGCGTTTTTGATTGGCGGTCGTTCCCATTTTGACCAAGCTCCAGGAGCGCAGGACATATTCTTGAATGGAAGCTTTGATCCACCACATGGCATAGGTCGCCAGACGGAAACCACGCTCAGGCTCGAAGCGTTTGACGGCCTGCATCAGGCCGACATTGCCTTCGGAAATAACTTCGCCGATTGGCAGGCCATATCCGCGATAACCCATCGCAATTTTTGCAACGAGACGCAGATGGCTTGTTACCAGCTTATGGGCGGCTTTAGCATCAGTATGCTCCAGATACCGCTTGGCGAGCATGTACTCTTCCTGCGGTTCAAGCATTGGAAACTTGCGGATTTCTTCTAGGTAACGGGTAAGTCCGCCGTCACCGCCTAGAATACTTGGAAGATTTTGGGCCACAGAGCACCCCTCCTCATTTTGAAATGAACCTCCATTATCGGCAGGTTCGCAGCAACCACCCGCCCAGAAACATTGGCGCGAGCAGATTAATGCTATGCATATATAGGTATCATTTTGTCAAAAACACGGTGCATTTCGTCATGAAACAAAGCGTCACATAAATGTGAACAATCGTGTCATATATGTTCACCGAGCCTAACGCGCCAGAAGCCGAAAGGTTCCCTTGTTATTGATATCCGCGAAATGCCTCAAGCAGTTCAGCCATATCGGTGGGAAGCGGGGCTTCAAAACGCATAAGATCGCCTGTCACCGGATGTTCAAAGGCCAGAAGCCGCGCGTGCAATGCCTGGCGATTGAAGCCTTTGACAATAGATTGCAATGGCTCATCAAATTTATTTGCCTTGGTTTTGTACGCACCGCCATACTCCATATCGCCTACCAGCGGATGGCCGATATGAGTCATATGTACGCGGATCTGGTGTGTTCTGCCGGTCTCAAGCTGGCATTCGACCAAGGATGCAAGCGCTGTGGAATCTTCGCGAGCACCAAAACGTTCAAGCACTTCAAAATGCGTGACAGCATGGCGGGCGTCGTCCCGTTCTTCGTGAACAATAGCCTGTTTGGTCCGGTCTCGGTGCGAGCGGCCAAGATGGGCATCTATCGTACCAGTTGTCCTGTCGGGCGTGCCCCAGACTATTGCCAGATAAGCACGCTCAAGGTCTCCGGTGCGGCCATGATCAGCAAATTGTGCACTCAAATGCCGGTGGGCAAGATCGTTCTTAGCGACCACGATGACACCACTGGTTTCCTTGTCGAGGCGATGAACAATCCCGGGCCGTTTTACGCCGCCAATGCCTGATAGCGTATCCCCGCAATGGTGTATCAAGGCATTAACGAGCGTGCCGGACCAGTTGCCATTGCCGGGATGAACGACAAGGCCAGCCGGCTTGTTGATAACAATAAGATCTGTGTCTTCATAAAGAATATCGAGAGGAATGTTCTCCCCGGATGGCGCTGCATCTTCCGGTTCTGGAATTATGATCTCAATGCTCATGCCGTCGCGAAGCTTATATTTGGTCTCGCTGATGACTTTGCCGTCAATGGTTACCTGACCGCCGCCTATCAGCGCCTGAATACGATTTCGCGACAGGTCAGGCGCCAGTTGAGCAGACAACCAAGCGTCGAGACGCTTGCCTGCAGCATCGATATCGGTAATTAGCGCTTTCAAAAACCTAGTCCCTTCGTTACAGAGGCCTACCGCGCTGCGTCCGCTAGCTTAAGCGAGATGCGAGTGCGAGTTAAAACTCGGAGATGCCGTGCATGGCAAATATAAATCCAGACCTGGATGGCGAAGAACAGCCTCTGGACCCGGCAATGGAGCGGGTACGCCGCAAGATGATCCGGCTGCTAGCTGTGTCCATCGGTATTATGGTCATTGGTCTTATGGCGGTGCTTGCGGCGATTGTCTACAAGATTAACCAGCCTGTAGCGGATGTACCAATTGCGCCTAGCGTCGTTTCGCCCGGCCAGGCTCTTGGTGCAGCGCTGACGGGAGAATCGATTGTCCTAGATCCCGGCACCCGAATATTGTCGCACAACCTTTCCGATAACACGCTTTCACTGGAAACCAGATTGGCCAACGGCACTCGGCAAATCCTTATTTATGACATAGCGACCAAGCGCGTCGTAGCCCGTATTGCCGAAGCGACCGGTAATTAGGCAAAGAGTGTGGTGGTTGCAAATGACCATTGCACTTTTCGCCTGCCTTGATTATACCCGCGACATCGACTGCGATGCGCCCATCGTCTAGCGGTTAGGACGGCGCCCTCTCACGGCGCAAACAGGGGTTCGATTCCCCTTGGGCGTACCAATTCATCTTTATTGTCAGGTCTTTAAACCAGCGGGAAAATACGTCCCTGTTGGATCTGTTCGTCGACCCAATGCTGTTCATTTCCCCAGGAATGCCTTTTCCAGCCTTGCCAGCTGAAGCCGCAGAACTCAACACGGGTTGAATCCGTTCCGAGAGTTTCAATCACATAGCGGATAGCCAGTACTCCGGAGCTTGGAAAAACCTTACTGAAATCGCTGGTAGAGATATCAAGTATCCGGCAGGTTTCGTAGTAGAATTCGGCGGAGAGGACGGTCGTCTTTTTGCCCAGTGCCTGGACCTTTTTCAATGTTTCTGCCGTCCAATCTGCCTTGCGACCCTTTAAACGGGACAGGAGGTTTGGCCGCGGATGATACTGTCTGACGATTGAAGGGTGGTAGGGGAGAATAATCTCCTTCGCATCTCGCACAAACGGCTCTTGCCAATAAGAGGGCGTTTCCAAACGTGCCTGCATTGATTTGCCGGAGTTCATCAGGAAGAGAATATCTGTCTTGCTGCCGGTCATTTCAGGAATGATAACCGCTTCATTGAACCGGATAACGATGTCAGCGCTATCTATGGCGTGAGCCACGCCCGGCCTTACAGGTCCATTGCCAACGATGACAATCCTCTTGAACAGACCTGAGAGCGAACGCGTCATTTTATCAGCCAGTTTTCTTTTTCTTGACCTGAGCCATGCGCGGTTTGGTTTCAAGACCGCTCTTATAGAGATTGTTGCGATCAAGGACCTTCACATCCCGTTCGCCGCACAAAGCCATCGTAATATCGAGCTCCTTGCGGATAATCTCCAACGCTTCCGTCACACCGGCCTTACCGCCAGCGCCCAGACCATAGAGAAAAGCCCGGCCAATGAAGGTTCCTTTGGCGCCAATGGCAAGTGCTTTCAGAACGTCCTGCCCAGAACGAATACCGCCATCAAACAGAACTTCAATCTTGTCACCGACGGCGTCGACGATTTCGGCAAGCACGGAAATGGAAGAGGGAGCGCCATCCAGCTGCCGTCCTCCATGATTGGACACGATGATTGCGTCAGCGCCCGTGGCCGCAGCAATTTTGGCATCTTCAACGTCAAGAATACCCTTGATGATGAGCTTGCCGCCCCATCTTTCCTTGATCCATGCCACGTCACTCCAGGAGAGGCGCGGATCGAACTGTTCAGCGGTCCAGACACCCAGCGACGCCATACTCTCTACACCCTTGACGTGACCGATGATGTTGCCGAACCCACGGCGTTTCGTTTTCAGCATGCCCATGCACCATTGTGGACGGGTCATCATCTGCCAGAGAAAGGATGGTGTTATTTTGGGTGGGGCGGACAGGCCATTGCGAATATCCTTATGGCGCTGGCCGAGAATTTGAAGATCCAGCGTTAGGACAAGAGCTGAGCATTTGGCCGCTTTGGCACGATCAATCAGATTATTGATAAAGTCGCGGTCACGCATGACATAAAGCTGAAACCAGAATGGCTTTTTCGTAACGGATGCAACGTCCTCGATAGAGCAGATGCTCATGGTGGACAGGGTAAACGGAACACCGAAATCTTCTGCGGCTTGAGCTGCGAGCATCTCGCCATCCGCATGCTGCATGCCGGTCAGGCCGGTCGGTGCCAATGCGACTGGCATTGAAACTGGCTGGCCAACCATTGTTGACTCCAAGGTCCGCTCTGCCATGTCGACAGCAACACGCTGACGTAATTGAATCTTGGCGAAATCCTCCTCATTGGCGCGATAGGTGCTTTCGGTCCAGGCGCCTGAATCAGCATAATCAAAGAACATTTTTGGAACGCGACGCTGCGCGATTCTTTTCAGGTCAGCTATTTCCAGATTCTTGGCCATATTCTTCCCGCTTTAAATATCTGTTTTTCATATGAGTGTCTCGGTGAGGCAAGCACTTTGCACGCGATAATCATATACGAGTGAGCGCTTCACGAGTAAATGGTTTGTCATTGTGATCGAAACATCGTTATGTTCAGCATATTCTTCACGCATGATCCATAGGACTCATTCTCATGTCAAAGCAACCACTTCTCATTCTCGGACCGCTTATGCCCTATCTCATTGAAGAGTTGGGTAAAAAGTACGAGATCGAGAAGCTATATGAGGAGAAGGATGCGCTGGGTTTTCTGCAAGCCCATGCGCCACGCTTTGAGGCGGCTGTGACGAGCACTTTCACGGGGCTGAAAGCAGACATGATTGACCTTCTAACCGCCGTGAAAATTGTTTCGTCATTTGGCGTCGGCACCGACTCTCTTGACGTGGCCTATGCCAATAAGAAGGGCATAAAAATTGCCAATACGCCGGATGTTCTCAACGAAGACACAGCAAACATGGCAATAACACTTTTGCTTGCCTCAACGAGAGACATCGTTGCCAATGATCGGTTTGTACGGGAAGGCCGGTGGGCGAAGGGCGAAGCCGCTCCTCTGGCGCTCGGTATTGAGGGAAAGAAAGTCGGGCTTGTCGGGCTGGGGCGGATTGGGAGCGTAATCGCGACCAAGCTCTTGGCTTTTGGCTGCGATGTTGTCTACCACACGCGTAACAAGAAGCCCGACATCTCATTTAAGCATTATGACAATCTGGTTGAGATGGCCGGCGACTGCGCAGCATTGATTGCTATCCTGCCGGGCGGCGAGGCAACGCAGGGTGTCATTTCTCGCGAAGTTTTGCAGGCACTTGGGCCCGAGGGAACATTCATCAATGTTGCTCGCGGAACCGTCGTTGATGAAATTGCACTGGTCGAATTGTTGAAGTCAAAGGAACTCGGCCGGGCCGGGCTTGACGTTTTTGTTGACGAGCCCAACGTGCCTGCGGACTTGTTCGCATTGGATAATGTAGTTCTACAGCCGCATATGGGCAGCGCCACGGTTGAAACCCGCAAGGCCATGGCTGACCGCGTTGTCTCCAATCTCGATAATTATTTCGCGGCCAAATAGGCCGCGAGCAACTTCCGTTCAGGCAAGAAAGCTTTAGCCGAAGACGACTGTCTTGTGGCCATTGAGCATAACGCGCGATTCAAGATGCTTCTTGACCGCGCGGGCCAACACTCGGCTTTCGATGTCACGGCCCGTGGCTACAAAATCTTCTGCGCTCATGGCGTGGGTTACGCGTTCAGTTTCCTGTTCGATAATGGGACCTTCATCAAGGTCGGGCGTCACGTAATGAGCCGTTGCACCAATCAGCTTCACGCCTCGCTCGAAAGCCTGGTGATAAGGCTTTGCACCTTTGAAGCTTGGCAGGAAGGAGTGGTGAATATTGATAACCTTGCCAAACAGCCGCTTCGAGAGATTGTCGGAAAGGACCTGCATGTAGCGGGCAAGAATCACAAGATCAGCACCAGTGTCTTTGACAATTTTGAGCAGCGCATCTTCTTGCTCTTTCTTGTTGTCCTTTGACACGGGAAGCACGTGATATGGGATGCCTTCGTGGTCGGCAAAACGTCGGCTGTCTTCATGATTGGAGACGATCGCCGCGACTTCCGCATCGAGCCAGCCTACCTTGATCTGATAAATCAAGTGCAGCAAAGCGTGGTCGAAACGCGAGACCATGATAATGATTCTTGGCTTCTTTGATTGATCGATGAGGCTTGTCTTCATATCGAAGCGAGTAACAGCAGGTTTGAGCGCTCGCTCTACATCGTCTTTCGATGTTCCTTCGGCAGCCGTAAATGCAATGCGCATGAAGAAGCGGTTGGTTTGGCGATCCCAGAACTGATTGCTTTCAGCAATATTGGCATCCATGCCTGCTAGTTCTGTGGTTACCGAGGCAACAATTCCTGGCCGGTCTTCACAGGTAAGCGTCAGGACATAATTCTGGTCTGGCATGGGAACTCCGTCTGTCGTCATTCAGTGATCTTGGCAATTGTGCGGGATCATAGGGGGCACCGTTGAAATGCGTCGACACAAAAACGAAGTGCTCAGTCCTTTTTCCGGCATCCTTGACCGAGGCGATTGTCTTTTGTCGATTAGATGATGGATTACATCAGGAGTCAGGCTTGATGCCATACCATCGGGGTGTGTAAGTCCATTCCCCGCCATCCGTTTTGGGAAAACTGCGCGTTAATGACGAGCCGACAATGATGACCGTGCGCATGTCGACCTGTTCTGGCGTCAAGTCTTCCAGCCGTATCGTTCGCAGGGTCTCCGCCGGGCGGCCAATATCACGGCCCAGGACAACCGGCGTATCGGGATTGCGATGCTGGCGCAGCAACTCTATCGCCCGGGGCAATTGCCAGGGCCGCGGCTTGGAAATCGGGTTGTAGAAGGCAAAAGCAAAATCTGCTTCGGCGGCCAGTGAAATGCGTTTTTCGATAATCTCCCAAGGCTTCAGATTATCCGACAATGAAATGATGCAAAAATCATGACCAAGGGGCGCACCGCTTTTGCTCGCTGCAGCAAGTGCAGCAGAGACACCCGGCAATATTTCCAGCTCTACACTATGCCATGCAGGATTGTCGGAGTCGTGCAGGGCTTCGATCACCGCTGCAGCCATGGCGAAAACGCCGGGGTCACCGGAAGAAACCATGACCACGGACCGGCCTGTTGCAGCAAGTTCAAAAGCATGGCGGGCACGCTGCATCTCTTCGCGATTATCGGTCGCATGGATGGTCTGGTTGGGCCGAAAGGTTCCAGCCATGCGAATATAGGTTTCATAGCCAAGAATGTCTTGAGCCTGTTGCAGTGCATGTTTGACGGCGGGAACCATAAAATCGGGATTGCCCGGGCCAAGACCTATAACACTGAGTTTTCCTCGTGGACGAGTCTGATCGACCTGTGCGGTTGATTGAAATACCAATTCATTTTCGCCTGCGACCACGTCATCGGGCGTCACCCGGATAAGCAATTCGCCCTCATCATTCAGTGGCAGACGCGCATCGGCAAGCCAAGGCGCACTTCCTTCTATGCGCACGGTCTTTCCGGCAAGCATATCGGCAATGAACTTCTTGGCATTTCCGGGATTCTTCAGCTGGAATTCGGGCGGTGGATTTAGCAGGCATGTCCCGAAACGAAGCTCGCCGGACGTGGTGATAGCAGCTGGAACATTGAGAATCGTAGCAATCTGGCGCGCCAGAATATTGACGCCAGTCGTTCCGCCGAGCAGCGGGACCACCGTGCTACCATCATCCGCGACGGCAAGTACAGGCGGCTCCGCGCCCTTGTTCTCCAAGATGGATGCGAGCGAACGAATGATAATTCCTGCCGAGCAAAGTGCGATAATGGGATGGCCTGCCTGATAAAGCTGGCGGACAGTGTCACCAAAATTTTCGAAGCTTTCGTCAGCCCCTTCGACGCGCGTATCAAGCCCGTAGATGGTGCTTCCATCCAAGGCCGACTTAATTTGCAATGCTGTTTGCAAACCTAAGGCGGAGAGAACCAAAATAATGGGGGAGGCCATCATTCGCCGTTGCCTTGCCACTTTTCTCCGGGAACCAGAATCAGCGAGAAGTAGGGGGATGACGCCGGATCCACTTCGCTGAGCGGTACGATTTTCTGGGCGTCCATAGTCGCCCGTTCAACGTAAAGTGCGCGGTCCATCAGGCCGAGCTCAGCAATAACATCACGCACCTTTGCGAGGTTTTTGCCAAGCTTCATAATCGCTGCGGCTTCCGTGGCGGCAAGTCTTGTCTTCAATTCTTCCGCCGGAAGCACTCCGGAGAGAACCGTCAGGGTTTGATTGCGGTAGACAAGCGGTGCGCCAAGAACTGCCGCGCCGCCCAGGACCGAACACACACCGGGCACGACCTCTGTCTGATAGTCTTCGGCCAGGCGATCATGGATATACATGAATGAGCCATAGAAAAAGGGATCGCCTTCAGCGATGACTGCCACATCTGATCCCGCATCCAGATGAGTGCGCAAAACGCCGGTGATTTCGCTGTAAAAATCGCTGACAATCGCCTCGTAATTCATGTGGGCTGGCAATATCTCGGTTGTAACCGGATAAATCAGCGGCACCAGCAACTGGCTGTCGCTGAGGTATTTTTCAACAATGGTCAGAGCATTACCCTTTTTGCCCTTTGCGGCATGGTAGGCTACGACCGGCGCAGACTGAAGTAGCCGCAACGCCTTCAATGTGATGAGCTCCGGATCGCCGGGACCGACGCCCAGTCCGAACAGTCTTCCCTGCGCCGCCATTATTCTTTCTCCGACGCAAGCGCATTAATGGCGGCTGCAGCCATGGCGCTGCCACCACGACGCCCATGAACAACGACAAAAGGAATGCCATGGGTATTTTCGGCAAGCGCAGCTTTTGATTCCATTGCACCGACAAAGCCAACTGGAAAGCCAAGCACCAGTGCGGGACGCGGAGCGCCTTCCTCAATCATTTCGAGAAGCCGAAAAAGCGCGGTTGGAGCATTGCCAAAGGCAACGACAGCCCCCTCCAGATGAGGATGCCAGAGTTCAAGAGCCGCAGCAGAGCGTGTGTTACCCATCTCCATTGCCAGTGCTGGCACGGAGGGGTCGTTCAATGTGCAGATGACTTGATTATCACGAGGCAAGCGGGCGCGTGTGACGCCCTCCGCAACCATGCGCGCATCACACAAGATCGGTGCGCCTGCAAGCAAGGCATTTCGTCCTGCTGTCGCAGCGCCATCCGAGAATGCCAGATCCTCAATCACATCAACCATCCCGCAGGCATGGGCAACGCGCACGGCAAGTTTTTCCAGATCGGCAGGAATGCGGCTTAGGTCAGCCTCAGAGCGAATGATAGCGAAGGAGCGATCATAGATCGCTTGGCCATCGCGAATGTAGTCAAGCATGTGATGGCCCCCCGGAGCCGAAATTAGCGCCGATCAGTTCGGCCGATTCCTCGATAGTGCGGTTGCTAGCCAATAGCTTGCCAAATCGCGACGGTCCATTGGTCGCTTGCAGAAAGATATCATAGCGACCCGCAGAGGTTGCTACGAGCGTTACGGGTTTTGCCATAGGTGAGGCGCAGGACTTGCTGCATCCGGTAAGGTGTATTTGCGGCATCTCGGATTTGCCGGCAAGCAAGGTGGCGAGGCGGATACCATCCGATTGCGTCGCTGCCAGCGCGGATTTGCAGCCAGCCGATCCGGAGCAGCTGATCATCGTTGCAATGGGCTCCAGAGGATCACTGGTAAGCCCAAGTGCACGCAGTGCATCGAGCGCATCTTCGGCATGATCCTTCGCTACTCCGGATAAAAGCACACTTTGCCATGGCGTCAATTGCAGCGCCCCTGAGCAGTAACGATCGGCAATCGCGGCCAGATTACGCAGCATATCGGGAATTAAGCGACCAAGTGGTGGCATTGCGCCGACCATCTGGAAACTCGCATTGGAGGTTTTCACGATACCCAGATGACCATTTGCCTGCGGTGGAGTCCTGCGCCACTGACCGAGATCTGCATTGCGGAGAGACTCGTCAACTCGCCCCTCAACACGACCAATAAAGTGGTCTCGGCCCAAATCCGCAAGCATATGGCGTAAACGCGATGCATCTGGATTGGCAATGTTCCATTCGATGAAAAGATCGAGAATGGCGGTTACCAGTTCGAAGGATTTCTCTGTGCTGACTAGTCCCAGAGCGGATTGATCCCCTGCAAGAACAGGGGGAGTGCCAGCGATACCAAAGGCGGAGGCAGAAGCCGGATTTTCCGGGTTGATCGGGCTTAGCCAAAGATCATGCGGATGAGTGACCATAGCAACATCCTCACCTCCATCGATGAGTATACAGAATTTGGGTGAGAGCGTCTGATAGCGAGGGTTTGTCTGCAATTCTGTCAGAATGCGCGTAGCCAGAGGCCTGATGTCGCTTTTTTTATCGTCTTGTCCGACAAGCGGGCTGATCATGACATTGCGTATATCATCCCCCTTGTCAGTCAGAGGCCCCAATCCGAGCGCGAGCAAACTGTCGACAAGCGCGTCTTCGCTGTCCGGGCGAACGCCGCGGATTTGCACATTTGCCCGATTGGTAATGTCGATGATTCCATTACCAAACTCTTCAGCGGCCCGGGCTATCCCTCTTGCCTGATCGGAAGTGAGGTTGCCGAACGTCAGTTTTACCCGGCATATTCCGCCATCCAGCGCTTGTGCCATACGAAACAACCCCGGACAGGCGGAGCGCCGGTCATGGACTAAAGTTTTGCGGACGGGTTTCATTATCGGGCTCATGGCTTTGACGGTTTTACAGGATGGCGCAGGGTGTGCCAACCATTCTCATCGCTGTAACCTTCGTTGACCCATCTTGCGCTTTCGGGCATGCATGGCATTGAATGCTCAACGGGATAGATGATGGCGCAGTGGCTTACGATAATCGGGATTGGTGAAGACGGATATGAGGGGCTTGGGCAGAATGCACGGGCCGCCCTGAAAGCTGCGGGCACCATATTCGGCGGCAAGCGTCACCTTGATCTCCTGCCCGAAGAATTTGGCGCGAAGCGTATAGCATGGCCGACACCGTTTTCAGACGCCTATGCGATGCTGCTTGCCTTGCGTGGAAACGCAGTTGTCGTTCTGGCAAGCGGCGATCCGATGCATTACGGCATGGGGGCAACGCTCACGCGGCACCTGAGCGCGGAGGAAATGCTGGTTTTGCCTTCGCCTTCATCATTCTCGCTTGCTGCTGCTGCCCTGGGTTGGCCCATACAAGACATAGAGTTGCTCAGTGTTCATGGACGAGCGCTCGAAACCTTGGCGAAGTCCTTTGTGCCTGATGCAAAGCTGCTTATTCTCAGCAATGATGGTGAAACGCCTACCCATGTGGCACGGCTTTTGATCGAGTCGGGCTTTACTACGGCTCGTCTGACTGTGCTCGAGCATTTAGGAGGCGAGAATCAACGGCGCATTGATGGTGTTGCACAAAGCTGGAACCAATTGCGTTGTGCGGACCTCAATGTTCTTGCAGTGGATTGTGGGCAGCCTGATCAATTCTCGCTCTCATATCCCCTTATGGCGGGTCTGTCAGACGAGGCTTACCAACATGACGGGCAGTTGACGAAGCGGGATGTGCGAGCAGTAACCTTGGCGCATCTGGCACCCTTGCCGCGCGAATTGCTTTGGGATGTCGGAGCAGGATGCGGCTCGATCGGCATTGAGTGGATGCGCTCGCATCCGACATGCAAGGCGATTGCGATCGAGGCCGACGAGAAGCGGCAGGCTCTGATTATCCAGAATAGTAAAACGCTTGGCGTGCCCGGCCTCGAACTTGTGCGGGGGCAAGCGCCGGATGCACTGGCGGAGCTCGACACTCCCGATGCGATTTTCATCGGCGGTGGCGTGACTGACCCCGGGGTTTTGGATGCATGCTGGCTTGCATTGAAGCCGGGTGGCAGGCTTGTCGCAAATGCTGTTACCATTCAAAGCGAAATGGCGCTGGTCGGTTGGCGGGAAGTGCATGGTGGAGATCTCATCAAGCTAAGCGTGTCGCATGCGCAGCCGCTTGGAAGCTTTGATAGTTGGCGATCAGCCTTGCCCGTTACTATTTATACCGTTCGCAAGCAGGTGTAAGGAGTTCGCGACAGGATTAAGACAGGATTATGCTTTCTAAGGGTAGTGGGAGATTGCATTCGGGTGGAAATTCATATTCTTAACGTAATAAAAAACGTTGAAGTCCCGTCCTGATGGCAATCAGGGAGTCAGGAGCAGGAAACACGCATGGCAACTTATAAATATTTCATCTGGCCAATTCTTTTCACAATTTTCGGATTGGCGGCCGGGGCCTGGATAGGCTTCATCTACTCCGGAAATATACAGGGCGCATTGTCGGTGCTGTTTATCTGCGCTGTGCTTGGTGTATTGGAAATATCGCTGTCATTCGACAACGCCATCGTAAATGCCAAAATACTCAAGGACATGGACCCGGTCTGGCAGCATCGCTTCCTGACATGGGGCATCATCATAGCCGTTTTCGGCATGCGCATTGTTTTCCCGCTTGCCATTGTGGCAGTTGCCGCCTGGATTGATCCGATTTCCGCGATGAAACTGGCCATCTCCAATCCTGAAGAATATGCGCGCATAATGAAGGAGGCGCATGTCGGGATCGCTGCTTTTGGCGGTACTTTCCTCCTGATGGTGGGGCTTAAATTCTTCTTCGATCATGAGAAAGACGTTCATTGGATCAAGCTCATCGAAAGCCGTGCATCCCGCTTTGCATCAATTCAGGGCATTGAAGTCGGCGTTGTTCTTGTCCTGATCATTTTCTTCTCCCGCCAACTCGTTGGAGAAGACTCGGTAACGTTCCTGACGTCGGCCATTTACGGGCTGCTTACATTCCTCGTTGTCGAAGGCATCGGCGCAGTGCTGGATGCCACGCAGGAGCAGATGGATACTGTTCACAAGGGTGGATTGGGCGCATTCCTGTACCTCGAAGTGCTGGATGCGAGTTTCTCTTTCGACGGTGTCATTGGCGCTTTTGCCCTTTCAACCAACCTTTTTGTTATCGCCATCGGCCTTGGTATCGGTGCGTTCTATGTAAGGTCGCTCACAATCATGCTGGTCGAAAAGGAAACGCTCGGTCAGTATCGATATCTGGAGCACGGCGCATTTTATGCGATCCTCGTTCTAGCAGTCATCATGTATTGCCAGACACTGTTCCACATTCCGGAAGTAATCACCGGTCTGATTGGTGCAACGCTGATAGTATTCTCGCTGGTTTCGTCGATCATTTATCGTCGCCGTAATCCGGAAGCTATCGAAGCTTAGCCGTTTGACGGAACTATCCGAGCGCCATAGGGGTTGAACCTTCTTGCCAAAAGGAGACCACCCGTATGGAACTTGATCCCCAGAACTCTCTTTCCGCCATTCAGGCAGCGATTGATCAAGCCAGAGTGCTGATCGTCACCTATTCATTCTCGGTCATAGGCGCGATCTTGTTGCTGGTCGTCGGCTTTCTTGCCGCTCGTTTGGTAGAGCGCTGGGTCTATGCTGGACTTGGGCAGGTGAGCGGGTTTGACATGACCCTGCGCCGGTTCTTCTCAAAGATTGCGCGCTATATGGTCTTAGGCCTTGTAATCGTTATGGTTCTTGGCCAGTTCGGAATTCAAACCGCGTCGATGATAGCTGCCATTGGTGCAGTCGGTCTGGCCATTGGCTTGGCGCTGCAGGGAACCTTGCAGAATATTGCTGCGGGGATCATGTTGCTTGCGCTTCGTCCTCTGCGTATTGGCGAATATGTAGAGGTCGGCAGTATTTCTGGCACGGTCGAGGAAATCGGACTATTCGCAACACGTTTGCGCTCTGCCGATGGTATATATTTGCTTGCGCCAAATTCAACTCTTTGGACTCAGCCGGTGAAGAATTTCACGCGCAATGGTGCAAGACGAAATGACATCACGGTTACTATTGATAATGCTGACGACTTCGACGAGATACAAGCAACGCTGACCGCTCTTGCCGTAAACAGTCCTTATGTGAAAGAAACCCCCGCTCCGGATACATTCATTGCTGAGTTGGGCGAAACGACGATGAGTGTAACGCTACGATATTGGACGACCGTCCCGGATTTTCTTTCCGCAAAAATCGAGCTGAACAAGAGCGTAAGAAAAGCGTTGAATGTCAAAGAATAGCGGATAATCAAGTCATTTGCATTGCATCGGTAAGTGATCGGTTTTTATGGATGAAATACCAAAAAATAATCTGTGCCAGGCGACTATTGCCATAGCGGAGCATCAATTCTTGTAATTGGCCTTGCGCAGCAAGAGGTTTCAAGTCTAGGAACGTTCCATCCATTTTCTCCTTGTTTGGTGACCTCTTGCAGACGATCTCAAAGCCTCAAATAGCTTCGTATATATTGGCACTTGTCGCACTTTTAGGCGCCCTTCAACTTGGATTGCTTTCCGCGCTTCTGGCTGGACTTCTGGTCTATAGTCTGGTGCATATGGCCGCCCCTTTACTTGGAAGAATGGGCGTTTCCAATGGTTTAACAAGAACATTGGCGCTGGCGATACTTGCGCTAATTTTTATACTTCTCGTCGTTATTGGTGTGATGCGGGGCATGGTGCTGTTGACCGATGGGTCGGAAGGCATAGTTTCACTGTTCCAAAAAATGGCTGAGATCATTGATACAGCGCAGCTTCATCTGCCGACTTGGGCGCGTGACTATTTTCCATCCAACCTTGAAGAGCTGGAAAGCTTTGCCGCCGCATGGTTACGCAATCATGCCGGGCAATTACAGCTCGTCGGTCGCGATATTGGTGTCCTGCTCATACGGATCATCCTTGGCATGGTCATTGGTGGATTGATCGCGCTGACATCTGTATCGCCGACCAAAAAGCCCGGCCCTCTGGCTGTAGCCCTGACGGAGCGCGCAGCATTGTTAAGCAATGCATTTCGCAATATCGTCTTTTCGCAGTTGCGTATTTCTGCGTTAAACACATTTTTTACCGGAATTTTCCTGGCCGTAGTATTGCCAGCGTTTGGCATTCACTTGCCATTGGTCAAGACCATGATTGCAGTAACATTTTTTGTCGGTTTGCTTCCAGTCATAGGTAATTTGATATCAAACACTGTAATCGTCATTGTTGCGCTCAGCGTTTCCTTCGGCGCAGCGGTCGGATCTCTCGCATTTCTGATTATTATTCATAAGCTTGAGTATTTTATGAATGCGAAGATTATCGGGTCGCGTATCAAGGCTGCCGCCTGGGAATTGTTGCTTGCAATGATTGTTTTTGAAGCCTGGTACGGCATTGCTGGACTTGTCGCTGCGCCTATCTACTATGCTTATCTCAAGGACGAGTTGAAGCTGCGCGGCTTGATTTAAATGGCGGCGATATGTCTGTTGGCCAATGTCGCGAAGCGCCCCCATTCAACCAAGCACAACTAAAACACATCCTTGGATTGTAAATTTTGGGCAAGAATCGAAGGTTTTTCAGCAAATCTTCGGATCTTTCCGGGAAAAGAGAGGCGGGTCCCGATTTTCTCTGCCACTTTTTCACATATTTGAGAGGCCGTTGGGGCAGACCTATAAATTCCACTGGCCCGACCGGCACCATCATTATAAGTTACATGTAATTTGAAATCTGGAGTTGCACATGTCGTCATTTCCAAATGAGGTTCGTTCCATCCTCAATCGAGTCATTGGATCTTCTCCGGCTGACCTTCGTCTGGTTGCCCAGCGTCTGCATGACCATGCCGTTGAAGAGCGTATGCCCGTTGACGAGGTGAAAACAAATCTCGCGCTGCTGGGCTATGCCACGATTTCAGATTTTTGCCGTGATCTCGATTTGCCGCCTCATGTGGCAGAGCGCTGGGAGCGTTTTGGCGTATCATCAGAGATGAAACAGGTTTTCGGCATGCTGCTTAATCAGCGTAAAAAATTTGCCGCTGCCGCTGCCGAGTTTGAGGCCATTACCCATGTCGGCCTGATGGATTTTTTACGCAGCCGAGGTGTGCTTTAAAATAAGTCGAGCCGATCTATCGAATGTCTTGTCATAAGCTTGACGATCAGCCCCGCTATGGGTTCCGGACCGGGCCTTTCGGTTCTAAGACCCTGATCAAGATGAGATGCGAACACTAAAATCTGTCGGCTAAGTTTTCTAACCGTCACCGGGTCTCCAGCGATTTTTTATGAATTCAGTTTTGTTTGTCACATAAGTTTCATTGTTCAAATGTATTTGACAAAAGACAATTGAACATGGACACTCCTCCGGCATGACAGGTCGAAAAGAACCTGGAATGCACGGAGGAGGATTTTTCGTGGGCACATGTCCCCCCGATTAAACCGAATCCCCTTTGGGAGGAGAAAAAATGAATAAGTTTCTTAAAATGACACTCGGCGTGCCAGCTCTTTTTGCTGTGTCGCTGGCTTTTGGTGCGGCCAATGCTGAAACGCTTAGCCTTTACACATCACAGCCCGATGCTGATGCAGCGAAAACCGTCGAGGCCTTCCGCAAGGTTAATCCAGATATCGAGGTGCAGGTGTACCGGTCCGGTACAAGCGATATTTTGAGCAAGCTCGCGGCGGAGTTTTCTGCCGGTGCCACACAGGCCGACGTATTGCTGATCGCCGATGCGGTGAGCATGGAAGGCCTGAAGAAACAGGGTAAATTGCAGGCCTATGAGAAGGCCAATGTCGAAGGTTTCAGCAAAGACTCTTTTGATAAGGACAAGACCTATTTCGGTAGTAAGCTGATCACTACAGGCATCGCCTATAATTCAGCTGCAACGGCCAAGCCCGAACATTGGGCAGACCTTGCCAAGCCGGAATATAAGGGCATGATCGTGATGCCAAGCCCGCTTTATTCTGGTGCCGCAGCCTATCTGCTGAGCGGTTTCGTCGGCAATCCCGAACTTGGCTGGGACTATTTCGACAAGCTCAAGGCCAATGAAACAGTAGCCGTACGCGGCAATGGCGCGGTGCTGAAATCCGTAGCCAGCGGCGAGAAGCCTTATGGCATCCTTGTCGATTTCATGGCGCTGAATGCAAAGGCCAAAGGCTCTCCGGTTGAATTCGTTTTCCCCTCGGAAGGTGTTCCTGCGGTGACGGAACCAGTCGCGATCATGTCTGGCACGAAGAACCTTCCTGCCGCGCAGAAATTCGTAGACTTCATCCTTTCGGATGATGGACAGAAACTGGCGCTTGCACAGGGCTATCTGCCTGCCAAACCATCGATTGGCCGTCCTTCCTGGCTGCCTGAAGGTGTTGAAATCAAGGTAATGCCAATCGAAACTCTGAAGGTTCTCGAAGCGACTGACGCTGACAAGGCGAAATTCTCCGGAATGTTCGGCGGCTAAAACTATTCCGGCAAGAGAGTTTAATTGAGTTCTCTTGCCGTTTCCAGTTTGGCAATCGCGCTGTGCGTGGTTCGTCCTTCGACTAGCTCAGGATAGCTCACCATGAGAAAGTGGTGGTTTGCAAAGGGCATTGTTCTGAGACGTTGCAGATAGGTTTTGCAACTATCCACCCTCTTCATGGTGAGCTTGTCGAACCACGCATGGCAAAAATGCAATATGGGACTGTGAATGACTATATTTGCTGAAAAGCGTCAGGGTACTGATACAGCCCTGATTGCAGGGGTGGCGGTCATTGTCGCGATGCTTTCCATCGTACCAATGCTGCGTCTCGCTTTCGAGATCGTCATGCCGCAAGGCAGCCTTTCTGCGGCACCGCTTCGCACGGCACTTTCCGGTTCGGCCACCTGGACCGCCACGTGGCACTCATTGCAGGTGGGCATAGGCGGCACATTGCTGGCAGTTATTCTTGGCACTGCCGTTGCCCTTCTGGTGAGCCTGACCAATGTGCGCGGTCGCAGCACTTTCGTTCTGCTCTATGTCGTTCCACTTCTCATCGCCCCGCAAGTCACGGCACTGGCATGGTTGCAATTGTTCGGGCCTGCAAGCCCGTTCCTCAAGCTGATTGGCATGGCACCAGCGCTGGGCAGCAAAAATCCGCTCTATTCGACGACCGGCATAATTGCACTGCTTGGCGTGCAATATGGCCCCCTGGTTTTCCTGATGGTTCGGGCCGGATTGCGCAAGCTGCCGCGTGAACTGGTGGAAGCCGCCTTAAGCAGTGGTGCAAGCCGTCTAACGGTACTTCGTACAATCATCCTGCCACTGATGACGCCATCCATCATTGGTGCCACCGCATTGGCTTTTGTTTCCTGTGTGGGCAATTTCGGCATCCCGGCATTTCTTGGCATCCCGGCAGGCTATCTCGTCTTGCCGACATTGATCTATCAGCGGCTGGCTGGCGGTGGTCCCGCTGTTCTTTCCGAAGTTGCTGTTCTTTCCATGCTCATCGGGCTCATCGCCATGGCCGGAATTCTGGCGCAGGATTATGCCTCCCGCCGCCGCGATTATCGTATCGCTTCCACCTCCCTGCCTGCCGCGCCCTTCGAGCTTGGGCGCTGGCGCGCTTTGGCGGAATTCGCCATGTGGCTATTGATTGTCATTGTGCTGGTTCTGCCGATTGTCGGGTTGTTTTTGACCTCGCTTGTCGCGGCATATGGCGTGCCGCTGAGCATGAAGACAGTCACGCTTGCCAATTACGCTTTTGTGCTGTTTGACCACGCGGCGGCGAAACGCGCATTTTTCAACAGTTTCGGTCTTTCCCTTGCCGCAGCGGCCTTCGCAGTGCTCGTGGCAGTACCGCTTGGCTATCTCATCACCTGGCGCAAAAGGTGGTGGACGAAGTTCCTGAATCTTTCCGCAGAATTGCCCTATGCACTGCCCGGCGTGGTTCTGGCGATTGCCTCGCTGCTCTTGTTCCTGAAGCCACTGCCGATCATCGGCTTGCAGATCTACAATACAATCTGGATCATTCTCTATGCCTATCTTGCGCGGTTTCTCGTATTGGCATTGAGGCCCACAATCAGCGGCCTGCACCAGATTGACCGCTCGCTTGAAGAGGCGGCGCAAGTTGCCGGTGCCGGACTTATAAGGCGCATGCGAACCATCGTATTTCCGCTCGTCGCGCCCGCGACGCTTGCCGGCGGCGTGTTGATCTTCATGACGGCCTTCAGCGAATTGACCGTTTCAGCCCTGCTATGGGCTTCCGGCTCGGAGACGATCGGTGTGGTGATCTTTTCTTTTGAGCAGGGCGGCGATTCCAACTACGCCGCCGCCATATCAACCCTGACAATTGTCGTGATTTTTGCGCTGATGCTGTTGACCAATCTGTTTGCACGCAGCCTTCCAAACGGAGTTCTGCCATGGCGGGATTGAAAATTGAAAATGTGACCAAGACATTTGGCGACTATGACGCCTTGTCGAATGTCTCGCTGGATGTCGCCAATGGCGAATTTGTTGCAGTGCTCGGACCTTCCGGCTGCGGGAAGACGACGCTCTTGCGCCTTGTTGCCGGTTTTGAACAGGTCAATCAGGGCACAATCACCGTTGGCGGGAAGGAGATGTCCAACCCGAAATTGAACGTCCCGCCTGAGCAAAGACGTGTCGGTATCGTTTTCCAGAATTATGCCTTATGGCCGCATATGAGCGTTTCAGAAAATGTTGGCTATAGTCTGAAAGTGGCAAAGGTCGACAAGGCAGAGCGGGACCGGCGCATTTTGGAAGCGCTCGAACTGGTCGATCTGCAAGGATATGGCGATCGCCGCCCGGCCAATCTTTCCGGCGGGCAAAGACAGCGCGTGGCTTTGGCCCGGTGCCTTGTGTCAGCGCCATCGCTGGTATTGTTTGATGAGCCGCTTGCCAATCTGGATGTGCATTTGCGCGCCTCGATGGAGGATGAGTTTGCCTCCTTCCATAAACGCACGGGCACGACGATTATTTACATTACCCATGATCAGGCCGAAGCCATGGCTCTGGCGGATCGTATTGCTGTCATGGACAAGGGGCATCTCGTGCAGTTTGCAACGCCGCGCGAACTTTATGAACAACCGGCGACGCCCATGGTGGCTTCGTTTATTGCCCAGGGTATGGTGTTTCCGGCCAAAGTTCTGACTGTCGAAGAAAACGGGCAATGCAAGGTGGAAGTGCTCGGACAGGAGGCTGTTTTCCGCTGCCGTCCCGGCCAAGGCGTGACAGGCGATGCAAAGGTGTGCATTCGTGCCGCCGATATCATCCCGGCAGCCAAGGACGGAATCGAAGTTTCCGTGAAGCGCAGCATCTATCGCGGGGGAGGCTCTCGCATCGAGGCAGTTGCTGGCAATGAAACACAGGAACTACATTTCGATCTGGCTGATCCGAAGCGGCTTGCCGAAGGAGAAACGACAAGCATTGCCATCGCCTCGGGCTGGGTAATACCGGAGCAAATGTCTGATGCGGATTGATCTACATGGCGGTTTTGGCGAAAAAGGCCGGACCAGTGTCGGCATTTCGGGCGGCGGCAAGAGCATACTTCTGGATGTTGGCATCAAGGTTGGGGCGACGGGCCGCGACTATTATCCGGCAATTGACGATGCAACGATTGCCAAGCTTGATGCCGTCTTTGTTTCCCATGCGCATGAGGATCATATTGGCGGGCTGGCCTGGCTTTTGTCGCGCGGATTTCGCGGCCGTATCTTCATGACGGCAGAAACATCGACGGAAGCTGCTTCCATGCTGGGGCAATATGGCGAGCAGGGTCACATGCAGGCCTTCGAGATTGCCGCTCATTCTGCCGAAGTTTTTACGGCGGGCGATATCATTCAGCTTGGAGAGTTGAGCGTTTCGACGGGGCGTTCCGGCCATGTGGCAGGCGGCGTATGGTTTGCGGCAAGTGATGGTGCAAAGGCTCTTGTCTATACCGGTGATGTGGTGCCCGATAGCGGGGTTTTCGCCATGGATCAGATTCCGCCTTGCGATCTTTTGATCCTTGATGCCTCCTATGGCGATGATGCTATTTCAAGCGATGAGCGCGTTTCCGCGATCCGGCAATGGATCGAGACGCAACCGAATGGTTGCCTGCTGCCCGTGCCGCTTTCCGGTAAGCCGCTGGAACTGATGGCTATCCTGCCTCAGCGCTTCGCGATTCATGCAAGCATGCGCGATGCTGTGGCGGCACAGATCGCCGCAAGAGATGCTTTCCATCCAGGCATTGGAGCAGAGCTGACACAGCGGCTGGCCAAGGCGCTGGACTGGTCGGAATCGGATGCTTTGCCGGACTGCCCGCTCATGAGTTTCGATGGCATGGGAAGCGCCGGCCCATCGGTGGAGGCAATCAAACGCGCGGCAGATCAAGGATATCCTATTCTGCTTACGGGGCATATACCACCCAATACACCTGCTTCTGCTTTATTTGAGGCAAAGCGGGCAGAGTGGATAAGGCTGCCGACCCATCCGACCCGGCAAGGCAATGTGGCGATATGGGAAGGGGCAGGGCGTCCTGCAACGCTGGGGCACTCGTGCTCGCTCGCCGCACTCAGTGCATTGAAACAATATCTGCCCGCGCTGAACGATACGGTGCGCACCGGCGACCATATTGACGTATAGAAGGCGAATGCGATGAGAATTCTGGTTTGCAATGATGACGGGATTGACGCGCCGGGACTGGCAGTACTGGCAGAGGCGGCCAAGCTGATAACGGATGATGTCTGGGTGGTCGCGCCGGATGGCAAGCGCACTGCCGCAGGCGCTTCGATCACCGTTGGCAAACCTTTGATAATGCGGGAGCTCGCACCCAAACGCTATTCCTGTTCTGGCACGCCTGCCGATTGTGTCGTCACCGCGATGAGCTGGCTGTTCAAGGATCAGGACCGGCCCGATCTGGTGCTTTCCGGCATTAATGACGGGCGGAACGTAGGCGAGGATCTGGCCTATTCCGGTACGCTGGGCATTGCCCGGGAAGCCTCATTTTGGGGCATTGCCGCAATCGGCTTTTCGCGGGTGAAGAAGCCGGAGCAGACGGAGAATGACGTCAAATGGCTGGCAGATTTTGTTCGCACCCTTTGGAACGAGCGTGATGAATGGGTGCTGGAGGGGCATTGGCTGAGTGTGAATCTGCCGACCCTGTTGCCAGCGGAAATTCGCCAGCCGCGCATCGGTCGCGACAAGATCGCGCTTCGCTCGGAGGTGGTGAGCGCCGAGGGCGATGAAACCACGCTCATCGTGCCGCGCGGCCGCGCTCACACCAGCGAAGAGGGCGACGACAACGATCTGATCGATCGTGGCTATGTCTGCATTAACCGGCTGAACTGGTTTGGCGAGGCGCAGCTTGATGGCGCTTTGTTAGAGGGCCTTGAAAAATAATCAGCCGCGCCGGGCGACAAGGATACCGAGGATCACGATAACGCCGCCAATGGCCTGCATCAGACCTATAGGCTCGTTGAGCAGGAACCAGGCCAATGCTGCGGCAACGACCGGCTGCAGGAGCAGGGTCAACGATGAGAAGGCGGGAGGCAGGAAGGCGAGCGCATAGGTGATCATCCCCTGGCCCGCCGCATGAGAAATGAAGGCCAGACCTGCCAGCACTGCCCAGGCAAACAGCGTCAGCGGTATGAGGTTTGTTTCAAAGATCAGCGATACGGGCAGCATGCAGATTGCCGCGGACGCTGTGCTCCAGATCATGATCGTGCGGGTGGAAAAACGCACGCGCAGACGGCCGATGACGAGAATATAGCCCGCATAGAAAATGGCCGCGACAGCCGCCGTTGCATCGCCTGCAAGCTTGCCATCGCCCAGCGCTGCCGGACCACCTTTCAGCACGACAACGCCGATGAGCGCGGTCGCAAGGCCGATGAGGAAAATCCTGCTGACATGGGCGCGGAAAATTGCCCAACTGCCGAGGGTAACAAAGATCGGCGCGAGATTGGCCAATAGGGTTGCATTGGCGACCGAGGTCATGTGCAGCGCAAGATGCCAGGCAGCAAGATCAGCGGCCAGAAAGATGCCGGGCATGGAGAGCCAGAAATAATCGGCAAGGCTTTCGGGGCGGGCATTGCGTTTGACATCGGGCATGGCTTTTGACCAGACCAGAAGCGGAATGAAAGCCAGCGCAACGCGCCAGAAAGCGGTTGTCATCGGCCCGACCTCGGACAGGCGCACGAAAATCGGTGAGCCGCCGATGGCAATACCTCCAAGCAGCAACGCAGCAAGCGCTAATCGATTGGCGTTGACGGTCTGTATGCTCTGGGCGGTCATGAAAGGATTTCCGGTGTTTGCGATGTGTCTATACGAAATCGCCCATAGAGCAAATTCGAATGATTGACGTTTACAGTGAAGGGAACTTCATGTTCACGGAACCAAAGCGCCGGCCGATGGTTTGAAGTGAAGTATGGGAATAAACAGCTATCTCGTTCTGATCGCTTTGTTCGGGCTGGTCGTCTTGATGACCTCCTGGTTGCCCATGTTATTGAAGGGATTTCCGCTTTCCCTGCCCATTGTCTGCATTGCTTTCGGCACCCTGTTTGTCTGGACGCCGCTGTCGGCAATGATCGGCGACAATCCCCTCGACAGCCGCTTTCTCACGGAAAAAATAACCGAGTTTGTCGTCATCATTGCCCTCATGGGTGCCGGTCTGAAGATCGACCGGATATTGGGCTGGCGTAGCTGGATGACAACGTGGCGGTTGCTGGCCATATCGATGCCCCTGACTATCGGTGCCATCGCATTGCTCGGCTGGAGTTTTCTCGGGCTTGGAGTTGCTTCGGCCTTGCTGCTCGGGTCAGCGCTGGCGCCCACAGATCCCGTGCTTGCCAGCGATGTTCAGGTGGGGCCGCCGCAATCGGGGGAGAAGAGCGAGGTACGTTTTGCCCTGACTTCCGAGGCGGGGCTGAATGACGGGCTGAGTTTTCCCTTCGTGCATCTGGCAATCGCGCTCGCGGCTTCAAATACAACGGGTGCTCCGTGGTTTTTCGACTGGCTAACGACCGATGTCATATGGCGGCTTGCTGCGGGCACGGGGCTTGGCTGGGCTACCGGCAAGCTGCTTGGCTATCTGACCTTCCGGCTCCCGAACAGGGCCGGGCTTGCCCATACGGGCGACGGTTTCGTGGTGCTGGGGATCACATGCCTGAGCTATGGGCTTATAGAGATGGCGCATGGCTATGGGTTTGTCGGCGTGTTTGTCACTGCGCTGACGCTTCGCCATGCGGAGCGCAACAGTGGCTATCACGAAAATCTGCATAGTTTTGCCGAACAGATCGAACGTCTGATGATGATGGTCGTGCTTGTCTGCTTTGGCGCCGCCATTGCGGAAGGCAGCGTATTTCATCCGCTGGACTGGCGGATCGTGGTGGCATCGCTGATCATCCTTCTTCTTATCCGCCCGATTGCCGGTTGGGTGGGGCTGCTGGGAAGCCCCATCGAAAAAAGGGAAAAGGCCGTTATCGCTGTTTTCGGTATTCGCGGCCTCGGCTCATTCTATTATTTGGCCTATGCGCTTGGTCACGCGCCGTTTTCAAATGCCAATATTCTATGGGTAACAGTGTCACTCGTCGTGCTTATATCTGTCGTGCTGCATGGTATCACGGTTACGCCAGTCATGCGTTGGCTGGAGCGGAAGAATGATGAGATGGAAGCGGATAAAATGCCGGACTAAGTCCCCAGGTCATGTCCTGTCAGGAAAAACAGCGCATAGGCAAGACATGGGACAAACCAGAGCAAAGCCCATGTGCCGAAACGGCGGCGCGTATTCCAGGCGAGAATCGGGCCCAGAACTGCACTGACCGGCCAGACGCTGAGAATGTAAAAATACTTCTTTGGAAAGGCACCAGTGAAGGCCAATGACATCATGGCCGGCGGAAAAGTGAAAATGCAGAGAATTGTGCAAATGACAAAGATTGCGATAACTGATCTACGCATGAGTCACTGATCCGGATTGCTGGCATGGAAAAACGCGTCATCCACAAAGTGCTACTGTGCACCATATGCGTTGTTTTGTTTTTTAGTTTCGGCTGGTCCGTATTGTATGTCCGTCACTTCGTAAACAATGCAATGGAAGGTAAAGGCCATGTGACAAATCTGGTCAAGAGCCACTCAACTAAGTCCAATGTCTATAAGCCGGTTGTTGAGTTTCAAACAGTTGAGGGTGCCACTGTCGAGTTTACTTCGTGGCTGGGCACATCGCCGCCGCGCTTTAGCGTGGGGGAAAGCGTGAGCGTGTATTACGATCCGCGAAATCCGCAATCAGCCATTATCAATGACTGGCTTTCGCTCTGGGGCGGGTCTGCCATCCTTGGCGGTCTGACAATGATTTTCGCTGTGATAGCCTATATGATGTACTTCCGTGTCAGCTTTGCAAAACCACGCAAACAGCACAACTCTGCGAAAGTTTAGTGGCTGCTGCGATTGCGGTTGATCCATTCAAAATCAGACTCAAGGGCCGTATCGACTTTTGCTTGCATGTTTCGATAGCGGCGCAAAAGCTCTTCGCCGAATTCCGTGACGACAGCGCCGCCGCCCTGCGCGCCGCCGCGCTGCGAATCGACCACTGGCGCTGCGAACATTGTGTTCATGGCGCTGACCAGCAACCATGCGCGGCGATAGGACATATCCATGGCGCGGCCTGCCGCAGAAATGGAGCCGGTTTCGCGAATATGTTCAAGCAGCTGCATTTTCCCCGGCCCCAACCGTTCCTTGTCAGGAAAGTCGATGCGCACATAAGTTTGCAGGTCGCCTTTGGCGTTTGAACTCATTGTAATTGCACCTGTGGAAATCGGTTCCTATCTATAGCAGGGCGCGAGGGAGTGTACATTGCCGGATCGGGTTTCGTTTGCTTGACAAGGCAGGTGCATCGGCAGAAATGTGGCCATGTTACGCAGGCTATAAGGGAAGGATTTTTCATGTTTGCTACAAAAGCGATCACAGAAGGCGACAAGCCACAGTTCTACAGGGAACTCGGCGATCAACTGGAAGCGCTGCTTGCGGGCGAGAATGATCCGACTGCCAATGCGGCCAATAGTTCCGCGCTGATCTTCCAGATGCTGCCGGACATCAACTGGGCCGGGTTCTATTTCCTGCGCTCACAAAGTGAGCTTGTGGTCGGGCCATTTCAAGGCAAACCGGCATGCGTGCGCATTCCCGTGGGGCGCGGCGTGTGTGGAAGCGCAGTTCTGCAAGCATCCTCTATCCTCGTTGACGATGTGCACGATTTTCCGGGCCATATTGCCTGTGATGCGGCCTCCCGCTCCGAGCTGGTGGTGCCCTTGATCCATGATGGACGGGTTTTTGGCGTGCTTGATCTCGATAGTCCTATACCATCGCGTTTTGACAAGGATGATCAGGCAGGGGTGGAAAGATTGGCAGCAATCTACACGGCCGCATGCGTCTGGGAAGAACAGGCGGATTGATTTCCATGCTTGATCGATCAAGCCAGGCGATCGAAAAATTTGACGCAAAAATAATCTGCGGCGCATGGCAGGTAAAACGCAAGGTGATCGATCATCGCGCCGGAGCGATATATGGATTTACCGGGCGCGCCATCATAACCACCGAGCTTTTTGAAGAGCGCGGCGAAATGTCTGTCGGAGCAAATGTGCTGCAGGCAGTCCGGACCTATCGGCTTGCCTTTGAAGATGGGGCAGTGCGGGTGCTCTACCCGAGCGGCAATGAATTTGTCAGCCTGCGATATGGCCCATCACAACGTGTGTCGCATCTATGCGGCAGTGATCTCTATAATGGACGGTTTTTGTTTGAGAACAGCAATGCTTGGATGGAGGCGTGGCGTGTTCATGGCCCGCAAAAACGATATTCAAGCATGAGCTGGTATGTGCGTGCGGTTTGAGGTTGTTTTGCCATGCCGTCGAACCACGCACAACGACATGGCAATCAAAGAGAATGAGTTACCCACACAGCCCCTCCAATATTTCCGATGCTTTGCTGCTGTGCCGCTGTTTGTGCCGCAACATGCGAAAGCGGCGGATCGGCAGCTTGAAGGCGGCCTCGACGACAAGCCCTTCGCGTAAATAGGCGCGGGCAGCAGCGCTGGAAATGACGGCGGCACAATTTCCGGCGCAAACAGCGGAAAGAACCGCCTCGTTGGAGGGGAGAACCAGCGCGATCTTCAGATCGTCGTGGGAGACTTTGAGATTATCGATGGCATGTTCAAACTCCGAACGCGTGCCCGAACCCTGTTCCCGCATGACCCATGAAGTGCCGCCGACGATATCCCCAGCCTTCAACGGACGTTTATCCGCCCAAGGATGGCATGGCGCGACAACGATAATCAGAGCATCTTCCGCCACGACTTTCGAGACGAGAAGCGGTGCATCAATCTCCCCCTCGACAAAGCCGAGCTCTGCCCCGCCTTCAGTGACCGCTTCGGCCACCGTCCTTGTATTGCCGATGGTCAGGTCAATCTCAATGCCGGGATAATCCTGTTTAAAGCGCATCAGGAAAGGCGGCAGCCAATAGCTGGCGATTGTCTGGCTGGCATAAAGGCTAAGCTTGCCGCGCCGCAGACCGCCAAGCTCTGATAGCATCAACTCAGATGAGCGTACCCGCGCCAAAGTTGCCTTGGCCTCACCAAGAAAAACGCGGCCAATCTGCGTCAGTTCGATACGTCGTCCCACACGGTGGAACAGCTCGACGCCGTAAAAAACCTCGAGGTTTTTAATGGCGCTGCTGACCGCCGACGGCGTGAGGTTAATTGCTGCTGCGGCTTGAGTGAGATGCTCGCGTTCTGCCACGGCAACGAAAATGGAGAGTTGTTCAAAGGTCATCAGAAAACCATTCGATTTTACCGAACAAAATATGACAGAATATTCGATAGAAGTCGATAATATTGCATGAGATAAGTCTGCCATGATTGAAATTTCTCAAATGGCAAGCTTATGACCATTCCTCATCGCCTCCTTCCTGTTCTCCCTGGGCTTGCACTTTGCTGCGCCGTTGCTTTTGCAGCGGTGGCTGGCGAATATATCCAGAGCGCGTTGTTTGGCGTAAGATGGGTGGAAAGCCTGGTTTTGGCCATAGCAATTGGCATTGCCATCCGATCCTTGCATCAACCGGGCCAATCGCTGCTCGTTGGTATTGATTTCAGCGCGAAACTCCTGCTGGAATTGGCAATCGTTATGCTTGGCGCATCTATCAGCCTGACAGCGATGAAAGGGGCAGGCGCCACACTGATTGCCGGAATAGCGGGCGTTGTCATTTTGTCGATCAGCATCAGCTACGGCATTGGCAGGCTCTTCGGATTGCCACCAAAACTTGCGACCTTGATTGCCTGCGGCAATTCAATTTGCGGAAACTCCGCCATTGTTGCGGTCGCGCCAGTGATAGAGGCAGACCGCAAGGAAATTGCCGCCGCGCTGACCTTTACGGCGGTGCTGGGCATAGCAGCCGTATTCTTCCTGCCGCTGCTCTATTTCCGCACCGGAATGAGCGTACCGCAATATGGGACGCTGGCGGGCCTGACCGTCTATGCCGTGCCGCAGGTCATTGCTGCGACGGCTCCCGCAGGATTGCTGGGTGTACAAACCGGAACTTTGGTCAAGCTGGTGCGCGTGCTTATGCTTGGCCCTGTGCTTCTCGTACTTGGTGCGATCATGAAGGCCGATTTGCGCCATGAAACCATTGGAGGGCGCGAAGTCCCGCAAGATGATTTCCGCTTTTACGCCAATCCAAGCGGGAAGCGGATTGCCCTGGTGCCGTGGTTCATCAGCGGATTTGGCATAATGATGATGCTGCGCTCGACCGGACTGATACCCGAGGCGGCAATTGCGCCAATGGGGCAGCTTTCCAGCGTGCTGACGATTATTGCCATGGCCGCGCTTGGATTATCGGTTGATATTCGCTCTGTTGCTCATGCTGGCGGGCGAGTGATGGCGGTGGCAACCCTCTCCCTCGCATCGCTTGTTACAATCAGCTTCGGGCTAATAGCTTTGCTGCAGTTGTAACAATGGTTTTTACGTGCGTTACTTTTAAATGATGGCGCAGAAATTTAATATATCGAAACTACTTTAAGTAGTGTGAGGATGTAATAGGAAGCCTGAAATAACATTCCTTGTAATCCATTGGTATGGTTGTAACCTTCGAAGATTATACTATATTTACGCTTCCCCGGTTTCGGGTTGATAGACTTATTTTGTACGAAGTCAGATCATGCAGTCGAGCTGATCGAAAGTATTGTTCTGTAATAATAATAATAAGTATTCCATACGATTGTTTTATTTTTCAGTAGTATTTTAATTATATAGGTACATATCTTTTCGGAAAGCCATAAACGTGAACAAGCCAGATATTCTATACGCAGGCTTGCGGTCAAGAAAATCGACAAGAGGCCGCTTGAAAGTGCACCTTTGGTGCATGGCTCTGCTTGTTATGATATTCACTTTGATAATGGCAGGCATGTCTATTTATAATTCTATTCAGGCATTTAACAGAGCCGTGACTAATCTGGCGGATATACAGGGTTTTTCTTTTGTTTTCATGGCTGCAAGTTTTATTTCAGCGGAACGGGGCCCTGCCAATATTTTGATGAGCGTGGACGATGCTTCCCGCGACCAAGCCTATGAAAACTGGCAGATCGCCTTGCAAAAGACTGACGCTGCGCTCAGCAAACTGGACACAAGCAGTGTTCCCAGAAATCTCCTCAAGGATGTGCGCGAGCAGTTGCGGCTTGGACGCATGAAAGTCGAGGCGGCACAATTCACAAATCCAGGCACATTACGCTATGGCGAGATCCATGAGGCCATTGTTCACCTGTTCCAGGCCCGAGAGAGTTACGACAAAATTGTTCAGCAGCAAGGAACCGAGCTGCTACGCCATGATGAGGATTTGGCCGCCGTTGTATTCAGGGTGACGATGCTCAGCAATTTGCGGGAATATGCTGGTAGGTTGGGATCATATTTGATTGCGCCAATGGCCGTAAGAAAACCAATTCCTGCCGAGAATGTGATCCATATGCGGATTATCGGGGGGCGGATCCGTGAAATCTGGCATTTGCTGGAACTCGGCAGAAAACCCGACGTTGAAGCCTCATCAGATGATCAAAAACACGAAGAAGCAAATTCACGCTACATGATTGGAGGGCTTGCGCTGATTGATCATCAGATTCGCACTGCTCAGCAGAATGGAGTTCCGGCTCTTGATGCGGTTACGTTTACCAAGCAATATTCCGCTGCAATGAAGCCATTGGCAGAATTGCGGGATATTTATTTTGCTGCATCCGTCGCCAAATTTGAAAAGCGCGAACGGATTGCGCGCCAAGCGCTCTATTATACAAGTGCGATGGCGTTTGTGATCCTCGGGCTGGTCGTCGGTCTGGTGGTGGTGGTGCAGAATTATATATTCAAGCCGCTTTTCCGCGGAGCCGAAGCAATCGTGTCGCTTGCCGATGACCTGCCGACGGATCTGCACCGGGAGACGAGGCATGTTGCCGAAATCCAGACGCTTTATTCTGCGCTTGAGGTCATTGCCATCAAGCTGAAAGAACGATCTTTTCTGGTCGCCCGGCTTGAACATCTGGCACATACGGATGGGCTCACGGGGCTTCTCAACCGGCGGGCGCTGGATATTTTGGGCAATTCAGCAACAGAAAACTACACCGATCTGGAGTCGATACCTTTCCTGATGCTTGTGGATATAGATAATTTCAAAACCATCAATGACAAATATGGGCACGTTGTGGGGGATGAGGTCTTGAGAGAAATCGCACAGCTGATGCAAAACAATATTTGCGACAGCGATTACGTGGCCCGTTTTGGCGGGGAGGAGTTTGCAATATTGCTGAATGACAGTTCGTGCATGGATGCAGCCATCATTGCCCAGAAATTGCGGCTGGCGGTCGAGCGCCTTGCCATGACGACTTCGGATGGGAGCGTTTTGAAAATCACGGCGAGCTTCGGCGTTGCGCAAGTCGGAGATCAGTCCTGGAGCGAAACAGTCAATCAGGCTGATCTGGCGCTTTATCAGGCTAAAAAGGCTGGGCGTAATCGCGTGCGTTTTGCCGATCAGGTTGCCGACGCCTTGGAGCAGTATAGTGGGGCCGAAATCGAGGCGGTGAGGCATTCCTAGCGTTGTTCCGCTATCTGTTTGCGCGAGCTTTAAATTTTTTGGTGATCCCGACTGGATTCGAAGCAGTGGCCTACAGATTAGGAAACTTATATTACACAATTAATATCAATTACTTGTAGCTCCATGTCGCATGTGTGTCGCAGTTATCTCAAAAGAGCGAGCTCTGAAGCGGTCAATTCTTCGGTATCGTCATTGCGTGGAAACAGATGCCAAAGGTATCCATGGCAGGGTGAGAGTGTCCAAGGCGTTCCTGCACCATTTTAGGCGGCAAGCTAAGCCCGCCGTCTTCCCGTCTGTTGATGCACCATGATGCATAGAAAATGCCGCAGCGAATGGAAGCCGGTATATTTCGCCTTCGATATTGGATTGCCGTCTTTGTCTGTCTCTCCGGTCTGAACCGACACGCCAGCTCGTATCTGTGATGGTTGGAATCCGCGCTGCATTATTTTTGACAGAGATTCGACCTTCCCGAGACTGTTTGGGAATACCAAATGTTCCGGCCGGATTTCTTCCGTCAGATGTTTCCATCTACATCCTTCTGCCCTGTCCGCGGGAGTGGGCATTCCAGGCCAAGAGCGGAATAGGCACCGTTCGCTCCCCGGCTTCGGATATAGGTTTGCCAATTTGATTGAAGCGATCAGCCCTCTGGTGAACCCGGATTTCTCGCCCTTCGATATTGACATCTGACCATCGCAGCCCGCGTATCTCCGAAGCGCGTGGGCCTAGTGAATATCCAGTCGATAGCAATGGCCGCCATTTGCCCTCCAGGGCGTCCACAATAGCCTTGATCTCTTCGCGGGAGGGAATGTCTATCCCGATCTCAGCTTGCCTTTCTGGCGCCTCACTTGACGTCGGGCGTGGCTCTTGTCTCGTACGGGATTTCTTATGACCAGACCGCGCTCTTGTGCATCGGCGAGAAGCGATCCGGCTTACGAGAACCTTGCGCACCATCGAAGGCGAACGGTCGGCGTCGATCATTTCATCTTCGAAGTTGCGAACCACTGGCACAGCGAGGCGCGAGAGCAAAGTTGATCCGAGGAATGGAATTATGTGAAAATCGAGGTGTTGGCGATACTGGACGATTATGCCTCGCTCAAGACCGTTCTGCGCGCTGCCAATAGGTAAACGGCTTTAACAAATTCCGTCGCCTGTTCCCATTCGCGCCTCATCTCAATAAACCAGCCGATTTGAGAGCGTTTTCGATCGTGTTCTTAATCGAATTGCCGCTCTGTTTGTCTGGAGATACTGAGTACAAGCCGGCCGTCGGATTTAAAGCCGAAGTGGTCTCTGTGGATTCCCCGATTAGTCCCCACGATTGAGCAATATGCCAGGTAGATGAAGTCCCTACGTCGAGCATGAAGGGCCGCGCTGACCCGACAGCGTTTTCAGCTCTACTGTTTATGGGAGTGCCATGAGCCATACCGTTGATAGCATAAGCCTCCAAAACTGTTTGACCGTCCGCATTTTGCCATTTTCGAACCTGATGGCCGTCAAGAGTGCTTTTTGATGCAGGTCGGTCTAATTCGTGCAGAATTCCCCACTGGCCAATAACCGCTTCCATATTAATCGGGTCTACGGTGGTGTCTGCCGTTCCGTGCCAGACTGATACCTTCGGCCAAGGGCCTTTATGGCTTGAAGCCTGACGAACGTGTGCGGCAAGTGCGGCCCCATCTTCAAGTCCATGACCTCGCATTCGGTCAAATGCTTGGGGAATGGTGGATGCCGTGCCGTGTGCAATCCCCGCTATGATCGCCCCTGAATTGAATAACTCAGGATAAGTTGCCAGCAACGACGCGGTCATGGCTCCCCCTGCAGAAAGCCCCGTCACATAGACGCGCGTTCGATCAATCCGGTGGTTTTTCAGCAGGGTCTCGATCATTTGTGAAATTGAACAAACTTCACCTTCGCCGCGCGTTGTGTCACTGGTCGAAAACCAGTTGAAGCAGAGATTGGGATTATTCGTTCTTTGCTGCTCTGGGAAAAGCACGCCGAATCCGTAGCGCTCGGCAAGAAGTGACCAGCCCGAACCAACATCATAATCGTCGGCCGACTGCGTGCATCCATGAAGAACCACAACGAGCGGAGCGTCGGGCGGCAGGTTGTCTGAGAGGTAAGTCCAACCTCGCAATTGTCCGGGATTGGAACCAAAATCAGCGAGAGGGGACAATCGCCCTCGGTTGTTTGCACTTCCGCTGGACAAGACGCTCTGCTGTTTATTCAACCGCCTGATTGTGTCGGAAATCGTTCTCATTGCGCGCACCTCGTTGTGAAGAATTTCACATCAACTTTACAGCAATGCTGCAAGTGCGAAATAGTTGCTGCGCTGCACAATAATTATGAATCTGGCGATATTAATAAATTGATGGACAACCAGTTGCCCCGCAAGGAGCACGAGCGGGCTTGGCTTTCATATGATGCGCAACTTGCGGCAGACGGATTGCGGCCGACATGAACCTGCAGCGCCAGGTCGATGAGATCAAGCAGGCGCAATCCGGGTTCTTTGGCCAGCGTGATCTCAATTTGCACGTTTTAAATAGGTTAGAGAAAATAGAGCGTGACCGACGAGCTGCAATTCCATAACTGTAGGAGCCCAGTCCTTGTCTGAACGACTCTTGAGATTTCCGCCATGAAACAGAATGAAACCAACAATCATTTTGAAGTTCAAAAATTTATGGATGAGATGAAAAACCCTCAAGATAATGCTTTTAGGATTCGAACAAAAAAAGAGATGGCCCAAGAATGGTGGGAATCGGTTTCATTGATCCTGGTCCTGATCGCAGTTGTATCAGGTGCTTATCTGATCCTTTAACATGATCCAGCGCTTGGACTGACCAGTCCGGTGGGATCGTACATCACGTCAAGTTAAGGTACTGTCGAGCGTGCTGGTCATGCCGTTTCAGCCAACAGTATTTCACCAATCGGAATGAACCTTTCTGAGTGACTACGGATAGAAAGTAAGAGTCACCTGGCTCCATTGATCATACTTATCTGGAGATAGTTTAAACGGTTGAGCACGATATACCGATCGCAGCGCCCGGTTTTTCATTTTGCTGCGAGTTATGAAATCGCCACCTTTGCCAGACACAATTGGAGTGCCGATGATCTTGCCGGCGCGGCTCAGTCGAAGTTTCACTACGACTACAATATCTCTGTTTCCTTTGATCTCACTTTCGCTCAATAAGCCAGCTTGGCCCCCCGTTTTCTGTTGTGGATCCGGTACGGGTGTCTGTGAGAATGAAGGCGATGCTAGGCCGAGAGCAATCCCTGCGATAAGGGCGATTCTGAAAAATGGTTTCGTCGAATAGGCCATTATTCGTCTCCTGCATTGAGATAATCCAAATCCACGCTCAGAGTCGATGGAGACTTGAACAGTAGGTTTGGAAATGCAGATGCTGGAGCGAATAGAGCGCAAGCAGCAACCATTCCCAGTGGTGCCGTTTCAACACTTTCACGCCGTTCACTTGCGATGATGGGTTTTAACCATCGCTGCTGACCGCCAGCATTTATGTTCAACTCCAAGAATCTGTTCTCAGAAAGGTCTGCAAATATTGTGTTCGGCACCCTCAATGAACCGCTGGTCCATCGCCATGATTTGTTGTCGTAGAATTCAACTTGGTAACATTCTTGGTCCAAACAAGCATCCGCAGCCTCAATTCGACGGCATTGTCCTTGGTCGTCGCTAATCTGGAAACCATTGATGGAAATGCCAAGTTTCCGCGTGTCTCCGCCGTCAGACCACTCCGCCGGTATAAACGTTTCTGATAAAATATGGACGTCCCGAGCATTTGATGGAATCTGGAACCGCATCAGATTACCGGTGCCCTGCGGATTAATACGCATGCCATCGGCAACAACATGAATATCCATATCACTTGTCGTCGACCAGCCGAGTAGCTTGGCTCTTTCACGCAACCGAATAGCCACAGCTTCTACGGATGATCTATCCAACGTCAGGGGGCGACAATATTGTGCGGTAACCTCGCAGATGTCGATTCCGCGCCGCTTGTAAGAGCTTTGGTGGAATAAAGCCCGGGTCCCGCAATCAAGATAGCTTTCGGTGGGCAAGCCATTGGCTATCAGGATGTCATGGGTTTCAAGCTCCACATGCCAGTAAGTAATTTCAGCGACATCCACCTGTTTGATTGTCGCACCGTTAATGAGATAACCGATTGGAATAAGCACTTCATCCAGAACTCGCACGCAGACGGCATGTCCGGGGGAGAGCCACAAATCGGCGTAGGGCTGTTGCTCACCAAAGGCATTGGCTTGAATGCGAACCGGGCGGGATATCTCGTATTGGCTCGAGCGCGTGCGTTTCAGATTGTAACAGCCAAGCCAGACAATCGGACGCTCAGCACCGCTTGACGTGACCACCAAGTCTCCAACTTTTAAAGTTTCAACAGCGACATCCCCCCTGACTGTACGGATTAATGTTCCCTTCGCAAAACATGGAGCGTTTGGATCAATTTGGAGTGTGGTGATTTTTCCAGTGCTTACATCGAAGATCAGATCAGAGACATCGACGTTGTCACCAAACTTTAGCGTGTAGTTGCCCGCCGTTGTCGTATAAGTCACCGTGTGACCGTCTAAGGACATCCCGGTTATGCTGGCACCATTCACATTGAAATTGATAACATTGTGCACGTAAAAAGCTTCAATGGTCCCGTCAAACTGAGTGGAAAAAGAGAAGACAGAACTTTCGGCGGGCGAATGGTCGGGATCAACTGATGCCATCTTGATGGTTTGGGTAGAATTCGCGCCATTCCACTCATAGGAGCCACCGCTGCCAATCTCAACTATCCCTGTGGCTGAGGACACGCCAGAACCGGCAATAAAATTGGCGCCATACAAATATATCAAACCGCCCGAAATCACTCCGGGATTGAGGTATCCGACCAGTATTGAGTTGCTGACCAGCAGCGAGGAGTTGTTTAATACTAAACTAGCTACGTCCACGACATAGGAAGTAGTGCTGGTGTTGTTCAGGATTGCGACATCGCCCATTCCTGGAATGCCGTTATCCCAGTTCGACGAAGTGTTCCAAGGATTGAAAATCGGGTCGACGTTGGGATTTGACCACTGCATGTTGTCAGTGCCGCCAATCCAAGTAGTTGTTACCATGATCCCTCCCAATCAATAAATCTATTCACGCCGGATCTGGCGAAAGCCTCATGAGAGCTCTTCGAACAGCACCGATTGAGGCGCTGACCTCCAGGCTTTCCCTAAAACCTACTATTCCGTAGAACGTTCAAGCCTTTGCGCGATGACGTCAGACATGATGCGACGGCTTCGTCAGTTGTAATATTGGCTGAAGCGAATAGAGCGCGATTGGCGTCAACATTGCCAAACAAGCTGTCAGTTAATATGAAGGCGGTATGACGGACCCAAACATAACGACAGCTAACAGCACGCACGAAGCGTGGCTTATCGAGCACGATCCTCACGTCGATACGTCTTGGATCAATCGCTGCATTTTCGGTGGCGAATACATCATCGCCCTGTGCGGCGACAGTCCAGTCGGCTTTATTCGGTACAGTTGGTTCTGGGGCAAAATCCCTTACATGGATATGGTCTATGTTGTCCCCGAACAACGAGGAAGGGGCATCGGGAGAAAAATGTTTCGTCATTGGGAAATGCTGATGCTTGCAAAGGGGGGAGATGTCCTTATGACATCGAGTGTGATTGATGAGCTTGAGCCCCAAGCTTGGCATAGATCCAACGGTTTCCACGAACAAGGCAGAATTTCATTCGGCAGTTTTCAACCACAAAGTGAAGTCTTTTTTATCAAAGACTTGTCCTGTTAAGCTTTGCGCCGCATCTTTCCCTTGCGCCACTTTTCCAGTTTGTCGTTTGATGGCGGGCGACCAACTGCCTCGACGTAAATGTCGGCTTCCTTTGCTGCATCAATAAAAGCCATGCGACAATGCCGGGAGACAGCGTGCCATCGTAGCATTCCAGCAGCGCATGTTTGGCGATATCAAGCCTTTCGGTATCCGTGCCCGGCCACTCATTCACAATGAACTCCGCCGCCTGCATAATGGAGGTGATTACCTTCATCTTGCCGAGCTGGCGGGTCATTATGGTTATTTCTTTGAATGGTTTATCTTCCATGAGTCGGTGAACGACTCTTGCAGGGAATCAGTCCCTAGCTAATCCGATCAATCTTCCCATCATGCATTGAAAATACGCCGTCTTGGCCACCCTGCTGATCGAAGTCGCGCTCAAGGTCTGCCCATCTTCCGATGAACTGATTGCAGGTACTGCAGAATATCGGAGTGTTACCCGTGACATTATCCGGAATGGTGAGGTAAATTGTACCGCAATCCTTGCAGTCTAATTTATGGTTGAGTCTTTCCATTCCCCTGTTGCCCCGTTGAAGTGAAACCCATCGTCTTCTGCTTTGATATCATAGTTGCCGGCGGGCGTCCCACGCGTACGCTCAATGTCTACCAAACTCATTTCACGGCTCATAGCCAGCGAACTCAACGTACTGGGACAATGCACGCCTCTGTCAAAGAACGTCATGACGCAACGCGCCAGCCGGTCTTTTCGCACCAGGGGATTGGTCCCAATTTGCTGGAAAGCTAATTCAAAGGCTATCGCCATGATATCCCAATCAAGGGATGAATACTTGTTGACGTAGATTTGACTACGAAAAGGCATAATCGTGCTCTCCCACTAGGCGAAGAGCACATCGTATCTCTCAAACATCGATCGCCGGTCCAATAAATACTATCGATGTTGAATTCAGAATACGCCGATGTCGGCCAGAGTCCATAAAATATTTTATAGCAATAAATCTGTGTCGCGGAACTTATTCGGTGACTAATAGGTTGACGGGTATGGTGCTTGAAAGGCTCTGTCGTGAGTGAAAACAATCCAACAACGAATCGAAGCGATGTGAACAAGTTTCGCGATCAAATGCGTACTCCTGGCTTTAGAGAAGCCTTGCGTTCGGCAAAGGCTCCAATACCAACAAACAAGAGATTTGAAGTTCTTCTTGTCCGGTTGGAAGAAGCTGAAAAAAAGCAGAAATAACATTATTCAACTTGCGGTTGGCTTTGCTTCGGTACGTATGCCTTCCTTCGTTCTTGCTGCTCGAGTCGCTTCGCCACCCGCATATCCTTCTGTTCCCGGATTTCCAATGCCTTCTCGCGATTGATAGCCAAGGTGCTGAGAACCCCTGGGTCCGATATTCCCCGGCGGTACAGATCGACGATTGAACGTGCGAGGCGCTGACTGTGTTCGTGGTCTTTTGGATGGCGCTGAAGGCACGCGGATGCAAGATTTTGCGCTTTTGAAATTACTTGCCAGTCTATATTGGTAGAGCTCCGTCCCGGAGACTTTGAAAAAGGCAATGCCGTTTCCTTGTGCAAGAAGATTAAGGGCTTGGCATCCGTCATCTTCGCGGGAGGGTGAGGGTGCACCAAGCCAGTTGCCAAGAACTACTCGAACTACACAATCCGCCCGAGAGCATTAGGTTCCGGAATTATTTCTGCGTTCACCTTCACCCTTATGCTCGCCGCAGTACCAGACAATCCCGTATCGTCTCGAGAACCAAAGCTGCCCCACGCCTTGCAGTCTTCGGGCTTGGGCGGTGCTTCAGACATCGGCTAATCAGTCAGCCAATGTAATGATGAAACTGACATTATTCGTACCTCAGAGCTTCAACGGGATCGAGTTTGGCTGCACGCCAAGCGGGAAAAAGCGTCGCCAGAAAAGACAGGACAAGCGCCATCGATATGACCAATAAGGTTTCGTTGAGCTCCATCCTGGCTGGCAGTGTGCTTAGGAAATATAGCTTCGGATCGAAAAGAGTTGTGCCGGACAGCCACGAAAAGAATTGCCGGATGCGCTCGACATTCAGGCAAACAACGATACCTAAGACAACACCTGCAATGGTGCCAGCAACTCCGATAGCAGCCCCAGTCATCAGGAATATGCGCAGGATGGAATTTCGCGTTGCACCCATGGTTCGAAGGATTGCGATATCGCGGCCCTTGTCTTTCACGAGCATGATGAGTCCCGATATGATGTTCA